>NZ_JBVJQR010000001.1:0-609046 GCF_055608425.1 Kitasatospora sp. NPDC036934 | reverse complement strand
GGTGCACGTCGAGGTCGGCGGGCACCTCCTTGTCCAGCTTGGCGAGGAACTTCTTGAACTCCGCGGCCCGGTGCCGGCCGTGGAGCGAGCCGATGACCTCGCCGGTCGCCACGTCAAGTGCGGTGAACAGTGTGGTGACGCCGTTGCGGAGGTAGTCGTGGGTTCGACGTTCCGGCATGCCCGGCATCATCGGCAGGACCGGGGCCGAGCGGTCCGGTGCCTGGATCTGGCTCTTTTCGTCCGCGCAGAGGACAAGGGCACGCTCCGGCGGGTCCAGGTACAGCCCGACCACGTCGCGGACCTTGTCGATGAACTGCGGGTCCTTGCTGAGTTTGAAGGTGTCCACCAGGTGCGGCTTGAGGCCGAACGCCTTCCAGACCCGACCGACCGTGGATTTTGACAGCCCGCTCTCGGCGGCCATCGACGCACGTGACCAGTGGGTGGCGTCCCGGGGTGTGCGTTCCAGGGTGGCGACGACCAGGTCCTCGACTTGGTCGTCGCTGATCTTCCGTGGGGCGCCGGGACGTTGCTCGTCCGCCAGACCCTCCAGCCGGCCCTCCAGGAACCGCCGCCGCCACTTGCCGACCGTCTGTGGCCAGATTCCCAGCTCGGCGGCCACGGCCTGATTGGACTTCCCGTCCGCACAGCCAAGGACGATCCGGCATCGTTGTGCCAGCGCCTGCGAGGACTTGGCCCGCCGCGACCAGCGGACCAGCGTCTCGCGTTCCTCGTCCGTCAACGTCAGCTCGGCCATCGGCCGTCCCATTCGCGCCACGGGGCAAGGCTACACATATACATCGAATTTCAGGCGCAGGACACTAGAAGGCCGATGGAGATCTTGCTGATCCTGCGGGCGGCGTGCCGGCGGCACATGGCGTAGCTGTGGGCGGCTCCGGTGGCCCGTGGCTACGGAGGGTGCTTGTGTGGGTGCGAAAGGTAGCCGTGGGGGTGTACTGATGATGGGATCTTCGATGCGACGGATGTCTGCTGGTGCTCGTTCTGTGTGTGCTCTGGCTCTTGCCGGAGCGTTGGGTGTGGTGGTGCTGGCGGTGCCGGCGGGTGCGGCCACCGGTAACACGTGCGGTGGTGCGGTCTCGGACTGGGTCGGCGAGAGCGAGCTCGACAAGGCGTTCGAGGGGAGTGTGACCTTGCCGGGTGGGTCGACGCGGGCCATCTCGATCGCGCCGCAGACTCTGGGGAGCACGCTGGTGAAGACGGAGCTGACGGCGTCGGCCGAAGAGTCGCGTGCGGCGGTGGGGAACTTCGTCCTGCGCATCAACAGCCTCGGGCGCGGGCAGATCACCTTCCCGACCTACGCGGGGGAGACCGGCGTCACCACCGGGACGCTCTGCCCTGTTGGCACCCGGGTCACCAGGATCACGGGGAAGGTCTCCACTGCCGGGGTCGAGGGCAAGCTCGACTTCACCGCTTCCCGTACCTGACCCCGGGGCGCTGACGCGGCCACGACGGCGGCTCTGCCGGTGTGCGGCTCCTCGGAGCCGCACACGCCGGCAGGGCTGCCGTCGTGGTGGGCCGGGTCTTGGGACGTCGGCCGAGCAGTACGCCCGCCCCGACCGCGGAGAGCGCCGACACGGTGCCGCCGAGCAGGAGTCCGTAGCGCGGGCCCGCCGTCTGGCAGAGCCAGCCGATGCCGGGCGCGGCCAGCGGGGTGGTGCCCAGTGAGGCGAGCATGTAGAGGCCCATGACCCGGCCACGCAGCGCGGGGGCGACGGCGAGCTGCAGCCGGGCCTTGGCGGCTGTCATGAAGAGCAGCAGCGCCGCTCCGGTCGGCACCAGCGTCAGGGCGAAGGTGCGGAAGCCGGGCATCAGGCCGCTCGCGGCCTCCAGCGTCCCGAAGGCGAGCGCGTAGCCGGCCGTGTGCCGCCAGCCGCAGGGGCGCGCGCGAGCTGCGAGCAGCGAGCCGGTCACCGCGCCCACGGCGAGCGCGGCGGAACCGATGCCGAACGCGGCGTCCGGGCTGTGGAAGACCTGGGTGGCCATCAGCGCGGTGGTGATCTGGAAGTTCATCCCGAAGGCGGCGACGAAGGCCACCAGCACGAGTGTCAGGCCCAGCTCGGGGCGCTCGCGTACGTACCGCAGCCCGGCCCGCACCTGCCGCCCGGAGCCCGTGGGAGCCGAGGCCGGGCGCAGGGTGCGGGTGTCCATGCGCAGCAGGGTGGCCAGGACCACGGCGTAGGAGAGGGAGTTGAGGGCAAAGGCCGGGGCGACGCCGAAGGCGGCGATGACGGGGCCGGCCAGTGCGGGGCCGGCCACTCGGGCGAGGTTGAGCACCGCGCTGTTCAGCGCCAGCGCGCTCGGCAGGTCGTCGGGCTCGACGGCCTCGGCGATGAAGGCTTGCAGGGTGGGTTTGTCGACGACCATGGTCAGGCCCAGCGCGAGGCAGAGCGCGT
The DNA here is from genome assembly GCF_055608425.1 of Kitasatospora sp. NPDC036934. Classification (NCBI taxonomy): domain Bacteria; kingdom Bacillati; phylum Actinomycetota; class Actinomycetes; order Kitasatosporales; family Streptomycetaceae; genus Kitasatospora; species Kitasatospora sp. NPDC036934. Next base: position 606,635 of record NZ_JBVJQR010000001.1, on the reverse strand, counting down.
AGACGGCGCCCAGGGTGGCGGAGCCGGTGGCGGTCAGCAGGGCCGCGGCCAGGGCGAGCGTGCCGTGGAGGGTCTGGGTGAGCAGCAGCAGCCGGCGTTTGGGGAAGCGGTCGGCGGGTGATCCGCCGCAGGCGCCGAACAGCAGTATCGGCAGCAGTTGCAGGGCAGTGGTGATGCCCAGCTGTGTGCCGTCGTCGTGGGACAGCTGCAGGACGAGCCAGCCCTGGGCGATGTTCTGCATCCAGGTGCCGGTGTTGGAGACCGCCTGGCCGATCGCGAGGAGGCGGTAGTTGCGGTGGCGCAGCGGCGCTAGGGCCGATGTGCGTGCGGGTGGGGCCGGTGCGGCGGGTCCGCGGGGGTCGGCCATCGCTACACCCGGGCGGTCAGTCTGGCCACGCAGGCGGCCACGACGGCCGGGGTGACCTCGCTCATGTGCTCGCGCCAGCCGACGTTGGCGTTGACCTCGCAGATCGTGAACCCGCCGTCCGCTTCGAAGAGCAGGTCCACCCCCGCCACCGCCAGGCCCAGCGCCTGGGCGGCACGGACGGCCAGTGTCTCGCCCCCGGGGTGCAGGCCGGGGCAGAGCACGGCGGTTGCGCCGAGCGCCAGGTTCGACCTCAACCCGCCGTCGGCGGCCGAGCGGACCTGGGCCGCGACGGCCCGGCCGTCGACCACCACCACCCGCAGGTCGCGGCCGTGCGAGTGGGACACGTACCGCTGGAACAGGTACGGGGAATCCTCCTTGAGGCTGCCGTGGACCTCCCGCAGCATCTGGGCGTCGGGGGCCAGGAAGACCTGACCGCCGCGCTGGCCGCGCACCGACTTCACCACCGACGGCGCGGAAACCCCGGCCGCGATCACATCCTCCAGCCCCGCGTGCGCATAGCTGCGGGTGTCGGGGACGGGAAGACCCGCCAGGGCCAGCTCCTGCAGCTGCCAGAACTTGTTCGCACCCGCCAGCACCGCCTCCAACGGGTTGAGCAGCACCGTGCCCATCGCCACCAGATGACGCAGCAGCGTGCCCTCCCGGTCGGTACTGAGGCTCGGGGACGCCAGCCGGGCGTAGACCACACCCGGCGCCTCCAGCAGGCCACCGCCCAGATCCCGCAGCGTAAGCTTGCCGCCCTCGATCCCGAGCAGCAGCTCATCGGTGCGCCACACGGCGAACCGGCCGGGCAGCGCGTCCTCAAGAGCTGTGGTGAGGTCGCCGACGATGCCGTTCTCCAGCAGACCGGGACCCGTCAGCAGCCAGCACTGGGCGCCTGTCCGGCCGCCGAGCGGTCGCCTCGCCGGGGCATCGCTCAACGTCACCGCAGCAACTCCTCGCCTGGCCGTACCGACAACCCTGCGATGCTGACACCCAACGCCCGGCAGGGCCGGGCATTGAGCCGGACAGCGGCGTGCCACGCCGACAATCGGATCCGGGCAGCCTCCGCTGCGACAAGTGGGCAGGGCCCGCGCGTGTCTGCCGGTGCCACCGCTTCGTCGTGCCGCGACGAGGCGGGGGCCTTTGCCGGCACACGCGGGACTTCGCCGGCCGATCACGTGATACCACGCCCGCTGGAGGCAGCCACCGCGCCGGACCGGCAGTCGCTTCCGGCCGGGGATCGTCCAGACAACGGACGACGACGTCCGCTTCTGGCCCCGCCGACCGCACGCCAGGACCAGACCGTTTGGCGTGGTGACGGGGGTATGGGCCGGGGAGACGGTCGGGCCGGATGTGTGGAAGACCTACCGGGAGTTGATCCCGGCGGGAAGCGTGTTCGCGTTCCTGGCCGAGCATCGCGGTGAACTGTTCCCGGCGGCGATGTTCGCGGACATGTACCCGTCGGCGAACGGCCGCCCGAGTACGCCGCCCCAGGCCCTGGCCGCCACGATCACCCTGCAGGCCCTGCACGGACTTTCGGACTTCGAAACGGTCCATCCGCGAACGGTGCACCAAGACCAAGGCCGGTCGCATCCTGACCATTCGCCCCCACCTCGACCAACTCGCCGCCGCCCGGCACCAAAGCGCCACCGACCCCAACTGGCAAGCCGACTAACGCCGCTGGCGACCACCCGTCGAACGCGCCGTCGCCTGGCTCGTCCCCCACGGCAACCGCAGACTTCGCTACCGCGGCACCGCCAAGAACAACACCTGGCTCCACACCCGAACCGCCGCCCTCAACATACGAACCCTCATCAACCTCGGCCTCACCCACGCCCACGGCACCTGGCATCTCACCCCCACCACCTGACCAAGAGGGCCCACCCGGCCCCCACCCGAACAGCGCCTCAGCAAGATCTCCATCGGCCTTCTAGTGTCCTGCGCCTGAAATTCGATGTATATGTGTAGCCTTGCCCCGTGGCGCGAATGGGACGGCCGATGGCCGAGCTGACGTTGACGGACGAGGAACCCGAGACGCTGGTCCGCTGATCGCGGCGGGCCAAGTCCCATCGGCTCGCTCCACGGCCGGCACCGGGCCGCGGAGTTCAAGAAGTTCCTCGCCAAGCTGGACAAGGAGGTGCCCGCCGACCTCGACGTGCACCTCGTCTGTGACAACTACTCCACCCACAAGACCCCGGCGATCCAGAAGTGGCTGGCCGCACACCCACGGTTCCATCTGCACTTCACCCCCACCAGCTCGTCCTGGCTCAACCAGGTCGAGCGGTGGTTCGGCCTGCTGACGGACAAGCAGCTCCGACGTGGAGTCCACAAGCCGGTCCGCGCGCTGGAGAAGGACATTCGGGACTGGATCAAGACCTGGAACGAGAACCCCCGGCCCTTCACCTGGACCAGGACCGCCGACGAGATCCTCGAACGACTCGCCTCATATCTTGAACGAATTCCTGGCGCAGGACACTAGGCTGGCCACACGCCATCGCACGGCGAGACACACGGGGAGAGGGGAACGTCCATGCGGACGGACGGACTGGTGGAGATCACTTCCGAGGACGAACTGCGCGAGCTGCTCGGTGCGCCGACCCCGCGGGACGCGGCCAAGGTGCGGACCTCCCTGCACGAGCACGACCGCGCTTGGCTGGCCGCCTCGCCGTTCTGCGTGGTCTCCACGGCGGCGGCGGACGGCAGCTGCGACGCCTCCCCGAAGGGCGACCCGGCCGGCTTCACCCTCGTCCTGGACGACACCACGATCGTGGTGCCCGAGCGCCCCGGCAACCGGCGCACCGACGGCTTCCGCAACGTCCTGGGCAACCCCCACGTCGGCCTGCTGTACGTGATCCCCGGCCGCGGCGACACCCTGCGGATCAACGGCCGGGCCCGCCTGCTGCGCGACGCGCCGTTCTTCGACCGGCTGGTGGTCAACGGCCACCGGCCGCCGGTGGCGCTGCTGGTCGAGATCGAGGAGGTGTTCTACCACTGCTCCAAGTCCTTCCTGCGCTCGGCGCTCTGGAAGCCGGAGTCCTGGGCCCCGGAGGCGGCGCCGTCCCGGGCGCGCATCGCCAAGAGCCTGGAGCGGCCGGACGAGAATCTGGCGGACCTCGAGCAGTACTACGGCCCGCGGTACGGCGCCCGGCTCTACGGGTGAGCCGGGGGCGCCGGGGCGGCCCCACGACGGCGGGGTGACACTGGTCGGGGGTCCGGAGGCGCGGCAGCCCGCTCCGACCCCCGCCCAGCCGTCCGCCCCGCCGTCCGCCCTGTCCGAGGAGACCCGCCATGGCCGACCACTCCCCCGCCCACCTGCTCGCCGCCATCGAGCTCGGCGCCTCCGCCCGGGCCCACGGCAACCACCCGTTCGGCGCGCTGCTCACCGGTCCCGACGGGGACGTCCTGCTCACCGCCGAGAACACCGTGCTGACCGACCACGACGTCACCGCCCACGCGGAGATCAACCTGGTCCGCGAGGCCTCCCGCACCCTGGCCCCGCACCAGCTCGCCGAGGCCACCCTCTACTCCAGCACCGAGCCCTGCGCGATGTGCGCCGGGGCGATCTACTGGAGCGGCATCCGGCGGGTCGTCTACGCCCTCGCCGCGCCCGAACTGAACGCCATCGCGGGCGTCGACCCGGACGAGCCGGTCCTCGACCTGCCCTGCCGCGCGGTCTTCGCGGCCGGCGGCAACACCGTGGAGGTGTCCGGTCCGTACCTCTTCGAGGAGGCTTCGGCCGTGCACGTCGGCTACTGGGGGTAGCGGAGCACCCCGGTTGCTCCGACCGGGTGCTCCGGGCTCGGCCCCGGCGGAGGATCGGGATGCCCTGCCCGGCCGGGCCAGGCGTTTCGCACTAGGTTGCCCGCTATGGACGGAAACCAGGCTCACGGCTGGCGGGTGCCCGCGAACCGGCCGGAGCGCGCCGTACGGGCCGTGGACGGGCGGCTCCCGCTGACCGAGGCGGGCAGGCTGCTGCTCCGCAAGGCGTTCCCCGACCACTGGTCGTTCCTGCTCAGCGAACTGGCCCTGTACAGCTTCGTCTTCCTGCTGCTGACCGGGGTGTTCCTCACCTTCTTCTTCAACCCGAGCATGGGCGACGTCGACTACCAGGGCCCCTACCTGCCGCTGCGCGGGGTCCGGATGTCCGAGGCGTACGCCTCGACCCTGCGGATCAGCTTCGAGGTGCGCGGCGGCCTACTGGTGCGTCAGATCCACCACTGGGCGGCCCTGCTGTTCGTCGCCTCGATCTGCGCGCACCTGCTGCGGGTGTTCTTCACCGGCGCCTTCCGCCGCCCGCGCGAGCTGAACTGGGTGATCGGGGTGACCCTGCTGACCCTCGCCCTGCTGGAGGGGTTCTCCGGCTACTCGCTGCCGGACGACACCCTGTCCGGCACCGGGCTCCGGATCGCCGAGGGCGTCCTGCTCTCGGTGCCGCTCGTCGGCAGCTACCTCACCTTCTTCGCCTTCGGCGGCGAGTTCCCCGGGCACGCCATCATCCCGCGGCTGTTCACCGTGCACATCCTGCTGGTGCCCGGTCTGCTGCTGGCGCTGATCGGGGCGCACCTGACCCTGGTGGTGGTGCTCAAGCACACCCAGTGGGCGGCGCCCGGCCGGACCAACCGGAACGTGGTGGGGCTCCCCTTCTTCCCCCAGTTCCTGGCCCGCACCACTGGCCTGGCCTTCACCGTCGGCGGCATCCTGGCGCTGTCCGCGCTGTCCGCGGAGATCAACCCGATCTGGCGCTACAGCGCCTACCGGCCCGACATCGCCGGGGCGGGCGCCCAGCCCGACTGGTACATCGGATTCATCGAGGGGGCACTGCGGCTGATGCCCGCGGCCGAGACCGGGGTGCTCGGGCACACCGTCTCCTGGAACGCCTTCCTGCCCGCCCTGGTGGTGCCGGGCCTGCTGTTCGGGGCGCTGTACGCCTACCCCTTCGTGGAGCGCTGGCTCACCCCGGGCGGCGGCGAGCACCACCTGTGCGACCGGCCGCGCAACAAGCCCGTCCGCACCGCGCTCGGGGCCGCCGGGGTCACCTGGTACACCGTGCTGCTGATCGCCGGCGGCAACGACGTGGTCGCGTACGTCTTCGGCGTCTCCGTCGACTCCCTGACCTGGGTGCTGCGGGCGGCGTTCTTCCTGGCGCCGGCGTTCGCGTTCCTGCTCACCCGGTGGCTCTGCCTCGCCCTGCAGGCCAGGGACCGTTCCCGGCTGCTGGAGGGCGACCCGACCGGGCGGATCGACCAGTCGATCGAGGGCGGCTTCGACGGGCACCACCGGCCGGTGCCGGCCGCCGAGCGGTACGCGCTGCTCGTGCGCGACGCCCCGCGACCGGACGAGCCGCGGCCCGGGGCGCCGCGCACCGAACGGGCCCGGGCCGCGCTCGGCTCCTGGTACCACGGCGACCGGGTCGAGCTGCCCGCGACCGAGCAGGAGGCCCGCGCCGTCGCGGCCGTCCTCACCGCGCCGGAGCACCCCGCACCGCCGGCGACCGACCGGCCCGCGCTCCCGGAGCGGCGCGGGCCGGTGAGCCGGCTGTTCCGCCGGCTCAGGCCCCGCCGTCGCCACGGTCGTGGTACTGGAAGATGAAGCCGAACACGGCGAAGCCGAGCAGCACCGCACCGCAGACGATCAGCCAGCGGGCGAACACCAGGCCCAGCGCGAAGACCACCAGGCCCGCCGCGGTGAGCACCGGGTAGCCGCTGCGGGCCGGGAAGAAGCCCACCTGCCCGGCGGACTCCACGATCTCGGCCTCCTTGCGGTCCTGCGGCCGACCGCCGCCGCGCCGCTGGTGCTGGACGAACCAGAACAGCGCGACCAGCCCCGACATCAGGAACGCCACCGTCAGGATCGCCTTGCCGGCAGGCTCGTGCGCCCAGAAGCCGTAGACCAGCCCGACCACCGCGAAGAACACCGTCATGACGGCGAACAGCCAGCCCTCGGCCTTCATCCCGCCTCCCCCTGTCCGCTCCGGCCGACCTGCGGCTGTCCGGCGCCGCTCGGCGAGTCCTCCGGCGGCACCTCCGGGTGGTGCAGGTCGAAGGCCGGCGACTCGGAGCGGATCCGGGGCAGCACCAGGAAGTTGTGGTGCGGCGGCGGACAGGACGTGGCCCACTCGAGGGAGCGGCCCCAGCCCCACGGGTCGTCCTGGTCGACCCGGGTGCCGTGCCGGGTGGTGACCCAGACGTTGTAGAAGAACGGCAGGTTGGAGACGCCGAGCAGGAAGGCGCCGATCGAGGCGACCACGTTGAGCGTGGTGAAGCCGTCCACCGCCAGGTACGTCGCGTAGCGCCGGGGCATCCCCTGGGCGCCCAGCCAGTGCATCACCAGGAAGGTGGTCTGGAACCCGACGAACAGGATCCAGAACTGCACCTTCCCGAGCCGCTCGTCGAGCATCTTCCCGGTGATCTTCGGCCACCAGAAGTAGAAGCCCCCGAAGGTCGCGAACACGACCGTCCCGAACAGGACGTAGTGCAGGTGGGCCACCACGAAGTAGCTGTCGGTGACGTGGAAGTCGATCGGCGGCGCGGCCAGCAGCACCCCGCTCAGTCCGCCGAACAGGAAGGTCACCAGGAACCCGATCGACCACAGCATCGGGGTCTCGAAGGACAGCGAGCCGTGCCACATCGTCCCGATCCAGTTGAAGAACTTCACCCCGGTGGGCACCGCGATCAGGAAGGACATCATCGAGAAGAACGGCAGCAGCACCTGCCCGGTGGCGAACATGTGGTGCGCCCACACCGACATCGACAGCGAGGTGATGGCGATGGTCGCGCCGATCATCCCGTAGTAGCCGAACAGCGGCTTGCGGCTGAAGACCGGGATGATCTCGCTGACGATGCCGAAGAACGGCACCGCCACGATGTACACCTCCGGGTGGCCGAAGAACCAGAACAGGTGCTGCCAGAGCATCGCCCCGCCGTTGGCCGGGTCGAAGACGTGGGCGCCGAACCTGCGGTCCGCCTCCAGCAGCAGCAGGGCCGCGGTCAGCACCGGGAAGGCCAGCAGCACCATGATCGAGGTGAACAGCACGGTCCAGGTGAAGACCGGCATCCGGAACAGCGTCATGCCCGGTGCCCGCAGACAGGTGATGGTGGTGATGAAGTTGACCGAGCCCAGGACCGTCCCGAGACCGGCCACCACCAGGCCGAGCGCCCACAGGTCCGGGCCCGTCCCGGGCGAGTGCTCCGGCCCGTTCAGCGGAGCGTAGGCGAACCAGCCGAACGCGGGGGCGCCGCCCGCGGTGAGGAAGCCGCTCAGCACCATCAGCCCGCCCAGCAGGAACGCCCAGTAGGTGAAGGCGTTCAGCCGGGGGAAGGCCACGTCGGGCGCGCCGATCTGCAGCGGCATGATCGCGTTGGCGAAGCCGGCGAAGGTCGGGGTGGCGAACAGCAGCAGCATGATCGTGCCGTGCATGGTGAACAGCTGGTTGTACCGCTCGTTCGACAGGAACCCGGTGTCGGGGCCCAGCAGCTGCGTCCGCATCAGCAGCGCCATCAGGCCCCCGACCAGGAAGAACCCGAAGGCCGTCGCCAGGTAGAGGTTGCCGATCACCTTGTGGTCCGTGGTGAACAGCCAGCGCAGCAGCCGGCTGCCCCGCCGCACCCGCAGCCGGACGCGCGGCGGCGGGCCGGTGCCGACGCTGGTGTCGGCGGTGGTGTCGGACGCACTCATGGGACCTCCGCAGCGGAGCCGGATGAAACCCCCGGCAGGGCCCCGTCCTCCCCCGGAACGGCCCGGCCCCGCACACCGGGAGCGACCCTAGCGGCGGCGGGCCGGTGCCACCGGGCGCCACGCGGGACCGGCGCGCGGGCAGCCGCCCCGGCTGCGCCGTCGGTGTGCGGATCCGCCCGATCCGGGCACACGCTGGTGTGGGCGGACCGCCACGGGCGTGGACGGACCGGCCACCAGCACACCGAGCCGGGAGGAACCCGCCATGGCCGCACAGATCAGCTACCGACGGATCTACGAGGTCGCCTCGCCCCAGGACGGGCAACGGGTACTGGTGGACCGCGTCTGGCCGCGCGGCATGAAGAAGACGGACGCGCACCTGGACGAATGGCTGCGCGACGTCGCCCCGTCGACCGGACTGCGCAAGTGGTACGGCCACGATCCGGAGCGCTTCACCGAGTTCCGCCGCCGCTACCTCGCCGAGCTGCGCGACGCCGAGCACCGGGAGGCCGCCGGCCACCTGCGCGAGCTGGCCGCCCACGACCCGCTCACCCTGCTCACCGCCACCAAGGACGTCGACCACAGCCAGGCGGCCGTTCTCGCCGACTGGCTGGCGAAGAAGAAGCACTGAGCGGACGGGTGACCCGACATGACGGCGATCGTCGTCCTGTTCGAACTCGAACAGGACGAAGCCCTCGGACCGGATGGCGTGGAGCCGGTGGTGCTGGCCGTGCACGCGGCGGGCGGCGACCCGGAGGTGCCCGAGGACCCGCTCCCGCGCACCCTGTGCGGCCTGGACACCGACCCGATGGAACACTCCCACTACCGGCCCGCCCGCCCGGGCGAGCCCTGGTACCCGCCCGCCCTGGCCGATCGGCGCTGCGCCGCCTGCGAGGCCGCCCTGCGGGCGCTCTGAGCTCGCAGGGGGTTGTGCGCCCGCAAAAGTGCTGCCCGCAGGCCGGCCTCGGGTCAGCCCCGGGCGGTGAAGCGGCGCCGCCCGAGCACCACCGCGGCCGTCAGCGGCACGGTCGCCACGGCGGTCACGCCGAACAGCAGGTCGAACCGCCCCTGGCCGGCCGCTCCTCCGCCGAGCGCGGTGCCCAGGGCGCTGCCGACGAACAGCGCGGCGACGAAGCAGGAGACGGCCGTCCCACGCGCCTCGGGCACCACCGAGGTGGCCCACGCCTGGAGCGTCGAGTGCAGGAAGGCCCAGCCCGCGCCGAGCAGCGCGGCCACCAGCGCGTACGTCCACACCCCCGGCACCAGGGCGGCGGCGCCGTAGCCGACCAGCACCAGGGCGCCGCCGATCGCGGCCAGGCCGTGCGCCGGGACGTACCGCGTCAGGGCCTTCACGGCACGGGTGAACACCAGCGTCCCCGCGCCGTACAGGGCGGTGATCGCACCGGCCGCGGCGTCGGAGAGACCACGGTGCTCCAGCGCCGGCGCCACGAAGGTCAGCCCGCCCAGCAGCACCGCGCCCTCGACCAGGCCGAGCAGGGCGACGAGGTACGCGAACGGGCTGCGCAGCACCGCGCCGAGCTGCCCGGCCAGGCTGCCGGCCGGGGCGCGTTCCGGCTCCACCGCGCGGCGCAGCCCGATCGCGGCCGCCGCGGCGGCTATCGCGGGCACCACGAACACCAGCCGCCAGTTCAGCCAGTTGGCGACCATCCCGGCGAACAGCGCGGCCAGTCCGTTGCCGAGCCCGAGCGCCGCCATCAGGTCGGCCAGCGCGCCCTGCCGGCGCTCCGGCGCCACCGCGTCCCCGACGAAGCTCAGCGAGGACGGCACGACGGCGCCGAACGCGAAGCCGGTGACCACCCGCAGCGCGGTGAGCACCGCCAGGTTCGGCGCGGCGGCCGAGGCCAGGCCGGCCAGTGCGGCCACCACCAGGGCGGTACGGATCACCCGCAGCCGCCCGATCCGGTCGGAGAGCACGCCCCAGACCGGTTGTGACAGTCCGTAGGCGAGCGCGTAGCCGCCGGCCAGGGCAACCGCGGAGGACAGCGGGACGTGCAGCGCGGCCGCGACGGTGACCAGCACCGGGCCGATGGCGAAGCGGTCGAAGTTGGCGGTGAACGCGGCGGCCGTCAACGGGAACGGCACCCTGGTGTCCGGCCGGGCGGCGACCGGAGCGGCGGTGTGGGCGATCGGAGTCATGCGTCCCATCCTCGGGCCGCCGCCGGACCCTCCCCGCCACCAGGCGCTGACGGATCATCCTGGTAGTGGGAGTAACAGCCTCGGCCGGATCGCCGGACCGTACCCTGGGCCCACCATGAACGATCGTGAAACACAGCGCCGCACGGCGCTCGGCGCCTTCCTGCGCTCCCGGCGGGAACGCCTGACCCCGGGTGACGTCGGCCTGACCGGCGGCCCCCGGCGCCGGACGCCCGGGCTGCGCCGCGAGGAGGTGGCGCTGCTGTCCGGGGTCAGCGTGTCCTGGTACTCCTGGCTGGAGCAGGGGCGCCCGATCGCCGCCTCCGGCCAGGTCCTGGACGCGCTGGCCACCACCCTGCGACTCACCTCGGCCGAGCGGCGCCACGTCTTCGACCTCGCCGGCGAGAACGACACCGCCCCGCGCCCGGCCGCCGACGGCTGCCCCGCGGTCGGCGACCACCTGCGGGCCACCGTCGCGGCCCTCAGCCCCACCCCGGCCTGCCTGCTGGACCGGCACTGGGACATCCTCGCCCACAACGGGAGCGAGGCCGCCATCTACGACGGGCTGGACCAACTGCCCGTCCAGCGGCGCAACATGATCTGGCTCTACTTCGGCTGGCCGCCGATGCGCACAGTCCTCAAGAACTGGGAGGCCGAGTCCTGGGCGGTGCTGGCCCAGTTCCGCGCCTCCGCCGACCGCCACCCCGGCGACCCGCGCTTCGCCGAGATCGTCACGGACGTCTCGACCACCGACCCCGGCTTCCGCGCCCGCTGGGAACGCCACGACGTGGCGGGCTTCAACCCGGCGCTCAAGCGCTTCGACCACCCGCGGCTCGGGCCACTGACGTTCCGCCAGGCCAAGCTGATCGCGGCCGAGGACCCGGATCTGCACCTCGTCGTCCGCCACCCTGCGGACCCGGGCACCCGCCGGACGATGGCGGCGGCGGCCTCCTGCCCGACCGCACCGGTCGGCGACCCGGTCGAGGCGGCGGCCGGCGCCGACGGCCCTCCCCTGGTTGCGTCGGGTCGGCGCCCGCTCCCGGCCCCGACGGGTAGCGTGCGGTCACGGGCCGCGGCGGCACCGGGCGACGGCCCCGGGAACGGGAGGCGGCCATGAGCGGGAGCGGATCGGTGCCGGACCTGCCCGGACCGACGCCGTACCTCCCTGGTCCGACGCCGGACCTCCCCGGAGCGACGCCGGACCTCCCGGCGGGGCCGCCCCGCCGAACGGTGCTCCGGCTCGCCGTCGTGCCCCTCGCCGCGCCGTTGGCGGCGGTGCTCGCGGCCTGCGGGGGCGCGGAGCCCGCGCCGGCCCCGGGCCCGTCGGCCTCCACCCGGTCGCCCTCGCCCCGGCCCACCACCGCGCGCCCCACATCCGCCGGCCCGGCCGACTGGGCCGCGCTGGCCAAGGACCTCGGCGGCACGGTCATCGGTCCCCAGGACGGCCGTTACCAGGACGCGAGCCGGCTCTACCAGCCGCAGTTCGACGACCTCCGACCCGCCGGGATCGTCTACCCGGCCACCGGCCAGGACGTCACCACCTGCCTGGCCTTCGCCCGCCGCCACGCCGTCCCGGTCGCGGTGCGCAGCGGCGGGCACAGCTACGCGGGCTGGTCGTCGGGCCCCGGCATGGTCCTGGACGTCGGGGCGATGGCGGGGGTCGGCGGCTCGGGCGGCACGGCCACGGTGGGGGCCGGGGCGCGGCTGATCGACGTGTACGCGGGGCTGGCAGCCGACGGCGTGACCGTCCCGGCCGGCTCCTGCCCGAGCGTCGGCGTGGCCGGGCTGACCCTGGGCGGCGGCATCGGCGTCACCTGCCGGGCGTACGGGCTGACCTGCGACAGCCTCACCGGTGCCCAGGTGGTGACGGCGGACGGGCGGATCCGGCGAGTGGACGCGGACACCGACGCCGACCTGTTCTGGGCGCTGCGCGGCGGTGGTGGCGGCAACTTCGGCGTGGTCACCTCCTTCACCTTCCGCACCCACCCGGCGGCGACCTGCGCGTACGCCTTCCTCTCCTGGCCCTGGTCCGCCGCCGGGTCGGTGGTCGCCGCCTGGCAGAGCTGGGTGGCGGGCGCCCCGGACCAGCTCTGGGCGAACCTGCACCTGGACACCTGGCCGGACGGCAGGCTGCGCCTGACCAGCACCGTCAACCTGCTAGGTCCGCAGAGCGAACTCGCCGACCTGCTCGACCGTCTGGCCGTCGCCCCGGCCACCGCCTCCCTCCACACCGCGCCGTTCCTGGACACCATGAAGGTGCTGGGCGGAGTGGCCGGCTGGTCGCAGGCGGCCGCCCACCTTCCGGGCAGCCTGCCCGGCCGGAGCCCCGACGGCCGACTGACCAGGGAGTCGTACGCGGCCCGGTCCGACTTCTACACCAGGCCGATCGACGCGGCCGGGATCGCGGCGCTGGTGGCCTCCGTCGACCGGTACGCCCGGACCGCACCGCAGGGCGGGAGTGCCTCGGTCGCCTTCGACGCGCTGGGCGGCGCGGTCGGCCGGATCGCTCCGGGGGACACCGCCTTCGTCCACCGCGGCGCGCTGTTCTCGGCCCAGTACATCGCCAACTACCCTTCTCCCGGGGCCGGTTCGGGGCCGGGCGTGGAGCAGTCCCAGGCCTGGCTGCAGGACGTCTGGAGCACCATGCGCCCGTACGCCAGCGGCGAGGCGTACCAGAACTACCCCGATCCGCGCCTGGCCGACTGGGCCCGGGCGTACTACGGCGGCAACCTCGACCGGCTGCGCGGGGTGAAGCGCGGCTACGATCCGGACGGCCTCTTCACCTTCCCCCAGGCCATCACCCCGGCCTGACGCGTGCCCGGTCCGGCCCCGACCGGGCACGTCCCGGCTCAGCCGAAGCCGTATCCGCGCGGCGCCGTCACGTCGAGGGTGTCCCGAAGCATCGCCAGTGCCGCGCCGAGCGGGCTGGAGCGGCCGCCGCTGACCGTGATGTCGCCGGCGTCGGGGCAGCCGTAGACGACCGCCTTCTCCGGGCCGGTGATCGCGTGCAGCGGGTCGCCGGGCGCGGTCCGCTCCAGGCGGACCTCGACGAGCAGCGGCCGGTCGGCGCTCGCACTCGCCACCGCCCGCAGCCGTTGCCCCCGAGCGTCCGCGGCCACCGCCGCGGCGCCCGTCCCCGCGTCCACCGCCTCCGTACTGACCCTGACGGCGGCCGGATCCCAGCCCCACAGCAGGGCCGCGAGCAGTCGCACCTTGGTGGCCGCGTCGGCGCCCGACAGGTCGGCCGAGGGATCAGCCTCGGCGATGCCGCGCCGCTGGGCCTCGGCGACCGCCCGGTCCAGGGGGTCGCCCGCCGCCAGACGGTCGAGCACGAAGGTGGCGGTCCCGTTGGGGCAGGCCCGGATCGTCCGGCAGCCGAGACCGCGCACACCGGTGCGCGCCAGGTCCGCGGTCGGCAGGGCCGCACCGGTCGCCCCGGAGATCCTGACCAGGCTGCCGCCCGACCGCGCGGCCCCGGCGAGTTCGCGCCAGTGGCTCAGCAGGTGACTCTTCGTGGCGGTGACCACGTGCACCCCGCGCCCCAGCGCCAGACAGGCCTCCTCGGCGGCCTGCTCCCGCGCCTGCGGGGAGGACGGCAGCGACTGGACGAGCACCCGCGCGCCGGTGCGGTCGAGGGTCTGCGCCAGGGAGGCCAACGGGCCCCACTCCGCCCGTGGCGGGACCGGGCCACCGCCGTGGAGTTCGACCTGCGCCGAGCCGACCCGCACCGCCGCGAGCCTCGGCCGGATGCCGTACTCCTCCGCGATGCCGTCACCGTGCGTCAGCAGCCGCTCGGCGTAGGCACGGCCGACGGGACCGTAGCCGGAGAGGACGACGGCCGGCTCACCGGCCGGTGGGGCCGAGGGGGCGACGGTCCGGACATCTGGTGCGGGCATCCCGCGAGGATACCCGGGGCTGTCCGGGCAGCAGCCGGCGGCGGCTGCTGTTCGCCCGCTTCCACGGCCGGTCCGGGCCTCGCCGGGCCGGCCGGCGGAACTCGCCGAGGACACCGGGGGGTCAGCGCAGCAGCACGGCCAGCAGTTCCGCGAGGGTGGGCCCGGCGTCCGCCGGGTGGCGCAGTTGCTTGCTCGCGATCACGTGGTAGTGGTTGACCCGCCCGAGGCGCTCGTGAGTGAGGTAGCCGGCCGCTTCGAGATCGGCGATGATCCGCTGCACGGCCCGCTCGGTGAGCAGGCAGCGGGCGGCGATGTCCCGCACCCGGATTCCGGGATCGCGGGCGATCTGCACCAGGACGCGGGCGTGATTGGTGAGGAAGGTCCACCCGAGGCCCGCTGGCCGCTCGGTCATGGTCCCAGCCTACGGCCGGTGCCCCACGCCCCGCTGCGACTCGGAAGCCGTCCCGGTTCGTCATCCCGATTCGCCGTCCGGCGCCGTTTGCCTCCCGCGACGGCGGCAACCCGCAGGAGTATGGCCTACCTAGGAGAACCCGTACCGACCGTCCCCCAGCCCCGCCCGCGGAGCGAGCACCGGGACCGGTCCCGGCCCTGGCTGACCGTCCGCACCGGCGGTGCGAGGACGGACGAACCCTCGGGCGCGGTGCTGTTCGGCCGCGACGGCACGCTCCTCCAGAACGTCTCCCCCAACGGCGATCCCGCCATGGTCCACCCGGCGGCGGGCGTCCGGGCCGCCGTCGCCGCGCTGCGCGGGGCGGGCCTCGCGCTCGGTGTGCTGAGCAACCAGCGCGGCGTGGCCCGGGGGCTCTTCGGGCGCGGGCAGGTCGAGGCGGTCCAAGCCCGGGCCGAGGTGCTGCTCGGCGCGATCGACGTGTGGGCGGTGTGCCCGCACGGGGAGCGCGACGGCTGCGCCTGCCGGATGCCCGCTCCCGGACTGGTGACCGCCGCCTGCGGGGCGTTGGGCCTGCCGCCCTCGCGCGTCACCGTGATCGGCTGCGAGGACACCGTGCTCGCCGCCGCGTTGACGGCCGGCGCCCACGCGATCAGGGTCCCCGGGGCGAGCGGGCCGGTGGCCGTCCGGTACCGGCTCTGCACCCCGACGGCCTGTCCGGCGGCCGGGAGCCCGGCCGAGGCGGCCTACCTCCTGCTGCGGCACTGACCACCGCCCGGCGCCCGCCGGCCCGGCCCCGGACTCCAGGGCCACCGAACCCTCCGACCACCGAACTCCAGGACCACCGAACTCCAGGACGGAGAAGTCGAGATGCGCACCTCCCCCGAATCCCCCGAGCCCGCCGACCGGGACGCCAAGGACGCGGCGCTGGACGCCGCCCGGGCCCCCGATCCGGACGGCCCGCTCACCACCGACCAGGGCGTCCGCGTCGACGACACCGACAACTCGCTCATCGTCGGCGACCGCGGCCCCACCCTGCTGGAGGACTTCCAACTGCGGGAGAAGCTCACCCACTTCGACCACGAGCGGATCCCCGAACGGGTCGTGCACGCGCGCGGCGCAGGTGCCTACGGCTTCTTCGAACCGTACGAGTCGCTGGCCGAGTTCACCTGCGCGGACTTCCTCCAGGAGGCCGGCCGGCGCACGCCCGTCTTCGTCCGCTTCTCCACCGTGCAGGGTCCGCGCGGCTCCGCGGACACGGTGCGCGACGTCCGCGGCTTCGCCGTCAAGTTCTACACCCGGCACGGCAACTACGACCTGGTCGGCAACAACATGCCGGTGTTCTTCATCCAGGACGCGGCCAAGTTCCCGGACTTCGTCCACGCGGTGAAGATGGAGCCCGACAACGAGATCCCCACCGGCGCCTCCGCCCACGACACCTTCTGGGACTTCTGCTCGCTCCAGCCGGAGTCCACCCACATGCTGATGTGGGTGATGTCCGACCGGGCCATCCCGCGCAGCTACCGGATGATGCAGGGCTTCGGCGTGCACACCTTCCGCCTGGTGAACGCCGACGGCCGGGGAACCTTCGTGAAGTTCCACTGGAAGCCGGTGCTCGGCGTCTTCTCCCAGGTGTGGGACGAGGCCCAGCTCACCGCCGGGCGCGACCCCGACTTCCACCGCCGGGACCTGTGGGAGGCGATCGCCGCGGGCGACTTCCCCGAGTGGGAGCTGGGCGTCCAACTGATCCCCGAGGAGGACGAGTTCGCCTACCCGTTCGACCTGCTGGACCCGACCAAGCTGGTCCCCGAGGAGCTGGTGCCGGTGCGCCCGATCGGGCGGATGGTCCTGGACCGCAACCCGCAGAACTTCTTCGCCGAGACCGAGCAGGCGGCCTTCCACACCGCCAACATCGTGCCCGGCATCGACTTCACCAACGACCCGCTGCTCCAGGGCCGCAACTTCTCCTACCTTGACACCCAGTTGATCCGCCTGGGCGGCCCCAACTTCTCCCAGCTGCCGGTCAACCGCCCGCTGGCCGAGGTCCGGGTCAACCACCGGGACGGCTACGGCCAGCAGGTGGTGCACCCCGGAACGAGCTACGCGCCGAACTCCGTCGGCGGCGGCTGCCCGTTCACCATGGGCGGCGGCCACCTCGCCGAGGGGGTGTTCGAGCACTACCAGGAACGCATCGACGGCGTCGCGATCCGGCGGCGCAGCCCCAGCTTCGCCGACCACTACGGCCAGGCCGCGCTGTTCTGGCGCAGCATGGCGGACTGGGAGCAGCGGCACATCACCGCTGCCTTCGCCTTCGAGCTGGGCAAGGTCGAGGACGAGGAGGTCCGACGGCGGATGGTCGGCAACCTGGTGCACGTCGATCCGGGCCTGGCCGCCGAGGTCGCCCGGCGGATCGGCGCGCCGGAGCCCGAGGCCACCCCTGACGACCGGGCCACGGCCTCGGCCGGGAACGACGTCGCCGGGCCCCGGACCTCTCCGGCGCTGAGCCTGGAGAACCTGCGCGGCCCGGGCATCCGCACCCGCAGGATCGCCGTGCTGGCCGGGCCCGGCGTGGCCGGCGACCAGGTCCGGGCCGCCCGCGAGCACCTGGGCCGGGCGGGCGCGGGCGTGGAGACGCTCGCCGCGCACGGCGGCCACGTGCTGGCCCAGGACGGTGAGCACCTGTCGGTGGACCGCCCGCTGCCCACCACGGCCTCGGTGCTGTACGACGCCCTGGTGGTGCCGGACGGCAGCGACCGGACGCTGCCCGCCGATCCGGACGCCGTCACCTTCCTCGCCGAGGCACTGCGGCACGGCAAGCCGGTCGCGCTCCTGGGCTCGGGCGTGGAGCTCGCCCGGGCGGCCGGGTTCACCGCGCCGGACGAGCTGGCCGGGGTGGCGGTCGGCGCGGGCGGGGCGGACAGCGCGGACGGGGCCGACGGCCGGCGGCCCGGGCCGGAGTTCTGGACGGAGTTCGCCGCTCTGGTGGCGCAGCACCGCTTCCCGTCGCGCTGACACCGCCTCCCGGGGCGACGAGCACGGCGAAGGCCCGTACGGCTTCCGTACGGGCCTTCTTCCGTTCCGGCCTTCGTGCTGGGCCCGGGAACGGCCGGGAGGCGGTCAGGCGGCGGCGTCGGCCCGGGCGCTCAGGGCGGCGTCGATGCCCCGCAGGAAGTCGTCGAGGTCCCCGGGGTTGCGGGAGGTGAGCAGCCGCCAGTCGTTGGCATCGTCGGTGACCAGCGGCTCGTCCGTCCAGGTCGCGCCCGCGTTGGCGAGGTCGGTGCGCAGCGACGGGTAGGAGGTGAGCCGCTTGCCGTAGGCCACGCCCGCCTCGGCCAGCAGCCACGGCCCGTGGCAGATTGCGGCGACGGGCCGGCCGGAGGTGGTGAAGGCGAGCACGACGGCGACCGCCTCCAGGCGGAGCCGCAGGCTGTCCGCGTTGAGGGTACCGCCGGGGATGAGCAGCAGGTCGTACCCGGCGGGGTCGATCTCGTCGAAGGTGTGGGTCGGGCGCACGCGCTCGCCCGGGTCCCGGTCGTGGACCAGGGTGCGGATGTCGTCCCGGTGCGGGGCCGCGATGTCGACCTGGACACCGTTGTCGCGCAGGTGCCGCACCGGAACGAGCAGTTCGTCCTGTTCCACGCCGTAGTTCGTCACGATCGCCAGGACCTTGGTGGGGTGGGTCATCGCTCCTCCTGGGCAGCGTCAGCGGGCCTCGGGCGCGGCCGATCCGCACCCCGGATGCCGGCGGGTACCCGGCCCCGGCCCGGCCACACCGGCACGGCCGGGCGGTTCACCGCTCGTCGTCCCGGCCCTCGCCGCCGTGGCGGGCCCGGGCGCGGGCGTCGGTGTCCATGGGCTCCTTCACCCGTGCTCACCGGGGCCTCCCCGGTGGTACGGCCGGAGTCCGTCCCGGCCGAGGGCGCGCCTGCCCGCTGTGGAGCGGCGTAACCATCCCACCGGGCCCGGCCCGGTGGCCGTCCGTGGTATCCCGGGTTTGCATGGGGTGACCGAGCCCCGAGACCCCGGAGGTCCCCGTGTACGAGATGTGGGCCGAACACGACCCGGCGGTGTCACCACCCGCAGTGGTGTGGCACGTGGTGGCGAAGGACGACGCGACGGCGTCACTGTGCGGACGGTTCCTCGAACCCGCCCAGCGGGTCGTCCCGGCGGGCGACGGCGCGGACGCGGAGGTACCGGACCGGTACTGCGACCCGTGCCTGGTGACCGTCCGTGAGGCGCTCGCGGCCGCCGGCGGCTGACCGACCGGAGGCCGCTGCGGACCGGGCCGGCGGGGTGCCGGCGGTCCAGCCGGGTGGCCCTGACCCGGGCCAGGGCCAGGGCCGCCCGCGCATCCGCCTACGCCCGCGGCCGACTCACGGACGCCGTCACCCGGGCCGGGCGCCGCATCGAGGCGCTGAAGCGGTTCCGGGCACTGGGCGACCTCCTCCCGAAACCGTTCACCGACTCCGACGACCCCGGCCGGGCCCTCATCGCCCCACGGGACGGAATGACCGGCCCCTACCGGGCCGGGGCCGAGGGTTTGACCGGGCCCGGACCGGCTAGCCGCCCGGTATGAACGCATCGGCACTGCACACCCGCCCTTGGTCCCGTCGGCTGCGCCGCGCCCTGGAGGCGCCGGCGCACTGGGACGTCCTGGACACCCCCGCCCGCCCGCTCGCCGACGCGGTCGAGGCCCTGCCGCTGGGCCCGTACCGGGACGCCCTGCACGGCGTGTGGCTGGGCCACCCGCTCCACCCGGCCCTGGTCCAGCTGCCGATCGGCTGCTGGATGTCGGCAGGCCTGCTCGACCTGGCACCCGGTCGGCGCCGCTCGGCCGACGTGCTGGTGGCGGCGGGCCTGCTGGCGGCCGGGCCGGCCGCCCTCGCCGGCTGGGTGGACTGGGCCCGGCTCGACCCACCGCGCCGGCGCACCGGGCTGGTGCACGCGCTCGCCAACTCCGGCGGCGTACTGCTGTACGGCGCCTCGCTGCTGGCCCGGGGCCGGGGACGGCGCGGGCGCGGGCGGCTGCTCGGCCTCGCCGGGCTGGCCGCCGTGTCGGGCGGCGCGGTGCTCGGCGGGCACCTGTCCTACCGGCAGGCCGCCGGACCCGACCGGGCCGCCGCGGTGCCCCGGCTGGCGCCGCCGGACTGGGTCGCGCTCGGCGCCGTCGAGGACTTCCCCGTCGGCCGTCCGGTCCGCCGCAGGGCGGGCGAGCTGGCCGTGGTGGTGGTCCGCGACGGCGAGAACTGCCATGTACTCGTGGAGCGCTGCTCCCACCTCTCCGGCCCGCTCTCCGAGGGCACCGTCGCCGACGGCTGCCTGCGCTGCCCGTGGCACGGCAGCGAGTTCCGCCTTCGCGACGGCCAGGTGGCGGGCGGACCGGCCACCGCGCCCCAGCCCGTGCTGGAGACCCGGGTGCTCTCAGGACATCTGGAGGCCCGGCTGCCCGGCGCCGGCTGACCGGCCCCCGGGCCGCGTCGACGCTGTTTCGGCCGGGCGGAGCGGGGCAGCCACGGGGCCGTGTCCGCCCCCGCCCGACGGCCCGCCGCAGAGTGAGGTGACACCGCGATGACCGTCGAAACGATCAGGGACCGGCTGCTCGCCGAGTACGGCCGGACGTACGCCGAGGAGGCCGGCATCACGCTGCGGGACAAGCCTTCGCCGCTGTACCGGCTGCTGGTCCTGACCGTCCTCTGCTCGATCCGGATCAGCGCTGGGACGGCCGCCCGGGCCGCCCGGGAGCTGTCCGCCGCCGGGTACCGCACACCGCGCGCGATGGCCGGCTCCGGCTGGCAGGAGCGGGTGGACGCGCTGGGCCGGGCCCACTACGTCCGGTACGACGAGAGCACCGCCACCGCCCTCGGCGAGGGCGCGCACCTGGTGCTCGACCGCTGGCACGGCGACCTGCGCCGCCTGCCGGAGGAGGCCGACCACGACCCCGCCGCCCTGCGGGAGCTGCTGCGGGAGGCCCCGCGGATCGGCCCGGTGGGCGCGGGCATCTTCTGCCGGGAGGTCCAGGCGGTGTGGCCGTGGCTGCGCCCGTACTTCGACGAGCGGCCGTGCCGGGCGGCCCGGGAGCTGGGGCTGCCGCACACGGCCCGCGGCCTCGGCGGACTGGTCCCGCCGGAGGAGCACGCCCGGCTGGCCGCCGCGCTCGTCCGGGTCAGCCTGTCCAAGGACGCGGCGGAGCGGCTGCGGGCCGGGTGACCGGCGGTCCCGGATGTCCGTCGACCCGGCGGGCGGCTGTGGGAGGGTGGACCATGCCCTTGAGCGATTTCCACCTGCGTGCCTCCGTGGCGGTGTCCGACATCCGGCGAGCGGTCGCGTTCTACGAGGGAAAGCTGGGCCTGCGGGCGTTGTGGGCCGGTCCCAGCGCCGCCGTCCCCGCCGGCAGCCGCGTCTACGGTTCCGGTGGTGTCCCGGCCCTGAACGTGTACCAGTCCGACACGGCCGGGAGGTCCGCGGCGACCATGGCGGTCTGGTACGTCGACGACATCGACCGGGTCGTCGGCGAACTCACCGCCGCCGGCGTCGACTTCGTGTGCTATGACGGGTTGGAGCACGACGCCGGGGGCATCACCGCCCGGGCCGGCGGTGGACGCATCGCGTGGTTCCGGGATCCGGACGGCAACACCTTCGCCGTCGAAGCCGACGTCTGAGTGCCGGAGCCGTCGACGAACTGCATCGTCATCCGGTGCGGGCGGTGCTGCGAGTCCGTGATCGCTCCGGGGCCTGACCACCGAACAGCCGCCTCCGTGAGACGCGTCAGGGCGGCGGACGTGACAGCTGTCAGTGCCGAACGGTGACGGAACGGGCTGTCGCGCGGGGGCCCGGCTCGGCGATGCTGATCACGGATCGGTCGGACACCCGTGGGCAGGAGCCCGGCGGGCGTTCGAGGGGGCGACGAGAGACGGGAACGTCAGCATGAAGGTATTGGTGGCCGGGGCCGGGATCGGCGGGCTGTGCCTGGCACAGGGGCTGGTACGGGCGGGGATCGACGTCCGGGTGTTCGAGCGGGAGGCGGCCGCGGACAGCCGGTACCAGGGGTTCCGGATCGGGCTGGACGCGCCCGGGCTCGCGGCGCTGCGCCAGTGCCTGCCGCCCCGGCTGCACGGGCTGCTGGAGGCCGTCACCGGGCCGCTCGCAGGTGAACGGCGGGTGGTGGACGAGCAGTTGACCGAACTCCGGCGGCTCGGCCGGACCGACGGGGGCACCGCCGCCGACCGGCACGTACTGCGGCAGCTGCTGCTCGCCGGGCTGGCGGACCGGGTGGAGTTCGGCCGGGCCGTGGTCGGCTACCAGGAGCTTGCGGACGGCCGGGTGGCCGCCCGGCTCGCGGACGGCGACACCGTGGAGGGCGACCTGCTGGTGGGCGCGGACGGCGTGGGCTCGGCGGTGCGCCGGCAGCTGCTGCCCGGGGCACGGGTCGTCGCCCTGCCCGGCAACTCCGTGCTCGGCCGCACCCCGATGACCGAGCGCCTCACCGCCCTCGTGCCGGGCGCGGGCACACTGGTGCAAGGGGCCGGGGTGAGCCTGCTGATCGGCCGGATGGAGTTCCGCCGGCCACCGCGGTCGGCGGCGGCCGAGCTGGCGCCGGAGGTCGAACTGCCGGACACCACCAGCTATCTGCGCTGGGTGGCGATGCTGCCCGAGCCGCTCGACGCCCCGGCCGGGCCGGCCGACTGGGCGGGGGTTCGGGACCGGCTGCTCACGCTGATCGACGACTGGCACCCCGATCTGATCGAGCTGGTCCGGCAGTCCGACACGGGCAACAGCTCCCCGCTCACGATCCGCTACGCCGAACCCGTACCCCACTGGGGCACCGGACCGGTCACGCTGCTCGGCGACGCGATCCACCCGATGCCGCCGAGCGCCGGCCAGGGCGCGAAACGGCGTTGCGCGACGCCGAGCTGCTCTGCCGCTCGCTCACCGCCGTCCACCGCGGTGAGGCCGATCCGGCGACCGCCGTCGAGGAGTACGAGCTGCTGATGCTCGACCGCGGGTTCGCCGCGGTGGCCGACGGCCTGGCCCGGCTGCCGGAGTTCACGCCCGCCCGCTGAGGCGGGCCGGCGCCCGGCGCGGCCTCCGGGCCGGGCCGGGCCGGGCCGGGCCGGGCCGGGCCGGGCCGGGCCGGGCCGGAGGCGAACGACGGCGAGGTTTCGCGGCTGCCCGCCCGGATAGCCGCTCCGGCGGAAGCGTCCCGAGGAAACGAGGCTGCCATGACCGCGTTCGGCTATTTCCTGTCCTGCGAGGAGTTCACCCCCGCCCAGCTGGTCGACCAGGCCCGACTGGCCGAACGGGCGGGCTTCACCCGGCTGGCGATCTCCGACCACTACCACCCGTGGAACGACGCCCAGGGCAACGGCCCGTTCGTCTGGGGTGTGATCGGCGCGCTCTCCGAGGCCACCCGGCTGCCGGTGACCACGCTGGTCACCTGTCCGACGATCCGGATCCACCCCGCGGTGACGGCCCAGGCGGCCGCCACCGCGGACGTGCAACTGCCCGGCGGGCTCCGGCTGGGCGTGGGCACCGGTGAGGCGCTCAACGAGCACGTCCTGGGCGACCACTGGCCGCCGTTCGACGTCCGGGCGCAGATGCTGGAGGAGGCCGTGGCGGTGATGCGCGAACTTTTCACCGGCGGTGCGGTCTCGCACCACGGCCCGCACTACACCGTGGAGAACGCCCGCCTCTACACCCCGCCGCGGGACGGCCGACTGCCGGTGTACGTCTCGGCGTTCGGGCCGAAGGCGGCCGAGGCAGCGGCGACGTACGCGGACGGCCTGGTCACCATGACCCCGGACGCCGAACTGGTCGGCCGCTACCGGGCCGCGGGCGGCGCCGGGCCGGTGGTGGGCGGGCTGAAGGTGTGCTGGTCGGAGGACCGTGACCGGGCGGTCAAGACCGTCCACCGGCTCTGGCCGAGCGAGCTGTTGCCCGGCGAGCTGGCCCAGGTGCTGCCGACACCGAGGCACTTCGAGCAGGCGACCGAGCTGGTCACCGAGGAGATGGTCGCCGACGCGGTCGTCTGCGGCGACGATCCCCAGCAGCACGCGGACCGGCTGCGGGGCTACGTCGGCGCGGGCTTCGACGAGGTGTACGTCGGCCAGATCGGCCCGGATCAGGAAGGGTTCTTCGACTTCTACCGCGATCAGATCCTGCCCCTGGTGGCGTAGGACGCCCCTCCCGCCCAGCGCGCGGAGCGAGCACGTCCTCGTCGCCGACGGCGCACACCGCACACGACGGACCCCCGTAGCAGTTGGCCCCGCTACGGGGGTCAGAAACGTCGAACGGTGGCGAAGTCACTCGGGCTCGGCCGTCTCGTCTGGCTCGTCGGCCCAGCCGGGGGCGTCGCGGTCCTCCAGCTGTTCGCGCAGCCGGGCGAGGGTGGCGGACAGCAGCCGGGAGACGTGCATCTGTGAGACACCGATCCGGGCGGCGATCTCGGACTGGGTGCAGCCGTCCCAGAAGCGGAACTTGAGCACGGTCTGCTCGCGTTCCGGCAAGCGGGCGAGCAGAGGGCGGACGGCGGTGCGGAAGTCGGCGAGTTCGATGCCGGGGTCGCAGCCGCCGAGGCGGTCCAGCATGGCACTGCCGCTCTCGTCGGTGTCCTGCTCGCGCAGGGCGTCCAGCGAGCTGGGGCGGTAGACCCGGCCCGCCACCAGGCCCTCGGTGGCCTGCTCGACGCTGAGGTGCAGGTCTTCGGCGATCTCCTGCGGTTGCGGGAGGCGGCCGAGTTCCTGCTCCAGCCGGTCCGAGCCGCGGGCGACCGTGAGGTACAGCTCCTGCATGCTGCGGGGGACCCGCACGGGCCACGAGGTGTCCCGGAAGAAACGTTTCATCTCGCCGGCGATGGTGGGGATGGCGTAGGTGACGAACTCGACTCCGCGGGTGGGGTCGTAACCGTCCACCGCCTTGATCAGACCGATCGTGCCCACCTGCAGGATGTCGTCCATGTCCTCGGCACGGTGCCGGAAGCGGGCCGCGATGAACCGCACCAGCGGCATGTTGAGCTCGATGATCGTGCCCCGGACGTAGCTGTAGGCGCTGCTCTCGCGGGCGAGGCCCGCCAGGCGCTCGAACAGCGCGTCGCTGAGCTCGCGTGCCTCGGTCTTGCCCATCGCGCGCAGTTCGGTGGTGGTGGGCCTCGGTGGCAGGTCGGGCTCGGCGACGGTCACGGACCCATCCCGGGGGGCGGTTTCCAGAGGGGTGGACACGTGTCCTCCTCGTATCGGGGCGAACGCCCGGCGACGGCCACGGACTGTCGTCCGTCGAGTCGTGGGCTCTTCCCCAGGACCACGGCCCGCTGTCGGCGCGATGGTCCCGGTGGCACCCGGTCCGGGCACCCGCGGCGGTTCGTCCGGCGAAGCAGCCGCATGAATGGTTTACCCGACATACGACATAGAATTCATGTTTCGGCTGATTTCTTGTGATTCGTCCGGGTACACGCGGTCTCGTGACGTTCCGGGACCACGAGTCCGCTCCCGAGGAAGAGAGGTGCGCCATGACCGTTCCGACGCCCCCCGGTCCGGACACCCAACCGATCCCTCACCCGAACCCCACGCCCAGGCCGGGCGAGGAGCCCGATCCGGTGCCTCCGCCCATCCCGCCGTTCCCGGCCCCCGAGCCCTTCCCCGACCCCGACCCCGCGCCGCCGCCGCAGCCGCACCCCGGGCAGCGGTGAGGGCCCCGACCCGCGCGGACCACCAACGGTCGGCCGGAGCTGACGACGCCCGTCAGCCCGGCCGGCCGCGATCGTCGCTCCGGCCGTAACGGTCGGGCGGGGCGGACACCTCGGCCCAGACCAGCTTGCCCCCGCCGTCCGGCCGCGCACCCCAGGCCCGGGCGAGCCGGTTCACCACCCGCAGCCCGTGCCCGCCCGGCCGACCGGTGTCGGCGGGCCGGCGCAGCCTCGGCCGTACCGGACTGGCGTCCACGACCTCCGCCCGCAGGCGGATGCCGTCCCAGTTCAACCGCAGCTCGCGCGGACCGCCCGGAGCGTGCAGACAGGCGTTGGTGACCAGCTCCGAGACCAGCAGCAGGACGTCCTCCGCCACGGCGCGCCGCTCCGCGTCGACGGTGGGCAGCCAGTGCCAGGACCGCAGCGCCGCCCGGCTGAACTCCCGGCTGCGCCGCACCGCGCCCTCGGTGCCCGCGAAGACGAGCCGCCTGGTCTCCCCGGCGGCCGTCGGGGAGCCCCGCGCGGAGCGGTCGGGGGGATACATCCGGGCCTCCTCACGCCTGGCCGGGAAGGTCACCTGGTTCGGCCGGAGGCCGTTCCTGCGGGGCGGCCCCGGAGAGGCCGGTGCCGCCCCGAGGTCGGTACCGATCCGGAGGACGGCACCGGCGCCGGTGACCGCGAACGGCCGCGCCGCGCCGGACCGCAGGCCCCCGAACTCCACGTGCCCCTGGTTTCATGCTCCGCGTTTGCCCGACCCGGTCAGGGCTACACGCGCTCAGGTAAGGAGGCGAAGACGAACCATGGCGACGCCGAACAGCGAAGGCGGCGGCGACCACGCCCACCGGTCCCGAACCGGACGCCGAGAGTCGCCCGAGGAACGGGCCGACCGACGCTGGCGCGACCTGCTCCAGGAGGTCCGGGTCGCCCAGACCGGCTCACAGATCCTCTTCGGGTTCCTGCTGAGCGTAGTCTTCATGCCCCGCTTCACCCAACTCGGCGCATTCGACCGGGGGCTCTACGTCACCACCGTCGTCCTCGGCGCGCTCGCCACCGGGGCGCTCACCTCCCCCGTCGCCTACCACCGGATCTTCGCCGGCCACCGCCTGAAACCCGAACTGGTCAACGCCGCGGCCCGCCTGGTGGCCACCGGCCTGGTGCTGCTGGCCCTCACCATCGGCTCGGCCCTGCTCCTGCTGCTCAGCGTGGCGACCGATCACGCCATCGCCGGCGTGATCACCGCCGCCGTCATGCTCTGGTTCACCTCCTGCTGGCTGCTGCTGCCGCTGGCCCACCTGCACCAACGCGACGGCCGCGAGGACGGGCCCCCGGACGAACCGCGCCCCGACCGGCACTCCTGACGTTCCCGACGGGCACTCCTGACGTTTCGGCCACCCGCCGCGGGCAAGACGCCCGCCATGAGGACCGTGACGGCCGTGGAACCGGAAGGGGCACTTCGGCGGATCGCCTTCCTGCTGGAATGGGAGGGCGCCTCGCCGTACCGCGTCAGGGCCTTCCACACCGCCGCCGACGCGGTCCGCGACCTGCCACCCGGCCCGGTGGACGCGGCCCGGGCCCGGCGGCTGCCGGGCGTCGGACCGGTCACGGCCGAGGTGATCGCCCAGGCCTCGGCCGGAGAGCTGCCCGGCTACCTCGCCCATCTGGAGCAGACGGCCGGAGCCGCCGCCCGGGCCGGGTGGGACCTGGTCGCCGAGGTGCGCGGCGACTGCCACCTGCACTCCGACTGGTCCGACGGCGGCCACCCGATCGACGAGATGGCCGACGCCGCCCGCGCCCTCGGGCACCGCTGGGCCGTCCTCACTGACCACTCGCCCCGGCTGACCATCGCCCACGGCCTCAGCCCCGAGCGGCTGAGGCACCAGCTCGACGTCGTGGCGGCCCACAATGCCGGCCACGACTCCTTCCGGCTGCTCACCGGGATCGAGTGCGACATCCTGGAGGACGGCTCGCTCGACCAGGAACCCGAACTCCTCGGCCGGCTCGACCTGGTGGTGGCCTCTGTGCACTCCAAGCTGCGCGCCGAAGCCGAGCCGATGACCGCCCGGATGTTGGCGGCGGTCCGCAACCCGCGCACCGACGTCCTGGGGCACTGCACCGGACGGATCGTCACCGGCCGCGGGCGGCCGCCGTCCCGATTCGACGCCGTGGCGGTGTTCGCCGCCTGCGCCGCGACCGGGACGGCGGTGGAGATCAACTGCCGTCCCGAGCGCCGCGATCCGCCCGACGAGCTGCTGCGCCTG
This sequence comes from Kitasatospora sp. NPDC036934, assembly GCF_055608425.1. Lineage (NCBI taxonomy): Bacteria > Bacillati > Actinomycetota > Actinomycetes > Kitasatosporales > Streptomycetaceae > Kitasatospora > Kitasatospora sp. NPDC036934. Next base: position 579,202 of record NZ_JBVJQR010000001.1, on the reverse strand, counting down.
GCCGCCGAGGCGGGCTGCCTGTTCGCCGTGGACACCGACGCCCACGCGCCGCAGCAGCTGCACTGGTACACCTCGGGATACGCCCGGGCCGCACGGCTCGGCCTCGGACCGGACCGGTTGATCACCACCTGGTCGCGCGAGCGGCTGCTGGCCTGGGCGGGAACCGGGCGGCGCTGACACCCTCCGGGCCGCCGGGTTCCGGCACCGCGCCGCCGGGTTCCGGTCCCCGGCCACAGGGTCCCCGCCCCCGACCCCGCCCGCGCGGGGACGGGCCGCGTGGATGCGGGCGGGCCTCGCCCTCAGCTGCTGAGCAGCCGGTCGAAGAAGGCCCGGTACTGCTTCAGCGCCACGCGCAGCTCCTCCGTGTCGGCCTCCCCTTCGCGGTTCCACTGGCTCTCCAGGCCGTTCTTGCGGCCCGCGAAGTACTCGGCCAGGCGGCGCATCACATCGGCGACCAGCTCGTCCGCGTCGCGGACGGCCTCGCGGGGGTCGTCGACGAAGCGCGTCTGGACCTCCAGCCACCGGGAGCGCAGCTCCTCCGCCTCACCGGACGGCAGCAGGGACTCGCGCTCCTGCCGCTCGCCGTCGGCGGACATCTCGCCCTCCACGGCCCGACCGGTGCCACCGCCCGTGGCCGTCGTTCCTTCGTCATCCGTCGCGGCCGACTCCGTTCCTGTCGGCTGCGTTGCTCCTGCCTCCGTTCCTGCCGGCTCCGTTCCTCCGGCCGTGTCGTCCGTGCCCTGCTCCGCCTCCGTGGCGGTGGCCTCGCCGGGGTAGACGGGCCGGGCCCGGCTCTCCGGCGTCTCGTCGGCGCGCACACCCGCGAGGATGTCCTCGGTCGACGTCCGTCGCTCGTCGTCGCGGTTGGTCGGCGTCATCTCGGTCGCTCCGTTCCGCCTCGTTCCGTTCCGCCTCGTTCCGTTCCACCGTCGAGGAGCGCGTCGAACAGCGCGCGGTAGTGCACCATCGCGCCCCGCAGCTCCTCGGTGGTGGCCTCGCCGCGGCGCGCCTGGGTGTTGACGACGTGCGCGGCGCGGTAGTGCTCCAGGGTGCGGCCGTGCTCGACCGACAGGTCGCGCAGACGCTGTTCGTAGTCCTCCGTCGGGTAGCCGCGGTCCCTCATGAGTGTCGTGACCAGTCGGTCGGCGTCCTGGACCGCACTGCCCGGCCGGTCGACGAACTCCTGCTGCACCTGGATCCAGTCCTGGCTGTAGCGCTGCCTCGCCTCGGCCGGCAGCGGCTTGATGTCCAGCTCGCGGTGGCGCTGTTCGCGCTCCCGCAGATCGCGTTCGGCCGCGATCCGGCTGTCGGACCGGTCCACGGTCCGTTCGTACTCGGGGCCGAATCGTTCCCGTAGTCGGCGGCGGCGGTTGACGAACCACAGCGCCGCGACGACGAGGACCACCACGACGGCGATCGGCACGATGATCGCGACGAGTTCTCCTGTCGACATCGGGCCCTCCTTGCTTCTTCTTCGGTTCTTCTCCGGGGTGGCACGCCGCGCTGTCCGCGGGTGCGCCACCGGGGTGGTCGTCGTCTCCTCCGATCCGCGGGGTCAGCTGGGTTCGGCCCGGGAGACGTAGTCCCGCAGCCGTTCCACCAGCGGGCGCTCGGGTGGCGGGAGGCGGTCGGCGGGACGTTCGGTCGGGGGCTGGTGGCGGGGCCGGCCGGAGGAGCGTGCCTTGGCCTCGCGCGCGCGGGCGGCGAGCTCCCGCAGTTCGGCCTCGGTGGTGACGGCCCGTACGGCCGGGAAGAGTCGGGCGTCCTCGTCGCCGGCGTGCCGGGTGACCTCCTCGGTCAGTCGGGCCACCAGGCGGTCGAAGTGGGGCGAGTCGACCCCGGTCGGCCGGAGTTCCTGCAGCAGGGCCTCCACCGCGCGGTGGTCGGCGAGTTCGCGTTCCTCCACCGCCGGTCCGTCGGCCAGCCGGTCGCGGACCAGCGGGTAGAGGTGGAGTTCCTCGGCGCGGGTGTGGCGCACCAGTTGGTCGGCCACCTGGTCGGCCAGCTCCTTGCGGCGCGGGTCGCCGTGGGGCAGGCCGCTGAGTTCGCTGAAGTGGACCAGTACGGCCCGGTGGTCGGCGGTGAGCTGCTCCAACAGGTCCTCGTCGTGGTGCACGGCTCAGCCCTCCAGGGCGTCGGCGATGCGGTGCAGCACCCCGCCGCCGCTCGGGTGGCGCGGGGCGGTCTCGCGCACGGCCTGCATCCGCTCGCCGAGTTCCCGCAGTTCCTTGCGGCCGAGCGTGGCCCGTACCTTCGGGAACCAGTCCGCCTCCTCCTGCTCGATGTGCCGTTCGACGGCGTCGATCAGGACGGTGGTCTTGGCGTCGTAGCCCTCGTCGCCGGGGGACATCCGGCTCAGCTCCTCGCAGAGCAGGTCGGCGACGTGGTGCTCCTCCTTGGCCCGGTCCATCTCCTCGGCGAGCCCTTCCACCTCCTGGCGGATCCTGGGGTAGACGAGTTCGTCCTCCAGGTAGGTGTGGACGGTCAGCGACTCGATGATCCGTCCGACCGTCCCGGCCCGGGCCTGGTCGTCGCCGTCCTGGGCGAGCGCCCGGTACTCGCGGAACAGGCCGCGGACCTCCTTGTGGTCCTCCCGCAGCAGGACGATGGCATCGTTCGACATCGCTCGGTCCTCCTCTTCAACTCCCCCGCAGGCCCGGCGTGTCCCCGGCCGGGGCCGGGCCAAACGCGGGCCGCGGAGAGGATCACCCCGGAGCGGGCCGCCGACCACCGCGGAACCCGGCTCCCGCCGTGACGGTCGTCACGGCAGGTCGATGATCATTTGGGCTGGCGTCGGTGTCCGGCCGATTGCGATGATGAGCGACCTGGCGGGGTGAGGTGCCCCACGGGTGTTCGAAGGGGGGCGCCGATGTCGCCGCACGAGATCGGGTTGTACGCGAGTGCCGCGGTGGTGGTCGGGGTGGGGTTGCGGACGCTGCTGCTGGTCGGGACCGCGGACGGTGCCGGAGCCGGCGGTTCGGCGGGCGGCGGTTCGGCGGGCGGCGGCACCGGACCGGCTGAGGTGCTGGCGGTTGTCCGGGCCGCCCTGGCACGGCGGCCGTGGGTGACCGCCGCGCTGTTCGCCGTCATGGCGGTGATGGCCGTGGTCCAGTACGCGGTACCCGGCGTCGTCGAGGGTCTGATGCGCCGGCCGGACGCGCTGTCGGACGGGCAGTGGTGGCGTGCCGGGACGGCCCTGCTGGTGCAGTCCTCCGGGATCGGGCAGATCGCGTTCAACCTGGCGGCCCTGCTGGTGATCGGCGCCGTCGCGGAGTCGGTTCTCGGCTGGTGGCGGACCCTGTCCGTCTTCCTGGTCAGCGGTGTGCTGTCCCACGTGGTCAGCCTGGCCTGCTGGTCACCGCGCGGCGGTGGCGACTCCGTGGCCGTGTGCGGCCTGCTGGGGGCTCTCGCCGTCACCTGTCTGCTCCGCAAGAGCGACCTGGGGCTGCCGTTCAAGGGCGTCTGGATCGTGCTGCTCATCCCCGCGGTCGGGGTGTTCCTGTGTCTGTTGCACAACAACCACGGCGCCGGCCTGGTGGCGGGCTGCCTGCTCGGCGTGGTCCTCGCGCCCGGCACGAGGATCCCGCTGCCGCGGCCGGTCGCGGCGTAGCCCGGGCCGGTTCCCGCCGGGCCGGTGTGGAACCGCGGATCCGGGGCAGACGCGGTCCCGAGGCCGTAAGCGTCGGCCCGTTACCGGAAACCGAGTGGAGGAGTGCACCCCATGGGTACCGAGGACAAGCTGCGCAACATGGCGGAGAAGGCCAAGGGCAAGGTCAAGGAGGCCGCAGGGAAGGCCACGGGCGACCGGGTGGTCGAGGCCGAGGGCCGGGGCACACAGATGAAGAGCGACCTCAAGCAGGCCGGGGAGAAGGTCAAGGACGTGGGGAAGGACTGACGCCCGTACCCGTCGGCGAGCCCGTCCGGGCGCCAGGGGGTGCCAGGAGGTCGCCAGGCGTGCCAGGAGGTGAGGACGATGAGCACCACGGGGCAACCCGTGCCGGCGGACCCGCCTGAGCCGGTCGAGACGCCGGAGTCCCGGATGACCGGCGAGGGCGGTCCGCCACCGGAGCACGAGCAGGACAAGGGGCCGCAGGACGGCCCCGAGTTCGAGGTGACGGAACCGGCCCACGAACCGGAGTCCGGTAGCCGCTGACGCGGCGAACAGCGGTCCCGGGCGTGTCTGACGATTCCCGCCGGGCGCGCGAATTGTCAGACACGCCCCAGGAGTTGTCAGACACGCCCCAGGAGCCGCTCGCCGTCCTGGGCGCGCAGGACCTCACAGAGCGCGCGCAGGGCGGCTTCCGCCTGGTCGATCTGCGGGTCGGTGATCCGGACGGACGGCTCGATCCGCAGGGTGGTCGCCGCGCTGGCGGTCGGGAAGACCCGTAGCGCGTGGGCGTTGAGGAGGTGGCCGGCGGCGGCGTAACCGAGCACCCCGGCCCGGGAGAGTTCGCTCAGCACCGGTGACGGGGAGTCGCTCTGGTCGCGCAGTTCCAGGCCGAGCATCAATCCGCGGCCGCGCACGTCCACCACGACGTCCTTGAAGTCGTCGCGCACACCGGACAGTTGCTCCAGGATGCGTTCTCCCCGTTCGGCGGCCCGCCGGTACAGGGCGCCGCCGTCCGCCTCCAGCAGGTCGAGGGTGCGGGCGGCGATCAGGGTGGAGAAGGCGTCCTTGGCGAAGGTCGAGCTGTGCAGCAGCTCGAACTCGGGCCGGTGGCGCCGCTGGTGGACCAGCGTCACCGCGGCCTTGGCGAGGCCGCCGCCGAGGCTCTTGGCGAGCACGTAGTAGTCGCCGCGCAGCCCGATGGCCGAGCTCGCCAGGAAAGTGCCGGTACGGCCCATGCCGCTCTGCACCTCGTCCACCACGATCGGGCAGTCCGCCTCGGCGCAGATCCGCTGCACCTCGCGCGCGTACCCGACGGTGAGCGGCCGGACCCCGCCCTCGCCCTGGATCGGCTCCACCAACAGCGCGCACAGCCTGGGCAGTTGGTGCTCGACGACGTCCACGGCGCCTTCGGAGACGGCGAGGCCGAGCAGTGCCCGGCGCTCCTCGGCGACCGCCGTGGCCAGCGTCTCCGGGTCCTCGGCGGAGACGAAGCGGCAGGAGGCGGCCAGGGCCCGGAACGGCTCCCGGACGGCCGGGTTGTGGGTCAGCTGGACGCTGCCGACCAGCTTGCCGTGGAAGCCCCCCGCCAGCGCGAGCAGCACCGGCGGCTCCTCACCGCGGGCCCGGTTGGCGGCGCTGACGGCGGCGGCCAGCGCCTCGAAGTCCCCGCCGCCGGCCAGCCGTTGGGCGGCGGCGCTGAGGGGCGCGCCGTCGCGGGCGGCCCGGCGGGCCCGCTCGACGCCCTCGCCGATCCGTTCGAACAGCGCGGCCGCCTTCAGGCCGCGGTCCAGTTCGGCGTGCTTGACCGCGGCCTCCACCGCCTCGGCCCCGCTGTTGGCGAAGACGGCCAGGTAGCGGCCCGGGTCACCGGTCTCCCGGCGGAGGATGTCATTGAGCCGGCGGGCGACCGTCTCGGCGTACGGGTGCAGCGAGAACTGCGCGTGCACCGGCACCTGAGCGGCCAGCAACTCCTGTGCGAGAGCCGTCACTTCGGGGTGGTTGTGGCCGAGGATCGTCGCGCCGAAGCCGCCGACGAGGTCGAGCACGGGGATCTCGCCGCCGTCGTCGCCGCGCCGGTAGAGGGTGTCGCCCTCGGCGCGGACGTACTCGACGGCCAGGCCCAGGGTTTCCAGCTGGGCGCGGAGGAAGGGTTCGGCCAGACCGGTGGTGTTCATCGCGGTGCCTCTCTGGGGTGCCGGTCAGAGCCGGGTGTCGATGAAGCGGAGCAGTTCGTCGTCGTCGGCGTCGGCCAGTTCGTCGGCCGCGCGGGTGGCCGCCACTGCGGCCCCCGCTGCGGCCCCCGGAGCGGCAGCGGCCGGTTCGAGCCGCTGGAGCAGGGTGCGCAGCCGGGCGGCGTGTTCCTCGCGGGCAGCCCCGTCCAGGGCGGCGAGGGCGTGCTCCAGAGTGTCCAGCGCGGCGGTGGCCGCCCGCTGCTCCTGGACGGAGCCCAGGAGGTGGCGCAGCTGCTCTGCGACGGCGGCCGGGTTCGGGTGGTCGTAGACCAGCGTCGCGGGGAGCTTGGCGCCGGTCAACCGGGCCAGCCGGTCGCGCAGTTCGAGCGCCATCAGGGAGTCGAAGCCGGCGTACTCGAAGGGCTCCTCGGCCGGGATCCGCTCGTCCGCCCCGAGCACCTCGGCGGCTTCGGCCCGGACCAGCTCCAGTAGGGCGCCCGGGTCGGTGGCGACCAGCCGTACCGGCTGCGGTTCGGCGCCGCCGGGCGCCGGGGCCGCCGGGTGCGGCGCGGCGAGGTCCCGCAGCAGCGCCGGAGCGGGTCGGCGGATCGCCGCGGCGTCCAGGGCCAGGGGCACCAGTACCGGACGGCCGTCGGCGATGCCCACGTCGAACAGCCGCAGCGCATCGGCGGGTTGGAGCGGCCGTACGCCGGTGCGGGCCAGCCGGGCGCGGTCCGCCCGGCTCAGGGCGGCCGTCATGCCGTCGGAGGCGTCCCAGGAGCCCCAGGCCAGCGATACGGCGGACCGGCCGGCGGACCGGCGGCGGGCCGCGAGGGCGTCCAGGAAGGCGTTGGCCGCCGCGTAGCCGGACTGGCCGGCCGTCCCGACGATTCCGGCGGCGGAGGAGCAGAGCACCAGGGCGACGGGGAGGTCGCGGGTGGCCTGGTCCAGCCAGAGGGCGGCGTCCGCCTTCGGGCGCAGCACGGTGGCGAGCCGCTCGGGGGCCTGTGCGCCGATCACGGCGTCCTCCAGGACTCCGGCGGCGTGCACGACCACGGTCAGCGGCGCCTCGGCCGGGACGCCGGCGACCAGGGCGCGCACCTGCTCGCGGTCGGCGGCGTCGCATCGGACGACCTCCGCGTGTGCGCCCAACTCGGCCAGTTCGGCGCACAGTTCGGCGGCGCCGGGTGCCTCGGGGCCGCGCCGGGAGGCGAGCAGGAGCCGACGGATGCCGTGCCCGGTCACCAGGTGGCGGGCGATCTGCCGGCCCAGCAGTCCGGTGCCGCCGGTGATCAGCGCGGTACCGGCGCCATCCAGCGCCGGACCGTCCGCCCCGGGTGCGGCCGCGACCAGACGGGGCACCCGGACGGCCGGGCCACGGAGGGCGAACTGCGGCTCGTCCGCCGCCAGCGCCTCGCCCAGGGCCGCACCGACAGCTCGGGCGCAGGCCTCGGGGCTCGCGTCGGCGGACAGGTCGAGGTCGACGAGGAGGAGTCGGCCAGGGTGCTCGGTCTGCGCCGAGCGCACCAGTCCGGCCACCGCCGCCTGGGCCGGGTCCACCGGCTCACCTTGCTGGGTCGCCACGCCGTACCGGGTGGCCACGACCAGGCGGTGGTCCTCGTGGCGGGGTTCGGCCAGGAAGGCCTGGACGGCCGCCAGCACCCGGGCGGTCGCGCGCCGGGCGCGCTCGGCGTCGTCGGCGGCTGCGGCGGCTGCGGCGGCTGCCGCTTCGTCGGCGGTGGCCTCGGGCCCCGGCAGGAGCAGTAGCCGGCCCGAGGACTCCGGCGCCGCCGCCAGGTCCGCGACCGGCGTGACGGGGACGGGCTCCGCGCCCCGCACGGGCAGGTCCCGCCAGGCGACCCGGAACAGTGCGCCACCGCCAACCGCCTGAGCCTGAACCTGCGCCTGGGCCTGGTCCTGCGGCGTCTCCGGCCAGTACCGCCGCCGCTGGAACGGGTAGGTCGGCAGGTCGACCCGGCGCGCGTCGGGCGGGAGCAGCGGCGTCCAGTCGACGGGCACGCCCCGGACGAACGCCTCCGCGAGCGAGCGGGTGAACCGGTCCCGCCCGCCGTCGCCGCGGCTGAGCGTCCCGCAGACCACGGCCGCCGGGCCCGCCCCGGTGTCGGCGAGGGTGGCCTCGATGGCCGTGCTCAGAACGGGGTGGGCGGCGATCTCGACGAAGGCCGTGCAGCCGTCGCCGGCGAGGGCCCGTACCGCCGGTTCGAAGCGCACCGGGTGGCGCAGGTTGCGGTACCAGTAGTCCGGGCCGACCGGGCCGGTGATCCACCCGCCGTCGACCGTCGAGTACCAGGGCACCGCCGGGGCCGAGGCCGGTACCCCGGCCAGGTGGCGGAGCAGCTCCGGCTCCAGCTCCGCCACCTGCGCGGTGTGGGAGGCGTAGTCGACCGGGATCATCCGGACGTCGATGCCCCGGCCCGCCAGTTCGCCGTGGAAGGCGCTGAGCGCCGCGCTCGCCCCGCCGACAACGGTGCGCTCCGGCCCGTTCACGGCGGCGATCTCGACTCCCCGGCCGCAGGCGCGGATCCAGTCCCGGACCCGGCGTTCGGGCAGCGGTACGGAGAGCATCCCGCCGCTGCCCGCGAGCCGCTCGCCGATGGCCCGGCTGCGCAGCGCGACCGTCCGGGCGGCGTCCGCCAGGGTCAGGGCGCCCGCCACGCAGGCGGCGGCGATCTCGCCCTGGGAGTGGCCGAGCACGGCCGCCGGGCGGACGCCGTAGGACTCCCAGAGGGCGGCCAGCGAGACCATCACGGCGAAGGACACCGGCTGGGCGACGTCCACCCGGTCCAGTGGCGGGGCGTCGGGCGCGCCGTGGACGACGCCGGCGAGCGACCAGTCGACGTACCGGGCGAGGGCCTGCTCGCAGGCCGCCATCCGCTCGGCGAAGACCGGCTCGGCCTGCCACAACTCCCGCCCCATCCCGGCCCATTGGGTGCCCTGGCCGGGGAAGACGAAGACCACGTCCTGGTCCGCCCGGTCGGCCGGTACGACCCCGGTGACCAGCTCGGGTGCCTCCCCTCCCGCCGCCAGGGCCCGCAGCGCCGCGCGCACGGCCGCCGGGTCCGCGGCCACCACGACGGCCCGCCGTTCGAACAGGGATCGCCCGGCAGCCAGCGAGAGCGCCACGTCCTGCGGGCGGGCCCCACCGTCCAGCAGTTCGGCCAGCCGCCCCGCCTGGGCCGCCAGCGCCTCCGGTGTCCGCCCGGACACCAGCAGCGGCACGAGCGGCGGCACCGTCGGCGCCGACGACGGCGCCGACTCGGCGTCGGGGGTGCCCGCCCGTTGCGGAGGGGCCTGTTCCAGCACCACGTGAGCGTTGGTCCCGCTGATCCCGAAGGAGGAGACCGCGGCCCGGCGCGGCCGCCCGCGCTCCGGCCAGCGGCTGGTCCCGGTCCGTAGTCGCACCACGCCGCCGGACCAGTCGACCCGGCTGGTCGGCCGGTCGACGTGCAGGGTGCGCGGCAGCACCCCGTGCTGCAGCGCCAGCACCGTGGCGGCCACGCCGACGGCGCCGGCCGCCGCCTGGGTGTGGCCCAGGTTGGACTTCACCGAGCCGACCAGCAGCGGCTCGGTGCGCTCCGGCCCGTAGGCGGCGATGAGCGCCTGGGCCTCGATCGGGTCGCCCAGCACGGTGCCGGTGCCGTGCGCCTCGACCGCGTCGACCTCGTCCGGGCCGAGTCCGGCGTCGGCCAGGGCCCGGCGGATCACCCGCTGCTGGGCGGGGCCGTTGGGCGCGGTGAGGCCGTTGGAGGCGCCGTCCTGGTTGACGGCGGAGCCGCGCACCACCGCGAGCGGGCGGCGGCCGGCCCGACGGGCGGCGGAGAGCCGTTCCAGGACGAGGACGGCCGCGCCCTCGGCCCAGCCGGTGCCGTCCGCGGCTTCGGCGAAGGGCTTGCACCGGCCGTCGGGGGCGATGGCGCGCTGGCGGGAGAACTCGACGAAGGCGTCCGGCGTCGCCATCACCGTCGCGCCGCCGACCAGTGCCGTGGTGCACTCGCCGGCCCGCAGCGAGCGCACCGCCAGGTGCAGGGCCACCAGCGAGGAGGAGCAGGCGGTGTCCACCGCGACGGCCGGACCGTGGGTGCCCAGGACGTACGCGACCCGGCCGGCCGCGATGCTGGTGGCGCCGCCGGTGACCCGGTAGCCGTCGGCCGCGCGGGAGACCGGGACGCGTTCGGTGTAGCCGTTGGCGAACACCCCGGTGAAGACCCCGACGTCCTGGCCGCGCAGGGCGGTCGGGGCGATGCCCGCGTGCTCCAGCGCCTCCCAGCTGGTCTCCAGCAGCAGGCGCTGCTGGGGGTCCATCGCGGCGGCCTCGCGCGGGGAGATGCCGAAGAAGTCGGCGTCGAAGAGCGCGGCGTCGGCGAGGAAGCCGCCGTGCCGGGTGTCGGAGCGGCCGGGGGCCTCGGGGTCCGGGTCTTCGAGCGCGGCGAGGTCCCAGCCGCGGTCCTCGGGGAAGCGGGTGACGGCGTCCTGTTCCTCGGTGAGCAGTTGCCACAGCGCCTCGGGGGTGGTGATCCCGCCCGGCAGCCGGACGGCCATGCCGGTGATCACGACCGGGTCGTCCCCGGTGGCTGCGGAGGGCGTCCGGTCCTCCTCCGCCGGGGCGGTTTCGCCGAGGCGGGCGCGCAGCAGCTCGACCACGGCGGCCGGGGTCGGGTGGTCGAAGGCCAGCGTCACGGGCAGCGTCAAGCCGGTGGCGGCGGCCAGCTGGTCGCGCAGCAGGACGGCCTTGAGCGAGTCCATGCCGAGTTCGGCGAAGCTCGTGGTGGCGCCGTGGCGGCGGCCGGGCGGGAAGCCGAGCGCCGTCTCGGTGGCGGCGGCGACCAGGGCGGGCAGGCCGTCCCGGCCGGTCGGGCGCGCCGCCGCCGACCCGTCCTCGACGGTGGGCAGCAGGGCCCGCAGGGCCGCCTGGTCGGCCTTCCCGGCACCGTTGCGCGGGATCTCCCCGACCAGGTGCAGCCGGACCGGGAGCTTGTGCGGCGCCAGCCGGTCGGCGGCGAACTCCCGCACCGCGTCCAGGGTCGGGGCGCCGCCGGGTTCGGCCACGGCCACTGCCACCACGGTCTCGCCCCACTCACGGTGCGGCGCCCCGAGGACGGCGACCTCCCGCAGGCCGGGGCAGCCGGCCAGGGCGCGTTCGACCTCGGCCGGGTAGACCTTCTCGCCGTTCTGGATGATGACGTTCTTCAGCCGGTCGACCAGGTACAGGCAGCCGTCGGCGTCCAGCCGCCCGAGGTCGCCGCTGCGGAACCAGCCCTCGGCGTCCCGCAGGGATTCCTCGCCGCGCCAGTAGCCGGGCGAGACGTGCTCGCCGCGCACCCAGACCTCGCCCGGCCGGTCCGGCCCTGCGACGTCCGCGCCGGTCTCCGGGTCGACGATCCGCAGCTGGGTGAAGGGCATCGCCCGGCCCGCCGAGCCGGCCTTGGCGACGGTGAGTTCGGCGGGCAGGTAGCTGGCGAAGCAGGCGGTCTCGGTCAGCCCCCAGGCCTGCTGGAGCATCACCCCGCGCGCGGCGTAGTCGAGGACCAGCCCCGGCGGCACCGGCGCGCCGGCCACCACGGCGCCGCGCAGCGCGGAGAGGTCGGCGGCGGCGAAGCCGGGCTGGCGGGCGAGCAGGGCGTACATCGAGGGGACGGCGAAGAAGGTGTCGACCTTCAGCTCGACCAGGTCGCGCAGGGTGCGCTCGGGGTCGAAGCGCCGGCGCAGCACCGTGGTGCCGCCGTGGCCGAGGTTGCGCAGGGTGAAGCAGTTGAGCCCGCCGATGTGCGACAGCGGGGTGACCACCAGGTTGACGTCGTCCTCGCGGGTGGCCATCGCCGCGTCGATGTTGGCGGCGTTCCACCAGATGTTGCCGTGGGTGAGCCGCACCCCCTTGGGGCGGCCGGTGGTGCCGGAGGTGTACAGCAGGACGGCGAGGTCCTCGGCGTCCAGCGGCGCGGGTTGGCGCGGCGGCTGGGCGGCGGCGGCCAGGGCGGGGCCGAGCGGCGTCCAGTGCGGGCCGGGCGGTTCGATGACCGGGGCGGCCAGGTCGTCGTCCACCAGCAGCAGCCGCGCGCCGGACTCCCGGTCGACCAGCGGCGCGTGGCCCGGCTCGGCCACCACCGTGTGGGCATCGCAGTCCCGCAGCAGTTCGGCCACCTCGGCCGCGCCGAGCCGGTGGTTGACCGGGACGAAGACCGCGCCCAGCCAGCTGCAGGCGAGGTAGGCGACCAGCAGCGTCGGGCTGTTCAGCCCCAGGTAGGCGACCTGGCGGCGGGCCGTCACCCCGCCCTCCGCGAGCACCTCGGCGAGCCGCCCGGCCCGGTCCAGCAGCTCGGGGTAGCCGATGGCGGCTTCCTCGTAGTGCAGGGCCGGGCCCGCTCCGGGCCGGCGGGCCGCGCGGCGCAGTGCGTCGATCGGGGTGATCTCCAGATGCATGGTCGTCCTCCTGGTCGGGCGGGGCGCGGTCAGGCGGTGGGTCCGGGCGGGCCGGTGGGTGCGGGCAGTCCGACGGGTTCGGACGGGCCGGTGGGTGCGGCGCCGGCCGGCGGCGGCGGGAGCCAGCCGGTCCGGACGAAGAAGTCCACGTAGCGCCGGAACAGCGGCAGGTCGATCGGCGGGCAGGCGATGCCGGTTCCGGCCAGGGCCCGTTCGGCGGCGGAGACGTCCATCAGCGGATGGACGGCCTCGTGGCCGGCGATCCGCTCGAACGGGTCGAGCAGCGGGGTGAGCGCGTTGCCCGGGTCGGCGCGCACCGCGCGCTGCCAGGCCGAGAGCTCCACCTCGGGCAGCGAGTAGCCCAACTCCCTGAGGTATCCGGTCAGTTCGCCGTACCCCTCGGTGCTGGTGTTCTGCAGGTGGAAGGTCCGGCCGGCGTTCCCGCGCTGCCCGGCGAGGGTGGTGATGGCCGCGCTGATGTAGTCGACGGGGGCCAGGTGGACGGCGCCCGCGGCCGCCAGCCCGGCCGGGACGGCCCCGGCCTGGACCAGGCCCTTGAGACTCAACCAGAAGAAGTCCCTGGTCTGGCAGGCACCGTGGACCTGGTCGCCGCAGATCACGTCGGCCCGGTAGACCGTCACCGGCAGTCCGCGTTCCCGGGCGATCGCCACCACCTGCTCGGCCACCCACTTGCTCTGGGCGTAGCCGTTGGCCAGCGCCTGCGGCGGACCGGTGGGGGCCGAGACGGCGCGCGGGCCGGGCGCCGGGGCCAGGGGCGTGAAGACGGCGGTGGAGGAGACGTGGTGCACCGGCACGGTGCGGTGCCGGGCGGCCAGCCGGAGCACCTCCCGGGTGCCGTCCACGTTGGCGGCCCGCAGTTCGGCGTACGGGCGCAGCCAGTTGACGGCGGCCCCGGCGTGGTGGACCACGTCGACGGTCCGGGCCAGCCGGTCGAACTCCAGCTCGGTCAGGCCGAGTCGGGGCTGCGCGAGGTCGCCGACCACGATCGCGAGCCGGTCCTGGTCGATCTCCTCCCACACCCGGTACCAGCGCAGCCGCTCGCGCAGCCGCTCGGTGGCCGCGGCGTGGTCGGCGGCGCGCACCAGGCAGTGCACGGTCGCCTTGGTGGAGCGCATCAGGTCGCGCAGCAGGAAGGCGCCGAGGAAGCCGGTCGCACCGGTCAGCAGCACCTCCCGGGGCTCGGCGGCCTCCTCGACCACCTCGGCGGCCGGGCGGACGTCCTCGTCCAGACGGACGTCAGCCGCGAAGTCCCCGGCACCGGCGGCCGCCTCGGCCCCGGCGGGTGTCTCCGGCAGGGCCAGCTCCGACACCAGGTGGTCCGCCAGCGCGGCCGGGGTCGGGTGCGCGAACACCGCCCCGGGCGCCAGCCGCAGGCCGGTCAACGCGTCCAGCCGGTTGCGCAGTTGGACGGCGGCGAGGGAGTCGAAGCCCAGCGCGGGAAAGGCGTCCTCGGCGCCGACGGCCGCGGCGTCGGGGTGGCCGAGCACCCGGCCGGCCTCCCGGCGAACCAGGTCGACGGCCTCCGCCCGGCGCCGCTCCGGCGGCAGCCCGGCGATCGTCCGGGCCAGGGACTCCACCGCCACCTCGCCCGTCCCGGCGCGGGGCCGCGGCGGCAGCGGCGCGAGACCGGTGAACAAGGTCGGGAGGTCGGCGGGTCGGCGTCGCAGCACGGCGAGGTCCAGCGGGGCGGCCAGCACGGCGGCCCGCCGGCCGTCCAGCGCCGCGTCCAGCAGCGCCGGGCCGTCGGCCGCGGTGACCGGGCGCAGCCCGCTGCGGGCGATCCGCCGCAGGTCCGCCTCACCCAGGTGTCCGGCCATGCCGCCCCCGCCCTGCCAGAGGCCCCAGGCGATCGCGGTCGCGGGCAGGCCGAGTCCGGCCCGGTGTTCGGCGAGGGCGTCCAGGAAGGTGTTGGCGGCGGCGTAGTTGGCCTGGCCCGGCCCGCCGACGATCCCGGCGACCGAGGAGAACAGCACGAAGGCGGACGGCCGGCGCGGGAGCGTCAGCTCGTGCAGGTGCCAGGCGGCGTCCACCTTGGGGCGCAGCACCGCGGCCAGCCGCTCGGGGCTCAGCGCGCCGAGCAGGCCGTCGTCCAGCACCCCGGCCGCGTGCAGCACGGCCGTCAGCGGCCGGTCGGCCGGGACGGTCGCCAGCAGTGCGGCGAGCGCGGCCCGGTCGGCGACGTCGCAGGCCGCCACGGTGGCCCGGGCGCCGAGCGCGGCGAGTTCGGCCACCAGGGCGGGCGCCCCGGGGGCCGCGAGCCCGCGCCGGCCGGTGAGCAGCAGCCGTGTCACGCCGTGGCGGCGCACCAGGTGACGGGCGAACACCGCGCCGAGGGCGCCGGTGCCGCCGGTGATCAGGACGGTGCCGCCGGTTGGCACGGCCCCGGCCCTGGGCGAGGCCCCGGTTCCGACACCGACACCGGTTCCGGCACCGACACCGGTTCCGGACGAGGCCCCCGGCACGGCCCGGGCCAGGCGCGGGACCAGCAGCCGGCCGGCCCGGACCGCCGCCTGGGGTTCGCCGGAGGCGAGCAGTGCGGGAAGGGCGGCGGCAGAGGCCAGGTCGTCGTCGAGGTCGACCAGGACGATCCGGTCGGGCGCCTCGGACTGGGCCGAGCGCAGCAGGCCCCATGCGGTGGCGGCGGCCGGGTCGGTGACCCCGGCCACGGCGCCGCTGGTCGCGACGACCAGCGGTACGGTGGCGGTGCGTTCGTCCGCCAGCCAGGACTGGGCCAACTGGAGTGCTTTCAGGGCCAGTTGATGAGCCCGGGCCGGGACGTCGCCGCCGGGCGCGGGCACCAGCGGGGCGAGCACGGCGTCGTACTCGCCGATCGTGTCCAGTACCTCCGCGAGGTGCGCGACCCTGCGGGCCGAGGGCGGCACGAGCGCGGTGCCGTCGGTGAGCACCGCCCAGGTCACCGGTGGCACGGACGGCGGCGGGGTCACCGGGGTCCAGTCCAGCTGGAACAGCCCGTCCCGGGCCCGGGACCGTTCCTCCGCAGACACCTGGTCCTGCTCGGTCAGCGGCCGCAGGACGACGGCGGCCACCGAGGCGACCGGACGGCCACCGGGGTCGGTCAGCCGCAGCGCCGTGCCGTCCGGCCCGGGGGTGAGCCGGGCCCGTACCCGGGTGGCGCCGGTGGCGTACAGCCGGACCCCGCGCCACTCGGCGGCGCGCCCGGGACCGGCGCAGCGCAGCACCGTGTCCAGCAGCTCCGGGGGCAGGCCCCAGTCCTCTGCCGGATCCTCGGTCAGGGCCACCTCGGCGAACGACTCCCCGTCCGAACGCCAGAGCGCCGTCACTCCGTCGATCTCCGTGGGCACCGCTTCCGCGCCCGGCGGCGGCCACGCCTCACCGTCGGGGGCAGGCTCGGCGGAACCCCGGCTGAGCGCGCCCGTGGCGGTCGACGTCCAAGCCCCGCTCTCCCCCGCCCGGGTGTGGACCGCGAAGGCGCGCCGCCCGTCGCCGTCCGCCGGAGCGAGCACCAACTGCGCTTCCACCGCACCGTGCCGGTCATGGATGGTCAGTTCGTCGAGCACGCCGTGCCCGGCCTCCTCCCCCGCCCGCAGGGCCAGTTCCACCAGTTCGGCCGACGAACCGCCGGGCAGGCGTCCGCCGAACACCAGCTCGCCGCGCCCGGCCAGCTCCGTCACACCGGTCAGCAGCGGGTGACCGAGCGCCCGCCCACCGGAACCGGCGTCCTGGCGCGTGGCCCGCGAGGGCGTCAGCCAGTACCGCTGCCGTTCGAACGGGTACGTCGGCAGCTCGGCCGCCGCCCGCCGGGCCGGGCCGAGCACGGCCCGCCAGTCGACCGGCACCCCGGCCGCCCAGAGCGCGCCCAACGCCCCGATCAGGCCGGGTGCCTCGGCCGAGCCCGCCCGTACGCTCGGCACCGCCGTGACCGGCCGCTCGCCGCCGTCCAGGCAGGCCCCGATCAGCGGCGACAGCACCGCGTCCGGGCCCACCTCCAGGGCCGCCCCGACCCCCTGGGCCGCCAGGGTGCGGACGGCATCCAGGAAGCGGACCGGGCGGCGCAGTTGGGCGGTCCAGTGGTCGGGAGAGCACAGCTCCCCGGCGGTGGCGAGGCGCCCGGTCACCGTGGACACCAGTGGCAGCGTCGGGGCGGCCAGCCGGACGCCCGCCACTGCCCGCCGGAACTCCGGAAGCATCGGGTCCAGCCCGGCCGAGTGCACCGCCCGGCTGATCGTCAGCCGGCGGGCCCGGCGGCCGCGGCGCTCGACCTCCACGGCCACCTCACCCACCGCCGCGGCGTCGCCGGACACCACTACCGAGGCCGGGCCGTTCACCGCCGCGAGCGACACCCGCCCGCCGTGCCGCGCCATCAGCTCGACCGCCTCCGCCTCGGAGGCCTCCAGCGCCACCACCGCCGCGTCGGCGGGCAGTGCCTCGACCAGCCGGCCGCGGACGGCGAGCAGGGTCGCGGCGTCCGGCAGCGCCAGCACCCCGGCGACGTGGGCGGCGGCCAGTTCGCCGACCGAGTGCCCGGCCACCACGTCGGGCCGCACTCCGAAGGACTCCAGCAGCCGGAACAGTGCGACCTCGAAGGCGAACACCGCCGCCTGCGCGTACCCGAACCGCTCCAGCGCTCCCCTGCCGGCCAGCACCTCACCGAGCGGCGCCGGCAGGTGCGGGTCCAGCGCGGCGCAGACCTCGTCAAAGGCCGCCGCGAACGCCGGGTACGCCCGGTGAAGGCCGCGGCCCTGCTCCGGGCGCTGCGAACCGTGCCCGGGGAACACGAAGGCGAGCCGCCCCGGCCGTACCGGCTCCGCGCCCGGCTTCCCGTCCGGCTCCTCGGCGAGCGCGCCCAGAGCGCGCAGGAGGGTGTCCCGGTCGGCGCCGACCAGGGCGGCCCGGTGCTTGAGCGCGGCGCGGCCGGTGGCGAGGGTCTCGGCCACGTCCCGGGGCGAGGCCTCGGGGCTCCGTGCCAGGTGGTCCAGCAGCCGGGCGGCCTGGGCGCGCAGGCCGCTCGCCGTCGCGGCGGACAGCAGCCACGGTACGGCGGGAAGCGGGGCCGCCTCGGGCGCCGGTTCGGTCTCGGGCGCCCGCTCGGCTTCGGGCGCCTGTTCCAGCAGCACATGGGCGTTGGTCCCGCTCACACCGAATCCCGAGACCCCGGCACGGCGCGGCCGGTCCGCCGATGGCCAGGGCCGCCGCTCGGTGAGCAGCTCGACCCCGCCCGCGGCCCAGTCGACCAGCGGCGTCGGCCCGTCCACGTGGAGCGTCGGTGGCAGCACGCCGTGCCGCAGGGCCTGCACCGCCTTGATCACCCCACCGATCCCGGCGGCGGCCGTCGCGTGCCCGAGGTTGGACTTGACCGAGCCCAGCAGCAGCGGCCGTCCGACCGGGCGGTCCGCGCCGTAGACGGCCTGCAGGGCCTGCGCCTCGATCGGGTCGCCGAGCCTGGTGCCGGTGCCGTGGCCCTCGACGGCGTCGACCTCGCCGGGGGTGAGTCCGGCGTCGGCCAGGGCGCTGCGGATCACCCGCTGCTGCGCGGTGCCGCTCGGCGCTGTCAGCCCGTTGGAGGCGCCGTCCTGGTTGACGGCCGTGCCGCGCACCACCGCGAGCACCCGGTGGCCGTGGCGGCGGGCGTCGGCGAGCCGCTCCAGCAGGACGAGCCCGGCGCCCTCGGCCCAGCCGGTGCCGTCCGCCGCCGCCGCGAAGGACTTGCAGCGGCCGTCCGGGGCCAGGCCGCGCTGCCGGGCGAAGTCCACGAAGCCGAGCGGCGAGGCCAGGACCGTCACCCCGCCTGCCAGGGCGAGCGTCGACTCGCCACTGCGCAGCGAGCGCACGGCGAGGTGCAGGGCCACCAGCGAGGAGGAGCACGCGGTGTCCACGGTGACGGCCGGGCCGTGGAAGCCGAAGGTGTACGCGATCCGGCCGGAGACGACGCTGCCCAGGCGCCCGGTCAGCAGGTAGCCCTCGTACTCGGCCGGGGTGTCCGGCCCGAGGTAGGACTGCTCGGTGGCGCCGGCGAACACCCCGACGTCGGTGCCGCGCAGGGCGGTCGGGTCGATGCCCGCGTGCTCGAACACCTCCCAGGCGGTCTCCAGTAGGAGCCGCTGCTGCGGGTCCATGGCGGTGGCCTCGCGCGGGGAGATGCCGAAGAACCCGGCGTCGAAGCGGGTGGCGGTGTCCACGAAGCCGCCCTCCCGGGCGTAGGACGTGCCGGGCACCTCCGGGTCGGGGTCGTAGAGGGCGTCGAGGTCCCAGCCGCGATCGGTGGGGAACGGTGTGACGGCGTCCCGGCCGTCCAGCACCAGCCGCCACAGGTCGTCGGGCGAGGCGACGCCGCCGGGGAGGCGGCAGGCCATGCCGACGATCGCGATCGGCTCACCCGCGGGCGGGGGCGAGGGCAACTGCGGCTGAGCAGACTCCAGTTCGGCGATCCTGCGTCGTGCGTCGCGCAGGTCGGCGGTGACCCAGCGCAGGTAGTCGACGAGCTTCTCCTCGTCCGACATGGTGGCTTCCTCTCTCGGCGGGCGTGCTGTCAGCTCCGGATCGACCGGCGCCGTCAGGTCCGGGCCCGGCCGAGCTCGTTGTCGATGAGGTCGAACAGCTCGTCCTTGGTGGCGGTCTCCAGCCGCCCGAAGCGGTCGAGGAGGTCCCGCAGGCGTTCGGTGACGGCGAGGACTTCCGCGCCGCCGGCCGGCAGGCCCGCCAAGGCCTCCTCCAGCCGGTCGACTTCGGCGAGCGCGATCGGCCGGTCGGTGCCGGACGGCCGGTCGGTGCCGAACGACCGGTCCGCTGCGGCCATCAGGTCGAGCAGCAAGTCGGCCACGGCCTCCGGGGTGGGGTGGTTGAACAGCACGGTGACCGGAAGCTCCAACCCGGCCAGCGCCGCCAGTCGGTTGCGCAGCTGGACGGCGGTGAGCGAGTCGAATCCGAACTCCCGGAAGGGGCGGCCGACTTCGATCGTCATCGGGTCGGCGATCCGCAGGACGGCCGCCGCCTCGGCGCGCACCGCGTCCAGCAGGTGGGCGCGTCGCTCCCCGGCCGGTAGGTCGGCGACGTGCCGGGC
Organism: Kitasatospora sp. NPDC036934; assembly: GCF_055608425.1. NCBI lineage: Bacteria > Bacillati > Actinomycetota > Actinomycetes > Kitasatosporales > Streptomycetaceae > Kitasatospora > Kitasatospora sp. NPDC036934. The sequence continues at coordinate 559,923 of NZ_JBVJQR010000001.1, read as the reverse complement.
GAGCGCCCCCGCGTCGCCCACCGCCGACGCAGAAGCAGACGAAGCGGACGAGGCGGAGGAGGCCGAAGAGGTCCCGGGGTCAGCGGTCGTGGTCGGCTCCAGCCAGTAGCGCTCGCGCTGGAACGGATAGGTCGGCAGGTCGACGTGCCGGGTGCCGCTCCCCGCGAAGAAGGCGGACCAGTCGACGGCCGCCCCGGCCACGTACCGCCCGACCAACGCCCGGACGACGGCGTACGGCGCGTCCTCGCCGGGCGCGGCCTCGACTCCCAGGACCAGTACGTCCTCCAGCCCCTCCGCGATCGGCCCCTCGCCCGCCAGGGCGCGCTCGGCCCAGCCCTCCGCGTCCGCCCACCGCTCGGCGGGCTCCTCACGACCGCTCGCGGCCGAGATCAGGGGCAACGTCGGCGCGGCGAAGGTCAGCGCCGCGACCTCGCGCCGGAACTCCGCGCGGGCCGCCGGCTCGTCGCCCTGCCGGAGCAGGCGCTGGCGGGCCGCGAGCAGGGCCACCGCGTCCGGCGCCGAGAGCACCCCGGCGAGGTGGGCGGCCACCACTTCGCCGCTACCCCGGCCGACCAGTGCCGCCGGGCTCAACCCCCAAGCGACGTACAGCCGGTGGAGCGCCATCTGCGCCACGAATCCGCCCGCGGCGGCCCCCGGCAGCACAGCGGCCTCCTCGCCGGCCTCTCCGCCCGCCTCCTGGCACGCCTCCTGGCAGGCCGTCGCGAACACCGGGAAGGCGGAACGGAGTTCGGCCACCACACCAGAGCCGGGCCCGTCCCCGTCCGGGCACAGGAAGACCGTCCGCGCCCGCCGCTCCGCGCGCCGGGCCTCGCCCGCAGCAAGGCCTCCGGCCAACTCGCCCAGCGCTTCGACGAGTTCGGCAGCCGTCCGGCCGACCACCGCCGCCCGGTACGGCAGCGCCGCCCGGCCGACGCCCAGCATCCGGGCGACGTCCCGGTGATCCGGAGCCGGGCCCGTCCCGCCGACCAGCGCCAGCAGATCCCGCGCCCGCTCCGCCAGAGCCCGGGCGGAGCGCGCCGAGAGCACCCACGGCACCACCGGCGGCGCGGCCCGCACTGCCGAGGGGTTGTCCGCCTCCTCCGGCGGGGCCTCCTCCAGGATCACGTGCGCGTTCGTTCCCCCGAGCCCGAAGGAGGAGACCGCCGCCCGGCGCGGACGGTCGACCGTCGGCCAGTCACGGGCCTCGGTGAGCAGGGCGAGCGCCCCCGACTCCCAGTCCACGTGCGGGGAGGGCTGTTCGGCGTGCAGCGTCGCGGGCAGTCGACCGCGCCGCAGCGCCTCCACCGTCTTGATCACCCCGCCCACACCGGCGGCGGCCTGGGCGTGCCCGAGGTTGGACTTCAGCGAGCCCAGCCAGACCGGCCGCTGCGCCGGGCGCTGCCCGTACGTGCGCAGCAGTGCCCGGGCCTCGATCGGGTCGCCGAGCGCCGTCCCGGTGCCGTGGGCCTCGACGGCGTCGATGTCCTCGGTGGTCAGCCGGGCGTCCGCGAGGGCGGCGCGGATCACCCGTTCCTGGGCGGGACCATTGGGCGCGGTGAGGCCGTTGGAGGCGCCGTCCTGGTTGACGGCCGAGCCCCTGACGACGGCGAGCACCCGCCGGCCGTCCCGACTGGCGTCGGACAGCCGGGCGAGCATCAGCAGCCCGGCGCCCTCGCCCCAGCCGACGCCGTCGGCGCTCGCCGAGAAGGCCTTGCAGCGGCCGTCCGGGGCGAGGGCCCGCTGGCGGGAGAAGCCGAGGAAGGCGGCGGTGGTGGCCATCACCGTGACGCCGCCGGCCAGGGCGAGGTCGCACTCGCCGCGGCGCAGCGCCGCGCAGGCGAGGTGGAGGGCGACGAGCGAGGAGGAGCAGGCGGTGTCGACGCTGACGGCGGGGCCCTCCAGGCCGAAGGCGTAGGCGAGTCGGCCGGAGAGGACGCCGGGGGCGCTGCCGCTGAACAGGTAGCCCTCGAAGTCTTCCCGGGGCAGATGGGGCCGGCTGCCGTAGTCGTTGTACATCACTCCGGCGAACACCCCGGTTCGGCTGCCGCGGAGGGTTTCGGGCGCGATCCCGGCCTGTTCGCAGGCCTCCCAGGCGATTTCCAGCAGGATGCGCTGCTGGGGGTCGGTTGCGAGGGCCTCCCGCGGGGACATGCCGAAGAATTCGGCGTCGAATCGATCGGCGTCGTACAGGAATCCGCCTTGTTCGACGTAGCTCGTACCGACGGTGTCGGGGTCGGGATGGAACAGGGAATCGAGCGGCCAACCCCTGTTCGCCGGGAATCCGGAAACGGCGTCGACGCCCTCGGCGACCAGTTTCCAGAGCAGTTCGGGCGAGTCGGCGCCGCCGGGGTAGCGGCAGGCGGCGCCGATGATCGCGATCGGTTCGCACTGGCGCTCCTCCAGGGCCCGCAGGCGCTCCCGGGTGTCGACGGCGTCGGCGACCACGCGCTTGAGGTACTGGCGCAGGGTGTCATTGTCGGCCACGTGGGTCTCCGGTCCTGGGGCGGGCGGGCAGGGGCGGCGTGGGGTCGGAAGATCGCGCACGCACCCTAGCCGGGTAGCTGATCTCTATCAGATCTGACCCGCCGTCAACATTTCGAGCAGGAAAGTATGCAGAGCATGCAATCGGCTCGGCTTTCCCAAGGCAACGTCAAAATATCTGTTCCCCAGTCCAGTTCGGATACGATCACCGGACCTCCCCGCCCATTCCGACACCTCGGGAACGCTCTTGGCACTCGGCAGGTCGACCCGGCTGCCCTCGCTCACCGGTCTGCGCTTCATCGCGGCGGCGGCGGTGGTAGCCCAGCACTCCAGCCTGATCTGGACCCACGGGCACGGCGAGAGCGCGACCCTGCTCCGACTGGGCTTCGCCGCGGTGACGTTCTTCTTCCTGCTCAGCGGCTTCCTGCTGACCTGGGCGTGGCGGCCGGACCAGCCGGTCCGGGTGTTCTGGCGCCGCCGGCTGGCCCGGATCATGCCCACCCACCTGGCGACCCTGCTCGCCGGGGTGCTGCTGCTCGCGGCCGCCGGGCAGGCCGTGCCCCTGCGGGCCTGGCTGCCCAACGCGCTGCTCCTGCAGACCTGGCCCCCCGACTTCGACCTGCTCGACCCCGGGGTGAACGGGGTGTCCTGGTCACTCTGCTGCGATCTGGCCTTCTACCTGCTGTTCCCCGCCGTCGCCCGCCGCGCGGCCGGGATCCGCCCCGAACGGCTGCGGCACTGGGCCGCCGCGATCGTCGCCGTGATCCTGCTGATCCCGCCACTGGTCACGGCGGCGCGCCCGCTGCTCGACGGGCCGCCCTTCGGACTCGGTGTGACGCTCCGTCAGATCTGGTTCTGCTACACCTTCCCGCCCGCGCGGATGCCGGAGTTCCTGCTCGGCATGGTGCTGGCCCGGCTGGTCCGGGAGGGCCTGCTCGACCGGGTCCGGACCTGGCACGGCGCCGCCGCCTTCGCGCTGCTCTACCCGCTCGACCAGCTCTCCCCCCTGCTGTTCGGCGTCACCGCGATCACCGTCCTCCCGCTGGCCGCGCTGATCGTCGGGGCCGCCAACGCCGACCGCCTGGGCCGGCCCTCCCGGCTCGCCCACCCGCTGGCCGAGCGGCTCGGGGCGCTCTCGTTCGCGCTCTACCTGACGCACTACCTCGTGATCGAGCACGGCGACGCGCTGCTCGACCCGCACGGCACTGCCGACGGGCTCCGCCCACTGCTGTACACGGCCGTCCTGGCCCTCACCTCGCTGGCGGCCGCCTGGCTGCTGCACGCCTTCGTCGAGGAGCCGATGGTGCGCGTCCTGAACGTACCGCGCCGCGCCCGGCCCGCCGAACTCCTCGCCACCGCCGACCGGAGGGAAACCCCTTGACCACCGCCCGCACCCCCGTCGCCGTGCTCGGCCTCGGCCTGATGGGCACGGCGCTCGCCGACGCCTTCCTGGCCGCCGGGCACCCCACCACGGTCTGGAACCGTACGGCCGCCCGCGCCGACGGCCCGGCCGCCCGGGGCGCCCGGCGCGCCGCCACGCCCGCCGAGGCGGCGGCGGCCGCGCCGCTGGTCGTGCTCTGCCTCGCCGACCACGACGCCGTCCGCGAAGTCCTGGGCGCAGCCGGAGGGTCCCTGGCCGGCCGGGTCCTGGTCGACGTCACCTCCGGCACCTCCGACGACGCCGCCACCGTCGCCGAGGCCGCCGCCCGCCACGGCGCGCAGAGCCTCGACGGCGCGCTGCTGGCCACACCCGACACCATCGGCCTCGCCGGGACCACCGTGCTCTACAGCGGGCCCGAGCCGGCCTTCCGCGCCCACGAGCAGACCCTGACCGCGCTCGGCGGCTGCCCCGCCTACCTCGGCGAGGGCACCGGGCTCGCGTCGCTGCACGACCTCGCGCTGCTGGCCGTCCTGTGGTCCGGCCTGAACGGCTTCCTGCACGCGACCGCGCTGCTGCGCACCGCCGGGATCGGCGCGACCGAGTTCGCGCCGAGCGCCGAGCTGCTGTTCGGCAGCATGGGCGCCTTCCTGGCCCGCTACGCCCGGCAGGTCGACGAGGGCGACTACCCGGCCGAGGACTCGGCGTTGCGCACCCACCTGGCCGCCGCCGCCCACCTCCTGACGGAGAGCGAGCGGCGCGGCCTCAACCCCGTCCTGCCCCGGCAGCTGGCGGCCGTCATGGCGGCGGCGGCCGCCGACGGCCACGCGGCCGACAGCTACGCCGCCGTGGTCGGTCACTTCGCCGAGCCGTCGGCGTAGCCGGGTCCGTCGGCGTAGCCGGATCCGTCCGCGCGGGCCGGGGTTCCACCCCGCAGGCCGGGTCCGACCGCGCGGGCCGGGCCGTACGGGCCGTGCGGTCGGGGGCTACGCCCCGGTCGCCGCCGCCTCCCGCAGCCGTCCGGCCGCGAGCAGTTCCGCCACCAGCGCGATGTCCCGCTCCATCCCGCGGTCCCCGTCCATCATCGGCGACACCGCGCGCACCGCCGCGTGCACGGCCGCCGTCGGGCCGCTGAGCCGTTCGGCGCCGCGCAGGTCGGCGGCCTGGCAGAGGGCGAGCAGATGGATCGCCGCCGTCTGGCGCACCAGTTCGACGACCGTCCGGGCGTCCCGGGCGGCGATGGTGCCCATGCTGACCTTGTCCTGGTTGTGGGCCTCGGTGGAGCGGGAGAACGAGGTCGCGGGCATGGTCAGTTTGAGCGCCTCGGCGACCAGCGAGGAGGCCGCCAGCTGAAGGGACTTGAAGCCGTGGTGCAGCCCGGCCTCCCAACTGTCGTCCGGGAAGCGCTGGATGAGGTTGGCGGTGAGGCCGTTGTTGTACTTCTCGTCCACCACCAGCTGCAACTGCCGTTCCAGCAGGTCGCCCACGCTGGCGGCAGCGGTCTTCAGCGAGTCCATCGCCTGGCCGATGTGCCCGCCGTAGAAGTTGCCGCCGTTGACGACCACGCCCGCCTCGGTGTCGAACAGCGGGTTGTCGTTGGAGGAGTTGATCTCCACGTGGGTCCAGTCGGTGGCGAAGCCGAGGGTGTCCCGCAGCACGCCGTTGACGTGCGGGGCACAGCGGATCGAGTACCGGTCCTGGACGGCCTCGGCGAGCCGGCGGTAGCCCGTCCCGTCGGGCATGACGTCGGCCTGGCCGGCGTCCTGGTCCCCCGCGAAGGGGCCGGTGCCGTCCCGCCCGAGCAGCCGGCGCACCGTCCGGGCGGATTCGGCGCTGCCGGGGTGCGGCTTGTGGTCGAACACGAACGGGTCGAAGTGGCGCGGGTTGCCGTTCAGGACCTGCGAGGCGAGCGCCGTGCACAGGTCGGCGGCGAAGGCGAGTTCGGTCGCGTCGCGCAGTGCCAGTACGGCGAAACCGGCCATGAAGGAGGTGCCGTTGACCAGGGCCAGCCCCTCCTTGGAGGCGAGTACCACCGGTTCGAGTCCGGCCTCCGCGAGTGCCTCGGCGACGGGCCGGGCCTCGCCGCGGTGGAGCACCGTGCCGTGCCCGGTGAGCATCGCGCCGAGGTAGCTGAGCGGGACGAGGTCGCCGCTCGCGCCCACCGAGCCGCGCTCCGGCACCACCGGCAGGATGTCGGCTTCCAGGCAGTCCAGCAGCAGTTGGACCACCTCCGGGCGGATCCCGGAGTTGCCGCGCGCCAGGCAGTTCGCCCGGGTGATCACCGTGGCCCGCACCACGTCCGGTGAAGCCGCGGGGCCGAGGCCGCAGTTGAAGCCGCGGATCAGGTTGGCCTGCAGCGCCTCCACCTTGCGCGGCGAGATCTGCCGGGTGTTGCTGTCGCCGAAGCCGGAGGTGACGCCGTACACCCGCTGCCCGGAGTCGACGATCGCGTTCTTGAGGTCCACCGACCGCTTCATCCGGTGCACCGCGCCGTCCGCCAGCACCACCCGCCACGCCTCCGGCCGGCGCGCGGCCGCCGCGGTCTCCTTGACGGTCAGCGAGCGGCCGTCGAGCAGTAGTTCCGCTCTGGGCGCACCAGTGGCGGCCGGGCGGTGCTGGGTCCTCTGCGGGCTCCGGGTGCGGTCAGACGACAACTCGACTCTCCTGTCTATCGGCCGCCCGAGGCCTTGAACCGGCCTCGGGCGGGCCTTCGGGCGGGCCTTCGGGCGGGCCGTGGTGACGCGACGACGGACACCCCGAGGCCGACGGGGGGAACGACTTCGACTCCCCGCTGTTGATCTCCTATCACTCTACGTCACCAACGGTCGCCGAACGCCCGCGGCCCGCGCCCCCCGGGGGTCGGGGTGCGGGCCGCGGAGCTTCAGGGCGGGTCAGTGCCGCTCGAGTCGGTACCATTTGGGCCAGTGCCGCTCGAGTCAATGTCGGTTGGTCAATGCGGGTTGGTCAATGCGGGTTGGTCAATGCCGGTTGGTCAATGCCGATTGGCCGGGGCGCAGCGGAAGCTGGCGGCGTCCGCGATGTCGCCGTGGCCGGTGTAGCGGGAGACCAGCGGGTAGGCGCAGAGGTTGCGGCTGACCGTCCGGCCGTCGGCGGTGTTCAGGGTCGCGGGGAGCGTCTGCGGCGCCTTGCCCTGTTCGACCCAGGCGGTCAGCGCGGCGAGGTCGGCGGTCTTGCCGGAGAGGCCGCAGTGGGCGGTGCCCGGGGCGAGGAAGAGCCGGTAGAAGTCGTCGACGTTCGAGGCGCCGCCCATCCGCCGCTCGACCTGCTTGCGGTAGCGCACCGTGCCGGCGGCCGGGATGAACTCGTCTGCCGTGCCGTGCCAGCTGAGCAGCTTGCCGCCGGCGTCGCGGAAGGCGGACAGGTCCGGGTCTGCGGTGCCGATGACCTTGTCGTATTCGGCCACGGACTGCTGGAACAGCTGAACGAACCGGTCGGCGGTCAGGGTCGTGACGTCCAGCGTGGGCTGCTTGGCGACCCAGGTGGACACCCACTTGGCAGGTACCGGGAACGGCGCGCCCACCGGCTGGCCGGCATCGTCCGTGGTGTGGCCGGCGAGGGCGCTCAGGTCAGCCCCGATCGGCGTGCCGGCCCACAGCTTGCGGCCCGAGGAGGTGCGCGGACCGTCCCAGATCCGACGCACCACCTCGGCGTCGGCCGCGCTGATCGTCACCTGCTTGCCGTCGCACTCGATGGTGGTGCCGATCAGCCGGCGCGGGTCGAAGCCGCACTCGTCGGGCCGGGACACCAGACCGTCCCGGGCGCCGTCCAGCCCGTCGCAGGCCTGCACGGCGGCGGCGGTGAAGGCCTCGAACTCGCACTTCGTCGGGTAGGTGTGCGCCTCGTTCATCACCACCTGCGGCCACAGCGTGGCGACTTCGAACTGCGTCCAGTTGACGGCGGGCGCGTTGGCGAGGATGCCGTTGTAGTCCTCCGGGTACTTCTGGGCCTCCATGTAGCCCTGGCGGCCGCCGGTGGAGCAGCCGTTGAAGTACGCGTACGAGGCGGCCCGCTGGTAGTGGGCGGCGATGACGTCCTTGGCCACGACGGCGGCCTCGTGCTCGGAGCGGGAGGCGAAGTTCTCCAGCAGCGTCGAGTCGACGGTGCCGTCGCTCTTCAGCCCCCACCCGGCGTCGATGTAGGTGCTCACCCCGGCGTCGGTGGTGGCGGCCGCGTAACCGCCCTTGAGGGCGGCGGCCAGGTTGCTGCCGTAGTCGCCGGCGGCGTAGGCGCTGCCGCCGACGGTCTGCAGCCGGCCGTTCCAGTTCTGCTGCGGCAGCCAGACCCGCACCTTGGCGTGGTCGCCCTGGCCGGGGTGGGTGAGGGTCACCGTGACGTCGCAGAACGCGGGGACGTCGGGAACGTGATCGGCCTTCAGCGGGAACACGGCGGGCACGTCGACGGTGCCCGCCGGGTGGGCGACCGCGGTGACGGCCTCCACCTGCGTGCCGTCCGGGGCCGCCACCGCGGGGGCGGCGCAGCTGTAGCCGGCGGGCATGCCGGTGTCCGCCACCGCGCCGGGGGCGTAGAGCACGGCGGCCAGCGGCAGGCCGGCCGCGAGAACGGTCAGGAGTCGTTTCATCGGGATTCCTTTCGAGAAGGTGAAGTTGCCCTAGGTACGGTGGCGTTGACGAGTCAGAGGTCGGGTGAGGAGCCGGGCCCGTGGTGTTCCTCCGGCAGCCAGTGCGGGTGGTGGCGGCGCGCCCAGGACCGGCTGACGTAGCCGGTACGCATCCCCCGCCGCGACTCCCGGTCCCGCAGCGCCCGGCGGATGTGCCCGACCAGGACGGCGGCCACCGCCCAGGCGAGGCAGTCGTGGACGAAGATCGCGCTGGTGCGGGAGACGAACGGCAGCAGCCGGGTGAACCACATCAGCAGCCCGGTGGCGGCCATCACCAGCACCGCTCCGGCGATCCAGCCGGCGTACAGCTTCTGCCCCGCGTTGAACCTGCCCGCCGGCCGGTCGTACGGCCCGGTCAGCCGCCGGTGCGCGGCCCGCAGCCACTGCCGGTCGTACGGCGCGAAGCGGTTCAGCCGGCGCAGGTCGGCGCGGAACGCGCGGGAGAGCAGGCCGAGCAGCACGGGCACCGGCAGCAGGATGCCGGACCACTCGTGCAGGGTGGTCACCAGCCTTCGCCGGCCGACGAGTTGGGCCAGCGGGCCGAGGTAGAGGCAGGCCCCGGCGGCGCCGCACACCAGCATCAGCAGCCCGGTGCTCCGGTGGACCAGCCGCTGCGCCCGGGTGAACCGGCGGACCCGGCCGCCCGGTTCAGACGGCGGCGCCGCGGTCGGCGCCGCCGAGCCAGCCGTCGACCGCATAGCCGTACTCCTCCCAGTAGCCGGGGATCACCCGGTCGGTGACGGTGATGCCGGACAGCCACTTGGCCGACTTGTAGAAGTACATCGGCGCCACGTACAGCCGCACCGGGCCACCGTGCTCGTGACTGATCGGCTCGTCCTGCATGTTCAGCGCGACCAGCACGTCCGGGCGCCGGGCCTGCTCCAGGGTGAGACTCTCGCTGTACGCCCCGTCGAAGCAGGTGAACCGGAGCGCCTTCCCTTCGGCGCGCACTCCGGCGGCGTCCAGCAGCTCGGTGAGCCGCACCCCCTGGAAGGGCGTGTCCGCCGCCGACGGATCACCGGCGCACAAGTAACTGTTCTGAACGGTTATTAGATTGGCATCCGCGCCGGTCACTCGTCAACCCGGTTACCGCATCGGCAGTGATGGCGCATCGCGGAACGCGCCGACTGGCCTGCCGATGCGCCACAAGGAGCTCGGACGGCTCAACTCGACAGCACACGGCCACCATCGGGCAGTCCTGCGATTTCATCACCGGTCTATATGGTTACTGACCAGAGACGCTCAGCCCCTGCCGGTCGCCGCCCGCCGCCCTCGGCCTGGACGCCACCGTCGTACTGCTGACGCCGGTGGTGTTCGCCACCGCCGCCCGGCTCGGCGCCCGCCCCAAGCCCCACCTGTACGCCTGCACCCACCTGTCCGACACCGCCTCGCTGCTGCTGCCGGTCTCCAACCTCACCGATCTGCTGGCCTGCGCCGCCAGCGGACTGGGCTTCACTCGCTTCGCCGCCCTGATGGCACTGCCCTGGCCGGCGGCCATCGCCGTCGAGTACGCGGTGCTGCGCCGCTTCTTCGCCACCGACCCTCCTCACCCTCGCCCTCGTCCCGGGCCTCGGCATCCTGGTCACCGTGGCCCGCTGGCTCCGGTCCGGTGACCGGCGGCACGCCCTGCTCGCCGCGCTCGTGGTGGCCCTGCTGCTGGGCGGCGCCCTGCTCGGCTGACGCCGGGCCGCCTGGGCGTTGGCCTCGCGTCCGTACGCCCGGCCTCGCCGCACGCCCGCCCCGGAGGCAGGCTGGATGGAGCGGGCCACCCGTCCGGCGGACGGCAGAACAACGGGCGGCACGCGGCACGCGGCAGGCGGCACACGGCAGGCGGCGGCCGACAGGCGGCAAGCGACGGACGGCAGACGGCAGGAGTCGGCGATGGACACGACGCGACCGGCACCGGGCAACAGCGGGGCCTGGGTGGTGGCCCGCCCCGGTCCGGTGGCTGCGGCGGGACCAGGGCCGCTGGAGTGGGAACGCCGGCCGCTCCCCGAGCCCCGGCCCGAGGAGATCCTCCTCGACGTCGAGGCGTGCGGGGTGTGCCGCACGGACCTGCACCTGGCGGAGGGCGACCTCGCCCCCAGGGTGCCCAGGTGCACGCCCGGACACGAGGTGGTCGGACGCGTACGGGCGGTCGGCTCCGCCGTCGACGGCTTCGCGACCGGCGACCGGGCCGGAGTCGCCTGGCTGGCCCGCACCTGCGGCAGCTGCGCCCACTGCCGGAGCGGACGCGAGAACCTCTGCCCGCACTCGCGCTACACCGGCTGGGACCGGCACGGCGGCTACGCCCACCACCTGACCGCCGACGCCCGCTTCGCCTACCGGATGGCCCAGGGGCCGCCCGCCGAGGAACTCGCCCCGCTGCTGTGCGCCGGGATCATCGGGTACCGCGCCCTGGAACGGGCCGAGCTGCCGCCCGGCGGACTGCTCGGAATCTACGGCTTCGGCGCGTCCGCCCACCTCACCGCCCAGATCGCCCTCGCTCGGGGCGCCCGGGTGGCCGTGTTCACCCGCGCCCCGGCGGCCCGACGGCTGGCCCTGGAACTCGGCGCGGCCTTCGCCGGGGACTCGTACGACCCCGCACCGGAGCCGCTCGACGCGGCCGTCCTCTTCGCCCCGGTCGGCGAACTGGTACCGGTCGCCCTGGCCGCCCTCGGCCGCGGCGCCACTCTCGCGGTCGCCGGCATCCACCTCAGCGACATCCCCACCCTCGACTACCAGCGCCACCTCTTCCAGGAACGCACGCTGCGCAGCGTCACCGCCAACACCCGGGCCGACGGCCGCGCGTTCCTCGCCGAGGCCGCCCGGGCCCGCCCGATGGTGCACGTCAACCGCTACCCGCTGCGGCAGGCGGACACCGCACTCAGGGACCTCGCTGCCGACCGGGTGACCGGCGTCGCCGTCCTGCTGCCGTAGCCACACGCGGGCCGGGCCCGGGCGCACGGTCGGGCGGCGGTGCGGTCAGGCGGCGGCGTCCGCCCCCGCCCCGTCCTGGTGGCCGGACCCTCGGCCCGCCGTGAGGGCGCGCCGGATCCACCAGCCGGCGGCGTACAGGGCGAGGGCGGCGATCAGTCCGGCGCCCGCGCCCTTCGCCGCGTCGGACAGCGCCCCTTCGAGGACGGCGCCCAGCGGCTGCCCGGCCGTCGCCGCGTCCGGCCCGGCGTGCCACCGCCAGGCGTGGGCGACGGCCCCGGCGGCCGCGCACAGGGCCAGCGAGAGCAGGACGCTGCGCGGCGCCGCGCCCGTGCCGACCCGCAACCGGGCCCGCCCGCGCCACCCGTACACCGCGATGGCCGCCAGGCCGCCGACGGTGCTCATGTGCTGCAGCGCCCGGGCCCAGGTGAGGCTGCCCGCCAGGGTGGACTCCAGCCAGGGCGTGCGGGTGGCCACGAAGCCGTCGACGTGGGTGAAGGAGTCCCAGACCAGGTGGGTGGCGATGCCGATCAGCGCCGACAGCAGCACCCAGCCCGCCCGCCGGACCACCGTCCCCGCCGTCCGGGCGCCCGCCGGGCCGAGCGGCGACGACGGCAGTGACGCCGGTGACGACAGTGACGCCAACGGCCGGTGCCCGGCCAGGAACATCGCCCACAGCGCCAGGGTGTACGGCAGGCCGACGGTCAGGGCCCCCGGCAGGGTGTGGGTGGTCGTGGCGTTGGTGAACGGCTCGTACCAGGACTGCGCGCTGACGGGCAGCCCGATGGTGGAGACGAAGTAGGGCATGTCCGGCGCCACGGCTCCGGCGACCAGCGCGGCCCGGCTGAAGGGCCCACGCAGCAGCGGCAGCACGGCGGCGGGGTGGGACAGGGTGAACGGCATGGGCATCCTCTCGCGCGGACCGATAGTCCGTCGAACGGAATGCTACGTCAAACGGACTAATACCTGCGTGCCGATCCCCGCCCCCGGTCGGCGCGGGCCGTACCGGCGCCGAGGCGATCGAGCGGGCACACGGAGCAGGGCGCTCACCGGGCGACGGCTGACCGGCCGGGCCGCTGAGCACGGGGCGCACCGGGCGGTCAGAGGTACCGGCGGCAGCGGCCCGCCGCCCGTACGCGGCGTGCGCTCCGGCGCGATCCCAGCCTTCCCGCCCCGGGGGCGGCGCTCAGGACGACCGGCGGAAGGCCAGCCCCAGGCGGCCGGCGAGCGGGACGGCCGCCAGGGCCGCCGCCAGGACGATCGCCAGGCAGGTGACGGCGGTCGGGTCGCCCCAGGCGGTGGTGCCGGCCTCGGCGAGCAGCGGCGGGCAGGCCAGGGCGAGTGCGGCCAGTTCGCGACCGCCGCGGGATCGGCGGTGCCAGGCCGAGGCGGCGCCCGCCGCCGCGAGCACGAGCAGGGGCCAGCAGCCGTAGTCGGTGCTGACCCAGGGCAGGACGTGGGCGCCGACGGCGGCCCGGGGCACCAGGACGAGCGCGATCACGGCCCCGGCCGCCCCCGCCGGTAGCGCGCCCGCGCCGTCCGCGCGCCGGTCCGGTGGGCAGGCGAGCAACAGGGCCGCCGCCAGGGTGGCCGCGGCGGGGGCGGCGACCGGGTCGCCGAACGCGGGCCCGCCGGCCACGGCGGCCGCCGCGAAGGCGAGCAGTCCGAGCACCGTGCAGGGCAGACCCACCCGTCGGCGGCCGGCCAGGGCGGCGGCCGCGCCCGCGAAGACGAGCAGTGCGGAGCCGAGCAGCGCGCCCCAGGCCCCGGACAGGTCGACCCGGAGCTGGGACAGCACCGGCGTGGGCGAGGTGACCAGGGCGGTGTACCAGCGCAGCAGGTGCAGCCCGCAGGCGGTGGCCGAGGCGGCCAGGACGAGGGGGTGGGCCAGACCGAGTGCCCGTGCGGCGGGGCCGGCCGGCCCGAGCCCGGCGCGCATCCGCAGGGCCTGGGCCGCCAGTTCGCCCGCGTCCCGCAGGCGTGAGCGCAGCGGCTCGCCGGCCGTCATCTCGTGGAAGGTCGCGGCGATCTCCTCGCCGTGGGCCCGGCGATGGGCGGCGGGGTAGAGCCGGAGGACGTGTTCGATCATGTGCCGGTGGCCGCCGGCCGGGTGGCGGAGAGGCGGCGGGCGGCCTCCCTGGCCGTCGCGGCCAGGCGTTCGGCTTCGGCCGCCAGTCGTTCCCGCCCGGTCGGGGAGAGGGTGAAGATCCGCCGGGCCCGGCCGTCGACGACCTCCTCCCGGTCGACCTCGATCAGCCCGTCGGCCAGCAGCCGGTCCAGCGCCCCGTACAGGGCGCCGGTGCGCAGGGCGACCCGGCCGTGGGTCATCGCCTTGATCTCCTGGGCGATGGCGTATCCGTGCCGGGGGGCGTCCGCGAGGGCGGTCAGGACCATCACGGTGGGTTCTTGCATCACACGCTCACTCACCCCATGAAGATAGTCATTCCGCCGGAGCATCTCAACGAACCCCGGACGGGGCCGCGCTCGGGCCCGGCTGGTGGCGGATCCGTGAACCTGCCCGGAACGGCGGGGGCGACCCCCGATCATCGAGCCAGACAGTCCGTCCGCCCCCTGGAGGCCCCGTGTCCGACCTGCCCACCTCCGTCACCCTGCTCGACCGGCTGGGACTACCCGACCTCGCCCGCGATGCCGCCCGCCTCCAGCCCGAACTGGTCGCGCTCCGGCGGGAGTTGCACCAGCACCCGGAGCTCGCGCTGGACCTGCCGCGGACCCGCGACCGACTGCTCACCGCGCTCGACGGGCTGCCGCTGGAACTCACCCTCGGCACCGGGCTGAGCTCGATCACCGCCGTGCTGCGCGGCGGCCGCCCCGGGCCGGCCGTGCTGCTGCGCGCCGATATGGACGCCCTGCCCGTCCAGGAGAGCGCGGGAGTGCCGTACGCGTCCACCGTCCCCGGCGTGATGCACGCCTGCGGGCACGATCTGCACATGGCCGCACTGGTCGGTGCCGCCCGACTGCTGGCCGAGCGGCGCGCCGAGCTGGCCGGGGACGTGGTGCTGATGTTCCAGCCCGGCGAGGAGGGGGCGGGCGGCGCACAGCTGATGGTGGACGCGGGAGTGCTGGAGGCGGCCGGGGATCGGGTGGTGGCCGGGTACGCGCTGCACGTGGCTGCCGCCATGCTGCCGGGCGGGCTGGTCGCCACCCGCCCGGGGCCGGTGCTGGCCGCCTCCGACACCCTGCGGGTCACGCTGCGCGGGCGCGGCGGGCACGGGTCCAGCCCGCACTCGGCACTGGACCCGGTGCCAGCGCTGTGCGAGGCGGTGTTGGCCCTCCAGACGATGGTGACCCGGCGGATCGACGCCTTCGACCCGGTGGTGCTCACCGTCGGCACGCTGAGCGCCGGTACGGCCGCCAACGTGATCCCGGACGAGGCGCGGTTCTCGGCGACCGTCCGCTCCTTCTCGCCGCACGCGCGCGAACTGGTGCACCGCGAGGCGCTGCGGGTGGTCCACGGGATCGCGGCGGCCCACGGGCTGGAGGCGGTCGCCGAAGTGGAGCCCGGCTACCCGGTGACCGTCAACGACCCGGTGGAGGCGGGGTTCGCGGCCGCTCTGGCGGCCCGGCTGCTCGGGCCGGAACGTTTCGTCGAGATGCCCAAGCCGATCGCCGGCTCCGAGGACTTCGGCGTGGTGAGCGCACTCGTCCCGACGGCGTACCTGATGCTCGGAGCCACGCCGGCCGACGGCCGCGACCCGTTCGCCGCGCCCTACAACCACTCCCCCGACGCCGAGTTCGACGACGGCGTCCTCGCCGACGGCGCCGCGCTGCTGGCCGGCCTGGCCCTGGGGCGGCTGGCCCGGGGATGACCGCCCCAGGGCGGTCGGCAGCCGAGGAGATTCGGTGTGCCCGCGGTGCTCTGACGGTGTCGCAGCTGCTCAGGGCACCACGGCCGGTGACGGGCCACCGTGCGGAGATCTCATTCGTCGCGTTCCGTTCAAACGCCGCTTACCCCATCATGGAACCGTGTCTGCGCGCCTACGCGCGTAGCTCTCCCCTGTACTTCCCCACACCACAGAGGACTTGACCCATGTTCAGACGCATCGAAGCGGTACGTCCGCTCGCCCTCGGCGCCGCCGCCCTGACGGTGCTCGCCGGCGCGGGCGCCGCACCCCACCCGGCCGCCGCGGCCCCGGCGAAGAGCGCGACCACCGCCGCCACGACCACCCAGCACCGCGTGCTGTTCGACAGCAGCAAGGCGGAGACCGCCGGCAACGCGGACTGGATCATCAGCACCAGCCAGCCGGACCCGCTCGGCCAGAACGCCAACCCCCAGTCAGAGACCGACTGGACCGGCGCCATCTCCAGCTGGGGCGTCGCCCTCCAGAAGACCGGCCAGTACAGCCTCAAGACCCTGCCGAGCGGCTCCACCATCACCTACGGCACCGGTGGCGCGCTGGACCTCGCCAACTTCGACGAGTTCGTGCTGCCCGAGCCGAACATCCGGCTCAGCGACGCCGAGAAGACCGCGGTCATGACGTTCGTCCAGAACGGCGGCGGACTCTTCCTGGTCTCCGACCACACCAAGAGCGACCGCAACAACGACGGCTGGGATTCCCCCGCCATCATCAACGACCTGATGACCAGCAACTCGGTCAACAGCAACGACCCGTTCGGTCTGTCGGTCGATCTGCTCAACATCCAGACCGACAACCCGACCGCCGTCAACGACGCCGCCGACCCCGTCCTGCACGGCCCCTTCGGCACCGTCACCGGCAGCATCATCCGCAACGGCACCACCTTCACCCTCAAGCCCGCCGACAACCCCACCGTCAAGGGCATCGTCTACCGCACCGGCTACTCCGGCACCACCGGCGCCTTCTTCGCCACCAGCAGCTTCGGCAAGGGCCGGGTCGCGATCTGGGGCGACAGCTCCGCCATCGACGACGGCACCGGCGAGCCCGGCAAGACCGTCTACGACGGCTGGAACGACCCGGCCGGCACCGACGCCGCCCTCGCCCTCAACGCCACCGCCTGGCTCGCCGGCAGCGGCGGCGGCACCACCACCGGCAGCGTCACCCTCAGCAACCCCGGCGCCCGGACCGCCACCGCCGGAACCGCCACCACCGTCCAGCTCTCCGCCACCGACACCGCCGGCGGCACCCTGAGCTACGGCGCCACCGGCCTGCCCGCCGGCCTCGGCCTCAACAGCACCACCGGCCAGATCAGCGGCACCCCGACCACCGCCGGGACGTACTCCGTGACGGCCACCGCCACCGACTCCACCGGCCCCTCCTCCTCCGTCACCTTCACCTGGACCGTCCAGCCCACCGGCGGCGGCACCGGCTGCACCGCCGCCCAACTGCTCACCAACCCGGGCTTCGAGGCCGGTACCACGGCCGGCTGGACGGAGACCAACACCGGCGGCAGCAGCACCATCAACAGCAGCTCCAGCGAGCCCCCGCGCTCCGGCGGCTACGACGTCTGGCTGGACGGCTACGGCAGCGCCAACACCGACACCCTCGCCCAGACGGTCACCCTGCCGACCGGCTGCAGCACCTACACCCTCAGCTTCTGGCTGCACGTCGACACCGCCGAACCCACCACCAGCGCGTACGACAAGCTCACCGTGACCGCCAACGGCACCACCCTGGCGACCTACTCCAACGTCGACGCCGCCGCCGGCTACCAGCAGCACACCCTCGACCTCGCCGCCTACGCCGGCCAGACCGTCACGCTCAAGTTCACCGGCGCCGAGGACTACACCAAGCAGACCTCCTTCGTCCTCGACGACACCGCCGTCAACGTCGGCTGACCCGACACCGGTTGCCCTCCCCGCACCGGGGAGGGCAACCCAGCCGGAACCTCCCGGTCCGAAAGCCGCCAGCCAGTACCGTCGCGGCGTCGCAGACTGGATCCGACGCGGCCACCCCGACGGACCGCGGTGAGGAACCGAGAGCGATGACCGTCCGCACGACGCCCGTGAGCACCCGACCCGGCACCGCCGCCCTCGCGCAGGCCCGGCAGCGCGTCGAGGCGGCCGACTGGCCGGCCCTCACCGAGGAGCTCGACGCCCACGGCTGCGCGCTCACCCCGCAGCTCCTCAGCGGCCCGGAGTGCCGCGACCTGGCCGCCCTGTACGAGCGTGACGAGCTGTTCCGCAGCACCGTGGACATGGCCCGGCACCGCTTCGGCTCCGGCCAGTACCGGTATTTCACCCACGAGCTGCCCGAGCCCGTCCACGCCCTGCGCCAGGCCCTCTACCCGCAGTTGCTCACCATCGCCCGCGGTTGGGCCGAGCAGCTCGGCCGGCCCGCGCCCTGGCCCGACACCCTCGACGAGTGGGTAGAGCGGTGCCACGCGGCCGGACAGGCCAAGTCCTCGCAGATCCTGCTGCGTTACCGGGCCGGCGACTGGAACGCGCTGCACCGCGACCTCTTCGGCGACCTCGTCTTCCCGCTCCAGGTCGTCATCGGCCTCGACGAACCCGGGACCGACTACACCGGCGGCGAGTTCCTCCTCGTCGAGCAGCGCCCCCGGGCCCAGTCCCGCGGCACCGCCACCGTCCTCCGGCAGGGCCACGGCCTGGTCTTCACCACCCGGGACCGGCCCGTCCGCTCCACCCGGGGCTTCTCCGCCGGCCCGGTGCGCCACGGCGTGAGCACCGTGCGCTCGGGCCTCCGGCACGCCCTCGGGCTCGTCTTCCACGACGCCTGAGGCCGCACCATGACCGACCCCGACTCGCCGTCTGCGGCACGGACCTACCGCCCGGTCGGCCCGGACGGCCTCACCCACCCCAGCAGCCGGCCCGGCACCCTGGGCGGCCACCGGCGCGCCCGCGTCTACGGGCGCCTCGACCGCCCGTCCGCCCGACGCGCCGTCGCCGCCGGCCACTACGTACGCCACCGGGTCTTCTTCGCCGACGAGCCCACGGCCCTCGCCGCCGGCTACCGACCGTGCGCCGTCTGCCTGCCCACCACGTACCTGCGGTGGAAGGCCCGACAACAGGAGCAACAGCCATGACCCCCGCCGCCCCCGGCCCGTCGCCGCTCATCCACCCCGGCGAGCTCGCCGACTCCCGGCCCCTGCCCTCCCCCGGCGAGCACACCGAGGCCGAACTCGACACCCTGATCGGCCTGTTGACCGCCACCCGCCCCCGGGTGCACACCGTCAGCGTGGGCCACGGCCGGGACGACGTCTCCCGGGCGGCCGCCCGGGCCTTCGCCGACGCCTGGCAGGCCCGCAGCGGCTCCGTGCTCACCGTCACCGACTGGCCCGAGCAGGCCGCCTCCTGGCTGCGCCCGGCCCAGCGGTTCACCGCTCAGGCCCCGGACGCCTGGGTGGTCGCCGCCGCGCCCCTCGGCTGGATCCAACTGGCCCGGCGGCTGCGGCACAGTACCGGCTGGACCCCTGAACGGACCTTCGGCTTCGCCGCCCTCGCCGAACCGCGCGCCATCGCGCTCGCCGGGCCCGACACCCTGCACGGTCTGCGCGGCGCCACCCCGGACGGCCGCACCTGGGAGGTCCGGAACGGCTGGCTGACCACCCCAGTCCCGCCGGACGGAAGCATCCCGTGAACGCCACGCCGCCGCTCTTCCCGCCGCAGACCGCAGACCGCACCGACGAGCGACGTGCAGAAGACCTACGCCGGCGATGAGACCGCCGACCACCGACTCGACACCGGCCGGTCACCGGTCACCGGTCACCGGTCACCGGCCGATGTTCTCCACACCGCGCGAACTGGCGCGGACCCTCCTCGACGCCGCCGGGGACGGCGACCCGTAGCCGCGCCCGGGCCGCGGACGCCGGTCAGCGCCCGGCCCGGGTGAAGGCACCGCCGAGGTAGCGGTGCTCCGGGTCGTCCGGGGCGAGTTCACCCAGTTCGGCGATCAGCTTCGCGGCGTAGGCCTCGGCGTCGTCCTGCGGCCGGTAGCCGAGGGCCCGGGCGGTGGAGAGGTCCCACCAGGCGCGGGTGTTGGCGGAGATGCCGTAGGCGACGGTGTGGCCGGTCACCGGGCCGGTCAGGGCGGCGTGCACCAGGCGGGCGCAGTCGCCGGGGCTGAGCCAGGTGGAGAGCATCCGGATGCTGCGGGGCGCGGGGGTGAAGGAGCCGATGCGCAGCGAGACGGTCTCCATCCCGTGCCGGTCGGCGTACAGCGAGGCGAGGTCCTCGCCGAAGCACTTGGAGAGCCCGTAGTAGGTGTCGGGCCGCTGCGGGGCGTCCACCGACACGGCGCTGCCGTCGGCGGGCCGCTCGGTGAAGCCGGTCGCGTGGTTGCTGCTGGCGAAGACGACCCGGCGCACGCCTGCGGCCCGGGCGGCCTCGTACAGCCGGTAGGTGCCGTCGATGTTGGCGGCCAGGATGTCGGCGAACGGCGCCTCTCCCGGGATCCCGGCCAGGTGGACCACGGCGTCGACGCCCTCCGTCGCGGCCGCGAGCGCCTCGGCGTCCGCCAGCTCGGCGGTGATCGCGTCGGGCTCGCCGGGCACCGGGAGGCGGTCGAAGCAGCGCAGCCGGTAGCCGTGGGCGGGCAGCAGCTCGCGCAGGCAGCTGCCGATGCGGCCGGCGGCGCCGGTGAGCAGGACCAGGCGGGGCTGGTTCACCATTCCGTGGTTCTCCCATGATTGATCGACGGCTCGTCGCCGGGTCCACGCGGGCGAACTCGGCGACGAGCGAGGATACCTGACGCGAGGCCAGGGCTCGCGGCGATATTCGGGCCGTCCCACGGCCGCCCCGTCCCACGCCCGCCCGGCCCACGCCCCGCCCGACCGACCGCAGGGGCGACCGGCGTCCCGACCGGGATCCCCGTGGCACAGAGCCGCGGCCCCGGCCCGCGCGTCCACCGCTCACGGCCTGGCGGACGAACGAAGGGGCACCGGCCGTGCGGAGCACCACCGCGGGGGCGTAACGGCCGCACGGCGCTCCGGGTGCGTACCGGTCGGCGGGCCGGGCAGACGCGTCCACGCGGGCCGTTCGGTGACCGGGTCCGCACACGGCACGACGCGGAGGAGGACGGCATGAACCCGGTCGAACGCGCACTGCGATCGGTTGACCGCTTCCAGCAGCGCCACCGGCCCACCGCCGTGGTGTTCGGAGTGGTCAAGAAATACGGCGACGACCGGGGCGGGCTGCTCGCCGCGCTCGTCAGCTACTACGGCTTCCTCGCGCTGATCCCCTTGCTGCTCCTGCTCAGCACCGTGCTCGGCTTCGTCCTGCACGGGAACCCCGGCGCGCAGCGGTCCGTCCTCGACTCGGCGCTCGCCGACTTCCCGATCATCGGCGACCAGCTCCGCCAGAACGTCCACTCGCTCCAGGGCAGCGGGTTCGCGCTGGTCGTCGGCGCGCTGTTCCTGCTGTACGGCGCGCTCGGCATCGCCCAGGTGCTCCAGCACGCGATGGCCGAGATCTGGAACGTCCCGGGCGTGCGCCGGCCGGGCTACTGGCCGCGGCTGGCCCGCAGTCTGCTGCTGCTCGCGGTGCTCGGCGTCGGCGTGGCGCTGGGCACCGGGGCGGCCTCGCTGGTCACCGTCTCGCTCGGCGGTACGGCGGCCCGGATCGGCGGACTGGTGGTCTCCGCGCTGCTGAACGCCGCCCTGTGCCTGGCCTGCTTCCGGGTGCTCACGCCCCGCGGGGTGCCGACCCGCGCCCTGCGGCCGGGCTGCCTGCTCGCCGGGCCGCTGTTCACCCTCCTCCAGGCGTTCGGATCGCTACTGGTCGTGCACGAGCTGCGCCACGCCAGCCAGGTCTACGGGTTCTTCGCGACCGTGATCGGCCTGCTCGCCTGGATCTACCTGGCCGCGCAGATCACGGTGTACGCCGCCGAGGCGAACGTCGTGCTGGCGCGCCGCCTGTGGCCGCGCAGTCTGCTCCAGCCGCCGCTGACCGACGCCGACGAACAGGTGCTGAGCGCCATCGCCCGGCAGGAGGAGCGCCGCCCGGAGCAGCAGGTCGACGTCGCCTTCACCGACGATGCCTTCACCGACGGCGACGCCCCGGAGGCGCCGGACGATGACGCCGGGGGCACCGCTCCCCCGCCGTCATCGGCGGCCTGACGCCCGCGCTCCGGTCGTCAACGGACCGGCAGCACCCGGGTGTGCTCCTCTCGGACGGCCTCCAGGGCGTTCGGCCGGAGGCCGAGCAGCTTGAGGATGGTCGGCGCGATCTGCTTGGTCTCGACCTTCTCGTCCCGGCGGACGCCGTCCGGGGTCGCGGCACCGGAGACCACCAGCGGGACGTCGAGGTCGTCGGGGTGGGCGCCGCCGTGCTCGGCGATCTTGCTGCCGCCGGTGTAGACGACGCCGTACTGGGCGACGCCGTAGACGTCCGGCACCCGGGGGTCGCCCGGGTCGACGCCGAAGTGGTCGGCGGCCTCGTCGCCGGCGTAGATCTTCTGCACGCCGCTCTCGGTGAAGGGGCGGGGCTTGCCGTCGATGTCGACGCCGTTGCCGTGCTGCGCCAGCAGGTAGTCCTTGGCGAACCCGGTGGCGGTCGCGGAGCGGTCGTTCAGCCAGAGCAGCACGCCGTCGTCGTCCACGGCGTGGGCGACCAGGTCGCCGGCACCCGGGTGGGCGGCCTTCCAGGCTGCGTTGAGGCCGTCCAGCAGCGGGCCGTCGTCGATCCGGTCGAGCGCGGCCGGGTCGGTCGGGGACTGGCCGTGCTTGGCGGAGAGGATGACGGTGGTGGAGCCGTCCAGGTGCTGCTTGCGCAGTTCGGCAGTCAGCGCACCGATCTGCTGGTCGACGTACGCCAGGTTCTTCTCCACCAGCGGGCCGGGCACGCCCTTGGCGACGTAGCCGCCCCGCAGTCCCTGGGAGCTGGCGAGCTTCTGCGCGGTGGAGACGGACTGGAAGTTCAGACCGAACACCGCCGGGGTGCCGACCAGCTGCGCGCGGCTGTGGTCGTAGCCGTCGATCTGGTTGAGGACGGCCTGCACCTTGTAGGAGTCGTACTGCTCGGTGGCCTGGTTGTCCTTGGTCCAGTCGCCCTTGTAGCCGGTCGCCTTGCTGTTGATTTCGGGGGTGAAGAGGTCCTGGATGCCTTCACCCGAGGGGCCGTTGAGGATGTCGTAAGCGGCGTGCTTGTCCGACCACGCGGTGCGCAGCCCGGCCTGGCGGGCCACCTCGAAGACGGTGTTCACCTGGAGGTAGGAGTGCGGGTAGACCGGCCGGCAGGTGTCGGGGTCGACGGGCAGCTTGGCCGGGTCGATCAGGGTCTGCGGGCGGCCGGTCATCCGCAGGATGGAGCCGGGCAGGCCGGGCAGGCCCTGGCCGGCGTCGAGGGCGTCCTTGTTCTTGTCCAGGTCCTCGGTGAGGTCCACCTCGACGCCGGGCTTGGCGCTCTCGCAGTCGGTGGTGCCGGCCGGGAGCAGCGCGGCGTCGTAGGTGTCGTCGTAGTAGACGCCGGTGGTGCCCGGGCCGCCGCCGGTCAGCTGGGCGACCATGCCGGGGAAGGAGTCCGAGGGGTCGGTGGTGCTGGCGCGGGTGAACTCCACACCGCCGCGGACCAGCCGGGCGAGCGCCGACTGCGGGTGCTCGGCCACGAACCGGGCGAGGTCCGCCTGGTGCAGGCCGTCGACCGACACCAGCAGGACGTGCGCGGCGCGGGCACCACGGCCCTCCTCGGCGGCGGCGGCCTGGGCGACGGTGGATCCGGCCAGCACTCCGGCGGCGCCGATGGTGGCGGCCAGCCGGACATAACGACGGGTCACAGAGGTCTCCTGTGGAGGGGGAAGGGAAGTCGCGGAGGCGGTGCGCCCCCAGGGTGGGAGGCCCCGGTGTACCGGCGGCGGCCGGCACATGAACAACTCCGGACTCCGGCCCGGAGAGCGGCGCGATTTTACCGTGACCTCACCAACTCGTGGCGCTGCCATGGTGCTTGGACGACGGGCGCGGCCAGTGCGGCCCCGCGCTCCGGCCTGCGTGCGGCCCGGTGTTCGGGCCTGGGTGTTTCGTGTCAGATGATCTTGATTGATTGCCAAACGATCTTGACCGACCGCGAATGACAACGCGGTGCGCCCGGGAGAGGAGGTGGGGGTCGCCGAGGCGGAGCGGTGCGAGGAGCGTGGTCCCAGGTTTGGCTGTCGGGCCGACATGGCGGCACCACCCGGCTGGCGTTCGCGGGCGCCGCGGGGAGTGGGACGGTGGCCGGGAGATCCGGCAGGGTTGCCGGATCTCCCGAAGGCCGGGGTCGGCGCCCCCTGCCCGCCCTCCCGGGGCGGGACCCGGCCGAGTTGATCGGCCACCGGGTGCCGCTGTCCGCGGCCGCCGACGCCTACGACCTGTTCGACCGCCGCGAGGCCTTCAAGATCGTCCTCGCTCCGCCCGAGACGTGACCCTCGGGGAGGTCCGCTGTGACTCAGCCGGTCGTGGCAGCTGTCCGGGCACTGCCCTCGGCTGACAGTTTCCGGATGTGCCGTACGGCGACGAGCGGCACACTCACGCCGATCAGATTGCAGTACGCCACCGCTTCGTAGAAGCCGTCCGCGCTGCCGGCGGCGTGTGCCGCAGCGGCGCTGACCGCGACGATCAGGCCGAAGTAGACGGCGTTGAGCACGATGGCCCGGAAGCCGCCGCCGGTCTCCTCCATGACGGTCAGCGAGGTGAGCACGGGGCCCTGGACGGCGTAGGTGAGCGCCACGGCGCCCAGATAGCTGCCGGCGGCTGCGGCCACCCCGACGTCGCCGCTGATCAGCCGCGCCAGAGGCTCGTGCACCAGCCACACCAGTACCGCGATCGCCACGTAGACCATGACGGTGACCTCGATGCCGCCACGCATCAGCCCACGCATGCGCTGCCAGTCGCCTTTCCCGCGCAACTGGTTGATGGTGATCGCCGTGGCCGTGCCCAGGACCATGCCCGGCAGCAGCACCACGTTCTGCAGGGTGGACACCACCGTGAACCCGGCCACGGCGTCCTGCCCGTAGCCCCCGAGGACGCCGACGACCGCGACGTTGTACGCGGAGATCAGCAGGAGCGACATGGCGATGGGCACGCCGATGCGGCGCAGGCCGGTGAGGACTTCGCGCCGCCAGATCAGGACGGCCGGCGGATGCCACAGCTCGGTGCGGCGCAGCAGCACCACGCCCATGGTCAGGCCGGTCACAGCCGCTGCCGCGTCGGCGACGGGCACCGCCGCGATTCCGACGCCGGTGCCGAGCCCGAGGCCGGCCACGAGGCCGATCCGCACGCTCGCCGTACAGACGACCAGAAGGGTGGCGTGCCGCACGTACCCGTAGCCGCGCAGGCAGGACGCGCAGAGCTCCGTCCCGACGCCCAGCAGATCGGCGGCGCTGGTCCAGCGCAGGAAGGAGACGAAGGTGTCCCGGTGCTCGGCGTCCACGTGGAAGAGACCGGTCAGCAGGGGAGCCGCGATCGCGAGGACCAGGTACAGGGCCGCGCCGAGCCCGAGCCAGACCCTGGCCAGGCTCGCGGCGTTCGTCATCACGTCCCGGGGACGCCCGGCCCCCTTGCTGATCGCGGCGGCGACCTGGTTGGAGACCCCGAAGCCCACGGTCACGGCGATGACGACGAGGCCGACCGGCTGATACAGGGAGCGAATGTAAATGGCGTCGCCCCCCATTCGCCCCAGAAGAGCGACGATGCCGAGCTGGACAGCGAAATTGAGGGACTCGGCCACAAGAAGCGGAACAGCGAGGCCCGATATGGTGCGCCACACGTCCCTTCCTTCATGCGTGGCCAGGGAAAACATACAAACCTCCGGGAGTGTGACGGCTGGGCGTGACGGGGGAAGAGTCGCGGGACGCTATCGACATTCACCGACGAATGTCCACGGAGGCCGGCCGGTTCAGGCCGCTGCCGTGTCGAACCGGCACAGGCTCGGGCATCCCGGCGAGGGTCGCAGTCGGCGAGGGCAACCCTCCGGCCGATCGACTGAGCCAAGAGACCATGTCACCCCAGTCGAGTCACAACATCAGTCCGACTTCGCTGTCCCAAACCGACCGCACAGTGATCCATCTTGGACGGCACGACTGGCCGAACGTCGAGCTGAATGAGGCCAGGCAGATGCTCCGGGCTGTGCAGTCAGGTCAGCACGCGGCGACGTTGTCCGAGATCGAGCAGCTTGCTCGGAGACTGCGCGCGGCAGGTGTTGATGCCCGGGCTCTCCGCGACTGAAGCTCCTCGTCGTTTGGTGGCGGACGGTCAGGCCTCCACCAAGCGTCGTTGCCGCACTCGACCTCGAAGTGCCACCAGCCTTCCTCCTTGCCGCGGTTCAGGAGCTTCTTGATCCCGGAGAAGTCGGCGTTGGCCGGAACGCTGAAGGCGACCATCGGGAACTCTTCGCTGAAGTACTTGCGCCGCAGGTTGCCGGCCGCGCTGGCCGACCGCGCTGGCCGACCGCGCTGGCCGACACCTCGTGGCCGGCGGCCGCCAGTTCGGCGGCCTTCGCCCGCTGCCGGGCCGTCAGCGAGTGCTCGGCCCGAACCCCGGACGCGGCCCGGCGTCCGCGTCGGCCTCCGGACGGCGGCCGTGCAGGACTTCGAGGATGTGGCCCTCCCACCACAACGCCTTCTCGACTGTCTGGGGAGGGAAGGTCTCCAGCCTCGACTGGACCGGCAGCGGTGCGCGGGCCGGCAGGTCGACCACGGCGAAGTCCGGATCGCCCGTCAGCTCCGCGACCGGCACCTCCACGGGGCGGCACCGCCTGCGGCACCGCGGAGCGGGACGGCGCGCACCCCCGAACGGGCTAACTCCCCGGGCGCCACGCACCGCCCGGCGGCGATCCTGTAGTCCGACCGCCCCGGGCGGTATTTCCATGCGCGGTGCGAGGCACGAGACTCGAGGCCCGTGAGACGCGGTGAGGAGCCCGCGGGCTCTCCGGAAGCTCCGAGGAAGGAAGCAATCAGGTCATGGACGCATCCGCACAGATCGGCGTGACGGGGCTGGCGGTCATGGGCCGCAACCTGGCTCGGAACTTCGCCCGCAACGGCTACACGGTCGCGGTGCACAACCGCACCCCGGCCCGGACCCGGGCCCTGGTCGAGGAGTTCGGCCACGAGGGCCGGTTCGTCCCGGCGGAGTCGCCGCAGGACTTCGTGGCCGCGCTGGAGCGTCCGCGCCGGCTGCTGATCATGGTGAAGGCCGGCGGGCCCACCGACGAGGTGATCGAGGAATTCGCCCCGCTGCTGGAACCGGGCGACATGATCATCGACGGCGGCAACGCCCACTTCGCCGACACCCGGCGCCGCGAGAGGTCGCTGCGCGAGCGCGGCATCCACTTCGTCGGCAGCGGCGTCTCGGGCGGCGAGGAGGGTGCTCTGCTCGGCCCCTCGGTCATGCCCGGCGGCTCCGCCGAGTCCTACACCGTGCTCGGCCCGATGCTGGAGAAGATCAGCGCCCACGTGGACGGCGAGCCGTGCTGCACCCACATCGGCACCGACGGCGCCGGGCACTTCGTGAAGATGGTGCACAACGGCATCGAGTACGCCGACATGCAGCTCATCGCCGAGGCCTACCACCTGCTGCGGGAGGTCGGCGGCTACGCCCCCGCCGAGATCGCCGAGATCTTCAGGCACTGGAACCAGGGGCGCCTGGACTCGTACCTGATCGAGATCACCGCCGAGGTCCTCGCCCACACCGACGCCGACACCGGCAAGCCCTTCGTCGACATCGTCCAGGACGCCGCGGAGCAGAAGGGCACCGGACGCTGGACCGTGCAGACCGCCCTGGACCTCGGCTCCCCGGTCACCGCCATCGCCCAGGCCACCTTCGCCCGGGTCGCCTCCTCCCGGGCCGAGCTGCGCGCCGCCTACCGCCCGCTGCCCGGCGGCACCGTGCACGAGATGCGCCCGCACGAGGCCGACCGCTTCACCCGGGACGTCGAGCAGGCCCTGTACGCGTCGAAGGTCATCGCCTACGACCAGGGCTGGACCATGATCCGCGACGCGGCGGCCGAGTACGGCTGGGACATCGACCTCGGCGCGGTGGCGAAGATCTGGCGCGGCGGCTGCATCATCCGGGCCGCCTTCCTCGACCGGATCCGGGCCGCCCACGCCGACAACCCGGACCTCGTCAGCCTGCTCGCCGAGAAGCAGTTCGCCACCGAGATCGCCGACGCCCAGGCGGCCTGGCGCACGGTCGTCGCCGGGGCCGCCCAGCACGGCATCCCGGTGCCGGCCTTCTCCGCCGCCCTCGCCTACTACGACACCCTGCGCAGCGAGCACCTGCCCGCCGCCCTGGTCCAGGGGCAGCGCGACTTCTTCGGCGCCCACACCTACCGCCGCACCGACCGGCCGGGCAGCTACCACACCCGCTGGGCCGAGCCCGACCGCCCCGAGGAGCGGACGGACACCGGGGCGTAGCCGGGCAGCGGGTGCAGCCGGACAGCGGGGCGTCGGCGAGCCCGGGGTTTCAGCCCCGGAGGACGCGCCGCAGCCAACGGGTGCGGGCCTCCTCGGCGTCCCGGGCGACGGCCGCCTCCGGGGCGAGGGTGTCGAACCCGTGGCAGGCGCCGGGCCACACATGCAGTTCGGCCCGGCCGCCCGCCTGCCAGATCGCGTTGGCGAAGCCGACGCCCTCGTCCCGGAAGGTCTCGGCGGAGCCCACGTCGAGGTACGTGGCGGGCAGCCCGGACAGGTCGGTGGCACGGGCCGGGGCCGCGTAGGGCGGGAGGTCGGCGGCGCCGTACCGGTCGCCCAGCACGGCCTGCCAGGCGGTGGCGTTGGAGGCGCGGTCCCAGGTGTCGTGGCCGACCATCTGGTGACTGGAGAAGGTGTCGCCCCGGTCGTCGAGCATCGGGCTCAGCAGCAGCTGGCCGATCGCCGCCGGGCCGCCGCGGTCCCGGGCGAGCAGGGCCAGCGCCGCGGCGAGCCCGCCGCCGGCGCTCTTGCCGCCGATGACCAGGCGCCGGGCGTCCACGCCCAGCTCCTCCGCGTGCTCGGCCGCCCAGCCGAGCCCGGCGTAGCAGTCCTCGATCGCCCCCGGGAAGCGGGTTCCCGGTGCCAGCCGGTACTCCACGGACACCACCGCCAGCCCCAGCGGCAGCGCCCAGGAGCGCAGCAGCCGCGGCAGGACGGACCACGCGTTGCCCGTCACCATCCCGCCGCCGTGCAGGTAGTACAGCAGCGGCAGCGGCTCGCGGACGCCCGCGGGGCGGGCACTGACCAGGGTGACATCACCCTCCGGCCCCGGCACCCGCAGCTCCGTCACCTCGAACCGGCCGCCGTCCCGCAGCCGCTCCGACGTCGGCCGGGGACGGGCGGACGCGTCCCGCCGCTGCCAGGCCGCCAGGCCCTCCGGGGTCAGCACTTCCCGCGCCCGCCCACCGGCGGCCTCCACCGCCGTCCGCACCTGCGGATCCAGCGGCGGCACCCGCCGGACTGCCGAACCGTCCGTCATCGCCACTCCCCCTCGCTCGAGCTGCCGTCAGTTCGTCGTTCGCAGAGCGCGTTCGAGGAGCACCTCCGCCGCCGCTCGCGCGTGCCGGCCGTAGTCCGCCTCGCCGAGCACCATGGCACGGCTGGCCGCCCCGTCCGCGAGGGTCACCAGCTGTTCGGCGAGGGCCGCGGGCTCCCGGCAGCCGAGCTCCTCGACCAGCGCGGTGACCAGCGGGACCATCCTCAGCTTCTGCTCCCGGGCGTAGGAGTGGACGCTGCTCCGCGGGTCCGGGAACTCCGCGGCGGCGTCGATGAACGGGCATCCGCGCACCGGTCCGGCGGGTGCGGCGGGGAGGTCGAACAGCCCGAGGATCCGCTCCCGCGGCGGGAGGTCCGCGCGGTTCAGCACGCCCTCCACGGTGGCGCCGGACGCCACGAGGTCCTCCAGGTGGGCGATCACCAGCTCCCCCTTGGTCCGGAAGTGCGCGTAGAGCGTGCGCTTGGAGACCGGCGCCTCCTCCGCGACCTGTTCCATCCCGGTCGCGTTGATCCCCTGGGCCGCGAACAGCCGGGCCGCGGCGGCCAGGATGCGTTCCCGGCCCCCGCGCCCGCGCGGTCGAGGGTGCGCAGTCGTCGTACGCATGTGCCGAGTGTACGTATCCGTTTACTTCGGCGGTGTTGGTCTGGGCGACCTTGTCGGCGCTCTCGGTGAGGATCCGGCCGTCCTTGACGATGACGGTCGCGAACGGGCGGCCGCCCTCGGCGACGTTCTGGCGGGCGATGTCGATGGCGCGCTGGGCGAAGTCCGCGGTGGCCTCTTCCCGATCGGGTGAGGGGGAGGTGGGGCGGGCGGCGGCCCGCCCCACCGATGAGCAGGCGTGGGTCAGAACGGCTTGGTCGGCAGGTACTTGCCGTCCAGGGTGATGACGGCGCGCTCGCCGCCCTCGGGGTCGGCGACCTTCTTCACGTCCAGCTTGAAGTTGATCGCGGAGATGATGCCGTCGCCGAACTCCTCGTGGACGAGGGCCTTGAGGGTGGTCCCGTAGACCTGGAGCATCTCGTGGAAGCGGTAGATGGTCGGGTCGGTGGGGATGCCGCCGGGGATCGAGCCTCGGGTGGGGATGGTCTGCAGCAGCACCGCGTCCTCGTCCAGGCCGAGCAGCCCGGCGACGGCCTCGGCGGAGGTCTTCGGCAGGGCGTGCTGGCCGAGGAGGGCTGCGGTGGTGAAGGCCACCGACAGGCCGGAGACGTCGGCGATCTGCTGCCACGTGAGGTCCTTGCGGGTCTTGGCATCGACGGCGGCGACGGCGAGCGCCTGGCGGGCGGTGGGGTCGAACTGGGCGTGCACCATGAGGGGCTCCTTCGGGTGGTGGGCGCTTCGCGGTGGTGCGGAGCGCGCGGGTCGAGGGGTTCCGGTCCGCGCGAACGGGGCGGCCCGGGGCTGGGGGGCTGGGGGCCCGGGAGTCAGGCCGCGAGCGCGGCCCGGTCGGCGGCGGTGAGGTCCTCGACGCGCCCGGTGGCGATGTCGAAGACCCAGCCGCGCAGGGCGACCGTCCGCTCGGCCAGGGCGCGGGCGACGGCGGGGTGGGTGGCCAGGTTCGCCAGCTGGGCGAGCACGTTGTGCCGCACCAGGGTGGGGACGTCCCCGGCGGTGGCGGTCCGCGCCACCGAGGCGTCGGCGAGCCGCAGCCAGTCGGCGACGGCCGGGGCGCCGCTGAGGTCGTGGCCGTGGGCGAGGGCGGTCATCGCCCCGCAGGCGGAGTGCCCGCAGACGACGATGTCCCGAACGCCCAAGGCGGCGACGGCGTACTCGATGCTGGCGGTGACCCCGTCGGCGCCGGGGGTGTACGCGGGCACCAGATTGCCGGCGGTGCGGATGACGAACAGCTCGCCCGGCTCCGACCCGGTGATCAGCTCCGGTACGACGCGGGCGTCTGAGCAGCCGATGAACAGGGTGTGCGGGCTGTGGTGGGCGGCCAGGTGGGCGAAGAGCTCTTCCTTGGCGGGGAAGACGTCCCGCTGGAAGTGCGCGATGCCCTCGGCGAAGTCACGCATGGAATCACTCCCTCTCGTGGCGCCGGGCCGGTGGGGCCTGGCGAGATCTACTGTGCATGACCTGCTGCTATAGCGTCCAAGAGCTGCTACCGATGGCATCCATCGATGCGGTCTATAGTTCGCCCATGGCCCTGGAACTGCGCCACCTGCGCTACCTGCTCGCCGTGGCCGACCACGGCAACTTCACCCGCGCCGCCGAGGAGCTGCACATCTCCCAGCCCACGCTGTCCCAGCAGATCAAGCAGCTCGAACGGACCCTGGGCACCCAACTGCTGGACCGCACCGGACGCACCGTGCGCCTCACCGACGCCGGCCAGGCGTACGCCCACCACGCCCGCGGCGCGCTACGGGACCTCGCCGCTGCCGAACGCGCCGTCCACGACGTCCAGGACCTCTCGCGCGGGCAGCTGCGCCTGGGCGTCACCCCCACCTTCACGGCCTACCTCGTCGGCCCGCTCGCCGCCGGACTCCACACCCGGCACCCCGGCATCGGCCTGACCGTGCGGGAGAGCAGCCAGGACGGCATCGAAGCCGGCCTGCTCACCGACGAGTTCGACCTCGGCATCGCCTTCCGGGGGCCGCACCTGCCCGGTGTCACCGGCACCGACCTGTTCACCGAGACCCTCACCCTGGTCACCGGCGTCGACACGCTTCCGGCGGACCCGCTTCCCGATCCGCTCCCCCTGCGGGACCTCGGCGACCGCCGACTCGCCCTGCTCAGCGGCGACTTCGCCACCCGGGGGCACATCGACGCCTACTTCGCCCAGCACCGCGTCAGCCCGCGCATCGCCGTCGAGGCCAACTCCGTCCAGGCCCTCACCGAGGTCGTCCAGCGCACCCCGCTCGCCACCGTGCTGCCGGACGCCGTCACCCACGACCACCCTCGGCTCGCCCGGATCCCGCTCGACCCGCCGCTCCCCACCCGCACCGTCACCCTGCTGCACCGCTCCGACGCCTACCGCAGCGCCGCCACCCGCGCCTTCACCGACCTCGTCCACGACCTGGTCCGAACCCGCGGATACCCGCCGGCCGCCTGAACAGCGGACGGCCGGCGGGCCCGACCCCCGTTCAGCCGGCCGGCAAGCCCCACCCGCGCTCAGCCGCCCGCCGGCGCGCCGAACCAGCGGGCCAGGGCCGGCCGCAGGGTCGCCGGGGTGCCCACCCAGCACACGTGGCCGTCCGGGCGGATCAGCATCGGCTCGACGGGCGCGCCCCGCCCGGCCCGGTCCACCCGGTCCGACCAGGGGGCAGCGGCCCCGGCGAGGGTGTCCTCGGGGTCGAGCAGCACGCCGCGCCCGGACCGCAGCAGCTCGTGCACCCGGACCGCACCGAGGTCGGCGTCCGGAACGGGCCGCCCGAGGAGCGGATGGGCGCCGGTGTCCGGCATCGGGTAGCGGATGGCCGTCCCGGACATCACGGTGTCCAGGTGCCGCCGTGCGTCCGGCAGTTCGAGCAGCTCGACGAAGACCTCCCGGGTGGCCAGCACCTCAGGGTCACGGGTGCCCACCCAGTCCATCAGCAGGCTCTGCGCCTGGACGTTGCGCAGCGCCAACGTCCCGGCCAGGTGGCGCTCGGTGTGGTAGCTGTCGAGCAGCCCCTCCGGTGCCCAGCCCCGGACCGCGGCGCCGAGCTTCCAGCCGAGGTTGAAGGCGTCCTGCATCCCGCCGTTCATGCCCTGGGCGCCGAGCGGGAGGTGCACATGGGCGGCGTCGCCGGCCAGGAACACCCGCCCGTGCCGGTACTCGGCGGCCTGCCGGGCCGCGTTGGTGATCCGGCGGGCGTAGCAGAGTTCGAGCAGCTGCACCCGCTCGCCGAACACGGCGCGCAGACCGTCCCGGATCTCGTCCTCGGTGATCGGCACGTCCCTGGGCAGCGACCGGCCCGGTCCGCCCATGGCGAGGCGGCGCAGCGGCCGGCCCCGGCCGTCGGTGCCGAGCGGGAACACCCCCGCCCAGGCACCGTCGGCGCTGTGGTGGTGGGTCGGCAGGCCGTCAGCCCCGCTCAGCCGCACATCGGCGGCGATGGTGGTCAAGGTGCCTGCCCGGCCCGGGAATTCAGCCTTCAGCAGGGTCCGCACCGTGCTGTGAGCGCCGTCGGCGGCGACCAGGTACCGGGCGCGGACGACACGGCCGTCGGCGAAGGTCGCGGTGACGGCGTCCTCGTCCTGGGCGAGGCCGACCAGTTCGTGGTCGCGCCGGACGTGGAGGCCCTGAGCGGCGAGGTGCCGTTCGAGGAAGGCCTCCAGTTCGGCCTGGGGGACGGAGCGCCAGGGCTGCCGGGGGCGGAAGGCGGTCCGGCCGTCCTCGGCACCGGGGGTCGGGACGGGCGCCAGCGGGATGCCCGCGAAGTGACTGCCGCCGACCGGGTGCTCCCCGGTGGCCAGCAGCGGCGCCAGCAGGCCGCGCTGGTCGAGCGCCTCCAGTGTGCGGGTCTGCACGCCGCCCGCCCGGGACAGGGTGCTGCGCCCCGGCAGCCGGTCGGCCAGTACCGTCCTCACCCCCGCCAGCAGCAGTTCACCGGCCGCCGTCATCCCGGTGGGGCCAGCGCCGACCACGAGTACGTCGGTGTCGGTGTCGGTGTCCATGGTTCCTCCCTGGTTCGGTCGGTCGGCTGATCCCGCCGACCGGGGACAACGCTCCGTCCGCCGAGGGGTGTTGAGCCAG
The DNA here is from genome assembly GCF_055608425.1 of Kitasatospora sp. NPDC036934. NCBI lineage: Bacteria > Bacillati > Actinomycetota > Actinomycetes > Kitasatosporales > Streptomycetaceae > Kitasatospora > Kitasatospora sp. NPDC036934. The sequence goes on along the minus strand of NZ_JBVJQR010000001.1, from coordinate 526,500 downwards.
TAACGAGCGCGCTGGTGCCGGTATCCGACACCGACTACCCTCGGCACGGTGGAATCCGACTACGACGAGCTGGACCGCCGTCTCGTCCACGCCCTGCAGATCGACGGCAGGGCCCCGTTCAGCACGATCGCCGCCGCCCTCGGGGTGTCGGACCGCACCATCGCCCGCCGTTACGCCGCACTGCGTTCCACCGGCGCGCTGCGGGTGCTCGGCGGCGTCGACCCGACCGCGCTCGGCGCGGTGCTCTGGCTGCTGAGGGTGCGCTGCGCGCCCAACGCCTCGATCGCGGTCGCCGAGGCGCTCGCCCGACGCCCCGACACCTCCTGGGTGAGCCTCTCCTCCGGCGGCACGGAGATCACCTGCAGCGTCCGCACCGAGACCGACGCCGACAGCGAGGCCCTGCTGCTGGCCCGGCTCCCCCGCACCCCGCGCGTCGAGGGCGTGAGCGCCCACTCCGTCCTGCACTCCTTCTACGGCGGGCCGGACAACCTGATCGCCAAACTCGGCCCGCTGGACGCGACGACCGTCGAGGCGCTGCGCCCGCCCCCGCTGCCGCACCGCCCCGGCCCGGTACGGCTCGACGACGGCGACCGCCGACTGCTCGCCGCCCTGGCCGCCGACGGCCGCGCCGGCTTCGAGCAACTGGCCACGGTGACCGGCTGGTCGCCCACGACCGTCCGGCGCCGGATGACCGAGCTGCGCGAACACGGCGTGCTCTACCTGGACCTCGACTGCGACCCGCGCCTGCTCGGCATCGGCATCGGCAGCCGGACCCTGCTGTGGCTCTCGGTCGCGCCCCCGCACCTGGCGGAGGCCGGCGAAACCCTGGCCGGGCACCCCGAAGTCGCCTTCGCCTGCGCCACCACCGGCCCGACCAACCTCTACGCCAGCGTGCTCTGCGCCGACCAGCGGGCCCTGTACCGCTACCTCACCACCCGGGTCGCCGCGTTGCCGGCCGTCACCCACGTCGAGACGGCGCCGGTGATCCGGACGCTCAAGCAGGCCGCGAACCGGGTGTAGCCGCCGTCCCCGTCCGGGGCCACAGCGGCGTCACCGCATGCCGAGGCCGTCGGCCGGACACCCGGATGCCGAGTGCCCGGACACCCGCGAAACGGCTGCAACCGGAGGCTGCGCGGCGGCGTCCACCCGGATACGAACGGTCGCCCGACTGTCGTACCACCGGGGGGACTTCACACATGCCGATCAACGACGCCGTACCCGCGCCAGCGCCGCACGGCGCCCTGACGCCCTGTCCGAGCTGCGCACTCACCGACCAGGTCCGCAGCGTGCCGGCCGTCCACCTGGACGAGCGGCGGAAGGTCACCGTACGCAGCTCCGGCCGCGACGGCCGCGCCGAGACCCGTGAGGAGGTCTCCGCCCTCGGCCGCGCCCTGGCGCCCGCGCCGCCGACCTTCACCACGGCGTTCCAAACGCTGCTGGTCCTGGGCGTCCTGACGCTGTTCGGGACGGTCGCCACCTTCACCGCGGGCATGTCGGACCGCAACGCGTCCGTCCACCACGAGCCCGACCTCTCGCCGCCGGACTGGGTGACCAAGCACCCGGGGTTCCCGAACGACCTGCCCACCGAGCTCCCGGGCTTCGGCCCCGGGCCCGCCCCCGCCTCCCCGGCCACGCACTCGGCGGCCCCGCTCGCCGAGGCGACCGGAACGCCGACCATGCTCCTGGTGTCGTACCTGCTCCTGGCGGTCACGATCGCCCTGGGGGCGGGCGCGATCGCCCTGTTCCGCGCCCGGCGCCGGCACCTGGCGGGCCGGCCGCAGGCCGAGCGGCTCTGGAACCAGGCCTGGTACTGCGCCCGTTGCGGCAGCGCGTACTTCCCGCCCACCGCCGGCCAGGGCACCGGCGCGCTCGGCCTCGCGGACTTCCGCCGCAGCGTCTGGACGGCGGGCGGCTACGGCGACCTCGCCGACCGGTACCGGCCGTAGCCGCTCCCGGCCGCTGGAGCCGGGCGCCGCGAAACCGCCGCCGCCCACCCCGACCTCGTCGGCGGGCTCGACCTCGTCGAGGCCGGGCCCGCCGGGGCGCACCAGGTGCCGTCGACGCGCCCGACGGTCCGGTACGTCAGGGGATCCGGTACGTCAGGGGGGCGGGCACCTCAGGGGATCGGGTACGTCAGCGGATCCGGCCTCGATGTGGGCGAGTTGGGCGGCGAGGATCTCCTCGAAGGCGGTGCGGCGGTCCGCGCCGAGGGGTCGGATGTCGCGGGCGAAGTGGGCCAGGGCCGGGAAGTGTTCGGGGTCGGCGCCTAGTACGGCGACGCGGAACTGCTCCATGCCCTGCTGGTACTCCTCGGGGGTGATGGTGCTGATGCCGCCCTCGGAGGAGATCAGCGCGGCGAGCAGGACCACCAGGCGGTGGTAGCACTCCGGGATCTCCCGGTCGGGCAGGCCGGAGGTGCGCAGGGCCTGGAGCAACTCCTCCATGACCAGCCGGGATCCGGTACCGCCGGAGCCGTAGCGCCCCCAGATCGCGGCGAGTTGGGGCTGCTCACCGAAGGTCTCCCGCAGGCGCAGGGCCAGGGCGGTGACGCGTTGCTTCCAGTCGCCCTCGGGGCGGTGGCCGTCCATGGTGGCCAGCAGGACCCGGTCCGCGACCGCGCGCAGCAGTTCGGTCTTGTTGCGGAAGTGCCGGTAGAGGCTGGAGGAGTCGGTCCCCAGGGCCGCGGCGAGCTTGCGCACGCTGAACGACTCGGCGTCACCCGCGCGCAGCAGCGTGGCCGCGGTGTCCAGGATCTCTTCGGTCGACCATCGCCTGCGGCCGGTCATCTCGTCCCTCTCGTCTCTCGTCTCGTTCTCCCGCCCCGTCTCCTGTCCGGGCTGAGCCTAACGTATGCACTTGGCGTTGCACGCGGTGCGTGCATAATGAGGGCATCGCGTCCGTCCGACCGTGACGACACCCGGCAGCACGCCGGGAGGGGGAGCAGGGCACATGAGCGGGAACACGACCGCGGCACGACCGCTGGAGCCGGACTTCGAGACGATCACGACCGAGGAACTGATCGCCTACCGCGAGGCGGAGAACCGCTTCCGGGCCTCCGCCCCGGCGCGGGCCGTCCTCGGAGAACCGCACCCGGGCGCCGCCATCGAGTGGCAGCGGCTGGCACTGCCCGACCGCGACCTCCCGGTCCGGGTGTACCGGCCAGCCCTGGTCGAGGACAGTGAGGTCGGCGAGGCCGGCGCCCGGACCGCCCTTCCGCTCGTGATCCACGTCCACGGTGGCGGCTTCGTGGGCACGGCGGCGCAGTGCGACTGGACCAGCAGCCACCTCGCCGCCCGGCTGCCCGCACTCGTCGTCTCGGTCGAGCACCGCCTTCTCGCCCCCGCCGATCCGCTCTCGAACGCCGCTGCCGACGGCTGGGACGCACTCGACCACGTGGTGCGGAACGCCGCGCGGTGGGGCGTCGATCCGGCCCGCACGGCCGTGTTCGGCGAGAGCTGCGGCGCGCTGATCAGCGCCCTGACGGCCCTCCGGGCCAGGACGGCCGGCCTGGAACTCAAGGCTCAGGTCCTGGTCAACCCGGTGACCGACGTCACCGGGACGATGTTCGACCACCCGTCCACGGCCGAGCACGGACACACCTCGACCCTGGCCCTGCCGCAGCTGCGACTCTTCCAGCGGCTCGCCGTCCCGCCGGGAACCGACGCCGGCGCCGTCTCGCCGCTGTACGCGGACGACCTGGTCGCCCTCGCCCCGGCACTGGTGGTGGTGCCCACCCATGACCCGGTCGCCGACCACGGCCGCCGCTACGCCGAGCGGCTGCGCGCGGCCGGGACTCCCGTGCGGCTCTCCGAATTCCCGGGCGCCAGGCACGCGTTCCTCACCCTGCCCGGCATCGAACCGCAGGCCGAGGCCGCCCAGTCGGAGATCCTCCGGTTCCTCCGCGCGGCTCTGGCGGCGTGACGGGTTCTCACCGGCAGGGAGGCGAAGGCGGTACGGGCCAAGGACCAGGCGGACTTCGACGGTGTGCTGCCGCTGCTTAACCGGACCCGGCGCGACGCCCTCGCCGGCTGCTGGAGCGCATCCACCCCCCGGCATCGCTGGCTGACGGCGCTGGCGGAGTGGGCCCCGTCCGGCCAGCCGTACACTGCGAGAGGATTCCGGCATGACGATCACACCACGGCTGGTGGCCACGTACCCGGTCCCGGACCCGGCCGGTGCCCAGGCCTTCATCGACCCCACCGGGCCCGTCCCCCGGCTGGAGGTCCGCACGGCCGGGTCGCTGCGCCTCTACGAGCTGCGGGAACGGGCGGAGCAGGTGGCCGAGTTCCCCGCGCCGGCGCCCGTCGGGTGGCTGAGGGCGTGGACGGCGCCCGACCTGTCGTTCGCCGTCTTCGGCGCCGCGACGGGGTACGTCGCCGTCGCTCCGGACGGCCGCAAGCTGTGGGAACAGCCGTACGGCACTTGGGAGGTGGGCCGATGGGGCTACCTCGCGTTCTCGGCGGGCGGCGCCGACCGGGAGCTGCGGATCTGGCTGCGCCTCCCCTCCGGCCTGCCCGACCACACCCTGATCCTCACCCTGGACGTCCGGGGGGCGGTGCTGGCGCGCAGCGTGCTGCCGTGCGGCGGCTACGAACGGTTCGTCTCCCTGCGCTGGGACGAGCACGGCGAGGTCACCGGTGTGACGGTGTCCGGGGGGCTGCAGGCGGACACCCGCTACGCGGCCCGGTGGGAGTCCGGCGCCATCGTGCTGGGCGGGCCGCTGCCGCAGGACCGGGACGCCCTGCGCCTCGGCGAGCGCGAGTACCTGGGCGCGGACTCCGGGAACACCCGCTGCATGACCGTCGACCGCAGGGGACGGGACGTCAGCTGGCACCGCCTGCCCGGCCACCAGGTCACCGCCACGCTCGCCCTGGGCGACTTCCCGGCCCCCGGCACGGGCGACTGCTCGGTGCACAACGCGCCGTACATCTCCTCCTGGAGCGGGTTCGTGGACGACGACACCGCGATGGTGACGCTCCACAACCCGTACGACGAGGCCGCGGTGTACGTGTTCGGCGAACAGGACTGGCGGGAGCACAGCCACTGGCTCGCCGACCCGGCCACCGGTGGCCTGCACGGCCGGATCGAGTACCCGATGGCCGAGGTCGACACCGTGGTGCCGGTCGGCGACGGCACCTGGATCACCCAGGAGTGGGACGCCTTCCACCGCTGGCGCCGCTGAGCCGACCCGAGCCGAGGCGTTCGGTGGTCGGAGCCGCGGCCACCGAACACCCCGGCCGGATCCGGGATCAGTGCCAGGCGGTGCAGAACGAGTAGCCGTTGACGTTGACGCACCCCCGGGTGACGATCCCCGAGTCCGGGAGTTCGTCGGTGTACCCGCTCGTGTTGATGACCGTGTTGAGCCAGCCGTCCCACGTCCTGCCGCCGTCGCTCGACTGGTCCATGTAGACGGACCAGGACTGCCCGGGCGTGGCGCCGCCCCTCGCCTTCGCCCACTCGTGGTTGCCGATGAGCTCCGTCGCGAGCTGGACCCAGCCCCAGTTGGTCGAGACGTACTGGCAGTAGTAGGCGGCGGGCTCGTCGCAGTTGTTGTACTGGGCGGCGGCCTGCGCGGTGCCCGACATGCCGACGAATCCGCCGCCGACCAGCGCAGCGGTGGCGATCATCGTTCCGATACGACGCATGGTTCCCTCCGTGGATCGTTGGTCCGAGGGCACCCCACACGGGTGGACCACCGCCTCCTCCGGCCGGAGGCGCTCCCCTCGTCCGTCCGCACAGCAGGTTGCCAGCGCACCGACAGGCCGGGGAACGACGTTGGCCGGACGTTCCTCCGACACTTCGCCCCGGGAACGACGGCCCGGGAACGACGACCTGGAGAGTACGGCGGGTCGTCAGGCGTCGGTCGGCCCGGTGGTCAGGAGGGCGGTCATCCTCTCCAGGCCGGCCCCGCCGAACATGCTGTCCAGACTGGCGGCGGACTCGGCGGCGCTCGCCTCGCTGCGCGGGAAGAGGGCCTGCTCGTAGGCGGTCAGGGCCGCCTCGACGTCGCCGGGGTGGGCGACGACGGCCCGACCGAGTTCGGCGCCGTCGAACATGGCCAGGTTGGCGCCCTCGCCGGCGAACGGGGACATCAGATGCGCGGCGTCGCCGAGCAGGGTCACGCCGGGGACGCGGTCCCAGCGGTGGCCGATCGGCAGGGCGTGGATGCGGCGCGGGTTGAGCGTGTCGGCGTCGGCGACCAGGCGGCGCAGGTCCTCGCTCCACCCGTCGAAGTGGGCCAGGACGGCGGCCTTGGCGGCCTTCGCACCGGCGGCGCTGAAGTCGAGGGTGTCCAGCCAGTCCTCGTCGACCTTGAGCGCGGTGTAGACGTGCAGGCTGCCGTCGGTCTCCCGGTGGGCGAGGATGCCGTTCCGGTCACCGAGGCAGATGAAGAACCCGCCGCCGATCAGGGCGGCGCTGCGCGCGTGGCGGGTGTCGGCGTCGAAGAGGTCGGCCTCGATGAAGGAGATGCCGGTGTAGGCGGGCCTGGCGTCCGAGAGCAGCGGCCGGATCCGGGACCAGGCGCCGTCCGCCCCGATCAGCAGGTCGGTGGTGATGGCGGTGCCGTCGGCGAACGTCACCTCGTGGCGTCCGGCCGCCAGCGGGCGGGCACCGGTGACCTTCCGCCCCCAGTGGAGGGTGCCGTCGGGCAGGGAGTTCAGCAGGAGGTCCCGGAGGTCGCCCCGGTCCACCTCGGGCCGGCCGCCCGTCCCGTCGTCCTCCTGGGCCAGGTGGACGGTGCCGTCCGGGCCGAGGAGACGCAGGGCCTGGCCGCCCGGGTGGACGATCCCGCGGAAGTCGTCGTGGAGGCCGGCGGCGAGCAGTGCCTGCTGGCCGTTCTCCTCGTGGATGTCGAGCATGCCGCCCTGCGAGCGGGCCTCGGCGCCCGCCTCCTGGTCGAAGACGGCGGCCCGGATGCCGTGGACGTGCAGCACCCGGGCGGCGGTGAGACCGCCCAGGCCGCCGCCGATGATCGCGATGGGGACGTGCGTGTTCATGCGGATGCCTCCGGGGGCCCGTGGTGCCGGACGCCGACCGGCGGGCGGTGGTGCCCCGTGTCCGGCCGTCGCCGCCGGGCTCCGTGCCCGACCGCTCCACCGTAACGAACATGTTCGTAACGAACAAGTTCGCCGCAACCAGTCGCCACCAAGTGCGAACAGGCGCGAACAGGCGGGAACAGGCGCCGGCGGCACGGTGTCGGCACATGCGAAACGGCCCCGGGGGTACCCGGGGCCGTTTCGAGGGACGGTCAGCCGACCGTGCCGGGAAGGGGCGTCCGGATGATGCCGTTGACCAGGACGTCGAAGCCCCAGGCCAGCCGGTCCTCACCCGTACCGGCGAGCAGGGCCGGCATATGGGCGTTGATCATCGGATGCGTGGCCTCGCCCGCGGACCGTACGGCCCGCGTCAAGGCGTCCCAGTCCTCGCGCGAGGCGGCGTCGCGCTGCTGGGTGCCGTGCTCGGCCGCCGTGGCGGTGGCGTGCTGCAGCAGGATGTCGACACCCCAGGCCGCCTGCTCCCGGGCGGCACCGCTGCGGGCCAGCAGGCCGAGGATCCGCTCCACCAGGCGCAGGTAGTTCTCGCCGCTGGGGCGGGCGACCAGGGCCGAGCGGGCGAGCTGCGGGTGCTCGAACAGGACCCGGGTGTACGAGACGAGCACCGCGAAGAGCTGCTCCCGCCAGCCCTCCCCCGCCTCCCGGGCGGCCAGGTCCACCTCACCCAGCAGCGCGTCCAGGACGGCCGCGTGCAGTTCCGCGGTGTTGGCCACGTAGACGTACAGCGAGGCCGGTCCGGTGTCCAGTTCCTGGGCGAGGCGACGCATGGTCACCTTCTCCAGCCCCTCCGCGCGCATGATCCGCACGGCCGTCTCCACGATGCCCTGCCGGGTCAGCGCAGCCTTCGCGGGGCGCTCGCGGCGACTGACCGGTCCTCGTCTCACGTCCATGGCCCGATCGTAACGAACATGTTCGGAACGGCCTCGGGCCGGCCACCACAGCTCGGGCCGGCGACCCCGGCGACGCCACTGCGGACTCGGCCGCGACCACCCGGGCGCCTGCGGGGCGGCTGTCGCCGGTGGCCGCGTCGACCGGTTCAGCAGCCGGGCCGGGTCGGTGGTCACAGCGGCGTGCAGGACCGACGGGGCGAGGTGGGCGGCCGACCAGGCGAGGGACTCGGCGGCCCTCATGCTCACCGGCGCCCTGCGCCGCAGCCGGTTCCGAGGCACGCGCGCGCCTCAGTCGAGGCGTCTCACCCGGTGGCGATCGATGCGGCCGGGGAGGTACGGACGGCGGTCCGCCATCCTGTGGTGATCCGGCGGATCGGCCGGCTCACGCCTGGTACTCGGTGAGATCGATGGCGTGAACGCGCAGCGGATAGCCGTACACCGGGTGCTCCGTCTCACGTTCCGGCACCATGCCGAGCTTGCGAACGACGTTCTCAGAGGAGCCGTCACCCACTCGGTTGATGCTGATGACGCGGTCGAGGCCACGATCCTGGAGTGCGAACTCCAGGGTGGCCTGGGCGGCTTCGGACGCGTATCCCTGGCCCCAGAACTGTCGGCCGAGCCGCCAGCTGATCGCCACGTCCGGCAGCACCTCCGGCAGGAATTCGGGCACGGACAGCCCCGTGAAGCCGGCCAGCTCACCCGAGGCCAGCATCTCGACGGCGAAGAGGCCGAAGCCCTCGTCGTCCCACTCCTCCTCCCACCTCTCGATGGCCTCAGCCGTCTCGTCGAGGTCGCGCACCGAGCCGTCGTCGATCCACCGCATGACCTCCGGGTCGGCGTTGATGTCCGCCATCGGCGCGAGGTCGTCGTCACGCCAGCGACGGAGGAGGAGGCGGGGGGTGTGGATCTCGGTCATGGTGCCCATCTTGCCGGAGGCGAGGGCCGCTTCGACAATCGGCCCACCACCAGCGTTGACGGAGTAACGTCAAGAGTCGGCCGGCGCCGCCCCGGTCCTCGAAGGACCGGTGAGGTCGGCCACCACCAGCTCGGCCGCCCGTACCGGGTCCCCTCCGGCGCGGGTGAGCAGCGGGGCCACGTCGTAGGCCGCGTCGACCATCCCCCGATGGGTCACTGTCATCCCGTGCACGGGCTGGTAGCGCGGTGAGCTGAGTGCCGCGCCGATGTCGGGGCGGAGCCGCTCCAGCTCCACGACGACCGTCCAGGCGTCGTCCTCGATCCGGGATCGCCGTACCGGGTCGCAGGCCTCGATGGCCTGGTCGGTTGCGGGTGGGTCGGGCTCGCAGGCGGCCAGAGCCGACAGCAGCTCGGGGACGCCCAGGACTGCCGCCGCGTGCAGGGTGAAGTTGTGGGACCAGCCGTCGGAGTTCAGCAGTTGCGCGATCAGTGGGACGGCCCGCAGGTCGTGCCGTACGGCCAGCCCTCGCGCGCCCTCCTCCCGGACCTCGCCGCACTCATCTGTGGTGCACTTCCACAGCGCGTCCCTGATGGCGGCCGTGTCCTGCTCCAGCTGGAATCCCAACGTGAAGGCCGCCCACTCGCGGACCTCGGGGTCCTGGTCCCGGGTGAGCCGGATCAGCGCCCGGATGTCGGGCCCGTCGGGCAGTCCGCTGTTGACGGAGCTGAAGGTCGAGGCGACATGCCGCCGCAGGTCGGTGTCCTCGTGTCCGGAAAGCCTTGCCAGCAGGGGAACGGCGCGCGGGTCCTGCGCCCGGCCCAGGGCGCAGACGAGGGAGCTCAGCACGCAGCTCTCCGCCTCCGCTTCGGCCAGCGCCATCAGGGCGGTGGCCGCCTCTCGACGCAGGGGCTCGTGCGCCCCGTCGGCCGCGTATCCCACCAGATCGCAGCCCACCGTCCGCTCCAGGGGATCGGCCGACCCCAGCAGCCCCAACCCGCCGCGCAACGCGGTCTCCTCGCCCTCCCCCTTGACCGCCTCAATGACCAGATTCCAGTAGGCGTGACTGTCGTCGTCCGCCTCCGCTGCCTGCGCCACCCGCGCCGCAGTCACCAAGCGCCCCGCCAGCCCCACCGCGTTGTCCATGTGCGCATCTTGCCCGAAGGACCGGGTGCCGGGCACCGGGTTTCTCCGCCGGGCCCGCACCGGCACTCCGACCAGCTGCACCGCCCGTGCGGGGCCGACGGCCGCAGGGTTCGACCTCGCGCTCGCACCGGCACCACCGCCCGCCCTCGTCCGAAAACAGACGGTTGTCGGTAATGAACGGTTGTGTTCCCTATCTCCCCGGGGCTACGGTCGGTGGTAGCGAACGGACTCCGTTCACTCACCGTCGTTCGACCCCACGCCATTGGGGGACCCTGCCATGGCAACCCCGCGCACCCTGCCGCTCGCACCGCCCGCGTCCGCACGGCGCGGCCAGCACCCAGGGATAGCCCTCACCGTCATCGCGGCCACCCAGCTCATGGTCGTTCTGGACATCACGATCGTGAACATCGCCCTGCCGCACATCCAGCAGGCCTTGAGCTTCTCCACCACCGACCTGTCCTGGGTGATCAACGCCTACACGCTGACCTTCGGCGGGCTGTTGCTGCTCGGCGGGCGGGCCGGTGACATCCTCGGGCGCCGGCGGGTGTTCATCGTCGGCGTACTGGTGTTCGGCCTGGCCTCGCTGCTCGGCGGGGTCGCCCAGAACGCCCCCTGGCTGCTGGCGGCCCGGGCGTTGCAGGGCGTGGGCGGCGCGATCGCCTCGCCCACAGCGCTGGCGCTGATCGCCACCAACTTCAAGGAGGGCCCGGAACGCAACCGGGCCTTCGGCGTCTACTCCGCCGTGGCCGGTGCGGGCGGTGCGGTGGGTCTGCTGCTCGGCGGCATGCTGACCTCCTGGCTGTCCTGGCGCTGGGTGCTGTTCGTCAATGTGCCGATCGGCATCGCGATCGCGCTGCTGGCGCCGCTCTACATCAACGAATCCGAACGGCACCCCGGGCGCTTCGACCTGCCCGGCGCGTTCACCGCCACCGCGGGCATGGTCTCCCTGGTCTACGGCTTCATCCGGGCCTCCGACCACGGCTGGACGGACGCCGTCACGCTGACCGCCTTCGGCCTGGCCGTACTGCTGCTGGCGGCCTTCCTGCTGAACGAGCGGCGGGTGGCGCAGCCGATCACCCCGCTGCACCTGTTCCGCGACCGCAACCGCTCCGGCGCGTACGGGCTGATGCTGTGCGTGGCCGCGACGATGTTCAGCATCTTCTTCTTCATCACCCTGTTCGTGCAGGAGATCCTCGGGTTCAGCCCGCTGCGCGCGGGCTTCGCCTTCCTGCCGATCAGCGTGGCCATCGTCGCGGCCGCCCAGTTCGCCGCGCGCAACCAGATCCGGTGGGGCCCCAAGCCGTTCCTGGTCACCGGGTCGGTCCTGGTCCTCAGCGGGGTGTTCTGGGCGACCCGCATCGACATCCACAGCACCTACGCGAACGGCATCCTCGGACCGACACTGCTGTTCGGCTTCGGGATGGGCTCGATCTTCGTGCCGGTGATGCTCACCGCCGTCTCGCACGTGGCACCGAACGAGACCGGCGCGGCCACCGGCATGCTCAACACCACGCAGCAGGTGGGCGGTTCGCTCGGCCTGTCGATCCTGGTCACGGTGTACGGCACCGCCAGCCGCAACGAGGCCGAGCAGCAGGTCGGGGCGTTCCTGCGGCAGGCGACGCCGGGGCAGGCCCTCCAGTTCAAGGCGAGCGGGAAGCTGCCGGCGCCGTACTCCTCGGAGGTGCTGGTGCACGGCATCGCGACGGCCTTCCAGCTGGGGCTGGTGTTCGCGTCGCTGGCGGTGGTGATCGCGGTGTTCGTCATCAAGGTGCGGCGGGCGCCCGAGGCGGCGCACGTCAGCGCTTCGGGGGGCGGTACTTGACAGGGCGTCGGGGCGTCCAGGACAGTCCCTTTACGCAAATGGTTTTCATCTTCGTTAACCATTCCCCGTCCGCGCCCAGCGCGCGCCCGCGAAAGAGGACCCCCATGTCGCTCGACGTCTCCCCCGCCCTGCTCGACCAGGCCCGCGCCGGCCACGTGGAGCAGGCCGACTTCCTCGACACCGTCCGCGCCTCGCTCCCGTACGCCTACCAGGTCGTCGCCGGGCTCAGCACCGAACTCGCGGCCACCGAAGCCGAGTTCACCACCGACAACACCACGCCCAGCGACCAGCAGCGCGCCCAGCTGCTGCGCGCGCTGGCCAGCAACGCCATCCGCGGCAGCCTGGAGGAGCACTTCGGCGTGAAGCTGGCCTTCGTCAACTGCCACCGGGTCGGCGCCTTCCGCCCCGGAACGGAGTCCAGCGAGGCGTACCGCGAGTTCACCTCGCTGCACAACCAGATCCGCAACCAGAGCCCGGAGCTGCGCAGCTGCTGATCCCCCCGGCCCCGCGCCCGGCTCCGGCGGGCGCCCGCCCTCCTGGGACGGGGGCCGCCGGAGCGGGGTGCGACCCGGCGCCGCGTTTCCGCCCGTTGCGCCGGGTTGCGCCGGGTTGCGAACCGTTGTCCGGATCGTGCGCCGATCTTGTGGCGCCGAGCACGGCCTGCGTACGGTCGACGGGCACCACCCGTCCGGCCCCCACCGGGGCCGCAAGAGCCCACGCGGAGCCGCCACCATGCCGACCTCCCCACGCCCGCTGCGGAAACTCGGCTTCCTGACCATCGGGCTCTTCGACGAGGCCGACCCGCACCGAGGCCACGAATCCACCCTCGAACTGATCACCCTCGGTGAGCACCTCGGCTTCGACAGCGCCTGGCTGCGCCACCGCCACCTCCAGTACGGGATCTCCTCCCCCCTCGCCGTCCTCGCCGCCGCCACCCAACGCACCCGCCGCATCCAGCTCGGCACCGCCGTCACCCCGCTCGGCTGGGAGAACCCGCTGCGGCTCGCCGAGGACCTCGCCACCGTCGACGTGCTCTCCGGCGGCCGGCTCAACCCCGGCTTCAGCGTCGGCCCGCCCGTCCACTACGAGCACGTGCGCGGCGCCCTCTACCCCGACACCGGCGAGCAGGAGGACTTCAGCCCCGCCCGCGCCGAACGCTTCCTCGCCCTGGTGCGCGGCGAGGACGCCTCCGACTTCGCGGGCACCGAGGGCATCGAGGTGTACTCGCGCCGCGTCCAGCCGCACTCCCCCGGTCTGGCCGACCGGCTCTGGTACGGCGCCGCCAGCCTGCGCTCGGCCCGCTGGGCGGGCGAGCACGGGCTCAACCTGCTGACCAGCAGTGTGGTCAAGCCCGAACCCGACGGCGCTGAACCCGACGCCGCCGCACCGGACTTCGCCCGTATCCAGGCCTCACAGATCCGCGCCTTCCGCGCCCACCACCCCGACGGCGAGCGCGCCCGGGTCTCCCAAGGCCTGGTGGTCATCCCCACCGACGGCGCCACCCCGGAGCAGCGCGCCAAGTACCAGGCGTACGCCCTCGCCCGCACCCCGCGCACCCTCGCCCCGCAGGGCCCGGCCCGGCTGGTGTTCGCCCCCGACCTGGTCGGCAGCTCCGCGGAACTCGCCGAACGGCTGCACGCCCACGCCGGCTACCGGGAGGTCGACGAAGTCGCCTTCGCGCTGCCGTTCAGCTTCGACCACCAGGACTACGTGCAGATCCTCACCGACCTCGCCACCCGGCTCGGACCCGCCCTCGGCTGGTCGCCCTCGGCGCCCGGACAGGGCTGAACGGCCGCCGCACCCGATCACCCCGCCGCAGCCTGCCCAGCGTCCACCGCTCACCGGCCGACGGCGTAGCCCTGCATCCCGCGCGGATTGGCGCCCGCCGAGAGCACCCCGGTCTCGGGGTCACGGGCGACGGCGCACAGCCGCCCCTCCGACCACGGCGGCCCGACCGTGACGTGGTGCCCGCGCCGGCGCAGCCGCTCGACGGTGTCCGGGCCGAACCGGGACTCCACGAAGAGGCTGCCGGGCCGGCTGCGGCGCGGGTGGAAGGAGCTGGGGAAGCCCTCGGTGTGCCAGTTCGGGGCGTCGATCGCGCCCTGGAGGTCGAGCCCGCCGCGCACCGGCGGGCGCAGCGCGGCGGCCAGCAGGAAGTGCAGGCTCCACTGGTCCTGCTGGTCACCCCCCGGGGTGCCGAAGGCCAGCACGGGTCGGCCGTCGCGCAGGGCGAGCGAGGGCGAGAGGGTGGTGCGCGGACGGCGGCCCGGGGTGAGGGAGTTCGGCAGTCCGGGGGTGAGCGAGGCCATCTGGAGCCGGGTGCCGAGCGGGAAGCCGAGGCCCGGGACGACCGGGTTGGACTGCAGCCAGCCGCCGCTCGGGGTGGCGGAGACCAGGTTGCCCCAGCGGTCGACCACGTCCAGGTGACAGGTGTCGCCGCGGGTGGTGCCGTCCCTGCCGACGGTCGGCTCGCCCGTCCCGGGGGCGTCCCACTCGGACGGGTCCTGGACGCCGACGAACTCCGCGAGACGGGGCGCCCGCCCGTCCGGGCTGCCTGGCCGGAGGTCGTGGGACGCCCGATCCGCGATCAGGGCGCGCCGGGCGTCGTTGTACCCGGGCGAGAGCAGCGCCCCGATCGGCACGTCGCCCGCGTCGCCGTACCAGGCCTCGCGGTCGGCCATCGCGAGCTTGGCGCCCTCGACCAGGGTGTGCACGTACTCGGCTTCGTCGAGCTCCGCCAAGTCGGCTGGCAGCAGGGCGAGTTGCTGGAGGAACGCCGGACCCTGGCTCCACGGGCCCGGCTTGGCGACCGTCCAGCCGTTCCAGGTGTGCGTCACCGGCTCCTCGTAGTGCGCGCTGAACGCCGCCAGGTCGTCCCCGGTCAGGGTGCCCGGGTGGCGCTCGCCGGAGGTGTCCATCGCGGGCCGGGCGGCGAAGTCGGCGAGCGCCTCGGCGACGAAGCCCTCCCGCCAGTTCCGCCGGGCGGCGTCGATCTGGGCCTCTCGTCCGCTCCCGGCGGCCTCCGCCTCCCGGATCAGCCGCCGCCAGGTCGCGGCGAGCGCCGGATTGGTCAGCAGCGCGCCGGGCTGCGGCGCCCGCCCGCCGGGGAGGTAGAGCTCCGCCGAGGTCGTCCACTCCTCCTCGAACAGCTCCCGCACCGTCTCGACGGTCGTCCCGATCCGCTCGACCGCCGGATGCCCGTACTCGGCGTAGCCGATCGCGAAGCGCAGCACCTCGGCGAGCCGCCGGGTGCCGTGGTCGCGCAGCAGCAGGAGCCAGGCGTCGAAGGCCCCGGGCACGGCGGCCGCCAGCGGTCCCGTCCCGGGGACGAGCGAGAGGGCGAGCGCGCGGTAGTGCCCGATGCCCGCCCCCGACGGTGCCGGCCCCTGACCGCAGAGCACCTGCACCGGCCCGTCCGCCGGCGCCAGGATGATCGGCACCTCCCCCGCCGGTCCGTTCAGGTGCGGCTCCACCACCTGCAGGGTGAAGCCGGCCGCCACCGCGGCGTCGAAGGCGTTCCCGCCGTCCTCCAGCACCGCCATCCCGGCCGCCGAGGCCAGCCAGTGCGTCGAGGACACCATCCCGAAGGTCCCCTGCAGCGTCGGCCGGGTCGTGAACATCGCTACCCCCTCCGTGCCCGTGCGGCTCCAGGGCCCGTCTTCGAACCCGCGTCCGCGGGGGTTTCAGGACGGACCCTAGGAATCCTGGCCGTCCCCGCCGGACTTGTCACCACCGCGTCGGCGGACGCCTTCCCTGGTCGGCCCCGGACGGCCCGCGACCCCGGACGGAGCGGGCTTCGGCGCGGGCCGGCGCGGGAAGCGTTCCCGGGCGGGGGAATCAGGAGCGGAGGAGGACGGTATGAACCAGAGCGACGGCACGTTCCCGGACGGGCCGGCGGGGACGGCGGCCGGCAGCGGCGGAGGCGATCCCGACGAGCGCCTCCGTCGGTCCAACGCCTTCCTGGTGGACGAGATCCTCGGCTTCCTCCACCCCGCCGCGCTGCGCGCCGCCGCCGAGGTGGGTGTGGCCGACCACCTCGCCAAGGGGCCCGGCACCCCCGCCGAGCTGGCCGCCGCCACCGGCACGGACGCCCGCGGCCTGTACCGGGTGCTGCGGCTGCTCGCCACCCGGGGCGTGGTGGCGGAGGACGAGTCGGGCCGGTTCGCGCTGACCGAGGCCGGGCAGGCATTGCGCAGCGACGTCCCGTACTCCGCGCGGGCGGCCGTGCGGATGCTCAGCGACCGCACCATGTGGCGGCCCGCCGGGGAGTTGACCCGCTGTCTCACCGAGGGCGGCTCGGCGTTCGACGAGATCTTCGGCATGCCGTTCTTCGACCACTTCGCCCAGGACGCGCGCACCGCAGACGTCTTCCACGTGGGCATGGCGGCGATGTCCGACGCGGAGAACGCCGCCATCGCCGCCGCCTACGACTACCCGGAGAGCGGTACCGTCGTGGACGTCGGCGGCGGCCACGGCGGCCTGCTGTCGGAGGTGCTGCTCCGCAACCCCGGGCTGACCGGTGTCCTCTACGACCGCGCCCACGTCCTCGCGGGCCACCGCCTGGGCACGGCCGAGGAGCTGGCGGGACGCTGGAGCCTTGCGGAGGGCGACTTCTTCACCGCCGTGCCGCCCGGCGACGTCCACCTGCTCAAGCGGATCACCCACGACTGGGACGACGAGCAGTGCGCGATCCTGCTGGGCCACTGCCGACGCGCCCTGCGCCCGGGCGGCCGGGTCCTGGTGCTGGACGCGGTGGTCCCGCGCGGCAACGCCCCGCACCAGTCCAAGGCGCTGGACCTGATGATGCTGGCCTCGCTCGGCGGCCGCGAGCGCACCGAGGAGGACTTCGCGGAGCTCTTCGGGAACTCCGGCCTGCGCCTCTCCCGCGTCGTCCCCACCCCGACGGTGCTCTCCGTGGTGGAGGCCGTCCCGGCCTGACGTACCGCCGCACCGACACATCGACACATCGAGACACCGCCGCGCCGTCGCACCGTCGCGCCGTCGCACCGAACAGGAGCAGTCGGGAGCAGCCAGGAGCAAACAGGATCCATCACAAGTCAACATCCCTACACATCGTAACGCTTTCGCTCTGTACGACGAAAACTGAATGAAAACTCTTGTTCACCTCTGACGGAGGTCGCTACATTCCTCCTCGGCCGCCTGCCAGACCGGCGGCGCAGCGGCGACCCGGCCCCGGGAGCCGCTGAGACATCCGCGCGCCCCCTGTTCCCCGGTGCGGCAGCGCGTCTCGAGGGAGGAAGACCCGGACATGGGTGGCAGAGTCGTGGGCGGGCCGAGTCGGCGCGGATTCCTGAAGGGACTGGGAGTCGCGGCCATGGCCGCCGCCGGGGCCCCGGTCCTCTCGTCGTGCAGCGGATCGGGTGCCGGAGCCGACGTCACCGGAGGCTCCGGCACCCCGTCCGGCTCGATCACGGTGTGGAGCTGGAAGAACCCGGCCGCCGAACTCAAGGCCCTGGTACCGGCGTTCAACGCGGTCTACCCGGACGTCAAGGTCACGGTCCAGGACATCGGCAACCCCGCGATCTGGGACAAGATCACCATCGCGATGGCGGCCGGCGGGCAGGGCCTGGGCGACGTCCTGCACCTCGGCGTGGACTACCTGCCCAGCTACATCGAGAAGTTCCCCGGCGGGCTGGCCGACCTCTCGAAGCTGGGCGCGGGCAAGTACGCCGGCGCCTTCGCGCCGGGCCTGTGGCAGACCGTCTCCCGGGGGGACAAGGTCTACGCGCTGCCCTGGGAGGCCAACGCCGCCGGCTTCTTCTACCGCGCCGACCTCTTCAGGACCGCGGGCGTGGATCCCACCGCGCTGGCGACCTGGGACGACGTCATCACCGCCGGGAAGAAGGTCAAGGACGCCACCGGCACTGCCCTGCTGGCCGTGGACCGCTCCGCCTCCCAGGCCGACTCGGCCAACCTGTTCCAACTGCTGCTCCAGCTCCAGGGATCCTTCTACTTCAACCTGGACGGGAAGATCACCCTCAACTCCCCCGAGGCCGTCCGAGCGCTCACCCTGATCAAGGAGATGAACGACGCGGGCCTGGTCCTCGACGCCCCGGGCGCACCCGGCGCACCCGGCTACGACGGCGTGGTGAAGGCCGGAAAGGTCGCGGTCTGCCCCAACCCGGCCTGGTACGGCGGCTACCTGGAGACCTTCGCCCCCGAGCAGAGCGGCGACTGGCAGCTGATGCTCCCGCCCGCCGTCACTCCCGGCGGCTCGCGCTCGGCGATCGTCAACTCCACCCACCTGGCCGTCTCCGGCAGCAGCAAGAACCAGCGGGCCGCGTTCGCCTTCGCCGAGTTCGCCCTCACCCGCCCCGCCTCCCAGGTGCAGGTCTTCAAGGCGAAGGGCATCTTCCCGGCGCTGCTCGACGCCTACCAGGACCCGGCCTTCCACGGGGCCGACGCGTTCTTCGGCGGGCAGAAGTACGCCGAGGTCCTCATCGACGAGCTGTCCAAGCCGTCAGTGGCGACCAACTACACCGCCGACTACGCCCGGGCCCTCAAGGCCATCGACGACGCCCAGACCAAGGTGCTGATGCAGGGCGCCGACCCGGCCGCGGTACTGAAGGCGGCCGCCGAGCAACTCGCCCGGCAGACCCGGCGGTCGCAGGCATGAGCACCACCTCGCTCGGCGCACCGGCCCGCCCCGCCGCCGGGGAGCGCCCCGCTGCGCGACGCGGTCGGCGGCGCACCGCCCGGCCGGCGCCGTACCTGTTCGTGCTGCCCGCGCTCGCGCTGTTCGCGGCGTTCCGGCTCTACCCGATCGGGTGGTCGTTCGTCCTCAGCCTGTACCACACCGACGGCACGGCGCAGACCTGGGCCGGGCTCGACAACTACCGTCGTCTGCTGGACGATCCACTGTTCTGGAAGGCGCTGGGCAACACCGCGCTGATCCTGGTCGTCCAGGTGCCGGTCATGCTGGCGCTCGCACTCGGCCTCTCGGTGGCGCTCAACTCCGCGCTGCTGCGCTGGAAGCCGCTCTTCCGGCTCGCCTTCTTCCTGCCGGTGGTGACCGGTCTGGTCACCTACGGACTGCTGATCGGCGCGCTGCTCAACCAGGACTCCGGCGCCGTCAACTGGCTGCTGGAGCTGGTCGGCCTACCCCAAGTGCACTGGCTCACCGACCCGTTCTGGGCGCGGGTGTCCATCATGCTCGCGCTGACCTGGCACTACACCGGCTACAACGCCGTCATCTACCTGGCCCGGCTGCAGGGCATCCCATCGGATCAGTACGAGGCCGCGGCCGTCGACGGCGCCGGCCCCTGGCGCCGGTTCTGGCACGTGACCCTGCCCGGGCTGCGCCCCGCCCTGCTGCTGACCGTGGTGCTGTCCACCATCGGCACCCTCCAGCTGTTCGACGAGCCGTTCATCATGACCGGCGGCGGGCCGGACAACGCGACCACCACCATCGGCGTGTACCTCTACCAGACCGGCTTCCGCTACTTCGACTTCGGCTACGCCTCGGCGATCGGCTACGCCCTGGTGCTGATCATCGCGGTCTTCGGCGTCCTCCAGGTCAAGTTCGCCAAGGAGGAGGACTGATGGCCACCACCCCCCGCCCCACCACCCCCCGCTCCGCCCCGCGCGCGTCCCGCCGCGGTCAGGTGCTGCTGACCGGCGGCATGCTGGTGCTGCTCGCCTTCACCGTCGCGCCGCTGTACTGGCTGGTGATCGCCGCCACCCACACCTCGCACGACGTCTTCGGCCGCCCGCCGCACCTGCTGCCCGGCGGCGCGCTCGGCTCGAACCTCGGCCACCTCCAGGAGTCCGTGGGCTTCGGCCGGGTCGTGCTCAACTCCGTGCTGCTGTCCCTCGGCTACACGGTGCTCGGCGGCACCGTCTGCACGCTGGCCGGCTACGGCTTCGCCAAGTACCGCTTCCGCGGCCGGGGCTTCCTGTTCTCCGTGCTGCTGCTGGCCCTCGTGGTGCCCACCCAGCTGACCGTCGTCCCGCTGTTCAAGATGATGGTGGACCTCGACTGGCTCAACACCTGGCAGGCCGTGCTGCTGCCCAACCTCGCCCTGCCGTTCGGCGTCTTCCTGATGCGCCAGTCGATGCGGGCCCTGCCGGACGAACTGCTCCAGGCCGGACGGATCGACGGCTGCGGCGAGCTGGGCCTGTTCTTCCGCATCGCGCTGCCGACCATGCGGCCGGCCCTGGCGGCGCTGGCGATGTTCCTCTTCCTGTTCCAGTGGAACGACTTCCTCTGGCCGCTGGTCGTGCTGCGCGACCAGTCCTCGTACACCATCCCGGTCGCGCTGGCCGCGCTGACCGGCAGCATCGACGTCGACTACGGCCAGCTCCTCACGGGGACGGCCGTCGCGGCGGTGCCGATGGCCGTGCTCTTCCTCTTCCTGCAGAAGCACTTCGTGTCGGGAATGCTCGCCGGAGCCGTCAAGCAGTGACCCGCCCCCAGCGCACCGAACCCCGCCCCGAACCCGAACCCGTCCCAGAGAGGCCCCCCGTGGAAACCGGCACCCTCGACCCCGCCGCGCTGCCCACCTTCACCCCGGACCAGTGGGCCCGGAGCCCGCACGAACTCCGGCTGCACGGCGTGCGGATCACCGTGCACGCCCCCGGCGGCGCCGTCGAGCTGACCGCCCGGGACGGCTCCGAAGCCGTCGTCACGGCCTCCGCCGCCACGGAGGTGACGGTCCGTATGGACGTCCCGCTCGGCGACGCAGCGGGCTACTGGCACCCGAACGCCGGCTGGGAGCGCAGCCTGCCGGCCGACTGGTCACCGTGGCGCACGGTCTCCCTGGTCGACTCCGCCCCGGTCGGCTGTCTCTACGACACCGCTGGGCGCGCCGTGCTCGCCTTCGCCACCGACCGCACCGAGCAGGTGACGGCGCTGCGGTTCGGGGTCTCCGAGGAGCACAAGCGCTTCGGCGTCTGGCTGCGCTTCCCGCTTCCGGCCGGCCGGAGCCACCGGCTGCGGCTGGCCGCACCGGGCGGCACCTTCGCCGCCGCGCTGCGGGAGCTGCGCGACTGGTTCGCCGCCCTCCCCGGCGGGCGGCCCCTGCCCACCCCCGCGTTCGGCCGCACCCCCGTCTACTCCACCTGGTACGCCTTCACCCAGGACGTCGACGCCGCCGGCGTCGAGCGCGAGGCCGAACTCGCCGCCGCGATCGGCTGCGGCCAGCTCTTCCTGGACGACGGCTGGCAGCTGCACGCCAACGGCCGCGGCTACGCGGGCTGCGGCGACTGGCAGCCCGACCCGGAGAAGTTCCCCGACCTGCGCGGCCACGTCGCGACCGTCCGCGCCATGGGCCTGCACTACACCGCGTGGATCGCCCCGCTGCTGCTCGGCGAGCGCTCCGCGGCCCACCGGCAGTGGTCCCGCTTCGCCCCGCACCACAGCCACCGGCTCGACTGCCGGATCCTCGACCCCCGGCACGCCGAGGTCCGCGACCACGTCGTGCGCACCTGCCGGGAGGTCGTCGACGCCCACGGCCTGGACGGCCTGAAGATCGACTTCCTGGACGAGGCCGCCCACTACACCGGCACGCCGGCCCCCGCGAACCCGGGCCCCGGCTTCGTCCCCGACGTCGGCGAGGCGATGGCCCTGCTGCTGGGCCGGCTGCGCGAGGAACTGCACGGGCTGCGCGGCGACCGGTTCGTCATCGAGCTGCGCCAGTCCTACACCGGCCCGGCCATGACCGCGTACGGCAACCTGCTGCGCGCCAACGACTGCCCGGCCGACGCCCTGGCCAACCGGGTCCGGACGCTGGACATCGGCCTGCTCGCCCCCGGCGGAGCCGTCCACTCCGACATGCTGATGTGGGATCCCCAGGCGGCCCCGGAGGCCCTCGCCCGACAGGTCCACGGCGCCCTGTTCGCCGTCCCGCAGATCTCCGCCCGGCTCGCCGACCTCCCGGCGCCGCACCACGAGGCCCTCGCCTTCTGGCTGGCCACCTGGCGGCGCCTCAGCCCGGCCCTCACCGGCGGCCACTACGAGCCCGGCCGCCCCGACGAGCTCTACCCGCAGGTCAGCGCCCGCCACGGCGAGCAGTGGGTGATCGCCGACTACACCGGCCGGCCGGTCGCCCTGCCCGTCGAACCCTGGCGCAGCCTCACCCTGATCAACGCCTCCACCGCCGACCGGCTGCTGCTGGAGGTCGCGGAGGCGCCCCGCCGGATGCGGATCGAGGCCTACGACGCGGCGGGCCGGCCGCGGCCGCCCGTCGGCCTCGACCTCGCTCCCGGCCTGCACTCCCTCCCCGTTCCGCCCGGCGGCCTGTGCCGGTTCGAAGAGGACACCGAATGACATAGTTACCGCCGAGCCGAGAGCAAGCGAAGAGCAGGAGTTGGGGACCGCAATGGAGCACGAGAAGGTCGGGATCGTCGAGGTGGCCGAGCGCGCGGGGGTGAGCGTGGCAACCGTCAGCCGGGTCCTGAACCGCAAGACGGGCGTCTCGCAGAAGACCCGCCAGGCCGTCGAGCGGGTGCTGGAGGAGCTCGGGTACGAGCGCAGCATCACCGGCGGCGGCATCATCGGGGTGATCACACCCGGTCTGTCGATCCCGATCTTCGGCGTGCTGGCCGAGAAGATCGGCCTCGCCCTGGCCCCCCACGGCCTTCGCGCCGTCGTCTGCCCCGCCCTTCCGGGCGGCGTCCAGGAGCGGGACTTCCTCAAGTCGCTGCTGGACCTCGGCGCCAGCGGCATCGTGTTCTGCTCCGCCAGCAACACCCTCGACGCCGTCGACCCCGAACTGGTACCGCTGCTGGAGAGCCGGGCCGTCCCCTACGTGTGCATCAACGGCCGCTTCGAGGAGGGCAGTTCGGTCGCGTACTCGACCGACGACGGCTACGCCGCCGAGCTCTCCGTGCGCCACCTGCACCAGCTCGGCCACCGCCGGATCGGCATGGCCGCCGGGCCGGTCGGGAACCGCCCGGCCGACCGGCGGGTCGAGGGCTACCGCGCGGCGATGGCCGCCCTCGGGCTCGACACCGAGGGACTGATCGTGCGTCAGACCTACTCCGTCGAGGGCGGACAGTTCGCCGCCGAGCAACTGCTCGACCAGGGCGCCAGCGCGGTGATCGCCTGCAGCGACCAGATGGCCCTCGGGGCGATCCGCGCCGCCCGCCGCCAGGGCCTCGCCGTCCCCGGGGACGTCTCGGTGATCGGCTACGACGACGGCCCGCTGATGGAGTTCACCGACCCGCCGCTGACCACCGTGCGCCAGCCCGTCGACCGGCTGGCCGCCGAGGTCGCCCGCGGCCTGGTCGGCCTGCTGTCCGGGCGTCAAGTCCCGGTCGGCGAGCTGATGTTCCAACCCGAGGTCGTCGTGCGCGGCACGACCGGCCCCCACCACGACCGGCGGCCGCCCGCCTAGGGCTCCTGCGGCCGCCGGGCCGCCGGGGAGCACAAGCCCCCCCACACCGATGTCGGAGGACCCATGCCCCACCTCTCCAGCCGTCGCGTCCACGCCCACCTGGGCCTGGTGTCACTGGCCGCGAGCGCCCTCGGCCTCGTGCCAGCCACCGCGGCCCACGGCGCGACCGGCACGCCCGTCGTCCCCGGCAGCAGCTACGCCCTGGCCTCCGGCGCGACCGGCCAGTGCCTCGGCGGCCTGTGGGCCGCCACCGCCGACCGCACACCGGTCGTCCAGCAGCCCTGCCAGGGGCTGCTGGACCAGAGCTGGCAGCTCACCCCCGACGGCACCGGCGGCTACACCATCGCCAACCGCGCCGCCCACACCTGCCTGAACGTCCTGGGCGGAGCCACCACCCCCGGTACCCCGATCATCGAGTACGCCTGCAACGGCGGCGCCAACGAGCGGTTCACCCTCACTACCGCGCCCGACGGCGCCACCCTCCTCCACCCGCAGAACAACGCGCTCTGCCTCGACCTGCCGGGCGGCTCCCCGGCCCCCGGCCTCCGGCTCCAGCAGTACCCCTGCCACGGCGGCGCCAACCAGCGGTGGCTGCTCACCCGCACCGACCCGCTGACCTTCTCCGACCCCGGCTTCGAACCGGGCGCCGGCGGCTGGACGTTCACCGCCCACACCGGCACCGCCACGAACAACCCGCACAGCGGCTCCGGCCTGGCCTACCTCGACGCCGGCACCGGGTACCGGATCAGCCAGAGCATCACCGCGCCCCGGAACGGCAGTTACGACGTCAGCGCCTGGATCTCCGCCGGCGCCGCCGGCGGCACCCTCACCGTCCAGGTCAACGGCGGCACCGCCGGCTCGCTGACCCTCCCGGCCCAGACCACCTACGCCCTGTACACCGTGCCCCGCGTCCAGGTGCACGCCGGTGACACCGTCACCCTGGCGATCGGCTCCGCCCCCGGCGGCTGGATCAACGCGGACGACGTCACCGTCACGCCGTCCGCGCCCAACGACCCCCAGATCAGCTCCGCCAACCCGACGGTCACCGCGCTGTTCGAGTGGGCCAAGACCAAGGCCAACTCCTTCGCCACCCAGCCCGGCGCCACCGGCCCGATCAACGGCGACGCCACCCGGCAGGGCGTCTACTCCAACACCGTGTGGGCCGGCTACCCCTTCCGCCCGTACTACTACTCCCGGGACTTCGCCCACCAACTGGTCGGCGCGCACCTGCTCGGCCTCGACGCCGCCAACAAGACCATGCTGCGCTCCTTCGCCGCCTCGGCCACTGCCAGCCAGGGCTACGACCCGTACTGGTCCGTCAACTTCGACGCCAGGACACCCGGCGCGATCGACTACCACGGCCCCACCTCCTTCGTCCGCGAGCTGCCCGCCGCCTTCGAACTCGCCCAGAAGGTCAACGACGCCTACACCTGGACCGGCGACCCGGACTACCTCCACGACCCGGCCCTGTCCACGTTCGTCGCCAACACCGTCGGCCCGTACGTCAGCGGACACACCGGCCCGATCGACAACGGCGGCACTCCCGTCGCCCAGGCCACCAGCGGCGACATCTTCCAGGGCGTGGCCAGCTACAACGAGAACGGCGCCACCCTCGCCGAATCCGGCGACGCCATCGGCTCCCAGTACCAGGCCTACCTGGCCGCCGCCGCCCTGGCCGGCGCCGACGGCGACACCTCCCGTGCCAGCGCGTACACCGACGCCGCGGCGAAGCTGAAGCGCTACTACAACTCCACCTGGAGCGTCGACCCGGCCGACCCCGCCAAGGTGGTCCGCGCCTACGACGTCAACGGCATCGCCTACACGGACTGGGGCAAGGAGAACTCCTGGTTCATGCCGCTGAAGGACATCATGGACCCGGGCCCCCGCAGGGACGCCTACCTCGACTTCATCGACGCCCAGGCCTCCGGCCCTGGCGCACCCGGCAACCTCGAAGCGGACACCTACCTGCCCGACGTCTTCTTCGCCCACGACCGTGGCGCCACCGGCTGGAAGTGGATGCAGTACGTCTACGCCAACGTCAACGCCTCGCACGGCGGCTTCCTCAACGCCGACTACCCCGAGATCTCCTACACCCTCCTCGGCCAGACCGTCCAGGGCCTGCTGGGCGTCCAACCCGACGCCGGCGCCGACGCGCTCACCACCACCTCCCGGCTCCCGGAGGACATCGGCTGGCTCCAGCTCACCTCCATCCCGGTCGGCGGCCACACGGTGACCCTGCGCCACGACGGCACCACCGGCTCCACCCTCACCAACACCTCCACCGGCGGCAGCCTCAGCTGGACGGCCCGCTTCCCCGGCAGCCACGCCGGCATCACCGTCGACGGCACCGCCCGGCCCGTCCGCACCGTGACCGTCGACGGCACCACCTACACCTGCGCCACCGTCACCGTCGCCGCCGGACAGACCGCGGTCGTCCGGGTCACCGGCTGACCCGCTCCCCGGGCTCCGCCGCACGGCGGCACCGCCACCAGGTGACCAGCGCAGAGGCCAAACACGCCCTAGGCTCGATGGATGTTGACGGGCGAGGGAGTGACAGCGTGATCCAGGTACCGGTGCCGCCGTTGGGCGGCTACGAGTCCGGCCGGCTCTTCCACCGGCTGCTGCAGCTCTTCCTGCGCGACCTGAAGGAGGCCGGGCAGCCGGTCGGCCGGCATCAGTACCTGCTCGGTGCCGTGGTGCAGCTGCACGAGCCCGCCCCGGCCGAGGGCCGGGACGCCGGCCCGCGGCAGCCGCGCTGCGCGTGCTGCCGCACGCCCTACCCGTGCCGCACGGTGCTCGGTGTGGCGGTGAGCGCCGGCCTGCCGATCCCCTGGGGCTCCCCGGCCGCCGTGGTCCCCGCGCTGCGTGACGCAGGACTGGACCCCGGGCCCGGCGGCGAGGTCACGGCCGAGCAGGTGCAGTGGGCGCGGGGCTGGAGCGCGCGGCGGACGGCGCACGGGAGTTGGGAGATCGGCGTCCCGGTCGACCGGGGCGAGGTCGAGACCCTGTCCGTGCCGGACGACGCGGCGATGGCCCACTACCTGGCCTCGGCGGCGCTCGCCCTGGGCAGCCCGTTCCCGTACGGCTGGGCCGAGGACGCCGCCGAGGCAGCGGCGGTGCGGCCGGCGGCGCACCAGCAGGTGACGGACTGGCGGGAGCGGGTGCGGCTGCCCTACCTGGACGTGCACCGCGAGTACGGGGCGGCCGGCGACGGCGCGAGCTGAGGGCGGACCGCCGCCCCGTAGGGTCCCCCGGCCCCCGCAAGGGTCACGTCGGAAAGCTGCCAGCCGTCGGCCCGTGCGTCGTCATGGGCGTCCTGACGGTCGGCGTGCTCGTCATGCTGCTGCTGGTGCTGCCGCGGCCGCCCTGCTCGCCGGCGCCGCACTGCTGCTGCCCGTCAAGCGGTGGCCGGTCGGCGGTACCGGGGTTCGGCCGGGGCATTGGTCAACTGAGCTCTCCTGTTCGGGAGGCCGGGAGGCCGGGAGGACCGGTGTGCGTTCCGGGGCCCCGACCGTCACGGTGCGGCGGGCGGTGCCGTGCTGCCCCGGACGATCAGCTCCGGGCGCATCAGCTGCACCGAGTTGGCGGGTGTGCCGGTCTTGGTGAGGGCGCGCAGCAGCAGTTCGGTGGCCTGCCGCGCCATCTCCCGCTTGGGAATGGCCACCGTGGTGAGTGCCGGGTGGGTCAGCAGGACTTCGGAGATGTCCTGGCCGATCAGCGAGAGGTCGTGCGGCACCGAGCGGCCGGCCGCCCGGGCGGCTTCCAGGGCGCCGAGCGCGAGCACGTCGTGGGTGGCGAAGACGGCGGTCAGTCCGGGCTCCGCGGCGAGAGCCGCCTCGGCCGCGGCGAAGCCGCCCGCCGGGGTCGGCGCCGCGGCGTAGCGGACGGCGCCGTCGGGGACGGTGAGGCCGTCCGCGGCGAAGGCCCGGCGGAAGCCCGCCACTCGGGCGGTGTGGGCCGGGCTGGCCAGGACGGCGACCCGCTGGTGGCCGAGTTCGCGCAGGTGGCGGCCGGCCAGGTAGCCGGCCCGCTCGTAGTCGATGGTGACCACCGGGAAGCGGTCCGGTGCCTCGGTCTCCCAGGCGCAGAGCACCACCGGGTAGCGGGCGTCGGAGAGCAGCGGGAGGTGGCCCAGCAGGTCCTGGTCGCCGGCGATCAGCAGCGCGTCGACCGATCGGCTGGTCAGCCCGGCGAGATGGCGGCGGGCCCGTTCGCCGTCCAGCCGGGTGGTGCAGAGCAGCAGGTGGTAGCCGGCCTCCTCCAGGACGTCCTCGACCTCCTCGACCATCTCGCCGTAGAACGCGCCCGCCACGGTGGGGACGAAGAGTCCGATCGTCCTGGTACTGCCGGTGGCCAGGGAACGGGCCACCAGGTTGGGCGTGTAGCCGAGTTCCTCGATCGCCGCCCGCACCCGGGCGGCCGTCGTGGGGCGGACGGCGACCCGGCCGGTGATGACGTTGGAGACGGTCTGCTTGGTGACCCCCGCCCGCTCGGCCACGTCCTGCATCGTCACCATCGGCGTTCCCTCGTATTTGACCGGTTAAGACGAACAGCTCGCAAAGTAGTAACACGCCGTCACCCCGTCAAGCCATCGGTGTCCGATGGCTCCGGAAAACCGGAGATCAACCGTCAATGTGCCGACCCCGCCCCGGCTTTCTAGCGCCTCCCTCTTGTTTTAGCGGTCAAATCCGCACTACGGTTCCGACCCAGTCGACGGCCCCGGTATGACGCCCCCGGTGCGACGGGCCCCGCCGACGGCAACCCCCGCGCGGCTCCCGCGCCTCGGAGAGGACACACTCATGGGCAGAACGACGATGCCGACCAAGCGGGTGGCCGGTGCGGCCGTGGCGGCCGCGCTGGTGGCGGGCCTGACGGCCTGCGGCAGCGGCTCCGGCGGCGGGGGCGGCTTCACCTACTGGTCGATGTGGCGCGCCGACGAGCCGCAGGCGCAGGTGCTGAAGGGCGCGATCGCCGACTTCACCGCCGCCACCGGCATCAAGGTGACCGTCAACTGGACCGGTCGCGACATCGCCAAGAAGATCGGCCCGGCGATCGCCGCCAACCAGGCCCCCGACCTCTGGGACGAGTCCAACGACGTGGTCTACGGCTCGGTGGCCGCGGCCGGCCAGGCGCTGGACCTCTCCCCGGTGCTGTCCCAGCAGGTCCCCGGCGAGAACGTACCGGTCTCCGCCGTCGTCCCGGCCAAGTACCTCGACGTGCTGCCCAAGGACCCGTCCGGCCAGAACCACTACCTGATCCCGTACTACCTGGCCACCACCGGCATGTTCTACAACGCCGCCGACCCCGACCTCGCCGCCGCCATGCCGAGCGCCCCCGCCGACTGGGCCGGCCTGCTCAAGGTGTGCGACGCGCTCAAGGCCAAGGGCAGGGCCTGTCTCGCCTCCGAGGGCGAGGACCCGTGGACCAACGGCCTGTACTTCGACTACCTGCTGAACGCCGCCGGCGTCGACTTCGCCAAGCTCTCGGCGGACAAGTCCGGCGCCGGCTGGGACGCCCCGGCGGTGCTCACCGCCGCGCAGGACCTGGAGCAGCTGGTCAAGGGCGGTCACCTGATCCAGGGCTACGACGCCACCAAGTACCCGGCCCAGGAGACCAACTGGGCGAGCGGCAAGGCGGCCTTCTACATGGACGGCAGCTACGTCACCGGCGAGGTCGCCAAACAGGTCCCGGCGGGCTGGAAGTTCGGCTCGATCCTGCCGCCCGGCGCCAAGAGCCCGGACGTCTCGCTGTTCGGCTTCTCCGTCCCCAAGCGGGCCAAGAACGCCGGCGCCGCCGAGAAGTTCATCGCCTTCTTCCTGCAGAAGAAGCAGGTGGCCGGGATGGCCACCACCGCGCTCAACCTGACCCCGCGCACCGACGTCCCGGCCCCGGCGGGCCTGGAGGACGCCCAGAAGTCGCTCGACGCCCCGACCGTGCGGCTGCCGTACGACGGCGTGGCCGGCGATTGGTCGGCCAAGGTGTTCGAGCAGAACTTCCTGGACTTCTGGCACGGGGGGACGACCGCCGCCCAGTTCACCGCCAAGTGCAAGGCCGACCAGGTCGCGTACTGGAAGACCCAGGGCTGAGCCGGTGGCCACCACGATCCAGCCCCGCCCAAGGACGCCCGGCCTCCGGGCGGCCACCACCCGCCGCCCGCGCACCGCCGGGCCGCACGAACGTCAACAGCGCCGGATGTTCTGGCCGTTCACCGCGCCCGCCCTGCTCGTCTACGCGGTACTGTTCCTCGCCCCGGTCGGCTACGCGGCGTGGACCAGTCTCTACAAGTGGGACGGCATGGGCGCCATGCAGTGGCGCGGCCTGCAGAACTACCAACAGCTGTTCCAGGAACCGGTGTTCCGCACCTCCCTGGTCAACACCCTGGAGCTGATGGCCGTCGGCGGGGCGATCACCTTCCTGATCAGCTTCCTGCTGACCCTGGTCCTGCGGGAGATGAAGCGCCGGCTCTTCGCCCGGTCCGTGCTCTTCTTCCCCTCGCTGGTCAACGGCATGGTCTTCGGCATCGCGGCCGGTTTCCTGTTCTCCCCCTCCGGCCCGGTCAACCAGGCGCTGGAGTTCCTCGGGGTGACCACGCCGCCGAAGTGGCTGTCGACCACCAACCTGTTCCCGATGGTCCTCGGCACGGTGATCTGGACGGCCACCGGCTACTACACCTCGATCATCATGGCCGCCGTCGACCAGATCCCCGACTACCTGTACGAGGCCGCCGAACTCGACGGCGCCAACGCCTTCCAGCGCTTCCGCCACGTCACCCTGCCCTGCGCCTGGGACGTCATCTCGGTCTGCGCGGTGCTCTGGACGGTCAGCTCGGTGAAGATCTTCGAGCTAATCCTGCTCTTCGGCGGCAGCAGCAACCGCTTTCCCCCGGTGGACAGCTGGAACACCGCCATGTACGTGTACGCCGAGGCGTTCCCCCGGGCGACCATCCCCCGGCTGGGCGTCGCCACGGCCGCCGCCGTGGTCACCCTGCTGATGGTCACCGTGGTGACGGTCGTGCTCCGCCGGGTGCTGCGCCGCGAACCGATCGAGTACTGAGCCGATGGCCCTCCCACCAATCCTACGAAAGGCCACTCCCGTGCCCGGCACACGCCGATCGGCGGGGCCGGCGGTCCGGATCGGCACGGCGGTCGTGTGGACCGTCGTCGCCGCCAACCTGCTGCTGCTCCTGTGGATCCTCCTCACCTCGCTGCGCGACGGCCCCGACATCCTCAAGCACAACTTCGCCCTGCCGGACGCCCTGCGATTCGGCAACTACACCACCGCACTGGACGAGGGCGGCTTCGCCCAGGCCGCCGTCAACAGCGTGCTCGTCGCCGTCTGCTCCTCGCTGGCGGCCATCGCCCTCGCCGCGCCCTGCGCCTACGCGCTGGCCCGGCGCCGCTCGCGCACCTCGTCCTCGCTGTCCCTGCTCTTCGCCCTCGGCCTGGGCGTGCCCGGCCAGGTGCTGGTGGTGCCGCTGTTCGTCGGCCTGGCCGAGGTCGACCTCACCGACAGCGACCTCGGCCTCGGGCTGGTCTACGTCGGCCTGGCCATGCCCTTCACCGTCTTCCTGCTGACCGGCTTCTTCTCCGGCATCCCCCGCGTCCTGGAGGAGGCCGCCGTCCTGGACGGCGCCGGACCGCTGCGCACCTTCCTCCAGGTGGTCCTGCCGGTCGCCCGCGGCGGGCTGATCACCGCGTTCCTGCTGCAGTTCATCACCGGCTGGAACGAGACGCTCTTCGCGATCGTGCTGACGAACAGCCAGAGCAAGGTCACCCTCCCGGTGGCCCTCGCCGAGTTCGTCGCCTCGCAGCAGTTCAACGGGCTGGACTACGGCACCACCTTCGCCGGAGTCTGCATCATCCTCGCCCCGATGATCGCGCTGTTCTCCTGGATGGGGACGCGGATCATCCAGGGCATGACGGTTGGGATCGGAAGATGACCTCCACGCTGCGCCAGGACCTGCTGCGGATCGAAGGCACGGCCGATCCGGCCGCCGGGGTGCTGCCGATCCTGCACGGCCTGTCCTCGTACACCGCCGACGGGGTCGGGGTGGACGAGGAGATGCGCCGGAACCTGGCCTACGGCGCCCCGCCCTCGCTGCTGCCGTACACCCGGCAGGGCGACTACGACCGGAACCGCGCCGGGCGTGAACTGCCGTGCGTGGTACTGGAGAACGAGCAGCTGACGGCGGTCTTCCTGCCCTCGCTCGGCGGCCGGATGTGGTCGCTGGTGCACCGGCCCAGCGGCCGGGAGCTGCTGCACCGCAACCCCGTCCTCCAGCCCGCCAACCTGGCGCTGCGCGACGCCTGGCTGGCCGGCGGGGTGGAGTGGAACCTCGGCACCACCGGGCACTGGCCGCTCACCTGCGAACCGCTGCACGCCGCACGCCTTGCCACGCCGGACGGCACCCCGGTGCTGCGGATGTACGCCTTCGAGCGGCTGCGGCGCGTCGTCCTGCGGCTGGACACCTGGCTGCCCGCCGGATCGCCGGTGCTCTTCGTCCACGTCGAACTGCACAACCCCGCCCCACACGCCACCCCGGTCTACTGGTGGTCCAACATCGCCGTCCCGCAGGACGCCGGCACCCGGGTGATCGGCCCGGCGGACCACGCCTTCCACTGCGACTACGTCAGCGACCTCACGCGGGTGGACTTCCCGCACCTGGACGGCACCGACCGCAGCTACCCCGGCCGGGTCACCCGCGCCGCCGACTACTTCCTCGACCTGCCGGCCGGCGAACGCCGCTGGATCGCCGCGCTGGACGCCCACGGCGCCGGCCTCGTCCAGGCCTCCACCGAGCGGCTGCGCGGGCGCAAGCTGTTCTGCTGGGGCACATCGACCGGTGGCCGCCACTGGCAGGAGTGGCTCTCCGGCCCGGACGCGGCCTACCTGGAGATCCAGGCCGGACTGGCCCGCACCCAGCTGGAACACCTGCCGATGCCCGGCGGCGCGACCTGGTCCTGGACCGAGGCGTACGGGCTGCTCGAAGCCGACCCGGCCGCCGTGCACGGGAGTTGGGAGCGGGCCCGGCAGAGCGCCGGGGAGGCACTGGCCCGACTGCTCCCGCCGGCCGGACTGGACGCCGCCCACCAGCTCGCCGCCGACTTCGGGGAGCCCGTCGAGCCGCTGGCCGAGGGCTCCGGCTGGGCCGCCCTGGAGATCGAGGCGGGGTGCCTGCCGCCGTCGGAGCTGCTGCCCTTCGGCACCCCGGGAGTCGAACAGGAACCCTGGCGGCGGCTGCTCACCACCGGAACCCTGCCGGTCAGCGACCCGCCCGCCGCCCCGGTCACCGGCGCCCACTGGCGCGCCCGGCTGGAGCGGCACGCCGAGGACTGGCACGCCCGGTACCAGCTCGGCCTGCTGCGTCTGGCCGACGGCGAACCCGGCTCCGCCCGGGAGGCGTTCACCCGCTCCCTCGACGAGCAGCGCACGCCCTGGGCGCTGCGCGCCCTGGCCTTCCTCACCGCCGATCCGCAGGAAGCCGCCGACCTGATGGCCGAGGCGCACCGACTCCGGCCGCAGCTGCGGGAGTTGACCATCGAGGTGCTGGCCGCCTTGCTCGCCGCCGACCGCGCCCACCAGGCCCTCTCCCTGATCGAGGCCCTGCCCGAGGCGGTCCGCGCCCACGGCCGGATCCGGCTGGCCGAGGCCACCGCCGCCCACGCCCTCGGCGACGACGACCGGGTGCGCCGGCTGCTGGCCGAGGGGATCCGGGTCGACAACATGCGCGAGGGCGAGGTCTCCCTGGACACCCTCTGGCTCGCCGTCCACCCCGGCCGACCGGTGCCTCCGCGCTACGACTTCCGGATGGCGGACGGCTGAGACCGACCGGCACATGGTGAGTGGCACGCCGCTCACCATGTGCCGGTCGGTCCGAACCCACGAGCTGGTCGGGGCCCCCACCCCGACCCTCCGGCGCCGGCCCACGGCACCGGTACCCCCGGGGCCCGCCCCCACGGCGGGGCCCCGAGACGAGAAGGAGTCACTGTGTCAGCTCCTCGACGAAAACTGCTCGGCGCCGTAGCCGCCCTGAGCATGACCCTGGTCGGCGGTACCGCCCTCCAGGCGTCGGCGGCGCCCGCGAAGCACGCACCGGCCGCGCCCGCGTACACCGTCACCATCGGCTCCACCGGGCCCTACAACTACGCCGACGACACCCCCGCCGCCCCGTACCTCGACAAGGACGGCACCTTCCACTTCCAGGAGTCCCACTCCCTCTACGGCGCCACCGACTCCCGCCAGTGGAACTTCTTCACCGGCCGCGACTTCGAGACCGCCACCCCGGACTCCGGGCTCAACAACGCCGTGAACCCCGCCAACACCGCCGACCGGAACGACGACACCACCTGGCGCTGCAACCACAGCCCCACCGGTGTCAACGCCACGTCCGCGCCCGCCGGTTCGGGCTACTCCCAGCCGAACTACTGCGACCTGGTCGGGGTCTGGGTCGACCCGGACACCGGGGACTGGCGCGGCCTGGTGCACAACGAGTTCACCCCGCAGCCGTTCGGCGACGGCCTGCACTACGACGCCATCGACACCGCCGTCTCCCACGACCAGGGCCACACCTGGACCATCTCCGGCCACGCCATCACCTCCCCCTACAGCACCACCCGGGGCGACAACTCGGCCTTCCCCCAGCAGACCTACGACTACGGCGACGGCGACCAGCGGCTGTTCGTCGACACCGCCTCCGGCTACTTCTACGTCTTCTACGGCTCGCGGATCGTCCCCAAGGCGGGCGTCGGCGGCGGCAACGGCGGTCTGGCGCACGTCGCCCGCGCCCCGATCTCCGGCAAGATGGCGGCCGGCACCTGGCAGAAGTGGTACGACGGCGCCTGGACCCAGCCCGGCACGGGCGGTCTGGAGAGCAACATGGTCCCGGCGACCGAGGCCGCCCCGAGCGGCTACACCCCGGTCGCCCAGGACTACCGCCCCGCCAACACCGGCAGCGTCGACCAGCAGGTCGCGGCCGGGGTGCTGCCCGCCAAGTCGCCGCTGTTCATCATGAACGTCTCCTACGACGCCTACCCCGGCCTGTACATCGGCGAGCCCGAGGTGGTCTCCGGCACCGCGCCGCAGCAGTTCTACGTCACCGACGACCTCGCCACCCAGCAGTGGCACCTGGCCGGCGACTCCGGCAGCTACACCTCCGGCTCCTGGTACCGCTGGATGCTGGACAGCGCCAACCTCACCAGCACCACCATCATCGGCAAGAGCTTCCGCTCCTACTGCTCCATCGCATGCGCCAAGTCCGACGGCGAGTACGCCAACGTCACCGTCGACTCCTCCGCCCCCGCCGCCTCCCCCTTCGACCCGACCAGGACCTACCGCATCGCCAGCGGCGACGGCCGGATCCTCACCCAGGCCGCGAGCGGCCCCGCCACCGCCTCCACCGCCGCTCCCACCGGCTCCGCCCGGGAGACCTGGAGCTTCACCGGCAACGGCGACGGCTCCTACCGGATCACCAACGCCGCCAGCGGAGCACTGCTCGGCGTCGACGCCACCGGCACGGCGGGCCGCGCCTGGGGCGCCGAGCCCACCGTCACCGCCCCCGCCGGCGGCACCGCCGCCGTCGGCCAGCAGTGGTTCATCCTCCGCGACGCCACGGGGACCGGCGGCCACCGCCTGGTCAACCGGTACAGCGGCCTGGTCCTCGGCCTGACCGCCGGCAACGGCGGCACCGCCGAGACCACCGCCCCGCGCAACTGGACCGACACCACTGGCAGCACCGTCGGCGGCGGCCGCACCGCCACCCAGCAGACCCTCACCATGACCGCCGTCGGCACCGCCCCCGGCAACCTCGACGGCACCCACACCCTGACCGCCGAGGGCACGGCCCTCGACGACCCCGGCCACAGCACCACCGCCGGCACCCGGCTGATCACCTGGGCCCCCAATGGCGGCGCCAACCAGAACTGGCAGTTCACCCAACAGCCCGACGGCTCCTACCAGCTCGTCAACGCCGAGTCCCGGCTCTGCGCCGACGACGACGGCGGCGCCACCGCCCCCGGCACCACCGTCATCCAGTGGACCTGCACCGGCGGCGACAACCAGCACTGGAGCGCCGGCCGCCGCGCCGACGGCACGTACACCCTCACCAACGTCCACAGCGGCCTGCTGCTCACCACCGCCTCCACCACCGACGGCGCCCCGGTGACCCAGCAGCCGGACAGCGGTTCGGCGCTCCAGCACTGGACCCTCAAGTGACTTACTGACCAGAGCCGTTCAACGACCGGCCGCCCTCGGCGGAACCGCCGCGCTGCGGGCCGAGCACCCCCGGGTGCTCGGCCCGCTCGACCGCCGCGGCGCCGGCCCGATCCCCTTCGACGTGTCATGAACCACCTCCACGGACCGCGGAGGATGTGTCATGATCCTCCCGAGTGTTCGCGCGCTCCGGGGTCGGTGCAATTCCGAACCGGCGGTGAAAGTCCGCGACCCAGCCGAAGCCATCGGCTGGTTGACCTGGTGGAACTCCAGGACCGACGGTGAAAGTCCGGATGAAAGGTAGTGCGCGGCGACACGTCGTCCGCCCGGGCGGGGGTCAACTCCCGTGCCCGCTGAGCGGCTTGGTGCTCGCTTTCCCCGGAACGGCGTCTGTGCACGGGGGCGGGGCGCCAACTCGTCATCCTCCCGCGCACCGGCGCCGTCCATTGCGGAAGGCCGCGTGCGTCGTCACGCGTCCTTCCGGATGGCCGCGTTCTCTCGCAGATCAGCGAACCCCACGGCCCCATCGGCCCGGGGTTCCCGACCAGGAGAGAGCAGATGGCAACCACATTTCCGACCCCCACCGACCGCCTGCACCACGTGGAACAGGCGATCGAGGCCTTTCGCCGCGGCGCCTTCGTGATCGTCTTCGATGACGAGTCCCGCGAGAACGAGGGCGACCTCATGGTGGCGGCCGAGTACACCGACGAGGCCGCGATGCGGTACATGCTGGACCACTCCTCCGGCGTGGTCTGCGCGGCACTGCCGTACGAGCGGTGCGAGGAA
The DNA here is from genome assembly GCF_055608425.1 of Kitasatospora sp. NPDC036934. NCBI lineage: Bacteria > Bacillati > Actinomycetota > Actinomycetes > Kitasatosporales > Streptomycetaceae > Kitasatospora > Kitasatospora sp. NPDC036934. The sequence continues at coordinate 490,324 of NZ_JBVJQR010000001.1, read as the reverse complement.
CTCGGTCTGCCGCAGATGACGGCCGACAACTCCGGTCTGCACGGCACGGCCTTCACCGTCTCGGTGGACCTGATCGCCGGCGGCACCACCGGCATCCCGGTCGACGAGCGGGCCCGCACCACCCAGGCGTTGGCCGACCCGACCACCGGGCCGGACGACCTCGGACGCCCCGGCCACGTCTTCCCAGTGCGGGCGGCCCGTGGCGGCGTGCTGGAGCGGGACGGGCACACCGAAGCCGCGGTGGACCTGTCCCGCCTGGCCGGACTGTCCGGAGTGACCTCCATGTGCGAGGTCGTCCGGCCGGACTGGAGCATGGCCCGCCTCGGTGACCTGCGGGCCCTCGCCGAACGCGACGGACTGGTGCTGATCTCGGTGGGCGACCTGCGGGCCTACCGGCAGGCCACCGAGCCCACCGCCTGACGCAGCGGGTAGCAGTGCCCCCTGTACAGGGTGGTCGGGCCACGGCGCCGCGGCCCGACCACCCGGCCGACGGCCGTGAGACCGGTCACGGCCGCGGGAGTCGGCCCTGTGGTACGTTCCCGCACCAGGGGGCTGACATGGATGAGACATCGGAAGCGCGTGCCGAACTGGACCGGTTGAGGCACTCGCTGCGCGAGCAACTGGTCACGCTGCTCAGGCATTTGACCATTCGCGTGCACCTCCGCCAGCTGTCCCTCGACGAACCGGAGGTAGCCGGCCGGCACGAGCCGCCGCTCCACCACTACGCGACGTGGTACCAGGGCAATCGTCCGAAGACCTCCACCGCCGCCGAGACGGCCTCCCGTGCGACCTACCTCCTCCGCGCCGCCGGTTGGGACGTCACGGCGTCACAGGAGGATGACGACGGGAGACTCTGGACGGTGCTCGTCGCTCACCGGGACGGCAACGAGATCCGCATCCTGACCAGCGACGACACACCCGCCGTGGTGTTCCGCGCGCAGACGCCGGCACTGGACCTGTCCGCCCCGCAACCGGTCCGGCAGCCGGAACCGGAACAGGAGCCGGAACTGGTGCGGACGCCGAAGACCCTCACACCTGGCTACGTCCTCTGCTACGAGTGCGACGGCCTCGGCTGGTGCCCCGACTGCGGTGGCCGCGGCTGGGTGCTCGACCGGACCGGGCGAAAGGGCCGATGCCATGAGTGCCGCACGACGAAGGTCTGCGCCATCTGCCGGGGCGGGGGCGAGCTGAGCGTCTTCGGCCTGTCGCCGTACCAACGCGGCTACTACCCGGAACTGGACGTCACCGACTGACCCGACGTGCTCGCGGGCCTGCTGACGGCCCGCGAGCACGACCTCGACCGGGCGGCCGCCCACGACGGTGGGCTCAGTGCCGGATCAGGCCGCCGACCGGGACGGGGCGACGTGGCCGGTGGCCGGGAGGGTCCGCGCCAGGGCCAGTCCGATGTCGACCAGGAATGACCGGCGCAGTCGGGCGACGTCGGCGATCGGGGTCCAGACCGACCCGGCCACCGCGCCGTTCGGCTCGGGCCGGAGCCGGCCACCGACGATGCGGACCCGGTAGAAGATGCCGACGTTCTGGTGCTCCGGGCCGCCGGGGACGGCCGGGCGGCGGCCCGGAGCCGGTGCTCCGGGCCGCCGCCGTCGTGCGGGTCGGGATCAGTACTGGGTGGTGACGGTGACGCCGCTGAAGTCGGTCTGGGCGTAGAGGCTGATGTAGCGGTAGCCGGCCGTGGTGTTGGTGACGGTCAGGCTCTGGCTGGTGGTGCCGTTGGTGGTGGAGCCGGTGGTGTAGGCACTCGGGGTGGCCCAGGTGTCGGGGTTGTAGAGCAGGTAGGCGGTACCGGTGCCACCGGAGCTGGAAACCTTGAGGGTGGTGGTACCGGCCGGCAGGTAGATGTAGTAGTAGTCCAGGTTGCCGGCGGTCGCGGACTGGCCGGTGCGGGAGCAGTTCTTGTCCAGCACGCGGGCGTCGGCGGCGGTGCAGCCGGTGAGGCTGCCGACCGTGACGGACTGGCTGATGGTGTTGGTCTTGCCGTTGCCGTCGGTCACCGTGAGGCTGACGGTGTAGCTGCCGGCCGCGGTGTAGCTGTGCGCGGGGCTCTGGCTGGTGGAGGTGGCGCCGTCACCGAAGTTCCAGGCCCAGGAGGCGATGGAGCCGCCGGACTCGGTCGACTGGTCGGTGAACTGGACGTTCAGGCCGGACGGGGCGGCGGTGAAGGCGGCGGTCGGGGTACCGCCCACCACGCAGGCGCCGGCGGCGCAGGCGTCCAGCCAGGTGTTGAACTCGGCGTCGTACGCGGTACCGATCGCGTTGTAGACCGCCTGGCCACCGGTGTAGTCGCCGGTGCGGAAGTGGCCCAGCATGTTCGGGATGACGTCCGGGTGCTTCTCGACCATGAAGCGGACGGCCAGGTAGCCCCACGGGTAGGTGCGGGTGGTGTCGCTGTTGTCGTAGGTGTTCTGGAACAGCGTGCTGAGCGCGTAGGTGTGCTTGGGCGCCTCGGCCAGCGCGCCGGTGTCGGTGACGTTCCGGTAGCTGTAGGAGACGTACTCGGCGACGCCCTCGATCCACCAGACGTCCGGTACGGAGATCTGCTGGGTGAAGTCGCCCTTCATGTCGAGGCGACCGTCGAGGGCGTGGGTGTACTCGTGGTTGAGGTTCCAGACGCCCGCGGTGAAGCCGTCGTCGCCGTTCTGGTAGGTCACCGAGATCGGCTTGTTGTCGGGGGCGGTCGGGTCGCCGATCAGGGTCATGCCGCCGTTGTTGGTGCTGATGCCGTAGATGCCGCCCGCGTAGGTCTGGTAGTCCTTCGGGGAGGCGAACACCACCATCTGCAGCGAGTCCTCGTACTGGCCGGCGATCGGACCGTTGTCCTTGACCAGGTTGTGGAAGAACGGGTCCTGGTTCTGCAGGCTGGCGCAGACGGCGGCGAGGTCGGCGGCGGTGAGGCTCTGCGCCAGGATGCTGTGGGTGGCGTCGCAGGTGTGACTGACCGGCAGGGCCGCGGCCTTGAGCTGGTCCGGCAGGTTGCAGACGCCGTAGTCCGAGCAGTTCGCCTTGTCGTAGAAGGCGGCCATGCCCGCCACACCGACCCAGAGCGGCGCGGTGGGGCCGGTGATCGACGAGATGCCCATCAGGCCCTTGATCAGCGGCCGGACGGTGTTGACCAGCGCCGGGTGCTCCATGAAGCGGGCCGTCTCCAGACCGGCGTTGGACGCCAGGAAGGAGTTGGTGCCGCCGAGCATGTCCTTGTGGTTGAGCGCGAAGCTGTCGAGGGTGTTGATGATGCTCGGGTCGGCGGTGACGGCCGCGACGTAGTCGGCGTTCTGGTGGCCGCGGAAGACCGGGGTGTACACGCTGTTCGCGAAGTTCACCATGTACCAGGACGAGTCCCACGAGCTGTTGTACGCGTTCAGCACCCGCTGGTAGGTGCCGAGGTAGTGGGCCTGGAGGTTGGCGCTGTCGGAGAGGATCATCGCCTGGCCGGCGACCTGGCCGTTGCCCTCGTTGACGTCCAGGAAGTGCGGGCTCGCCACCAGGGTGTCGAGCGCGGACCGCACGGCGCCGGTGAGCGTCGCGTCGTAGGCGCCGACGTCGTCCGGGTGGTAGTACTGCACGAAGTAGCCGGCCTGGAGGAAGTAGACCAACTGGTAGATACCGGTGGAGTTGTCGCCGGTGTACGAGGCGGCGGCGGCCCTCAGGCCGTCGGCCACCGCGAGCATCTGGCTCTGCTGGAACACCCCGCGGGCGTCGCCGCCGGTGAGGTGGAAGAGCGAGCTGACGCAGTCGACGGTCGAGCCCTGGAGGTAGCTCACCAGGTCGGCGCCGCTGCGGCCGCTGAAGTCGGCCGGGGTGCAGGAGGTTTGGGCCGCACCGGCCGCGTGCCCGCCGGCGACGGCGGCCCCCTTGGCCGGAGCCTTGGCGAGCTTGGGCGTCGGGGCCTGCGGTGCGGCCGACTGCGGTGAGCGGGGCGGGAGTTGCGCGGGTGCGAGGCGGCCCGCCTGGGTCTCGGCGTGGGTGTCGAGGCCGAAGGCGGCGCCGGTGGGGGCTATGCCCTGGGGATGCGCGGCTTGCGGGGCCCGGCTCACCTGCTGGCCGGCCTGCGCCGTGGGGGCGGCGAAGCTCGGGGCGGCGGCGAGGCCGGTGATGGCGGTGCTGGCGGCGGCGAGCACGGCCAGTGCCCGGGGTAGCCGGAATAGGTGACGCATCGTCACTCCTTGCTGGGGGGCGTGGGGGTGAGCCTCTGGCGTGTTTGCCGCGGAGGCGTCGCCTGGCACCGTGCCACGGACGACCCGTCACAATCAATAGGGTGTGACATGTCACTTTGGTTCGTGCATCCGCTCTTCGGGCACGAAACACGGCAGGGCTGCCGACGGCCGCCCGTCCGCCTCCATCCGCCCCTCTATGCACCCCTGCGCACACCCTTGCGATGACATATAACCTGTGACATTGTTCTGAGCCTGATTCCGGTGACAGGTCACACGTCAACTTCCCCCTCCGCCTCGTGGCCGACGCCGCGTCACCTCCCCCACCTCAGGACAAGGACACCGCAGTGCGCCTGCGCCAATCCCTTCTGCTCCTGGTGGCCGCCGCCCTCGCCGGCCCCGCCACCCTGCTCCCCACCCCCGCCATCGCCGCGTCCACGACCGCCGCCGCAGCGCCGACGGCGCAGACCACCACGGCCGAAGCGCCCGCAGCCCCCGCCGCGCCCAAGCCGTTCGGCGCCGAGGTCGCGGCCCCCGTCTCCGAGGACCTGGGCCGCACCGCCGCGCCGCTGCCGCCGGAGCAGCTCGGCCAGGCGCTGCAGCCCACCGGCACGGCCGTCCAGACCAGCCGGCACCCGACCGCGCCGGCGGCGGCCAAGCACGCGCCGACCGCCCAGGCCGCACCGGCCGCGGCCGGCTGCACGCCCGCCGACTTCGGCTCCCGCAGCGGCGCCGACCTGGTCTCCTTCGTCCAGGGCGCGACCACGGACTGCGTCAACACCCTGTTCAACGTCACCGGCAGCGACGCGACCGCCGTCTTCAAGCAGTCCCAGATGCTCGCCGTCGCCAACGCCTTCAAGGCCCAGGCCGGGAGCTACACCGGCGACAACTCGGCCAACCTCCTGCAGTTGGTGCTCTTCCTGCGAGCCGGCTACTACGTCCAGTCCAACAACGCCGGCACCGTCGGCCCCTACGACGCCTCGCTCACCGGCGCCGTCCAGGCCGGCCTCGACGCCTTCTTCGCCGGCGCGCACTGGAAGGACGTCAGCGACGCCAACGGCACCGTGCTCAACGAGGTGCTGATCCTCACCGACAGCGCCGACATCCAGGGCCACTACCTGAACGTCTACCAGCAGGTCCTGAACAGCTACGACAACGGCTACAACGCCTTCCCCAAGATGGTGAAGGCCGTCAACGCCGTGCTGTACGCGCCGCTGTGGCGGGCCAACTGGAACCCGGACTACGTCAGCGCGATCAGCGCCGACCACGGCGTGATCACCGCCCTGGCGAACTTCGCCCAGAAGCACAAGGACCTGCTCGGCACCGCCAACCAGTTCCTCGACGTCAACGCCGGCAACGACCTCGCCCGCACCACCGGCGACGGCGGCTCCGTCACGGCCTTCACCCGCCCGCTGGTCAAGCAGGTGCTCGACGGCACCCCCGTCGTCGGCAGCACCGGCCCGCTGTACGTCTACACCGCGTACAACGCCAACCAGTACGACGGCTCGCAGTGCTCCTACTACGGCACCTGCGACCTGCCCGGCAAGCTCACCGCCGCCGTCCTGCCCAACACCCTGGAGTGCGACAACCGCACCATTCGCACCGAGAACCTCACCCCCGCGGAGCTGGCCACCGTCTGCGCGAGCCTGCGCGGCGAGGACACCTTCTTCCACTCCATGGTCAAGGACAACGGCCCGATCCCCGGCCAGTACGGCAAGACCATCACCCTCGCCGTCTTCAAGAGCCAGGCCGACTACCTCACCTACTCCTGGGCCATCTACAACAACTCCACCAACAACGGCGGCCAGACCGTCATGGACGTCACCGACCCGAACAACAAGCCGGTGTCGGTGATGTACCGGAAGTCCTACGACGACGGCTTCCCCGCCAACGTGTGGAACCTCAACCACGAGTACACCCACTACCTCGACAACATCTACGACATGAAGGGCAACTTCGGCACCGAGATCTCCGTCCCCGACATCTGGTGGATCGAGGGCGTCGCCGAGTACGAGTCCTACAGCTACCGCGGCACCACCGACACCCAGGCGATGGCCGAGGCCGCCACCCACCGGTACAAGCTGAGCACCGTCTTCCAGAACACCTACGACAACTCGGACACGGTGCGCACCTACCCGTGGGGCTACCTCGCCGTCCGCTACATGCTGGAGAAGCACCCGGCCGACGTCCAGAACATGCTCGGCCACTTCCGCACCGGTGACTACCAGGGCGGCTACGCGGTCTACAACGGCCTCGGCACCTCCTACGACGCCGACTTCGACACCTGGCTGAACGCCTGCGCCGCCGGTGCCTGCTACGCCGACGGCCCCACCGCGCTCTTCGGCCAGGCCGTCGACGGCGCCACCGTCACCCTCACCGACAAGTCCGTCGAGACCAACTCCCAGGCGTCGCTGACCTCCTGGCACTGGACCTTCGGTGACGGCAGCAGCTCCGACCAGCGCAACCCGGTCCACACCTACGCCGCCGCCGGCACCTACACCGTCGCCCTGACCGTGACCGACAGCGCCGGCCGGACCGCCGCCACCCCGACCTCGGTCACCGTCACCGCCGGGGGTGGCAGCACCACCCTGCCGACCTGCACCGACCCGCGCACCGACGCGCTCGGCCAGAACTGCTCCCGGCCGAACCAGGCCCGCACCGCCGGCAGCCTCGACTACTTCTACCTCTACCTGCCGGCCGGCACCACCACCCTGAAGGTCTCCAGCTCGGGCGGCACCGGCAACGCCTCGCTCTACTACAACGCCGACACCTGGGCCTCCCCCACCGCCTTCACCGCCTCCTCCACCAAGCCGGGCACCGCGCAGACGCTCACCGTCACCAACCCGACGGCCGGCTACCGGTACGTCAGCCTGCACGCCGACACCGACTTCAGCGGTGTGACGGTCAGCGCCCAGTACTGACCGGTCGGGACCACCGGCTCACGCCTCGCCCAACCCCTTCGACAGGGCGGCGAGATGACCGTCGACCGGCCCCAGCGTGAGCAGACCGCTGCCCGCCCCGGCGAGTTCGCCGGCGGCGGGCAGCAGTGCGTCCCGGGCCCGTGCCATCGCCGCGCGGTCGCCCGACTCCACGGCCAGCACGGCCTCCAAGGCGTAGCGGGCCTCGTACAGCAGGTCGGCGGGCGACGGCGGCAGCGCCCCCAGCGCCGCCCGGGCCGCGGCGCGGTCACCGGCGGCCAGCAGGGCGAAGGGCTCGGCCCAGGGCCGGTGCGGGCCCCAGTCCAGACTCAGGTCCACCTCGGGGCGGCGCTCCCCGGCCGCGATCCGCAGGGCCAGCAGCGCGAGCGGCAGCAGGCCCGCCGCCAGCCCCGGCATGCCCGCGCCGTGCAGGCCCGCGGCCGCCGCGCGGTAGGCCTCCTCCGCCTCGGCGGTGCGCCCGTGGGCGGCCGAACGCAGCGCCCGGTACCAGTCGGTGAACACCCTTACCAGCGGCAGTTCATGACGGACCGACAATTCCGTTGCCACGTGGGCGTGTTGGTCCGCGTCGGCGAAGTCCCCCCGACTACAGGCGGACTGGAGGCGGATCAGCCGCCCGAGCACCTCGTGGACCGTCAGCCCGTGCCGGGCCGACAGCGCCACCAGCTCGGCGCCGACGGCGTCACGTTCGGCCGCCATCCCGGCCCGGGTGCAGGACTGCATGAACCGTCCGTTCAGGGCGAAGGCGAGCAGCGCCGGGTCGTGCAGCCGGCGGGCGATCGCCTCCGCCTCGCGCGCGGCCCGCGGGGGCCGTGGTTCGCGGCTGCCGCGTGACTCCAGGGCGACGGTGGCGAGCAGCCTGCAGCGGGCGACGCCGTCGCCGGCGGGCAGGGCGGCCAGGGTGCGCTCGGCGGCCGCGACCACCCGGGCGGCGAGGTCCGGGTCGTCGCTCCGGGTCCAGATCGCCGGGACGTCGTACGCGCCGATGATCCGGGCGGTCAGCTCCGGGTCGCCGTACTCCTCCGCGCCCGCGATCACCGCCATCCGCTGTTCACGGGCCGCGTGCAGGCCCTCGCCGCCGCTCACCGCGAGGCTGCGCATCAGGCCGACCGTGCTCTCCAGCCGCGCCCGCGCGCCGAGCGCCACCGTCCGGTCGTAGGCCGTCGCCGCGTCGTGCCACAGCCGGGCCGCCGAGGTGTCGGCCGCCGGGTCGAGCCCCCGGTCCTGGGCCAGGATGTCCGCCTCCAGGCGGCGCAGCGCGGGCCCCGGGTCCAGTCCGAGGCCGTCCGCGAGCACCGTCCGGGCCTCGCGAAGGGCGGCCAGCGCCTCGCCCTGACGGCCGCTCCGGTACTGGGCGAGGGCCAGCAGCCGCCAGGCCTCCTCGCGCCAGGGGTGGTCGGCGAGGTGGGCGCGCAGGTCCGGGACGGCCTGGGCGGACCGGCCGAGCGCGAGCAGGGCGCCGGCGCGCTGTTCGACGGCGCGCAGCCGCAGTTCGGTGAGCCGGGTCCGCTCGGCGCGGCTCCAGTCCTCGTCCGGGTGGTCGGCGTGGGCGGGGCCGCGCCACATCGCCAGGGCCTCGTCCAACACGGCCAGGGCGCGCTCGGCGGACGGGCCGGAGTCCGCGCCGGTGACGGCCGTCCCGGTGACGGCCGCCTCGAAGCGCCAGGCGTCCACCGCCCGCGGTTCGGCGCGCAGCACGTACCCGGGGCCCTCGGTGGCGAGCAGCCGGGCGGGTGCCCGGGGCGGCCGGTCGGGTTCGAGCACCCGGCGAAGGTCGGCGACGAAGGTGCGCAGGGCGCCGAGGGCGGCGGGCGGCGGGTCGGCCCACAGGTCGTCGACCAGCCGGGTGACGGGCACGACCCGGCGGCGGGCCACGATCAGCCGGGCCAGCACCGCCCGGTGCCGGGGCCCCCTGAGCCCGAGGGCGGTGCCGTCCCGCTCCGCCGTCAGCGGACCGAGCACCCCGAAGGTGACCTGCGCCATCCCGTCCTCCCGCCGTTCTCGCAGGTCAGGCTACCGCGCTGATCGAATGCTGATCCGGGCCCGGCAGGCTCGTACCGTCCGCTCCCGTACGAGAGGCTTCGCCATGACCGTCACCATCCCCGGCTTCCGCCACCACCGCGTGCCCGTTGCCGACGGGGTCTCCCTGCACACCGCGATCGGCGGCCAGGGCAGCCCGGTCGTGCTGCTGCACGGCTTCCCGCAGACCCACCTGATGTGGCGGGCCGTGGCCGCCGACCTCGCCGCCGACCACACCGTGATCTGCCCCGACCTGCGCGGCTACGGCGCCAGCGACAAGCCCGCCGAGACCCCCGACGGCCTCGCCTACGCCAAGCGCACCATGGCCACCGACATCGTCGCCCTGGCCGCCGCGCTCGGCCACCGGCGCTTCGCCCTGGCCGGGCACGACCGGGGCGCGCTGGTCGCCTTCCGCGCCGCCATGGACCACCCCGACCGGGTCACCCACCTGGCCGCGCTGGACGTCCTGCCGACCCTCGACATGTGGGAGGTGATGCACGGCACCACGGCGGCCGTCGGCTTCCACCTCTACCTGATGGCCCAGCCGCCGGGCCTGCCGGAGCGGATGATCGCCTCCTCGGCGGACGCGTTCTTCGGCCACTTCCTCGACCTGTGGTCCCGCGACGCCGCCGCGATCCCCGCCGACGTCCGCGCCGCCTACCTGGCCGCCTGCCGCGCGGCCGTCCCGTCCATCGTCGCCGACTACCGCGCCTCGGCCGGCGTCGACGTCGACCACGACAGCGCCGACCGCGCGGCCGGGCGCCGGCTCGCCATGCCCGTCACCGTCCTCCAGCAGGACTGGGGCGCCGCCCTCGGCTTCGACGCCGCCGCCCGCTGGCGCCCCTGGGCCGCCGACCTGGACCACCGCACCGTCACCTGCGGCCACTTCATGGCCGAGGAGGCCCCGGCCCTGGTCACCACCGCCCTGCGCGGCCTGCTGGCCCGGTAGCCGACGACCTCGGGGCTCAGAACCTGCTGGTGTCGAGGTCCGCGACACGGGGGTGATGACTCCCTCGATGGTTTCGGCGCGATCACCCGCTATGTGCTGAATCGCATATTTCAGAGCCTGTTCCGGGTTCGGCACATGGCTGTAGTCGCCAGGGCCGACATGCGCTGTGGTCACCTGCTGTTCTCGCGCTGGTCTCGGCGCTCGGGGGCCGCACAGCGCAGACACCATCGATGCCTCTGCCCTCGCCCCGGCCCGTCACCGCTGCTGCGGGTGAACCGATTTCGGACGATCTCTAGCCAGCTGATTAAGCGCTTGCTTAGACTCGGGCACCTGTCCGTTTTCCGTGCGAGCACGTCCCCGGGAGTTGCCCATGACCGCCGTCAACCGCCAGATCCGCCTTGCCCGTCGTCCGGTCGGTGAGGTCCGGCCGGAGGACTGGGCGCACGGGGAGGAGCCCGTGGGGGTGCCCGGGGACGGGGAGTTCCTGGGGCGGACGCGGTACGTGTCGCTGGACCCGGCGATGCGCGGGTGGCTGGACGACCGGCCGTCGTACCTGCCGCCGGTGGGGCTGGGCGAGGTGATGCGGGCCGGGTCGGTGGTCGAGGTGGTCGCGTCGAACCACCCGGGGTTCCAGGTCGGCGACCACGTGGTGGGCGCCTTCGGAGTGCAGGACTACGCGGTGTCGGACGGCAAGGGTGCGCTCAAGGTCGATCCCGCGCTGGCCCCGCTGTCCACCTACCTCGGGGCGCTCGGGATGTCCGGGATGACGGCCTACTTCGGCCTGCTGGAGGTCGGCGCGCTCAAGGAGGGCGAGACCGTGGTGGTCTCCGGCGCCGCCGGGGCGGTCGGCACGATGGTCGGGCAGATCGCCAAGGTGAAGGGCTGCCGGGTGGTCGGGATCGCGGGCGGGCCGGAGAAGTGCGCGCTGCTGACGGACGAGCTCGGCTTCGACGCGGCGATCGACTACCGCGCCGAGGACGTCCGCAAGGCGCTGCGCACCCACGCCCCGGACGGCATCGACGTCTACTTCGACAACGTCGGCGGCCCGATCCTGGACGCCGCGCTGACCCGGCTGGCGATGCACGCCCGGGTGGTGGTGTGCGGCGCGATCAGCCAGTACAACAACGAGGATTCCGTCCAGGGCCCGTCCAACTACCTGTCCCTGCTGGTGCGTCGGGCCCGGATGGAGGGCTTCGTGGTCTTCGACTACGCCCGTCGGTACGCGCAGGCGGCGGCCGAGCTCACGGGCTGGATCGGCGAGGGCCGGATCAAGGTCAAGGAGCACCTGGTGGAGGGCGGCGTGGCTGACTTCCCGGAGACCCTCGGGATGCTGTTCCGCGGCGAGAACACCGGCAAGCTGGTGCTGCGCCTGGTGTGAGGCGCTCCCCCGGGCCCGTCGGGGTCAGACCTCCGGCAGCAGCGCCCGGGCCCGCACGCCGACCGGGCCCGCAGGGGCGCTCCCCCTGCGGGCCCGACGGGACGGACCGTCCGGGATCAGCCGGTGGTCCGCCGACGGCGGCGGAGCGCCAGGACACCGCCCGCGAGCGCCAGGGCCGCGGTCGAACCGCCGACCAGCATCGGCGTCGAGGACGAGGCCGGCTCCATCGTCCGCGCGGCGCCGTAACCGCTGGACATCCCGGCGGCGGCGTACTCCGAGCCGGGCAGCTTGTCGGCGTAGCGGGCCTTGACCAGCTTCTGGTAGGCGCTCAGCGAGGCCGAGTCCTGGCCGTTCAGCCCTTGCCGCGCCTGGTCGTTGAGCGGCTTCACGGTGCTGACGGTGAGTTGGTACCAGCCGCGGATCTGCGGCTCGCTGAACACCAGGCTCCCCACCGTGGCCTTGCCCGCGTACACGGCGTCGCCATCGCCGTCGCGCACACCGGCCAGGTGCCAGCCGCCACCCTCGGTGGGGGCGAGCAGGACGGTGGCGTTGCGGCCGTTGACCGGGGCGTTCAACGCCGATACCAGATGGCTCAGCCGGATCGCCTCGGTCGGGATCGGCAGCGCCGTCCCCGCGACGAAGCCGGGGGTGATCTCGTTCAGGGCCAGCGGGTCCTTCACGGTGAACGCCGGCATTCCCTCGCACGGCGCGGCGTTGTCGGGGATCCGCTGTGCCGTTCCGGCGGCGTCGCCCTGCGGCAGCGGCACGCTGAGGAAGCGGCAGACGGCGTCGTGGACGTCGGCCGACCGCACCAGGTCGAGGGCGGCTTGGTAGTCCGGGATGTCCGCCGGCACCGGGTCCTTGGCCGGAGCCGCGTGGGCGGGGCCGGCGAGGGCCAGCAGTACGGCGGCGCCCACCGCCAGGACGGCGGCCGGACGGAACGAACGGGAGGGACGGAAAGGGTGGGAGGGCCTGGAGGCCGCCCGCACACTGGATGATCTGGTGTCGCGCATGTCGCCTGCCTTACCTGGAGATGCCGATCCGGGAGTGGGTCCACTTGAACGAGCTGTTGCTGACGTAGTCCTGGTAGTTCCACCACGTGTAGGTGGCGGTGTCCGGCCACGGGTCGGCGACGGCGATGGTGTTGTTCGACGTGTCGAAGCCGTAGACGACGTTCATGTGGCCACCGCCGGACGTCCACCCGATGCGGGCGGCGACCGGCCGGGCCGCCTTGACGTCGGTGTAGACCTGGTTGAACGTGGCCGCGCTGCTCAGGCCCGAGCCGAGGTGGGTCATGCCGAGGCTGTTCCAGCCCCTGGCCATGTCGTCGAGGGTGGCCGGCTGGTTGTTGCAGCCGTAGTAGGGCTGGGCCCGGGTGCAGAAATCCGTCTGGGTACTGCCGTAGCCCTGGAACTTGGCGATCGTCAGCCCGGAAGCGACCCAGCACCACTGGGACTTCTCCTGCTTCAGCATGGCGATGTTGTCCTGCCCCGCCTCGGCGTGGGCCTGGCCCGGTACGGCGCCGAGCAGCGCCGATGCCGCCAGTGCGACGGCCGCCGGCGTGGTCGCGATTGTGGATCTGCCCATGGGTCTGCCTTTCCGCGCGAACGCGAACGTGTGCCGATGGAGCTTGCGGAGCCATGACAACACGAAAGCGGACGATCACGGAGAGTACACGAAGGAGCGTTACCCGGACGGGTGAACCGACACCCGGAGCGGACCCCCGAGCAGGACGGCGCATTGCGGCACCGCAGCACCACTCGCCGACCGCGAAGCCGGGCGTCCGGCCTGCCGGATCAGACAGGCGGCATCAGACGGGCGGCATCAGATCGCTCTCGCTGACGGTGTACGTCAGCGGCGGGTAGCCGAAGTCCGTCTCCTGGTTCTCCCGGCGGCGCAGTCGGTAGAACTCGCGGCTCTGCTCCTCGTCGGCCGGCCGCAGGCGCGCACCCTCCGGGAGGTAGGCGTGCCCGTCGCGGAACCGGAGGAAGGTCTTCGAGGTCCGGAAGGTGACACCCAGCCATGGGTTGTCGGCCGCCCCGGCGGGCGCGTCCAGCACGATCTTGTGCCTGAGCCGCCGATTCGCGTCGACGGAGAACGCGACGACACCGTTGTGGACGAGGGTGACCTCGAACTTCTCGCCGTCGGCTGCCTTCGGCTCGAACACCAGCTTCCGAGGCGGGCCCGCCTCGGGGTTCCGGTAGCAGGAGAAGACGGCGATGAACGAATCGTCCGCCAGGTCGAGGGCCTGGTCGGAGTGGGCGCCCATGGTCGTGTAGGCGTTCGTGTAGCTCTCGATGAGCGCGTTGTTGAAGCCGGCCGCGATTCCCGCGCGCTCCTGGATCCGTTGCGCGAGGCGTTCGTGCACTGGCCGGAAACCCTGCGTCGGGCTGCCGTACCGCGTGGTGGTACGGACCAGGGGCACCCCGCCCGCCTCGTCGACCCGGGTGAGCACGGCGCCCCGCCGGCCCTTGCCCACGTCCTCCCAATCGACCGACGCGGACAGCTCCGCGAAGGGGTCCCCCTCGGCCGGGAGGGCGTACGAGAGGATCTCGTCCGAAGCCCTAGGCGCGGGGGGCACGGTAGTCTCCCGTGTTCATGCTGAAGCGGAATCCGTCGCCGTAGTCGATGAAGGACGACGTCCTGTTCTCCTCGGCGTAGAGCCTGCGCAGCTCGTCCAGGCCGGCCGGCGTGGGCGGCTCCAACTCCACCGGCCCTCCGGCCGTCTTGAGGAACGTGCGGCCGTCCCTGTGCACGGCCTCGGCGCTCGAACAGCGCACCACGTATCCCAGCCGGGTCGGGAGCGACTCGGCGTCCAGCATCGAGGACCGGATCTCGTGGGTGTACAGGCGGTTGGTGGACAGCGGCATGAAGAACACGGAGCCCGGGTGCAGGGTGAGGGTGAACTGTGCCGGGAGCGCGACCCCGTCGAGTTCGGCGCTCGGGTCCTTGAGCCGGAAGTGGAGTCTGGTCAGCCCGCTGACCTTCTTCACCCCGTGGTCGAAGGCGTCGTCGGCCATCGGCTGCAGCTTGTCGAGCCCGTCGTAGAAGGTGCAGAAGGCCATGAGGCCGTTGCCGGGCATGTCCTTGGTCTTGTCCGCGTGGGCCGAGATCTTGGCCTTGGACTGCTTGCGCCCGGCCGTGGCACGGGTGTTGTGGTAGATCTGCGCGAGGACGTGGTTCAGCGGCGCCTGGCCCCGGAACACGGTGGCGGCCTCGCGGTTCAGCGCCTCGACGATCCGGGTGTCGGTCGGGCCGAAGCCCTCGGTCGGCCCCGAGAGGTTCGTGGAGCAGCGGAGCAGACGGAAGTGCAGGTCGTCGCCGTCCCGGGTGACGGGCGTCAGGTAGATCCCGCTGCGATGGGCCGTACCGGGCTTGGTCGACTCCGTCAGGGACTGGAACTCGTGCTCCGCACTGATCCGTCCGAAGTGATCGGCGTCGAGCCCGAAGAAGCGCCGGTAGTACACGCCGACGCCGTGCACCCGGGTGGGAACCCGGCCGAGGCCGACCACGGTCCACGGGGCGTCCGCGCCCTCCTGATGACCATGCGACCGCTCCCGGACGACGAACACCCTGTCAGCCGTCCGCAGTTGACGGACGTCGAGCCCGGAGACGTCGCCGCACAGGTAGACGGTCTTCCCCGCGAGATCGGGCGAACCGGAAGCAAGGCGCTCCGGCGTGACGGTCGCCCCGAAGAACTCCCCGAGCACCTCGTCGTCGTGCAACTCCGAAGGCGCGACCAGGATGTTGCTCGCATCGTCGATGCGGGCCTCTGCCGGCTCCGTCATGTCCATCAACCTGTCCGTCCGCCCCGTACCTGCCGTCCGGCGATGCTCTCACGGGGCCGGACAGCGGGCAAAGGGGATTCACCGCCCGCTGCCGCAGCGCCCCCGGGGGGCTGCCGACTACCCGCCACCGTCCGTTTCGCGCGGCGGGCGGCGCTCGGGCAGGGTGGGGACCCGACCGTTCCACCGAGCCGAGAGACCTCCATGATCTTCATCACCGCGAAGTTCCCCGTCCGCCCCGAGCACAGCGCCCAGTGGCTGGACATCGTCCGCGACTTCACCGAGGCCACCCGCGCCGAGCCGGGCAACCTGTTCTTCGAGTGGTCCCGCAGCGTCGACGACCCGGACGAGTACGTACTGGTGGAGGGCTTCCGGGACGGCGAGGCCGGCCGGGCCCACGTCGAGTCGGCGCACTTCCGGCGGGCGATGGAGACGCTGGCCGGCGCGGTCGCCGCCAAGCCGAGGATCATCAGCGTCGACCTCCCGGACCGCGAGGGCTGGGACCTGATGGGGGAGATCACGCCTCGCTAGGGCATGCCCCGGGCCTGAGCCTAACGGTGAACCTTAGGGTGAGACCGGGGGCCGCTGGCCGCCCCCGGTCCGGCCACCCGCACACTGGACGGATCTTCCCAGGACGATCCGGAGGAACACCCGTCATGGCCGGTCGGACCGGGCGGCGCCCCGTTCGACCGGGCCCGGCACCAGCGGCGCGATGACGTGCCGACCCGGATTCGTGCCGTCGTCGTCGTTGTCCTCGTCGCCGTTCACCGAGGCGGTGACGGAGCCCGTCGCCCAGGAGGCCAGCCCGAGGAGCAGGAACAGGACCACCAGGCCGCGCCCGCCACCGCTCAGCACCAGCGGGCGGGTGGCCGACACCCGCTCGGGCTCGCTGCCCGGCTCCTCGCCGAACAGCCGCTTGGGGTAGGCGGAGGTGAGCATCATCAGGTAGGCGGTGTACCTCAGTTGGTAGCGCAGGATCGCCGTCGTCGCCTCGTACAGCGGCTGCGGCATCCGGCCGAGGACCAGCACCACCAGCCAGCTGATGAACGAGACCGTCCACCAGCCCGCGTGCACCAGGCCCTCCACGATCGACGCCGGGATCACCAGGACGATGCGGAACAGCACGGCCAGCCGGTTCAGTTCGCCCGGTCGCAGGTCCACCTGCACCGGGTACTCGGGGGCCCGGAACCGGAACGGCGGGTAGCGGTCCACGGTGAGCATCAGATAGGCGTTGACCCTGGTCTCGTACGGGACGAACGCGGTCAGGTAGTCCGCCACGAACGCGGGCAGCCGACCGAGGACCAGCGCGCCGAACCAGCCGATCACGGTGACGACGAACGCCACCAGTGACAGCACCCACACCACCACGAACTGCGGGACCAGCAACAGGAGGCGCAGCAGCACCGTCCAGCGGTTCTGCCCGCCGGCCGCCGGCATGTCCAGTACCGGAAGCCACTCACGGCTGACGGGGGCGGGGGGAGCCTGCCACATCCGGGCCTCCACGGTCTCGGGACGACGGGACCCGGCAGTCGGTCACTGCCGGGTCCCTCCGAAGATCGCAGTCGCCCGCCCGCCCCGCGCGCCGTGCTGCGCCGGACGGGTAGGCCGGTACCCCCGCTCGGCGCGGCCGCGGCCCGGCTGACCCCCGGGACCGGGGGTAATCCCCACCATCCGTGTTCCGGTTGGCCGGATGGCTCTGTGGATCTTGAAAAGGAAGGCTGAGGGCAGAAGGAAATCCCACCTCCGAAGGAGAATCCCTGATGCTCAGCGGGAAGTTCATGAAGCGCCGCGCGGCCCGCGCCGCGACCGTGGCCGCGGTCGCCGTCGGGTGCGCAGTGGCGACGGCCGGCAGCGCCGGGGCCATCGTCAACGGGACGGACGCCACCCAGCGCTACCCGTTCATGGCCTCCGTCCCGGTGTCAGCCCCGGGCCTGGACGACGGTGTCTGCGGCGCCTCCCTGATCGACCGCCAGTGGGTGCTGACGGCGGCCCACTGCGTCGACCCGAACCTGGTCAAGCCTGCGGGCATCGTCCGCATCGGAAGCGACGAGCGCAAGTCCGGCGGCACCGTCCGCGGGATCGCCGGCACCTTCACCCACCCCGGCTACCGGCAGGGAGGCGGTACCGGACCCAACCTGAACGACGTCGCACTGATCCACCTGGACCGCCCGGTCAAGGAACGACCCGTCCCCATCGCCGAACGGCCCGGCGTCCCGGGTACCCCGACCCGGCTGCTCGGCTTCGGCACCGTCGCCGACACCAACGACCTCGGCGGCCTGAAGTTCCCCGACCACCTCCAGCAGCTCGACACCCGCCGGGCGGCCGAATCCGAGTGCGACCCCGGCTACGCGGGGCCCACCCGGCTGTGCACCGTCAGCCGGGTCCCCCGGGCGATGGCCTGCTTCGGCGACTCCGGTGGGCCACAGATCCAGCGCGGCCGGGGCGGGCGCTATGAGCTCATCGGCGTCACCTCCGGCCCCGGCGTCGGTGGACACGTCCCCTGCTCCTCCGGCCCCGGCCTCTACAGCAGCGCCCCCGCCTACGCCGACTGGATCCGCGCGACGATCCGCGCGAACGGCTGAGCCCGGTGCCCGGCGCCTCCGGCAGGGCGACCGGGCGGTGCCAGGCGCCGACGGGCTCGGGCGGAACCCGAGCCCGTCACCCGCCGCCGGTCAGTAGGACAGGCCGGGGCTCAGCCGGTGGCCGCAGCCCGTGCCGGCTGGTGAGGCGAAGCCCATCTCTCGCACGGCCCTCTCCGGTCCACGGGGCCAACGCCGCGTCATCCCATGCGTGCGGAGCCCGAGGACCCCGGGCGGTCAGTCCGTCAGGTCCCGGGCCAGCCCCGCCACCAGGGTCTCCAGCCAGGAGCGCACCGTCCCGGGGTCGAAGAGGTCGGCGTCGTACTCGGCCAGGCCCGCGTAGCCGTCCCGGTCCGGGGCGAGCAGCAGGAGCAGGTCGGAGCGGTTGGACGGGCCCGGTACGTCCTCGATCTCGGCGGTGAGGCCGGGGAGGTCGAGGGCGATGGTCGGGGTGCTCTGCACGGTGAGCAGGACCTGCGGGTACGAGTCCGGCAGCTGCACGCCGCGCTCGCGCAGCTCCTCGACCAGCTGGCCGAAGGGCACCGTGGCGTGGTCGAGGGCGGTGGCGATCGCCTGCGCGGCCGCGTCCACCAGCGCCCCGAACCCGCCCGGGCGGCGGGTGGGCAGCCGGATCGGCAGGCCGAACGTGAGCAGGCCGACGACCTGCTCGTCGACCGGCCGGGTGCGGTTGGCGTGCGAGAGCACCACCACGGTCTCCGCCGCCCCGGTCAGCTCCCCCAGTAGCCGGGCGTAGCCGGCGAGGAAGACGGCCGAGGCGGTGGTGGAGCGCCCGGCGGCGTAGCGGCGTACCGCCTCGGCCAGGGCCGCCGGGACGCGCAGGTCGACGGTGCCGCCGCGCCCGGAGCGCTGCTCGGGGCGCGGGCGGGCGGTGGGCAGGTCGACGGTCAGCGGGGCGCCGCCCAGGGTCTCGGTCCAGTGGTCGAGGGCCTCGGCGACGGCGGCCGGGGTGACCACCGTCCGCTCCCAGCAGGCGTGGTCGGTCATCCGACCCGGGTCCGGCAGCGGCTTGCCGTCGGCGCGGTAGAGAGCGCCCAGGTCGGCCAGCAGGGTGGCCAGCGACCAGCCGTCGACGACGATGTGGTGGAGCGTCAGCAGCAGCGTCCATACGTCGTCGGCCGAACGCAGCAGCCGGGCGCGCAGCAGCCGGGCCCCGGCCAGGTCGAAGGCCGTCGCGCCCTCCGCGCGGGTGGCCTCGGCGACGGCCGCGTCCCGGGCGGCGGGGGCGAGCGCCCGCAGGTCGTCGACCGGCAGTGCCACCGGGGTGTTCGGCAGCACCTGCTGGAGCAGGCCCAGGTCGGTGTCCCGGTAGCGGGTCCGCAGGCTCTCGTGGCGGTCGGTCAGCGCTGTCAGCGCGGCGGCCAGCCGCTCGGGGTCCAGCGGCCCGCGCAGGGTGACGCGCTGGCTGATGTTCCACACCGCCGGGTCCGCGGAGCGGCCGTGCGTCCGGTACAGGCGGCGTTGGGCCAGCCCGGCCGGCGCAGCGGCGAGCGCCGTGCCGGAGTCGGTCAGGACGGCCAGCAGCCGCTCCCGGTGTGCCCGGACCAGCCCGGCCACCTCCTCGTCCAGCGCGCCGGGCGGGGCCAGGTAGCCGAGCCGGTCGCCGGTGGTGCGCAGCACGATGTCGCGTTGGCCGAGCAGCCTGACCAGCCGGTCCCAGTCCGTCCCGGAGGCGGACGAGCCGGTCGACGGGGTGACGGACGAGCCGGTCGACGGGGTAGCGGGCGAGGGGGTGGACGGGGCGACGGGTGCGGCGGCGGTCACAGGGTGCCCTCCTCGTAGGCGGGGGCCGGGCGGTGCTCGGTCGCCGGGCGGTGGGCGGCCATCGCCCGGATGGTGGGGCGGCGGAAGAAGTCCAGCACGCCGATCCGCAGCCCGGTCGCCTCGCGGACCCGGTTCAGCAGGCGGGTGGCGGCCAGCGAGTGGCCGCCGAGGTCGAAGAAGGAGGTCTCCACGCCCGCCGGGCCGCCGAGTTCCTCCTCCCACAGCCGCTGCACGGTGCGCTCCAGCTCGGTGGCCGGGGCGACGGCGGCCAGGCCGGCGCCCAGCGGCCGCGGTTCCGGCAGGGCGTCGGCGTCGAGCTTGCCGTTCACGGTGAACGGCAGCGCCGGGACGGCGGCCCAGAGCCCCGGCACCATGTGCTCGGGCAGCAGGTCGGCCAGACGGTCGCGGACCCGGGGCAGGTCGGCGGCCGCGCACTGCACGTACCCGGCCAGCGTGGTGCCCGCCTGGGTGCGGCGCGCCGTCACCGCCGCGCCGCGCACCCCGGGCACGGTCCGCAGCACCGTCTCGACCTCGCCCGGTTCGACCCGGTAGCCCCGCACCTTGACCTGGCGGTCGGCCCGGCCCAGGTACTCCAGGGTGCCGTCCGGCCGCCACCGGCCGAGGTCGCCGGTGCGGTAGCGGCGGCCCTCCGGGGTGTCGGTGAACACGGCGGCGGTCTCCTCCGGCCGATCGTGGTAGCCGAGCCCGACCTGGACGCCGAGCACATGGATCTCACCGACCGCGCCGACCGGGGTCGGGCGCCCGGCGGTGTCCAGCAGCACGATCCGGTTGCCCGGCGCCGGGCGGCCGATCGCCGCGTGGTCCGGTCCGCCCGGGTCGACCTCGCCGGCCGTGACCCCGTGGGTCTCGGTGGGGCCGTAGTGGTTCACCAGTCGGCAGCCGGGGTTGCCGGCCAGGAAGGCCCGCAGCGCCGGGGTGAGCAGCAACTGCTCGCCGCCCTGGATGAGTTCGCGCAGGTGGGGCACCGGTTGGTCGCCGAGTGCCTCGACCAGCGCGGCCAGCGGGGTGTACGGCAGGTGCAGCCGCTCGGCCCGGGTGGCGCGGACCACGGCGGCCAGCGCGGTGATGTCGTAGCGGGTCTCCTCCTCGATCAGCAGCAGGGTGCCGCCGCCGGACAGGGTGGTCAGCACCTCCTGGACGCTGACGTCGAACCCGCAGGAGGCGTACTGGAGGGTGCGGGCGGCCGGGTGGCCGGCGACGTTCCAGGCCAGGAAGGAGGCCAGGCCGAGGGTGTGCATCAGCACCCCCTTGGGCCGGCCGGTGGAGCCGGAGGTGTACAGCAGGTAGGCGCCGGACTGCGCCGAGGGGACGGGCAGCGGCGGCAGTTCGACGGCCTCGGCGCCCGCCCCGGCACCGGTGTGGACGGTCGGCAGGGTGATGCCCATCAGGTCGGCGCCCGGGGCGGTGAGCAGCACGGTCGGTGCGGCGTCCGCGGCGATCAGCCGGCAGCGCTCCGCGCCCTGCACCGGGTCGATCGGCACCAGGACGGCGCCCAGCCGCAGCACCGCCAGCAGCGCGGCCACCTGGTCCACCGAGCGCGGCAGCAGTACGCCCACCCGGCTGCCCTCGCGCACCCCGGCGGCCAGCAGTCGGCGGGCGAGTTCCTCGGCCCGGGCGGCCACCGTCCGGTAGTCGGTCGAGGTGCCGTCGGGCGCGACCACGGCGACGGCGTCCGGCTGGGCGGCCGCCGTGGCGGCCACCCTGGCCAGCGGGTGCGCGGGCGCCGGCTCCGCCTCGGGCCCGCACTCCAGGGCGGGGTCGGCCGGGGCGGCGGTCAGCTCGGCGAGCGGTCGGGCGGGGTCGGCGACGGCGGCGGCGAGCAGCCGCTCGAAGGCGTCGAACAGCCGGTCCACCGTGGCCCGGTCGAACAGGGTCTCGGCGTACTCGACCTGGCAGCGGATGCCGTCCGGCAGGTTGGTGAGGAACAGCGACAGGTCGAAGGCGGAGCGGTCGACCACGTGGTCCAGCGGACGGGCCGTCACCCCGGGCAGGTCCAGCTCGAAGACCGCGTGGTTCTCGAACTCGACCAGTACCTGGAAGAGCGGGTTGCGGCTGGTGTCCCGCTGCGGGTTCAGCTCCTGCACCAGGACCTCGAAGGGCAGTTGCTGGTGCTCGTAGGCGTCCAGCGCGGTGGAGCGGACCCGGTCCAGCGCCTCGGCGAAGTCCGGCTCCCCGGAGAGGTCCAGTCGCAGCGCCAGGGTGTTGACGAAGAAGCCGACGAGGTCCTCCGTGCCCTCCGCCCGGTTGGCCAGCGGGGTGCCCAGCACCACCTCGTCCTGGCCGCCGTAGCGCTGGAGCACCCCGGCGAAGGCGGTGAGCAGCACCATGAACAGGGTCGAGCGCCGACGGCGGGCCAAGTCCCTTACGCCTGCCGAGAGTTCGGCGGGAAGGTGGCGGACGTGGGCGCGGCCGCGGCCGTCCGGCACCGCGGGGCGGGGCCGGTCGGTGGGCAGGGCCAGCACCGGCAGGCCGCCGCCGAGCACCTTGCGCCAGTACCCGAGGCTTTCC
The DNA here is from genome assembly GCF_055608425.1 of Kitasatospora sp. NPDC036934. Classification (NCBI taxonomy): domain Bacteria; kingdom Bacillati; phylum Actinomycetota; class Actinomycetes; order Kitasatosporales; family Streptomycetaceae; genus Kitasatospora; species Kitasatospora sp. NPDC036934. The sequence continues at coordinate 468,198 of NZ_JBVJQR010000001.1, read as the reverse complement.
TCGTACGCCCCGGCGGCCACCGCGGCCCGCTCCCGGGCGGCCTCCGCGGCCGGGGTGGTGGTGAGCGCCGGCAGCCGGTGCGGCCGCTGCTCCCGGGCGGCCCGGTAGAGCTCCCCCAGCTCCCGGGTGATCACCACGGTGGACAGGGTGTCGATCACGATGTGGTGCATCGAGAGCACCAGGACGTGCCGTTCTGGCCCGGTCTCCAGCAGCCGGGCGCGGAACAGCGGGCCCTCGGCCAGGTCGAAGCGGTGGACGCCCTCGGCGGCCACCAGCGCGGCCACCGCCCCCGGTGCCGAGCCGTCAGCGGCGCCCGCCGCACCGGCCTCGCCCACCGCCTCCACCGCGCTCACCGGGATCCGCTCCAGCAGCGGGCCCTCCGGCGCCGGGATCACCTGCTGGAACGGTTCGCCGTCCTGCTCCCGGAACACGGTGCGCAGCCCGACGTGCCGTTCCACCAGCGCGCGCAGCGCGGCGTCCAGTGCCTCCCGGTCCAGCGGGCCGTCCAGTTCGACGGCCTTGACCTCGTTGTACTGCGCGGCGTCGGGCAGCATCCGGTGCAGGAACCACATCCGCTGCTGGGCGTAGGACAGCGGGGCGCCGCGACCGGTGGCGCGGCGTAGCGCGTCCAGCTGCGGCAGTCCGGCGGCCACCAGGTCGGGGGCGAGACCGAAGTCGACGAAGCAGGCGATCTCGTCCGCGCCGGCCGCCCGTAGCTCGGCGAGCACCGACCGCACGCTCTCCGGGGTGCCGATCAGGGCGCGCGAGGCGCAGTAGCGCTCGTAGGCGCGCTCCAGCACGAACTCCAGGTCCTCCTCGCGGGTGTTCTCGAAGTCCAGGGTCAGGCCGAGGCTGTTGGCCATCTGCCCGAACAGCGAGAGCGAGGAGCGCAGGTAGTGGCAGAACGGGCGGTAGGCCTGGGCGCGGGCGGTGTCGAGGTCGGTGCCCAGGTAGGTGTGGACCAGCACGACCACCCGGCCGGCCTCCGGGTCCAGGCCGTGTTCGGCCCGGGTGCGCCGGTAGAGGGCGACGTTCTCGGCGAGCTGGGCCACGTCCTGGGTCATCAGGTTGGTGATGACCCCGAGGTCGTGCCGGGCGGCCTCGCGGAAGCTGTCCGGGTTGCCGACGATCGCGGTGAACATCGGCGGCTGTTCCTGCAGCGGGCGCGGGTGCAGGGTCACCTCGATCGGCTCCCCGTTGCCGTTGCGGCCGCGGTAGGGCTCGCCGCGCCAGAGCGCCCGCACCGTGTCGATCTGGCGGTGCATCAGTTCCTTGTGGCCGCCGTAGTTCTCCGGGAAGAACAGGAAGTCGTTGGGGTGCCAGCCACTGGCGCAGCCCAGGCCGACCCGGCCGCCGGAGAGGTTGTCGACCACCGACCACTCCTCGGCCACCCGGACGGGGTGGTGCAGCGGCAGCACCGCGCAGCCGGCGTTGAGCCGGATCCTGCTGGTCTCCCGGGCCAACGCGGCGGCCAGCACCGAGGGGTTGGGGAAGATCCCGCCGAAGGAGTGGAAGTGGCGCTCCGGCAGCCAGACGGCGTGGAAGTCGTGCCGGTCGGCGAACCGGGCGCTGTCCAGGACGATGCGGTACTTCTCGTCCTCCGGGGAGTCCAGGGGGTAGTCGCCGAAGAAGTAGAGGCTGAAGTCCACCGGGCGCTGGGGATCGCGGACCGGCTGGTACGAGGTGGAGACGGGCCCGGTGCCGGTGTCGCCGTCCGTCACGAGTTCGGGCAACGCGGCCACCGCCGGGCGCGGGGCCGGGAGCCGTACCCCGGGCGAGGCCGGGAAGAAGCCGCCGCGCCGCAGGCCGCGCAGGGAGTCCCGGACGGCGTCGGCCACGAACTCCAGGTCGCCGTCGGTGTGCGCGGTGGAGAGGAAGAAGTTGCGCCACTCCCAGACGTAGACCCCGCGGGTCAGCAGCTCCGGGAAGAACAGCTCCACGTCGGCCCTCGGCTCGAACCGGAACAGCGAGCCGAAGTGGGCCAGCCGCAGCGGGAACTCCTCCTCCTCGAAGAACCCGTTGAGGGTCGCGGCCAGTTCGTCGGTGCGGGCGTTCAGCCGCTCCTGGAGGCCGGGGCCGGCCTCCTTGAGGTGGCGCAGCACGGCGCCGGCCGCGGTCATCGCCAGCGGGTGCTGGATGTAGGTGCCGCCGAAGAAGGTGGTGTCCTGGGGCGGGTAGCTGTCGTCCCCGTAGTCCCAGTGGCCGCCGTCGATGCCGTCCAGGAGGTCGGCGCGCCCGGCGATCGCGCCGATCGGGTAGCCACCGCCGAGCACCTTGCCGTAGGTGGAGAGGTCCGGGGTCACGCCCCAGAAGCCCTCGGCGCCGTGCAGGTGGGGGCGGAAGCCGGTGAGCATCTGGTCGAAGAGCAGCACGATGCCGCGGCGGGCGGTCAGTTCGCGCAGCGCGCGGACGAACTCGACGGGCTGGCGTCCCGGGTGGCGGCTCTGCACCGGCTCGACCAGGACGGCGGCGATCCGGTCGCCGAGTTCCTCGATGACCTGGAGGCTCTGCGGATCGCCGTACTTCAGCACCACCAGGTCGGCGACCGCGCTGCCGGGGATGCCGCTCGACACCGGGACGGTCTCCCGGTCGGCGCCGTGGCCCACCGTCCGGCCCAGGGTGTGGTCGAAGTGGCCGTGGTAGGAGCCCTCGAACATGACGATCTTGTCCCGGCCGGTGAAGGCGCGGGCCAGCCGGATCGCCCCGGCGTTCGCCTCGGTGCCGGAGTTGGCGAAGGCGACCCGCTCGGTGCCGGTCAGCTCGGCCAGCAGCTCGGCGGCCTCGCCGGTCTCCGGGCCGCGCGGGCCCAGTCGCAGCCCGCCGGCCAAGTGCTCGCGGACGGCCTCGGAGACGAACTCCGGGTCGTGGCCGAAGAGCAGCACGCCGAAGCCCATGGTGATGTCGACGTAGGTGTTGCCGTCGAGGTCCTCCAGCCGGGAGCCCCGGGCCCGGCGGGCCGCCAGCGGGTAGAGCATCTCCTTGGTCGAGGAGCGGAAGCCCACCACGGCGCGGCTGTCCGCGAGGGTGCGCCGGTGGCGGCGGGTGACCGCCTTGGAGGCGGCGGTGCGGGCCGTGAAACGGGCGACCAGTTCGTCCACGTGGGCGCGCTGGCGCTCGGTCAGGCCGCCGGCGGCCATGCCGGACTCGCGGGAGAGGGTCACCCGGGGGCCGTGCACCTGCGGGGCCGATGGTGCGGGGGCCGCCGGGGTGGCGGGCTCGGGGACGGGGACGGGGACGGCCGGGACGACCCCGAGGGCCGGGGCGGCGGACGGCGGCAGGGCGACGGGGGCCGCCGCCGGGACGGGCGCGGCCGGCACCGTACCGGTCCCGGCCAGCAGGCCGAGCTGGTCGCGCATCAGGTCGGAGAACTGGCCGAGCAGCGCGAGCTGGCGCTCGATCAGGCCGGTGCCGTCCGTCACCGGGGCGGGCGCGGCCGGCAGCGGAGGCACCACCGGGGCGGGCGTTGAAGCCACGGGGAGGACGGACGCGGCGGGGAGGACGGGCGCGGCTGCTTGCGGTGCCGGTGCGGCGACGACCGGGGCCGGGGCCGCGACCGGAGCCGGGACGGGCGCAGCCGCCTCGGCCGGGGTCGACTCCGGCTCAGCCGTCGGCAGCAGCGCGTCCCGGACGGCGGGCTCCAGCCGACCGGCGATCAGCCCCGCGAGCCGGGCCGGGGTGTCCGACTCCTCGAAGAGTTCGCGCATCGAGATCCGCACCCGGAAGGCGCGCTCCAGGTCCCGGATCATGTTGATCATCCCGAGCGAGTCGGCGCCCAGGTCGAAGAAGGGGTCGTCCGGGCCGACCGCCCCCTCGTCGTGGCCCAGCTGCCGGGCCGTCTGTTCCAGCACCCGGCGCAGCACTGCCTCCTGGGCGAGCTGCTCGGGGCTCGCGGCTGGAGCCTGGGCGGCGGGTGCGCTCTGCTGGGACGGCGGTGCCTGGTGCATGGCGGGGTCCTCGGTGGTCGGCCCGTCGGGGGCGGTGAACCAGTGGCGGCGGCGTTGGAAGACGGTGGTCGGCAGCGGCACCCGGCGGGCCGGGCCGTCCGGCCAGTCCCGGGCGGCGGCGAAGCGCGCCCAGTCGATCGGGACGCCGTGGGACCACAGCGCGGCGGCCGCGGCGTCGAACCGCGACTCCTGGGGCGCGCCGCGCCGGGCGGCGGCCACGAAGTGGCGGTACGGCAGCTCCCGGCGGCCCATGCCGGTGAGCGTCGAGTGCGGGCCGAGCTCCAGGAACAGCTCGTGGCCCTGCTCGTCCAGGGCGGCCAGCACCAGGTCGAAGCGCGCGGTCTCCCTGGTCTGCCGGACGAAGTAGTCGGGCGCGGGCACGGTGCCGGGGGCCAGCACCTCGCCGCCCAGGTTGCTCACCAGCGGTACGGTCAGCGGCCGCAGGCGCAGCCGGGCGAGCTGTTCGCGGAGCGGATCGAGCACCGGGTCGAGCAACCGGGAGTGGAACGCCCGGTCGGTGGCGAGGCGTTCGGTGGGCACGCCCTCGGCGGCCAGGACGGTCTCCGCCGCCGCGATCGCCTCCGGCGGGCCGGCCAGCACGCACTGGCCGGCGCCGTTGACCACGGCCGGCTCCACCCCGGGCAGCCGGTCGGCGAGTGCGGCGAGCCGCTGCGGGCCTACCATCACCGCCGTCATGGCGCCGGGCGCGGTCGCCCGCTGCATCAGCCGACCGCGCAGCGCGGTGAGGAACATCCCGTCGGCGAGGTCGAGCGCGCCCGCGGCGTGGAAGGCCGCGTACTCACCGGCGCTGTGTCCGGCGACCGCGGCCGGACGGAGCCCGAGCTCCTGCCAGAGCCGCAGCTGGGCCGCCTGCAGGGCGAACAGCGCGGGCTGGGCCGCCTCGGTGGTCCAGGCGTCGTCGGCGCCCTGGGGCACCGGGTCGAGCAGCAGCGGCAGCAGCGGTTCGTCCCAGGCCTCGCGGTGCAGCTGGTCGCACTCCTCCAGGACGGCCCGGAAGACCGGGAAGGCGCGGTGGAGTTCGGCGGCCATGCCCCGGTGCTGGGCGCCCTGGCCGGTGAAGAGCAGCACCGGCTGGACGTCGGTCCGCCGGGCCTCCCGGCGGACCGGTACGGCTCCGGTGGTGCGGCCCGCCAGGTGGGCCTCCAGGCCTCGGCGCAACTCGTCGGGGCCGGTGCCGGTGACGGCGAGGCGGTGGCGCAGTGCGCGGCGCCCGCCGCCCAGGGTGAGCGGCAGGTCGCCGGGGGCGGGCGCGGGCCCGGTGGCGAGGCGGTCGCGGAGCAGGGTGACCAGGGCGGTCAAGCCCTCCTCGGTGCGGGCGGACAGCGGCAGCACGGTCGGCGCCTGCCGGGGGCCGTCGGCGCCGCCGGGTAGGGCCGGGGCGGGCGCCTGCTCCAGCACCAGGTGGACGTTGGTGCCGCCGACGCCCAGCGCGCTGACCCCGGCCCGGCGCGGGGTGGGACCGGCCGGCCAGTCGCGGCGCTCGGCGGAAAGCCGGAACGGGCTGCCGGCCAGCTCCAGCGCGGGATTGGGACGGCTGAAGTTGACCAGCGGCGGGATGGTGCCGTGCCGCAGCACCAGCAGGGCCTTGATCAGCCCGGCCATTCCGGCGCAGGTGTCCAGGTGGCCGATGTTGGGCTTCACCGAGCCGAGCGAGCAGAAGCCGGAGGCCTGGGTGCGGGCGCGGAAGGCCTGGGCCAGCGCCCGGAACTCGATCGGGTCGCCCAGCGGGGTGCCGGTGCCGTGCGCCTCGAGGTAGCCGACGCTCTCGGCCGGCACCCCGGCCAGGTCGAGGGCCCGGCCGACCACCGCCGCCTGCCCGTCCACGCTGGGCGCGGTGTAGCCGACCTTCCGCCCGCCGTCGTTGTTGACGGCCGAGGCCAGGACCACGCCGTGCACGGTGTCGCCGTCCGCCAGCGCCCGGTCCAGGCGCTTGAGCAGCACGGCCGCCACGCCGTTGCCGCCGACCGTGCCGCCGGCCGCCGCGTCGAAGGCCCGGCAGACGCCGTCGGGGGCGAGGATCGACCCCTCTTCGTAGCGGTAGCCGGCGGCCTGCGGGATGTGCAGGGCGGCGGCCCCGGCCAGGGCCAGGTCGCAGTCACCGGCCAGCAGCGACTGCGCCGCGAGGTGCACCGCGACCAGCGAGGTGGAGCAGGCGGTCTGCACCCCGATCGCGGGGCCGGTCAGGCCCAGCCGGTAGGCGACCCGGGTGGCGGCGAAGTCGGCCTGGTTGCCGATCGCGGTCTGCAACGCGGGCACCGGCTCGGCCGGGTCGGCGGTGGCGGCCAGGGTGTGCTGGTAGTAGGTGCGCAGCGCGTACAGGGTCATTCCGGTGCCGGCGAAGACCCCGACCCGGCGCTGGGGGTCGGGCGCGGCGTAGCCGCCGTCCTCCAGGGCCTGGCGGCAGATCTCCAGCAGCAGGCGCTGCTGGGGGTCCATCAGCGCGGCCTCGGTGCCGCTGATGCCGAAGGCCTCGGCGTCGAACCGGTCGGTGTCGGGGAGTGCACCGGTGACCGGGACGTAGTCGGGGTGCCGGTACTCCTCCGGGCGCAGGCCCGCCGCCGCCAGCTCTTCCTCGGTGAACCGGGTGGTGCTGGTGACCCCGTCGACGATGTTGCGCCAGTACTGCTCGGGGGTGTCGGCGCCGGGGAAGCGCAGGGCCAGGCCGACGATGGCCACCCGGCGGTCGGCGCCCTCGGGGCCGCCGGGCGCGGTGGCGGTGGTCGGGGCGGTCGGGGCAGTGGGTGCGGTCGGGGCGGCGGGTGCCTCGGACAGGTGGGCGATCAAGGCGTCCACGGTGGGGTGCCGGAACAGTTCGGTGGGCGCAGGAGGTGTCGGCAGGGCTGCGCTCAGTGCACCGTGCACCCGCATCAACTGCAGTGACCCGATGCCGAGTTCGACCAGCGGACGGGCCGGGTCGAGCGGGGCGTCGAGGACGGCCTCGAAGGCGTCCAGGACGGTCCGGCGCAGCTCGGTGGCGGCGGGCGCGGGTGCGGCGGACGCAGGTGCGGTGGGTTCGACGGGCGTCGCGATCGCCCGGCCCTCGGCCGCCTCGGGGACCGGCCTGGGTGCGGTGGCCAGCAGGTGGCGGCGCGCGGCGGGAGCGGTCGGCTCGGGCCCTGCGTACCAGCGGCCCGGGGGGCCGGCCAGTAGCAGGGTCGCCAGTCGCCGCCCGTGCGCGGCGCTCAGTACGGCGATGCCCCGGGCGGCGGAGGCCTGTTCGTGGTCGGTGGCGCGGTTCATGCCGACCCGGCTCCACAGGCCCCAGGAGATCGTCCAGGCCGTGGTGCCGGTCTCCCGGTGCAGCCGCTCGACCGCGCTCTCCAGGTAGCGGTTGGCGGCGGCGTAGGCGGTGGAGCCGACGGCCTCCTGGAAACCGACCATCGAGGAGAAGCCGACGAACTGGGCGCCGGGCCGCTGCCGGACCAGCTCGATCAGGTGGTCCGTGCCGGTCGTCTTGGCGCGCACCGCCTCGCGCCAGCCGTCCGGGTCGGTGCCGGAGAGCAGGGCGATCCGGTAGGAGCCGGCCAGGTGGAGCACGCCGTCCAGCGGGGCCTGCCAGTCCCGTTCGGCCTCGGCGACCACCGCGGCCAGCTGCTCGCGGTCCGTCACGTCGGCGCGGCGGTAGTCGACCCGGCCGCCGTAGCCCGCGAGCCGGTGCAGTGCCGCGCGGCGTTCGGCCGCCTCGGCGGTCGGCGCGTCCAGGTCGGTGCGGCCGATCAGCAGCAGCCGGGCGCCGTGGTCGCGCAGCAGGCCGGGCAGCATCTCGGCGGCGATCCCGCCGAGGCCTCCGGTGACCAGGTAGCGGGCGCCGGGCGAGAGCAGCGAGCAGCCCTGGGCCTCGATGACGGGTTCGGCCACTCCGAGCCGGGGCACCCACGGGCGGCCTTCGCGCCAGGCGCACTCGGGCTCCGGCCGGGGCTCGGCCAGCAGGGCGAGCAGGGCGGCGGCCTGCTCGGCGGGCGGCAGGCCGGTCGGCAGGTCGAGGTGCCTGGCCACCGGGACCAGTTGCTCGGCTCGGGCTCCGGCGGTCAGCGCTGCCGTCAACGCGGCTGCTGGGTCGGGGAGTTCGCCGGGGAGTACGGCGTGCAGTCCGGCGCTGACGGTGACCAGCTCGCCGGACGGCGGACGGTCGGCGAGGGCCCGCAGCAGGGCGAGCAGTGCTTCGTCCGGCGGTACGGCCTCATCGGGCCGGGCCGCTGCCCCGTCGGCCGCGCCCCTGTCCACCGCGCCCCACAGGTGCAGCACCCGTCCGGGGCGCTCCTCGCCGAGTGCTTGCAGCCACTGCTGGGGATCAGCGGCCGGCGGCCGGTCCACCACCACGGCCCCCGGCAGGGCGGTGCGCAGCGCCTCGACCAGGGTGCCGGGTCCGGCCGGGCCGAGCAGCAGCGTCGGCCCGGCCGGGCCCCCGTCGGTCGGGGAGGCCAGGGAGGTCGAGGCGGTCGGGGCGGTCGGGGCGGTCGGGGCCGCGGGGGCCTCCGGCGCCGGGCGGGGTTCCCAGACGATCCGGCGCACGCAGTCCGGCAGGGTCCGGGAGTTGGCCTCGGCCAGGTCGAGCGCCACGATGTGCTCGTCGAGTTCGCCGTCGAGCAGGCGCCCGCGCAGCGCGGTGCGCTGGATCTTGCCGCTGGTGGTGCGCGGGAACTCGGCCGCCGGCACCGGCAGCACCAGGGCGGGGGCGGGCTGCCGGCGGGCGGCCAGCAGACGGCGGACCTCGGCGGCCACCGGGGGTGCGGGGGCCGCCGGGTCGCTCGGCACGTAAGCGATCACCAGTTGCTCGGTGCCGGTGCGTTCGTCCGGGACCCCGAACGCGGCGACGTACCCGGACCGTACCCCCGCGACCGAGGCGACCACGTCCTCCAGCTCGTGGCAGAAGTGGTGCACCCCGTTGACGATGATGATCTCCTTTCGACGGCCGGTGAGCACCACCTCCCCGTCTGCCAGGAAGGCGAGGTCCCCGGTGTCGAACCAGCCGTCGCCGACGAAGGCTTCGCGGTCGGCGGTCGGGTTGTTCAGATAACCGGGCGTCACCCGGCCGGAGTTGACCTGGAGCCGGCCCACCCGGTGCTCGGGCAGCGCCCGGCCGTCCTCGCCGGCCACCCGGATCCGGGTGCCGGGCGCGGGCCGCCCCATGCTGAGGAAGGCGGTGCCGCGCTCCGGGGAGTCCGGGGCGGCGGGCGCCAGCCGACCGCTCAGCGAGTCGGTGCGCACCAGGCGGCGGGCGCCGTCCTCGTGGTAGCGCTTGTAGGTGATGACGGTGCAGGTCTCGGCCATGCCCCAGCCCAGCAGCACATGGTCGGCCCGGACGCCGAACGGCCCGGTGGCGGCCAGGAACTCGTCCAGCACCGCCTCGGTGCACTGCTCCCCCGCGTTGATCAGGGACTTGACCGAGGAGAGGTCCCAGTGCCGGTCGGGGCCGGCCGCCCGCACCGCCTCGGCGACCAGCCGGTAACCGAAGTTGGGCGACCAGGAGTGCGCGCCCCGGTAGCGCTCCAACGTGTCCAGCCAGACCAGTGGGTCGGCGAGCACCAGCTCGGTGGGCACCTGCACCTGGTCGGCGGCCAGCGCCACGTCCCGCAGGTGGAACATCAGCAGCCCGGCCACGTGGTCAAGCGGCAGCCAGTTGACGGTGACGTCCTCGGGGGTGCTGCCCTGGGCGACCGCGCCGGCCACGTACTCCAGGATGCCGCGGTGGGTGATCTGCACGGCCTTGGAGCGGCCGGTGCTGCCGGAGGAGAGCTGGAGGATCGCGACATCACCCGGGTCGGGGGCGTGCTCGGCGCCGGCGGGGGCTGTCTCGGCACCGGCACTGACGGGCGGTGCGCCGTCGTCGGCGGGCCGGTCGACCGCGATGACCCGCAGGCCGGGCGCCGGGTAGAGCTCGCCGAGCCCCGCCAGACCCGCCACCGCCGGACCGGCGGCGAGCACCGGCGGCTCCTCCAGGGTCTGCCAGGCGTGCCAGAGCTTCTCCAGGACGGGGTCGGGCTGGTCGTACGCCGGTGGGCGGGCCACCGTGACCGGTTGCACCCCGCCCAGAAGGCAGGCCCACAGGGCGGTGAAGTAGTCCTCCGGCTCCGGCACTTGGAGGATCACCCGGTCCCCCGCCCGCAGCCCGGCGGCGGTCAGCAGGGCGAGGGTCCGCCGGGCCCGCTCCAGCAGTCGGCGGTAGGTCAGCCTGGTCGCCCCGCCGCCGGCCCGGACCAGGTGCAGGCCGCGCTCGGGGTGCTGCGCGGCGGCGCGCAGCAGTGCCTCGGGCAGCGTCCGGGGCGCGTCCGGAGCCGGCTCGGGCAGCGGGACGCCGACCGCCTCGGTCCCGACGTCCTCGGCGACTTCCCCCTCGGGGGCGGCGTCCTCGGGGGCGGCGTCCTCGGGAGCGGCCGTCGCGCTGTCCGGGACGGGGCCGGCGGCCGTCCCGGGATCGCCGAACGGCCGCCAGTGCGCGGTGAGTTCACTCAGGTGGCGCAGGGCGGGACCGGGCTCGGCCGGCGGCCGGGCCGCGGCGGCGGCTAGGGCGACGCGGTCGGGCTCGCCCTCCGGGGTGCGGACGATGCCGTCCAAGAGGTGCACCTCGGCGCCCGGGTCGGCATCCCACAGGGCCGCGGTGGCCCGGCGGCGCAGTGCGGCCGGGCCGGTGTCGACGGCGGGCACCAGGTAGGCCAGCAGGCCGGGGCGGCCGTCGGCGCGCTCGACCGGCAGCAGTGCGCAGTCGGCGACCTCGGGACGCAGCAGCAGCCGGGCCTCCAGGGCACGCAGCCGGGCGCGGTCGGAACCGGTGGGGCTCATCAGCGACGGCACCTTTCGGATCGGTGCGGGGCGTGCGCGGGTACGGCGGCCCCGGGGTGCGGAGGGTGGGCGGATCGGGGTGACCTGCCGCCTTGTGGGCGTCGGCGGATCCGGTGGCGCGGTACTTGCGGGTGCGGTGCGGGGCTGCGCGGTACGGCACGCAGGGCTGCGCGGTCGAGCGGGCCGGGCGTTTCAGCGATTGCCGGACCCGGCCTTCCGGGACCAGGTGACGTGGGCCAGGAAGCCCAGCGCCAGCACGATCGGGACGGCGTGCGAGACGCCGACCACGGTCAGCGGGCTGAGCAGCGCCAGCAGCGATCCGCTCAGCAGCATCCCGGTGCCCATGCCGACGTTCTCGGCGGAGGCGAGCAACCCGAAGGCCTGACCGCGCCGTTCATCGGCGAGGGCCTGGATCCGGGTGGTGTACGAGATCTCGGTGAAGCCGTCGCCGAGCCCCGCGCCGATCGCCACCAGCAGGAACAGCGGGGTCGGCAGCCCGGTGAAGACCAGGATGAAGCAGCCGGACATCAGGCAGGTGCCCAGCGCGAAGGCCCGCTCGCCCGGTTCGATGCCCCGGCGCAGCAGGAGCCGGGACACCAGTTGCTGGGCGGCGAGGTTGCCGACCGCCCAGGTGGCCCAGAACATGCCCAGCAGCGCAGCCGGGTTGCCGGGGTCGTGCTGGTCGGCGAAGACCGGCAGGCCGATGTTGTGCGCGGCCGAGCCGAAGGCGTCCAGCAGCCGGATCGCCGCCATCGCACCCACCACGGGGGCGGCGCGGAGCACGGCCAGGGCCTGCCACCGACTGCCGAATCGTTTCGTCTTTCCGACGGCCTCAGCGGCACCCGGGTCAGCGGCACCCGTGGGCTCCTCGACCGCCTCGGGCCGGGTGCGCAGCGGCAGCCGGGCCACCACGAGGGCGAACACCACGAAGCTGGCCGCGTCGATGAGCAGCGCCGCCCGGAACCCGGCCCAGGCGACCACCACACCGGCGGAGGCGAAGCCGAGCACCATGGCGGCCGAACGGCAGCTCGCCATCAGGCTGTTGGCGCGGGCCCGGCGCTCGGAGCCGACCATCTCCGGGATGCTGGTGCGCAGCGCGACGGCGCACACCGCGGCCGCGCCGCCGAACACCAGCGCCAGCGGGTAGAGCACCGGGATCCGCGCGGAGACCGGGGCGAGGGCCACCACGACCAGAGCCACCGCCTGGGCCAGTGCGCAGCCCGTCATCAGCCGTCGCCGGTCGGTCCGGGCCACCAGCCGCCCGGCGAGCAGCCCGCCGGCGAAACCACCGGTCAGCCGCAGGATCAGGTACCCGGCCGTGCCGAGCGCGTTGCCCGCCGCCTCGTACGCGAACAGGCTGAGCGCCACCAGGTCGAGCTGGCTCCCGTAGCTGGACAGGGCGTCACCCAGGGCCAGCCGGTAGAACACCCGGGGCAGCTTCTCGGTGGTCTGGTGCGGTACTTGCTGTGCAGTGTCCGGCACCGGTCCCCCAGGAACGCCGCTTCGGTCGGTTCAGTGTCACATTGCACGGCAATGTAGGGATCCACCCGGCGACAGATCAAGAGCTTGATCGTCCACTGTCCGAAAGACCGTGCCTTCGGCCGATCCGGAACCATCGTTCCGGCCAGGCTGGCGAGTTGGTGCCGGTCCACCCCGCTCCCGGGGCCGTCGGCCCCGGGCCGCGGACACGATGTGCCTCGAAGCCGCTCTCCGGGTCGCGGAAGACGGGGCGATCGCTCTTGCGCATGACGACGGCCGCACCGGACGCGGCAGCGGCCGGCGCGCCGATCAGGTCGTCACCGTGCCGCGGCTCGGCCGCGCTTCCGCCTTGCTCGACCACCGTGCTCCTCGATCGACAGATACCTCGCTACCCCCGGTGCAGGGCTTCCCCTCATGGAAGATTTGATCTTCTATGAGGGGACTTGCGAATGCACCCGACCCGATGGAGGGGTTCCATGCGTTTGATCTCAAGTGGCCCGCACCATGCCACGTTCGAATTCGGCGACCTACAGGTGACCTCGCTGCGAGACGGGTACATCGACATGCCGCCGACCCGGCTGCGCGACGAGGACGGATGCGCGCTCGATGAGCTGCCGGCCACCGTCCCACTGGTCGGCGACAACCTGCGACTGTCGGTCAACGCCTTCTTCGTCACCGACGGCACGTGCTCGGTCCTCATCGACACCGGCGCGTCCGACAACTGGCACGAACCCACCATGGGGCTGATCTACCACGCGCTCGACGAAGCCGGTATCGACCGCGCGCACATCACCGACGTGGCCATCACCCACGACCACCAGGACCACGTGAGCGGCCTGATCGCGCCGGACGGCTCGGAGGCGTTCGCCCGACTCGAGCGCGTCTGGATCGGCGCGGGCGACACCTCGGTGTTCACCGGGCGGCTCGAACCGATCCGCGACCGGGTCGTACCCGTCTCGGAGCAGGTCGCGGTCAACGCCTGGACCACCGCGGTCCCGACCCCGGGCCACACCCCCGGTCACACCGTCTACGACGTCCGGAGCGGCACCGGTCACCTGCTCGTCTGGGGCGACACCGTTCACGTTCCCACGCTCCAGTTCGAGCGGCCGAAGGTGTCCTGGGAGTTCGACGGCGACCAGCCCCGGGCCCGCGCCGCGCGAGCGGCCCTGCTCGAACAGCTCAGCCGGCCGGACCACTTCGTCGCCGGCGCGCACCTCGACTCACCCGGCATCGCCCGCGTGACCCCCTCCGGCGACGGCTACGCGCTGGAGTACCTCGCACCACCGATCGGCTGATCGAGCGCGGTCGGCTCCGGACCGACCGCGCTCGCGAACTCCGGCGGGCGGTGGGCGCCACCGTGCCAGTGACGCCCACCGCGCCGGACGTCGCCTCCGCACCCTCGATCGGACGTCAGGGGACGTCGCCGTGGAGGCGGTCCGAACCGGCCTGCCGGGTCCGGATCAGCTGGGGGAGCCGGTCCAGATGACGTTCTTGCGCTCCAGTCCGCTGCCGTAGTTGAACTCGACGGAGAACCGGTCGGCCGCGCCGTTCGGCAGGGCGTACGCGGTCACGCCGACGGCCTCCCGGCCCGGCCCGAGCGAGCCGCCGAGGAGCTTCTGCCGGGAGCTCCCGTCGATCAGCGAGGTGACGAGGGCACCGTTCGCGTCCCAGACGAAGGGCAGCCCGGATCCGTAGAGCGAGACGTCCTTGGAACCGGTGTTGACGACGGTGATCTTCACCTGGATGATCTTGGCGTTCTTGGGCGCCTCGAACACGGTCTCGTTCGGGACGTACGGCTCCGGCGGGGCCATGGTGACCTTCAGTCCGTCCCCGTACGTGTAGGACTGGCCGAACTCCAGGCGCCGGGCCTTCTCGTCGGCGGCCTTCGCCTGCTGCTCCTCCTCGATCTTCTTCTTCGCGGCGTCGAGCCGTTCCTTCGCCTTCGCCAGCCGTTCCGCCGACGCGCGCTCCTCCTCGTCGGCCCGGATCTGGGCGGCCCTCGACGCCGCCTTGCGGTCCTCGTTCGCCGCGTGCACCCCCAGCGCGAAGAACGCCCCGGTGCCCGCCGAGACGAGCAGGCCCACGACGCCCAGGATGACGCCCGCGAGCGCCATTCCCCGGTTGGTCGCCTGGCCCTTGCGCGCGTAACCCAGGCCGATGATGCCGAAGATCAGGGCGAGCAGGGCCGGCAGCCAGGACAGCCAGAAGAACACCAGGACCAGGCCGAGGGCGACCCCGACGATCCCGAGCACCATCGCCGCGGTGCCCAGGCCGTTGCGGGGCTGCGGCGCGGCCACCGGGTACTGCGGCCAGTACGGCGCACCCGGGTACCCGCCGGGGCCGCCGGCCGGGGCAGCGAACGGCGAAGGGGCGCCGGCGGCCGGGTCGCCCGCCGGCGGCGCGAACGGCGTGGTGGCTCCGACGGCGGCGGGCGCGGGGGCCGGGGCGGGCGCGAGTACCTCGCCCTGCGCCGGGGCCAGCGGCGGCAACTCCGGCTCGGCACCGGCATCGGCATCGGCATCGGCATCGGCCGGAGCGTCAGCGGGAGCAGGGGACTTGGCAAGCGAGACGGCGTCAGCGGGCGCAGGCTCCACGGCGGGGCCCGGGGCCTCGCCCTGCTCCGGAGCCTCGCTCTGCCCCGGGGCCGGCGGCGTCCTCGGCTCGGCGCCGGCGGGCGCCTCCCCGGGCTGCGGGCTGTCGGGCGGGACAGGAACGGTCATACGGGATCCTTCGGGAACGTCGGGATGGTGAGCGGCTTTCCGCCCCGGGCCGAGGTCCCTCCGTGGTTCCCCCCGCACCGACGGCCCGACCTCCGCGAGACGCGCACCGGTCCGGGCCGGACCCGGGCGTCGGCATCCCGGGACGGGAGCGCGGCAGGGTCGGCGACTGATCAACATACAGGTGTCCGATAACGGTTCCGTCACCGCGGTGGCCGCCACGACCCGGGACCGGCCGACGTCCTTCGCCCGCGGAGCGGTCCGGGGAGCGGTCCGGGAAACTCCGGGGAACGGTCCGGGGAAATTCGCTTGCCGTCGGCCCCTGCAGTGGATGCAATGTCCCGCGTGAACGCACAGGCGAGCCCGCCGCGCCGGTCGGCGGTCCGGGAACCGGCCCGCCCCGACCGATTCCGCCTCCTGCACACCGGCTGACGGACTCACCGACTGCTGGAGAGCCCACCCCACGAAGCCTGACGGATCGTTTTCGGTCAGGTGTACCGATCATCCGATCAGGATCTATCGATGAACTGATCACCACCGCTAGGGTGCGGCGCATTCCCGCAGTTACGCCCGCCCGCGCCGCCCCGGCGGCGCGGAGCCGACCGATCGGACCGGTGTCGTCGTGACCAGAACCTTCCGCCAGCTGATGACCCGCATGGGACGGGCCGCCGCCACGGTCGCCGTGCTCGCGGCCGCCCTCACCGGCACGGCGGCGGCCGGCACCGCCTCCGCCACCGGCGGCTGGAGCTGCTCCGGGGCGCCCGTCCCGAGCGGCTACGTCATCACCATGTACAACCCCGGCGGCTGCAACAACCACGGCGCATGGTTCCAGCGGCCCGCCCAGAACCGGCTGTGGACCTGCTCCGGCTCCCCGATCGTCTCCGGCTACGTGCTGACGGACTACGACGTCAAGGGCTGCAGCGGCGTCGGCGCCTGGTTCCACGAGCAGGTCCGCAACGGCATCTGGACCTGCCCGTACTCGCCGATCCCGGCCGGCTACCGCAGCACCAGCTACGACGCCCGCGGCTGCGCCGGCCTCGGCGCCTGGCTCACCATCAAGGCCTGAACCACCCCGGTGGGGGGCTGACCGGTCAGCCCCCCGTTGGTCGGCCGGGGCTCTCTTGTGCCCGCAGACGGCTGCCTGTGGCTTCGGGCTCAGCCGGCCCCGGACCGGCCAACAGCGGCAAGAGGGGTGATGAGTGGTGGTTCTTACCTATTTTTTTTGAACGCATAGAAAAACTAAGAAAAACAGAAACAGGACCACTCTCGCCACCTCGCCACCGGGACTCGGCAAGGTCCGTTCTTCACTACTGAAGTTGATTGGGTGATGTCGGGAAGAGTCACCCGACAGGGTTGCTCGCCCCGTAGGTCTGCGGGTGTTGGCGGCACAGTCCTTCGGGAGAAGATCTCCCCGTGAGTCAGCCCCTGCCGCCGTTGCCGAAGTCCGAGTTCGTCTTGATCCGCGTGGAGGCTCCGCCTGAGGCACCCGCTCAGATCGCTGTCGCTCTCGGTGAGACTGGCATCCCCGCCGGGTTGATCGGATACGAGTACCGGCCGCTGAGTGAGCCGGTGTTCCTCGGGGAGATCGGAGAGCGGGGGCTGGTCGCCATCGCGACGAGTGGCTTGTTCGGACGCATCGCCATCGACGTTGCCACTGGTCACGTGGTGCAGGTTCCCACGATCGAGTCAGTCAGCACCTGGCACGCCAACAGCGATCTCGGTTCCTTCAACCAGTGCGTGGCCGCGGTGATCGAGCGCTTCCCGTTCTACGCGGCCGGCGACGAGGACAGGCATGAGGAGGTGGCGGAAGAGCTTCGCGATCTCATCTCCAGCATCGACGAGACCGCTCTCGCGGACACCGGGTTCTGGGAGACGTTCTGCGACGACGTGGCGATCGGGGACTATACGGACTGGGACGCGTGAGTCGGCAGCGAACACGGCTGCGGGTCAGCCGTCCGTGATCAGGTCCGTGCCGGCCAGGCACCCGTCGACCAGGTCCGGGCGGTACTGGATCTGTTTGAGCCCGCGCTTGACGGCGCGGGTGACCTGGCCGAGGTCGGCCGCGGCGAGGTTGCCGATGTCTCGCTTGGCCAACGACCAGATACCCTCCTGCGGATTCAAGTCAGGTGAGTGACTCGGCAGCTGGAAAACTGTCAGCCAGTCGGCGTGGTCGGCGATGAACTGGCGCATCGGTTCGACCAGGTGCATGCGCAGGATGCCCCACACGAGCACGATCGGGCCGCCGAGCTGGACGCACGCCCTGACCAGCAGGTCGCGCACGTCGCGCCAGCCGATCCCCTTTGGCTCGCCTTTGCGGCCCCGGTACTCCCGGACCGAGTAGAACATCCGCCACCGCCCTCCCGGGCTTGAAGCATCGCAGCAAAGTACCGCACTTATCCCAACTTGCTGGCTATATAAGCGACTTGGGACTGTCGCCGAGTGCGCAAGTGGCTGTTGCCCCGCCGGGGTCCGCAGACGACTCCGATATCTGGGACTGACCGGTCCCACCTTCCGCGAACGCCCCCGTCCCTTCCTCCCTCATCGAGTGGTTGGGGCGGGGGCCTTCTTGCGTTCCCGCTTGCTGCCCTGCCGTCACTCGCCCCTTCCCGCGTGCCCGGTTCGAGCCGGTGTTAGCCCGGCAGCGCTGGTCCTACTCTTACCCCATGGCTATGGCTGTCGATCCGGCGCTGTCTGTTGGTCAGCGCATCAAGCTCTTCAGGGAGCGCGCGGGCAAGTCCCGTGCCGTGCTGGCCGGGCTGGTAGGCCGCTCAGAGGGATGGTTGAAGGCAGTTGAGAACGGTCGCCTCCTGCCGCCGAGACTGCCCATGCTCGTCAAGATCGCAGAACACTTGGGCATCGAAGACCTGTCGGCCCTGACGGGGGACGTGTCGATGCCCCGAGCATTGTTCTCCGGGGCGGAGCATCCGGCGCTGTCGGTGGTCCGGCGGGCCGTTGACTCGGCGCCGCTGGGCCTGGCGGATGGCCCGGTCCCGAGCGTCAATCACGTTGCGGCCCAGGTGGCTGCGGCTTGGCAAGCTCGGGACTCCCGGGGCGACCACCGTACGGCTCTTGGGGACCTGCTCCCGGCGCTGGTATCGGCTGCCTCGGCCGCCGCATCGCACCCTGACTGCCCGGATCGTCGGCGCGCTGAGGTGCTGTACGCCTCGGCTCTGAATCTTGTCCAGATGTTCGCCGCCTACCAGGGGGATGGAAACCTGGTCTGGCGCGTGGCTGAGCGCTCCTTGGCGACCGCCCGAGCGTCCGGTGATGCCGTCGCCGTTGCGCAGGCTTGTTGGTTCCTGGTGGAGGCGTTCCGGAAGTCCGGGCAATGGGACAGCGCCCAGACGCTCACGGAGGAGGCTCTGCGGCTGCTGGGACCGGCCCGGGGTGATTCTCCGTCGCTTGCTGCGGCATGGGCAGACATGGCGTTCCACGCGGCCATTACGCACGCTCGCGCGGGAGAGTCGGGCGAGGCTTGGGGCTGGTTCGATCGAGCCGAGGAGGTCGCCAGGACCCTGCCGGCTGACTTCTGGCACTCGCCGACCTCCGCATCTGCACGGGTAGTCCCGGTGCACGCTGTGACAGTCGCTGTCGAGCTGCGACAGGTCGGTGCCGCCTTGCGCTGGGCTGACCGGCTGGCACCGGCAGAACTTCCTGCACGGCCGAGGCGGGCACGGCACTTGATCGAGGTCGCACGGGCATACGCCCTGCGGGGCGAACCGGATTGGGTGGCGTCGCTGCTCACCGACGCAGTGGAGGCAGCGCCCGACACCGCCCGGTGGAACCACGAAACCCATGACTTGGTAAGGGGCCTGCTGGACGGCCCGCCGTCTGTTCGACCCGCCGCCCGTGAGCTTGCAACCGCCACCGGGCTTGCCGCCTGACTGATAGTTAGGGGCACGAACTGTGCCTCTCGGCCGCCTTGAGTGCCCGTACCGTCCATGTGACGTGACGGGCATTCAGCGTTTTGGAGGCCGAATGAGCAGCATGCCGACCAGGGAACTCCCGTCGGTGCTGACGCACACGGACTGCCAGGAGACGAACCGGATCGTTACTCGGTTCGGGGGTTGGAAGTTGCGCCCGGATGACCCTCGGATCGCTCCGGCCTGGTACGTCCTGTCCTGCGTGTCCGAGGACGAGGACGGCACCATGTGCGGCGAGACGTCCCGGCCGAGTGCCGACGTGGCGGCCGTGGCGGAGTGGGCGCGTACTCACACGTGGCTCAACCAGGACCACCGGTCGTACAGCCTGGACGCTGCCTCGGTCCCGATGGTGCTGGTGCCCGAGGAGGAACCGGCGTGAGCCGCAAGACTCTTGCCGCCTGCGCCGTGGCCGTGGCGGTCATTCTCGGGCCTGCCGCTCTGGTGGTCGCCCTCGCCAAGCTCGCCCCGCACGCCGCGCGTCGGTGGGTGCGGTGGTTCTTCGCCCTGGCGGTCGCCATGCTCGGCATCGTCTACGGCGGTGACTGGGAGACGTGGTTCCGACACCGGAGACGTGCCGCCAGGCGGTCCCGGTTGCGGGTCACTGTTCGTCACATCCACCCCGGAGAACCTCCGTGACCCTCGCTGCCGAGGCGTTGCCCACGCTGGCCGAGATCGGCGCGGGACGGCTGCCGGAGCCGCCCGAGACCCACGACGGGAACCCGTGGGCGGCCGGGGACTGCTGGCTCTACCGCGGGCGCACCTCGGTCCGCGCGCTCTGGCTCGGCCCGGTCACCGCAGCCGGCGGAGTCACGGCCGGGCTGCTCGCCTGCGCCGACTGCATATCGACCTTGCACGGCAAGGCAGTTGCCGCGATGGCCAAACGGGACAAGTCGGCGACCGGGCGCACCCACCGCGCTCGGCACGCCCGGCCCCGGTCGAGATGGGGCACCAGGGTTCGGCAGTAGCCCGACCGCTCGACTCCCGGCGTTGCCTGCGTTGCACCGGGCTGCACAACCCCCGCCCCGGTGACGGGACTTGGACGGCTCGGACGACCGGGGCGGGGCACAGACGGATCACGGTATGGAGCGGAGATGCGCGAGTGCCCCGAGGGCGCCGGACACGAGGTCGAGACGACCACGGAACCGGGTGCCTTGTTGAGCGGTCCGGGCGGGCCGGTCTGGCGGTGCCTGACGTGCGGCCGGTGGGGCGGTGTCATGACCGCCGAGTGGGCCGCGCTGTTCCCGGGTGAACCGGTGCTGTTCCCCCTCGGGTGGACGCGCCCCGGCGAGTCGGCCCCGCTCCGCAAGGCACGTCCCCTCGGGCGCGGGTAGCCGCGCCCCCATGAACTCCCGTTCCGGCGGGCGGGGAAGGGTCGACACCCCCGCCGGGACGGGCCCCAACTCCCGCTCCCGGCACTTCAACCCCCATGCACGGCGCGGGGCACGGCCACTCCGGCCAGCTCGGCCCTGGACAGGGCGACTCGGTCGGGGTGGGATTGGCAACTCGGCTTCACGGCCGAGGTGTTGAACTTCGACGTTCGCAGAAAACGGAGGTACAGCACAGATGACGCAGACGCCCGCACCGTGGGGGCACCCAGCGGATGGAGCCGTACGCGGCCACCACCACGGTTCCGCAGTACACGCCCGTGATCGACCCCGAAACCCAGGTCGCGGCGATCGTGGACGAGCACGGTCGGACGGTCGAGCTGGGCAGCCACGGCACCAGCACGAGCGGCCTGACGCCCACCACGACCACCCCGGGTGACGGGTCGGGCCCGGGTGGCGCGACCGACTCCGACAGCACCGAGTCGTACGACCAGGACCAGAGTTCCGGCTGATGCGTGACAGCAGGCCGGTACTGGTGCTGACCAACCCCTACGACGTGACTGCGGACGTGGTGCTGCGGCTTCTCGCCGAGCGCCGGGTTCCCGTGGTCCGTCTCGACCCCGGCACCGACCTGCACGCGGGTGCCTCGCTGACCGCCACGTACCGCACAGGCGACCAGCGGGGCACCCTGCGCACGGCGAGCCGGGCGATCGACACCACGCGGATTCGGTCCGTGTGGGTACGCAGGCCCTCGCCCTACGAGGGACCGCCGGAGTTGAGCGGCCAGGACCGCCGGTTCGCCGCAGAGCAGGCCCTGTGGGGCGCGGGGGGCATCCTCGCGTCGCTGCCTGGCGCGCACTACGTGAATCACCCGTGGAGCAATCGGGCCGCCGAGTTCAAGCCCGCGCAGCTCTCGACCGCGCAGGGCTGCGGGTTCCTGGTGCCCAGCACGGTGATCACCGACGACCCGGACGAGGCGCGGACGTTCGCCTCCCAGCAGTCCGGCGGAGTGGTCTACAAACCCGTGTGGAACACGCCCTACCGCGTGGACGATCAGCCGAACAGTGTGTGGGTCCGGGAGGTGCACGCCGCCGAGATCACCGACGCCGTGTCCGTCTGCCCCCACATGTTCCAAGCCAAGGTGGACAAGGCGTTCGACGCGCGGGTCACCGCCGTGGGCGCCCGACTGTTCGGGGTCCGGATCGACAGCCCCGATCTCGACTGGCGTTACCGTCAAGACCTGATGACGTGCACACCGATCGAAGTACCCGCGTCGGTCGCCCGTGCGGTCGCGGCCTACCTCGCCGAACTCCGTTTGCATTACGGCGCGTTCGACTTCGCAGTGACCCCTGCGGGCGACTGGTACTTCCTTGAGTGCAACCCGAACGGCCAATGGGCGTGGCAGCCGGCGCAGACCACCGCCGCCATCGCCCAAGCTCTAACCGACCAACTGGAGAAAGGCCCCGACACGTGAGCACATCGGCTCAGCTTCGCAGCGCCCTGGCGGACCGACTCGCCGAGGAGGGCACCCTCACCGAACCCGAGTGGCGCAGCGCGGCCACCACGGTTCCCCGCGAGCTGTTCACGGGGTCCTACTTCCTGCCGGTGGCGGGAAGCGTCCCCACCAGTTACCGGCCCGTCCGGGAGGGCGATCCCGGGTGGCTGGAGGGCGTCTACTCCGACGAGACGCTGATCACCCAACTGGACGGCCGGATCAGGCCCGACGACGTGACCGAGGACGCCGTGACCGGCTCCCCGTCGTCGTCGTCCACCCTGCCGTCCCTGGTGCTGCGGATGTGGCAGCAACTCGGCGCGCAGGCGGGTCAGCGGGTGCTGGAGATCGGCACCGGAACCGGGTACTCGACCGCCCTCGGTGCGCA
This sequence comes from Kitasatospora sp. NPDC036934, assembly GCF_055608425.1. Taxonomy (NCBI): domain Bacteria; kingdom Bacillati; phylum Actinomycetota; class Actinomycetes; order Kitasatosporales; family Streptomycetaceae; genus Kitasatospora; species Kitasatospora sp. NPDC036934. Next base: position 446,129 of record NZ_JBVJQR010000001.1, on the reverse strand, counting down.
TCGCCTCGGGGACGCCAACCTGACCAGCATCGAGTACGACCCGGTGGTCGGCGGGGCTGCCGCTACGGCACTCAAAGCGGCTGGTTTCGCACCCCGGCTGATCATCGGTGACGGGCTGCGCGGCGACCCGCAGGGCGGGCAGTACGACCGGCTCATTGCCACCTGTTCGGTCCGGTACGTCCCGCTGCCCTGGCTGCACCAGGTGAAGCCCGGCGGGAAGATCCTGGCCACGCTCTCCGGGTGGAGCTACGCCAACGCCCTCGCGCTGCTCGACGTGACCAGCCCCGGAGAGGCCACGGGCCGATTCCTCCCCGGGTACACCAGTTTCATGATCGCCCGGCCGCACGACCGGCCGCCCCGCCCGACACTGGCCCTGCTCCCCGGGGAGGAGCGTCCGAGCCAGATCGACCCCGCAAAGCTCGACGACTGGACGGGCGGGTGGGTCGCGCAGCTCGCGGCCCCCTCGGCCGAACGCATGGGGGCAGGGGCCGAACAGATCCTGTGGGACGTGGCCACCGGTTCCCAGGCCCGGACTACCCCCAACCCTGACGGTGGGTGGACCGTCGTCCAACGCGGCCCCGTGCGCCTGTGGGACCGGGTGGAACGAGCCGTGCAGCAGTGGCATGCCGCCAACGAGCCGCACCAGGAACGGTTCGGGATCACGGTCTCGGCCGCCGGTCAGCGGGTGTGGCTCGGCGCCGAGGACGGCCCCGGGTGGGACCTGCCGATCTGACGCGCCCGCTGGTCAACACCGTGCACCGCCCTGGCGGGCGGTCAGACAGCGAGAGGCCCCGTTCGGCCGAGTGCCGGACGGGGCCTACAACCAGCCGCGCTCGTCGGCGACCCGCAGGGCCTCGGTGCGGTTGCGGCTGCCGGTCTTGGCGATGGCCGCGGAGAAGTAGTTGCGGACGGTGCCCTCGGAGAGGTAGAGCTTCCCGGCGATCTCGGCGACTCCGGCCCCGGAGCGGGAGGCGTTGAGGACGTCGCGCTCGCGGGCGGTCAGCGGGGAGGCCCCGGCGGCGAGGGTGGCGGCGGCCAGTTCCGGGTCCACCACCCGCTCCCCCGCCGCGACCCGGCGGATGGCATCCGCGAGCACCTCGGCCGGGGCGTCCTTGACCACGAAGCCGAGCGCACCCGCCTCCATGGCCCGGCGCAGGTAGCCGGCCCGGCCGAAGGTGGTGAGGATGACCACCTGGCAGCCGGGCACCTGTTGGGCGAGCACGGCGGCCGCCGCCAGGCCGTCCAGTCCGGGCATCTCGATGTCCAGCAGGGCGACGTCCGGCCGGTGCTCGCGGGCGGCCTCGACCACCTGGAAGTCGTCCTCCAGGTCGAGCAGGGCGCGCAGCGCGGTGCGGACCAGCTCCTGATCCTCCGCGAGCAGCAGTCGGATCGTCATGTCGTCCCTTCGGGGCGGTTGCCGGGTCGGAGCTCGGGCGGCCGGACGGTGACCAGCAGTCGCCATCCGCGTGGGTCGAGCGGGCCGGCCTCGACCGTACCGCCCGCCGCCGTGACCCGTTCCCGCAGCCCGGTCAGGCCCTTGCCGCCGCCGACCAGGCCGCCGCCCGGGCCGTCGTCGCGGATCTCCACCGAGGTCGCGCTGAGCAGCACGGAGCAGCGGGCGGCGCGGGCGTGCCGGACGACGTTGGTGATGCCCTCGCGCAGCACCCAGCCGAAGAGTTCGCGGTGTTCCGGCCCGACCGCGTCAGCCGCCGAGGGCAGGTCGGCCACCACCCCGGCGGCGCGCAGCAGTTCGCGGCCGCGGGCGAGTTCGCCGGTCACGGTGACCTCGCGGTAGCCGGTGACGGCGGCGCGCACATCGACGAGGGCCTGCCGGGACAGCTTCTCCACGGCCGTCATCTCGGCCACCGCCCGGTCCACGTCCTTGACCGCCAGCCGTTGGGCGAGCCGGGACTTGACGGTGATCGCGGTGAGCGAGTGGCCGAGCAGGTCGTGCAGGTCGCGGGCGATCCGGTTGCGTTCGGCCTCGGAGGCGAGGCGGGCGACCTCGGCCCGGGCGGCCACCAGGGCCTGGTTGGTGGCGGCGATCTCGGCGAAGGCGCCGCAGGTGAGCGAGGTGAACAGCAGGGCCAGCGCCTGGAAGCCGCCGGGCCCGGTGTGCCAGGCGGGCACCGCCCAGGGCACCAGCAGGGCGGCGAGCGCTCCGGCAGCCGCGGCCTTGAGGGCGTGGCGGCCCCACAGCACCGCGACCGCGGAGACGAGGACGGTGGCGAGGAAGAAGGCGTCCTCGTGGGCGGACGGCAGCGCGGCCAGGAACAGGGCGGCCATCGCCGCCAGCAGCGCCTTGATCCACCGCGCCCGGTACCGGCCCCCGGCGCGCCCGACGACGATCGCGAGGAGCACGTAGCAGAGGCAGAACGCGACCACCACGGCGTACCCGGCGACCGCCGCCGACCCCCCGACATTGCCGCTCATCGCCATCGCGGTGAGCGCCGGGAAGACCAGCATCCCGGCGCCCAGCAGGATCCGCCGCACTCCGCCCGCCCAGTGCAGGCCGGGCGCGGGCGGGCTCTCCTGCCCCGGAGCGCTCTCGCGGTCGAGGTCGGTCACGCCTGCGTCCTTCCTCAGGGCCGGGCGGCGAACAGCGTGCGCAGCCGCCGTCCGTTGATGACCACGGCCACCCCCAGCAGGGCGAGGCCGCACAGGCCCTGTTCGATCTTCATCCAGACCGGGAAGACGCCCGGTACGGCGATGATCGCAGCAATCGCGACCAGCATCACCCCGGAGATGATCCGAAGCCGCCGGAAGGCGCCGTGGGAGCCGCCGGCCGCACGGACGGTGAGCAGCAGGGTGACGGCGGCCCCGGTCAGCACCAGGATGCCGCGGATCCACACGGCCGGGGTGATCAGGTCGGTGTGCGAGCGGAGCGCGAAGGCGGCCACCATCGTGGCGGCGCTGAGCCCGAGGTAGACGGTCACGCACCGCCGTACGGTGCGGAAGGCCCGACGGATGTCGGGGTGGTGCAGGTCGGTGGAGGTCATGCCCTCATCGTGGCCGCCGCCCGGTGCCCGGCGGCAGTGTGCTGCCACACCCCCGCACCATGACAATTGTCAGCCGTGTCCCGCCGGGGCGTCGGCCTGCCGAACGGCCTGGTGACGGTGTTCCTGCGGCGTCATGATGAGCTGCGGCGATCAGCTGGTGGTTCGACTCGTCCTCGAAGAGCAGGAGTTCGATGACCCGGCCGGTGACCCGCCGCACCGGTCGACGGGGCCGGGGCGGTTCTAGATGACCGATGCCAAGGGGTTCAGTGGTCATAGGCGGTCAGCGAGCGCATGACGGGCTGACCGGTGTGGTCGTTGTGCCAGATCGCGGCGGTCAGCGCGAGGATCCGCTGGAGGACACGGACCATGACACCGCCGGGTGTGCGGCCTTGGTGCCGTTCGAGGTCGAGCTGTCCCTTGAAGGTGTCGTTGACGGACTCGATGATCTGCCGCAACGGCTTGAACAGCTGCGATCCGGCCCGTTCGGCCTCGCCCTTGCGGGCGGGAGGCAGAAGCCGGAGCTCCAGTTCGGTGAGTTGACGCTCGAACGCGGCGCCGTAGTAGTTCTTGTCCCCGATCAGGGTCTGGCCGGGCCGGGCGGCCACGAGGGCGGTCTCGGTGTCCAGGATGTCCAGCAGGGTGGTGCGCTCGTCGGCCTTGGCGCCGGTCAGCGCGAACGCGACGGGCAGGCCGTGCAGGGTGCACACCAGGTGCAGCCACAGGCCCCAGAAGAATCGCGAATGGCTGGCGCCGTAGCCGTACTCGGCCCAGCCGGCCAGGTCGGAGCGCTTGACCGTCTCGCGGGAGCGCCCGCATTCGATCGGGGTGGAGTCGACCACCCGGACGTTGTCGGTCCACAGACTGGTGTCGGTGGCCAGCAGCCGGTTGACGCGGGCAATCAGGTCGGCGGCCTTGCGCAGACGCCGGTTGTAGCCGGACTGCCCTGGACGGTACGGGAACAGGTGCCGCAGGTGGGAGCGGGCGTAGCGGATCCAGCGGCGTTCGGAGACGTGGCCGAGCAGGGCCTGCATCACCGCGAGCGTGACCAGCTCGGCGTCGCTGAGCCTGGGCGCGATACCGATTTCGGGCTGCCACGGAGCCAGCTGCGGCGATTCCTTCAGCAGGTCGTCGGTCTTCACGTAGAGTGCGGTCGCGAGGGAGTCCAGATCAGGCGTCACAACCGATCTTTGGACTCTCTCGCTTCGTGTTATGCGCGCAGCGAGCCCTTGGCATCGCGTCTAGAGAAGACTGGGCTCCTCGGGGCGTGCGTCGAAGGCGGCGCGGGCGGCGTGGACGCGGGAGGCGTGGTCGACGGCCCAGTCGGCGACGGCGGTGGTGAGCTCGCCGGCGGCGTGTCCGAGATCAGTGAGGGAGTACTCGACGCGCGGGGGCACGGTGGGGTAGACGGTGCGGGCGACGAGACCGTCGCGTTCGAGGGCGCGCAGGGTCTGGGTGAGCATCTTCTGCGTCACGCCGTCGAGCAGGCGACGCAGCTGGCTGAATCGCAGTGGTCCGGGGGAGCGGCGCAGGGCGGCGAGGACGTACAGGGACCACTTGTTGGCGAGGACCTCGACGACTGTGCGGGAGGGGCAGCTGCGGCGGTAGGTCGCGAGTAGGTCGGCGGGGCTGCGGCGCGAGTCGGTATCCATGAGGTACCTGAATACCCTTCAGGTACCTACTTCACAAGCTATACCCACGGCGACCAGGATGATCGCCATGGCGAGGCGATCGGGAGCGGCCCGGTCCCCGTCGGCGTCGATCACCAAGGGGATTCCATGGGCAGCGATATGCGTGCGGTTGTCGTCCGCGAGTACGGCGGGCCGCAGGTGTTGGAGGCGGCCCATGTGCCGGTGCCGGAACCGGGCCCGGGCGAGGTCCTGGTCAAGATCGCGTACGCCGGAGTCAACCCCGCCGACTGGCGCATCCGCTCCGGACAGGTGCGCCGCTTCGGGACCCCGCCGTTTTCGATCGGCCTTGACCTCGCCGGGACCGTCGAGACGACCGGCCCGGGAGCCATCCGATTCCAGCCGGGCGACCGCGTTTACGGGGTGACGATCCCGCCGCGCGGCTCCTACGCCCAGTACGCGGCCGTCCCCGAGTCCCAGCTGGCCGCCGCGCCCCGGCGCCCGGGCCTGCGCGAGGCGGCGGCGCTGCCGGTGACCGCGCTGACGGCGTGGCAGGCGTTGGAGCGCGCCGGCACGGTGGAAGAGAGCAGCCGGGTGCTGGTCCACGCGGCGGCGGGCGGCGTTGGCCATCTGGCAGTCCAGCTGGCCAAGGCACGCGGCGCCTACGTCATCGGCACCGCTCGCGAGGCCAACCACTCCTTCGTGCGCGGGCTGGGTGCGGACGAAGTCCTCGACTACACCGCGACGGACTTCGCCGCCGAGCTAGCCGCCGACGGCAGCCGGGTGGACGCGGTGATCGACCCGATCAGCGGCGACTACGGCCTGCGGTCGCTCCAGGTGCTCAGGGCCGGCGGCGTCCTGGTCGACGTGCGCGGCACCGGCCCGGACCGCACCGCCCTGCGCGCACGCGCCGACGCGCTCGGCCTCGGGCTGGTCGAGCTGTCCTTCACCCCGTCCGGTGAGGACCTGGCCACCCTCGCCACCCTCGTCGACCAGGACCTGCTGCGAGTCTCCCTGGCCCGCACCTACCCCCTGGAGCACGCCGCCGAGGCCCACGCCACCAGCGAGTCGGGGCGCACCCGCGGCAAGATCGTCCTTTCCATCGACACCGACCCCGACGCCGATCCGCTGCCGTAGCGTCCTGTGGACTTCTCTCCCTTCATGTCATGCAAGCCACCGAGCCCTTGGCATCAGTCATCTAGGCGGCGGGGTGCCATTCGGCGAGGAGGATGGTGGCGTCGTCGGTGAGGCGGCCGTTCTGATGGTCGAGGATCGTGCGGATCAGGCGGTGCAGGGCCTCCGGTGCGGCCTCGCCGGCGGCGGTGGCGCGGACGACGGTGTCGATCAGGCGGGCCTCGCCGAAGAGTTCTCCGGACGGGCCCCGGCCGTCGGTGACGCCGTCGGTGTGGATCAGGAGGCGGTCGCCGGGTTCCAGCTGGGCGTGGTCGACGCGGAAGGTGGGGGCGGGGTACTCGGGGCCCAGGCCGAGCGGGAGTTGGGCGGGCCGGATCAGGGCGTTCGGGACGACGCGGTGGCGGCGGATGAGGAGTGGGGCGGGGTGCCCGAAGTTGGCCCAGGTGAGGCGGCCGGTGGCGAGGTCGAGTTGGGCGAAGACGGCGGTGAGCAGCCGCGCGGGCGCCCAGGTGGCGAGGGCCTGGTCCACCGCGGCGGCGATCCCGGCCAGGCCCGCGTCGCTACGGCGGGCGCAGCGGCAACTCGCCAGGGCGAGGGCCGAGGACAGGCCGGAGGCGACGTCGTGGCCCATCGCGTCGATGACGACGAGGTGCAGGTGTCGCTCGTCCAGGGCGTGGTCGAAGGCGTCGCCCCCGATCTCGTAGGCCGGTTCCAGGACGGCGCTGGAGGTGACGTCGGTGGTGCCGATGGTCAGCGGCGGCATGAAGGCCCAGGCTAGTTCGGCCTGGAGGCTCATCGGACGGGTGCGGACCAGCTTCAGGATGGCGTCGCTGGTAGCCGCCTTGGAGGCGGTGACCAGCGCGACGAGACGCGCGAGGGTGTGGCAGCGGGAGAGGGTGGCGGCGTCGAGGGCGTCGGCGGTCAGCCGCAGGACGCCGATCCGTTCCCTGCCGTTCAGCAGCGGCAGCCACAGCGTGAGGTGGTCCTCGGAGGAGATGCGCACCGACTGGGTCCGGTAGGCCCAGCCGCCGAGGGTGCCCTCGATGCCCTCCGGGTCCCGCGTGCCCTCCCCGGACGGCGCCGGCCCCGGGGTGGCGGGCAGCGGGACCAGGTGGATCTGCTGGACGTCGGCCAGGTAGACGGCGGCACCGGCCAGGCCCATGGCCCTGGCCGCGTGGTCCACCAGGGGGGCCAGCTCGACGGGGGCCGCCCGGTGGGCCCGGTCGAGCAGGTCGCCGAGGAGCCTGCCGAAGGCCGCGTCGTCCATACCCACCACCGTGCTCCGCACCGCGCACCCCCGCCAGCCGGTGGGCGCGCCGGCCGGCGGGTGGGGCTCCGCGGCTCCGGAGGGAGGGCCTGTCCGGCGGTCTTCGCGCCCCCGGAAAGATCCGCCGGGCAGGCGCCACGGCTCAGCCGAGCCGGACCCGGGTGCACCTGGTCACGTACGGCATGGCGATCTCGTCCCGGCCGGCCACCCCGGGGTGGGTGGCGAGCAGGTGCTCGACGTCGGCGAGCAGACGGGCGCGTTCGGCCTCGGGCAGGGCGATGACGTAGCTGCGGGAGGCGACCATGTCGAGGAGGCCGGCCGGGGTGGTGGGGTGTTCCCACCGGATCTCCAGCCGCTCGGGGGCGCCGAAGGGCGCGGGCACGTCGGGTGCGCTGTCGATCTGCTGCCGGCTGGAGCGGTGCATCAGGGCGCCGAGGGCGGCGGCCCAGGGCTCGGTCTCGTCGCGGATGTTCCAGATCAGGGCGAGGGTGCCGCCGGGGGAGAGCACCCGGGCGATCTCGGGCACGGCGGTGGCCTGGTCGAACCAGTGCCAGGCCTGGGCGACCACCACCGTGTCCACGCTGGCGTCGGGCAGCGGGATGCGTTCGGCGGTGCCGGCCCGCACCGCCGCCTTGGGGACGGCGGCGGCGAGCCGGTCGCGCATGCCCCGATCGGGTTCGACCGCGACCACGTCCAGTCCGGCGTCGACCAGCAGCCTGGTCAGCTTGCCCGTCCCGGCGCCCAGGTCGAGCACCCGGCGGGCCCCGCGCGGTACGGCGGAGCCGATCAGTGCCTGGGGGTAGCCGGGCCGGCCGTGCTGGTAGGAGGAGGCGGCGAGGCCGAAGGAGCGGGCGCGCAGCCGTCCGGCCCAGTGGCGGGTCGCACCCTGCCTGGTCATTCCGCAGGCCCGGCCGATCTCCTCCCAGGTGGCGTGGCGGCCTCGGCGCAGTTCCTCGACCAGTTCGGTGCGCCGCTCCTCCAGTGCGTCGATCGTCCGGGACAGCCGCCGCAGGCCGTCCAGTCCGCCGTCGCCCGCCACGTCCTCCGCCACCCGTCGACCGGGGTCATCGATGTCCATGGCCCGCACTCTAGGGACCGGACGGAGGCCACGTCAACGACCATTGCCTAGATGGGCAACAGATGTTGCGGCACGCCGACGCGTGCGCCACGTCCCCCGGAGGAGTGATCAACTGGCCCCGGCGGCCGGACGTAGCACGAACTCGCTCCCGATCGTGGCGACTTGGCCCGGAAACCCTTCACATGAGCGAATCCCGGCCGGGTTGCCGGTGCGCGGGCGGCCGGGCGAGAAGCCTGGTGACCGGGCGGTGACCGAGCGGACTGCAACAGGTGTGCGAGATGTCTGGCATGTCCGGCAAGTTGTCACAAGTCGGTTGACGGACAGTATTTTTGAGTTTCGGTCAGGATGTCCTGAACTTGGCTATGCTGCAGCACCACGCCTCCGGAGCCGGTCGTCGCCCGTCCCCGTTCTGTTCCGATCGTTTGAGGATTGCCGAATGCTTCGAGCTGGATCGTCATCCGCCAGACGGCGCCCCGCGCCCCTGCTCGGCTGGCTGCTGCCCACCGCCGTGATGGCGGCGGCGGTCGCGGTCGCCGCGGTGGTGGTGTCCGCCGGAGCCCGGGCCCAGGTGCTGTGGTGCGGGGCGACGGCCACCGTGCTGGTCGCCGTGGTCGCCGCCGAATCCGCCCGCCGCGGGCGGGCCCTGGCCGAACTGAGCGACGAACACACCCGCCAGGTCGACCTGTTGAACCGCAAGCTGGCCGGGCAGGAGGACGAGATCGAGCGGATGGCCACCGGCGAGCTGCGCCGACTGGTCGGCGGCGCCCGGTACGGGTCGTCCATCGACGTGCTGCTCCAGCCCTTCCAGCACCCCAACGCGCTGCTGTCGCAGAGGTTCCGCCGCTCGCTGGAGCTGGTGGTGCGCGGCATCGCCCAGGCCGTCGACGACGAGGTCAGCCGGCGCGACTCCGCCGAGCGCGCCTTCGTCAACCTGGCCCGGCGGGTGCAGGCGATCATCCACCGCCAGGCCAAGGACCTGCGGGAGATGGAGGACCGGCACGGCAACGACCCGGCGGTCTTCGACGACCTGCTGCGCCTGGACCACGGCAACGCCCTGGTCGGCCGCCTCGCCGACTCCATCGCCGTGCTCTCGGGCGCCCGGCCCGGCCGCCAGTGGACCCGACCGATCGCCCTCTACAGCGTGCTGCGCGGCGGGATGTCCCGGATCCTCGAGTACCAGCGGGTCGACCTCCACCCGGTGGCCCAGATCTCGGTCACCGGCCCGGCCGTCGAACCACTGATCCACGCGGTGGCCGAGCTGCTCGACAACGCCACCCGCTACTCCCCGCCGCACACCCACGTCCACCTGAGCGCCTCGGAAGTGCAGAGCGGGATAGCGATCGAGGTCGAGGACGGCGGGCTCGGGCTCACCGACGAGGCCCGGATCCGGGCCGAGCGCTCGATGCGCGAGGCCATGGTCTCCAAGGACTTCGACGACCTCACCGAGTCCCCCCGACTGGGCTTCGCCATCCTCGGCCGGCTCTGCCAGGCGTACGGCTTCCAGGTGTCGCTGCGCCGCTCCGCGTACGGCGGCGTGCGCGCCGTCCTGGTGGTGCCGCAGGAGCTGCTCACCACCGCTCCCCCGACCGGGCGCGCACACGGCATCGGCGCCTTCTCCGGCCCCCGCCCGCTCCCGGCCAACCCGCCCCGGCACGCGGCCCCGGCACGCCCCTGGGGCGCCCGGACCACCGGCACCGGCCCGTCCACCGGGCTGGGCCAGACGCCCGGACCGGGGCAGTCGGCAGGTGTCGGACCGTCCTTCGGCTCGACCAGCCCGTGGGGGCCGCCGCCGTCCGGCGCGAACGGCGGGGACGACGAGGTGATCGTCACCGAGCGCACCGCGAACGGCCTGCCCCAGCGCCGCCGCAGCAACGTCACCGGCCGGGCCGCCTTCGCCACGCCCGCACGCGGCACCACCGCCCAGCCCAGCGGCCCGACGGCCGGACCGGCCGCACCGGCGCCGCGCCCCAAGAAGCAGCCCGGCCTGTGGCTGGAGGCCTTCATGGAGGGCTACAAGGGCACCGGCGGCACCGAGAAGAGCACCGGCCCCGGCAGCACCAGGTCGAACAGCGACACCGGGCCCGGCGGCACCGCACCGAACAGCGCCGGACAGACCAGTAGTGAAGAGACGGCAGGGAAAGGCGAGCAGTGATTCCGCACCGCAGCAACATGGACTGGATCCTCAACGACCTCGCACACAGCGTCCCGTACGTGCGCCACGTCATCGTGCTCTCCGCCGACGGCCTGCGGATCGCCCAGTACGGCGCCGACCCGGACACCGCCGACCGGCTGGCCGCCGCCTGCGCCGGACTGCAGAGCCTGGCCGCCGCCGTCGGGCACGAGTTCCCGCACGGCAACGGCGCGATGAAGCTGGTCGTCATCGAGGTGGACGGCGGCTACTTCTACCTGATGTCGGCCGGTGAACGCGCCTACCTCGCCGTGCTCGCCGACGAGGGCGTGGACGCCGGGCTGGTCAGCCACCAGATGCGCGACCTGGTGGACCGGATCGGCGAGCACCTCTCCACCCCGCCGCGCAACCCGGAGGCGGTCGCGTGACCCGGCCCGCGGACCCGGGCCCCGGGGCGGGCACGTGAACGAGCACAGTGAGGCAGTGACATGACCGCCGAGCAGGGCGGCGGCTGGGACGGACCCGAGCCCGATCGCCTGTACGTGATCACCCGGGGCCGCAGCGGCCCCTCCGGGCCGGGCGTCTTCGACCTGGTCACCCTGATCGTCTCCCTCGCGGAACCGACCCCCGCCATGCAGCCCGAGCACGCGGCCATCCTGCGCCTGTGCCGCTCGCCGCTCTCGGTGGCGGAGGTCTCCGCCTATCTCGAACTGCCCACGAGCGTGGTCACCGTCCTGCTGGCGGACCTGCTCGACGACGGGCACATCGAGGCCCGCGCCGCGATCCCGGCGGCGGAACTCCCCGACCGTGCCCTGTTGGAGGCGGTGATCCATGGACTTCAGCGGCTCTGACACGGTCGTCGGCCCGGCGAGCGCGGACCTGCTGCCGAACACCGTCACCACGGCGGTCAAGGTGGTGATCGTCGGCGGGTTCGGGGTCGGCAAGACGACCCTGGTCGGCGCGGTCAGCGAGATCCGCCCGCTGACCACCGAGGAGACCATGACCCAGGCCGGGGTCGGTGTGGACGACCCCACCGGGGTCGAGCGCAAGACCTCCACCACCGTCGCCATGGACTTCGGCCGGATCAGCATCAGCGACAAGCTCGTGCTGTACGTCTTCGGCACCCCCGGGCAGGAGCGGTTCTGGTTCCTCTGGAACGGCCTGTTCGAGGGGGCGCTCGGCGCGGTGGTGCTGGTGGACACCCGTCGGCTGGAGGTCAGCTTCGAGGTGATCGGCCGGCTGGAGGACCGCGGCGTGCCCTTCGTAGTGGCCGTCAACGGCTTCCCGGAGGCACCCAGTTACCCGCTGGACGAGCTGCGCCAGGCGCTCGACCTGCCCGCCGAGGTGCCGATCATCGCCTGCGACGCCCGCAGCCGGGAGTCCAGCCGGGACACCCTGATGACGCTGATGCGCTACCTCTACGAACTGGCCGCGCCGCCCGTCGGCTGACCGCCCACCACCCGTCCGCCGACCACGTCCGACTCCGCCCCACGCCCCTGAAACCTGCGACCCTGCGACCCTCGCGACCGGAGACCTTGTGACCACCCCGTTCCCCGACGACGCCGCCCCCGTCCCGCCGCCCGGCTGCCCCGCCCACGGGCGCGCGATCGAGCCGGTCGGCCCCGGCGGACTGCGCCGGCTCTACGGCCCGGAGGCCGAGGCCGACCCGGCGGGCCTGTACGAGAAGCTGCGCGCCGAGCACGGCGACGTCGCCCCGGTGCTGCTGCACGGCGACCAGCGGGCCTGGCTGATCCTCGGCCACGGCGCCAACATCACCGCGATGCGCACCCCCTCGCTGTTCTCCCGCGACTCCCGGCTGTGGAGCGCCTTCCGCAACGACGAGGTACCGCCCGACTCCCCGCTGCTGCCGGTGCTCGCCTGGCAGCCGATCTGCGTGTTCGCCGACGGCGAGGAGCACCGCCGACTGCGCAACGCCGTGCTGGACGGCCTGAACGGCTTCGACCGGCGCGGCATCCGCCGCCACGTCCGCCGCTTCACCACCGACCTGGTGCAGGTGGTCGGGCCGACCGGCCGGGCCGAGCTGATCACCCAGTTCGCCGAACACCTGCCGATGCTGGTGATGACCAAGCTGCTCGGCATGCCCGACGAGTACGGCCCCCAACTCGTCGACGCCGCACGGGACCTGATGAAGGGCACCGAGACGGCGATCGCCAGCAACGAGTACGTGGTGGCCAGCTTGCGCCGCACCATCGCGATCAAGCACGAGTCCCCCGGCGACGACCTGACCAGCCGGCTGCTCGCCCACCCGGCCAAGCTCAGCGACGACGAGGTGATGGAGCACCTGCGGGTGGTGCTGCTGGCCGCCAACGAGACGACCGTCAACCTGATCGCCGACTCGCTGAAGATGGTGCTCACCGACCCGCGCTTCCGCGCCCACCTGTCCGGGGGCCAGATGACCCTGGGCGAGGCGCTCGACCAGGTGCTCTGGGACTCCCCGCCGATGTCCCTGGTCGCCGGGCGCTGGGCGACCGCCGACACCGAGCTGGGCGGCCAGCAGATCCGGGCCGGGGACCTCCTGCTGCTCGGCCTCGCCGCGGGCAACGTCGACCCGGTGGTCCGGCCCGACCTCACCACCCCGCTGTACGGCAACCGCTCCCACCTGTCCTTCGGGGCCGGGCCGCACGAGTGCCCCGGCCAGGACATCGGACGGCACGTCGCCGAGGCCGGAATCGACATCCTGCTTACCCTCCTCCCGGACCTCCGACTGGCCGTCCCCGAGGAGGAGCTGACCTGGAGCTCGGCCTGGATCTCGCGCCATCTCACCGCGCTGCCGGTGGAGTTCACCGCCCACGAGATCGATCCCGACCCGGAGTCGGTGGCCGAGGCCGAGCGGGTGAAGGAGGAACGGGAGCTGGCGGCCCGGGCCCTGGAAGCCGCCCAGCGGGCCGCGGCCACCCCCGCTCCCCCAACCGCCGCCACCGTCCCGGCGCAGCGGCGCAACTGGTGGGACGTGCTCACCGGCCTGTTCCGACGCTGACCCCGCCCGGCGCGGGCGGGCGGGCGCTGCTCCCCCGCCCGCCCTTCGGCAGGAGGCGTCCGGACCGGGCCGGGTCCGGCCGGACGCGGAAGCCTCGATCCGGCCGACCGTAGCGGGCCGTCGTGCGGGCCGGGGCGCGGGGTGCGCCCCGGCCCGGGCCTCCGGATCCGCCGTCGACTGGTCCGGATGCCGCTCTGCGCGTGCAACGTGACAGATCGGCGGCGACGTTGAGGAGATGAACACCGTCATCGTGCTCGAACCCGACACTCCGACCAATGTCCGGCTCCTCGGCCCCGACCATGAGCCGGCCGACCCGGATAGCCCCGTGCGCCTGGCGCACTCCGCCCCGGCGGACGACTCCGGCCTCTGCGGTCCGCTCACCCTGTGCGGCCTGGACGCCTCCGACATGACCGTCGCGCCGCACCGCACCACCGACGACGGCCGGCCGTGGCCGTACTGGAACGCGTGCACGGCGTGCCACACGGCAGGGGAGGGTGCGGCGGGGACGGCCCTGCCCGCCGGCGACCCGGGCGCCTAGGCGCGTCCCCCGGGCAGCGCGGCGGGCGTCCGTCACCGGGTTCACCAGGGGACGGTCCGGCCGAAGCGGTCCAGGTAGGCCAGGCCGGGCGTGCCCAGTCGGGAGAGCAGGACGTCCACCAGCAGGGGGACGGTCTCCTCGATGGTGAACGGCGCGTCCGGACCGCCCAGGTCGGTGCGGATCCAGCCCGGCGCCAGGAGGACGAAGGAGCGCCGCGTCCCGCTTCGCCGGGCGGTGAAGCTCCGCAGGAACATGTTCAGGGCCGCCTTGCTCCCCCGGTAGAGCTCGCGGCCCCCGGTCGTGTTGTTCGTGATGCTGCCCTGTCCGGAGGTCATCGCCCCGATGAGTCCGGCCGGGGGGACCAAGTCTTCGAGGGCTTCGATGACGCGCATCGGGCCGAGCGCGTTGGTGACCATCACCTCGATGAAGTCGGCCGTCGGGACGGCGCCGACGGGTGTCCGCTCATGGCTCGCGGTGCCCGCGTTGACGAAGAGCACGTCGAGTCGGCGGTGCGCCAGGCGTTCGCGCAGCCGGGGCAGGTGGGCCGGGTCGTTGACGTCTAGGTGCTCGACGGTCACCCGCCCGTCCGCCTGGTCCGCGAGCCCGTGCAGCGGCGTGCGGGCGGTGGGGTCGCGGACGGTGCCGACGACGTGCCAGCCCCGGTCGAGGAACTCCGCCGCCATCGCGTGGCCGAGGCCGCGGGAGGCCCCGACGATGAGTGCGGTGGGTGGGTGTTGTTCAGTACCAGCCGATGACATCCGGTGTCATCTCCGTTCTTCGAGTCCGTGCTTCGAGTCCGTGCTTCGGACGTCGTGCTCCGGAGTGTTCCGTCCGCACCGCGTCGCGGGCGAGCCACCGGCGCGTTTTCGTACGATTGCCCGCATGAACAGGGCGCTGATGACGGAATCCGCTGCACTGCAGCCCGACGACGTACGAATCATCCGGGCGTTGCAGATCGCGCCGCGGGCCTCGTTCGCCGCGATCGCGACCGCCCTCGGGCTGACCGAGGGAGGCGTCAACCGGCGGTACCGCCGTCTGCGCGCCGACGGGGTCATCCGGGTGGCCGGCATGGTCAACCCGGGCGCCCTGGGGCAGAGCAGGTGGCTGGTGCGACTGCGCTGCCGCCCGGGCAGTGTGGTGGCGATCGCCGATGCACTCGCCGAGCGGGCCGACGTCAACTGGGTGGCCCTCGGCGCGGCGGGCTGCGAGATCACCTGCGCGACCCAGTCCCGGACCAGGGAACAGCGCGAGGACCTCCTGGGGCAGCGGCTTCCCCGTACGGCCGCGGTGCTCGACATCAACGCCTTCGCCGTCCTCCGGCAGTTCCTCGGCGGCCGCGGCCACTACTGGTCCGCCCTGCAGGGCACGCTGACCCCGGAGGAGGAAACCGCGCTGGGGAGCAGCGGGCCCCCCTTCACCGAGGCTCCCGTGGTCAGCCGCGAGCCGCTGCGGCTCACCCCCGAGGACGAGCGGATGCTCGACGCACTCGCCGCGGACGGCCGTGCCAGTCTGGTCGATCTCGCCGCGGCAGCCGACCTCACTCCGGGGCGCGTCGCACGGCGCCTCGAAGTCCTGCTCCAGCAGCGGGTCGTCCACATCGACGTGGAGATCGCCGCCGCGGCCCTGGGCTACCACGCGCGCGCGAACCTCTGGCTCCGGGTGCACCCGTCGGCGGTGAAGAGCGTGGGCCGCGCGCTCGCGCAGGAGCCCGAGACCGCCTTCGTCGCGGCCGTCTCCGGTCCCTGGAACCTCCACGCCGTCGCGCACTGCCGGGACCTCGACGAGTTGTTCGAGTTCACGTCGGATCGTGTCGGGTCGCTGGCCGGTTTGCAGAGCATGGAGGTCTCCCCGGTGCTGAGGCACGTCAAGCAGGCCGGCACCCGGCTCGTCGACGACCGCCTCGTCGATCCGTCCGCCGCCCGCGCGCGGCGCTGAGCGGGCGCGGCCGCCTGCCGGGCCGCGTCCCGCCCGCCCTTCGGGCCGTCAGTCGTACCCGTCAGTCGTGCCCGTCGGTGCGGCGCCGACGGAGGGTGAAGGTGTCGACCGGGGTGAGGTCCCCGTACGGGCCGTCGAAGGTGTAGTAGGTGACCCGCATCGTGGTGGTGCCCCCGCGCCGGTCGCCGGGGTCGACCTCGAAGGCGGCGAAGCCATGGGTGTGGGTGCGGTCCTGGTAGGCGGCCCAGGGGGCGTCCTCGGTGAGCCAGACCGACTCCCGGTACGGCGCACCCGGGGCGGGCTCGGGCTCCAGGCCGATGACCACCCGGCCCTGGGGGCGTTCGAACAGGTCGTCCTGGGTGGTGGCGGCGTTGCCCCCGGCGCCGATGATCATGTGGACGGTGCCGAGGCCGGTGTCGGCCACCCGGGGGTCGGTGCCGGTGGGCACCGGGGTGCGGGTGTCGTTCGGCAGGGTGCCGCGGACGGGGTGGGAGCGCTCGTAGTAGTGCTCGTGGCCACTGACCACCAGGTCGACCCCGTAGGCATCGAACAGCGGGCCCCAGGCCTCGCGCACGCCGAGGTCGCTGCCGGAGCCGTGCTTGGAGCTGGAGATCATCGGGTGGTGCATGCAGACCACGATCCAGTCGATCGCCCGGCTGCTCCGGGCCGTCCGCAACTCCCGCTCCAACCAGCGCTGTTGGGCACCACCGGAGTAGCCGCGCAGATACGTCTCACCGGAGTTCTGGATGGCCACGTCGTCGTTGGCGAGGCTGATGAACCGCACCGAGCCGACCGTGAAGGCGTACCACATGCCCCGGGTCTCCTGGTCGCGGTCGGCGGTGGAGTCGGGGAGGGTGAAGTAGGTCTGGTAGCCGGCGGCGCCGATCGGGCCGTTGCCGCTCTCGTTCTCGTGGTTGCCGGCGCAGGGCATCCAGGGGCGCAGCCGGGCCGAGCGGCTGTTGCTGATGAACCAGTCGGCCCAGGTGGCGGTGCGGCTCTGGCCGTGCCGGCCGCTGTAGGAGGCGTAGCAGAGGTCGCCGTTGACCAGGTTGAACAGCGGGCCGACGCGTTCCACGGCGGCGACGATGTCGGCGGCGTGCGGCGAGCCGATCTGGCTGCTCATGTAGACCGGGTAGTTGCCGAGCGGCGAGGGCATGCCCTCCGGGAAGACGAGGTGGCGGCGCAGGTTGGGGGTGGCCTGGTCGCCGAAGCTGGTGAAGGTGAAGGGGGTGCGGCCGCGCGGGGCGGTGGTGAAGCTGCCGGTCTCGGGATTCGCGCCGTCGTGTCCGGCGCTGTAGAGGTAGGTGGTGGCCGGGCGCAGGCCGGTGAGCCGGGCGTGGTGGACGTACACCTCGTCCTTGCCGAGGGCGTCGCGGTAGCTGCGGGTCTCGGCCTCGACCACCGTGCCGGGGCCGCCGCCGGGCGAGCCGAGCCGGACCAGCGGGCGGCTGACGGACTGCGGACTGATCCAGGAGACGGTCATCTCGCTGGCGGGGTCGGTGCCGAACTGGAGGTGCAGGCCGCTCACCGCGGGTGCACCGATCCGGTGCGGGCGGGCCTGCAGCAGCGGGCTCGCCGGCGGGCCGGCCGCGCCGCCGTCCGCGTTGGCCGGACCGACGGAGGCGCCCGCGCCGACCAGGGCGGCCCCGGCCGCCGACGTGCCCTTGAGAATGGACCTGCGTGCGATCGTCATGATGCTCCGTCTACCGAGTGGGGGTCGGATCGCAGCACTGTAGCGGCATGCTCATGTAAAGACGACCGTTTCGGGCCGACCTGACGGACAGGACCTGTTGACGGATCGTCCGGTCCGGCGAGCAACGGCAGGGGGGCGCCGCGCGGAGTGAGCGGGATCACAGGGAACCCGGCGGGCCGGGCGGACAGGGATCGGTGTGGAACTTTCACAGCGGGCACGACTACGTGCCGGGGACCAGAGCGCACTGGCGGAGCTCTTCGACGCGCACGCCCAAGGCATCTACGGGTACGCCCTCCGGACCCTCGGGGACTGGGCGGCGGCCGAGGACGCCGTCTCGCTGACCTTCCTGGAGGCCTGGCGCCTGCGCGGCAAGCTGCGCGAGGAGGCCGAGGACCTGCGGCCCTGGTTGTTCGGCATCGCCACCAACATCCTGCGCAACACCGCACGGGCCGCCCGCCGGCACCGGGCCGCCATGGCCAGGCTCCCCGAGCGGGGGCCCGTACCGGACTTCGCCGACGAGCTGGTCGACCGACTCGACCACGACTCCCGGCTGGCCGCCGTCCAGCGGGCCCTGGCCGGGCTGCGGCGGGGCGAACGCGAGGTCTTCCGGCTGTGCGTCTGGGTCGGCCTGGACTACGCCTCCGCCGCCGAGGCCCTGGGCGTCCCGATCGGCACCGTACGCTCCCGGCTGTCCCGGGCGCGCACCCGTCTGCGCCTCCTCACAGAACAGGAACTGACGATCTCCATGGAACTGGCCGTCGCCTCCGGACAGGTACCGGGCAGCCGCCCCGAGGCGGTCCGGTCGATGCGGGGGGACCTCTGGTGAACGACACACCCGAGCGACTCTCCGCCGACCGCCACCGAATGCTGAAGGAGCATCTGATGAGCGAGATCGCAGGGAACCCGGCCGTCAGGAAGCCGCGGTCCCGGCGGCGCCTGGGCTGGCTGGCGGCGCCGCCGCTGGTCGTCGGCCTCGCCGCGGCGACGGCCCTGATCATCCCGGGGCAGCAGGCGACCGGCGGTCGCACGGCGATCGCGCCGGCCAACGCCCCGGGCCGCTCGGGGCCGCCAGCGCCCTGCCCGGCGGGCGCGGCGGCCCCGAGCGCTTCGGCGAGCCCGACGGCCGCCGCGGCCGCCACGGCCGGCACCGCCGGCACCGCCGCGGCGGACCCGACGGAGCACCCGACCACCAAGGACCCGCTCCGGGAGCTGGCCGAAGCGGCGACGGCCGCGGCCGCCAGGCCCGCGCCGGACGTCAGGGACGGCCAGTTCGTCCACACCCGGACGGTGGAGCGGATCGACGGCGGGTCGGCCTGCGTGCGCAAGGTCTGGAGCTCGGCCGACGGCAGGTCGGAGGGGCTGATCGTCGATCCGTGGCACGGGACGATGAAGCTCAGCGGCAACCGGCAGAACGTGCCGCCGAGCCTCGCCGAGCCGACCTACCGGTACCTCGCGGCGCTACCCACCGACCCGGACAAGCTGCTGCCCCTACTCCGCGCGGGCGCCAGGAGCAGCAGCAAGGACCAGGACCTGGACCCGGATCTCGTCGCCTTCCGCGAGGCCGAGTCCCTGCTGACGACCCAGCTGATGCCCCCTGCGGTCGGGGCCGCGTTCTGCCGAACGGTCGCCACCCTCCCGGGCGTGTCCGTCGTTCCCGACGCCGTCGACCTGCTCGGGCGGCACGGGATCGGGGTGACCGGCGAGGACGGGACGGACCGGGTGCAGCTGATCTTCGACCGGAACACCTGCGAGCTGCTGGGCGACAAGCGCGTCCGGCTCGTCGACACCTCGGCCCAGGGCGGTCTCCGGGCCGGCGCGGCCTCCGAGGAGGCCATCGTGCTGCGGGCCGTCACCGACCGTGCGGGGCAGGAGACCGAGGGCTGACCTGCTCGCGCGGCCGCGGCCGGTGCGTCGGGCGGGTGCGTCGGAACCCGCCCGGAGCACCCGCCCGCGCGCCCAGCCACGACGCCCGCCCGGTCAGCGGAACGCGGCGACGTTGCGCGCGGCCCAGTCCGCGAAGGGGCGCGGGGCGCGGCCGAGGACCCGCTGCACGTCCGGACTGATCCGCAGTTCGGCCGGGTTCGGGGCGCCGAGGATGTCCAGGGTGTCGTCGGCCAGCTCCGCCGGCATGGCCTGGCTCATGGCGGACCTGGCCTCCTCGCGGGTGAGTTCGTGGAACGTCACGGGCGAGCCGAGGGCGGCGGCGATGGCCTGCACCTGCTGCCGCGGGCTGATCACCTCGGGGCCGGTCAGCTCGTACACGCCGCCGGTGTGCCGGTCGTCCAGCAGGCAGGCCGCCGCGACGGCGGCGATGTCCGCCGGGTCGACGAGCGGTACGCCGACATCGCCGAACGGTGCGGCGACGAGCCGGTGGCCACGGACGGACTCGGCCCACCACAGGGCGTTGGAGGCGAAGCCGCCCGGCCGCAGCACCGCCCACTCCAGGCCGGAGTCCCGCAGGGTGTCCTCCAGGCCGCGCATCGCGATCCGGGTTTCGCCGAACGGCCTGGTCACCACGCCCTGACTGGAGAGCAGCACGACCCGGCGCACCCCGGCGGCCGCGGCCTCGCCGATGAGCCCGGCCGGGTGGGCCTCGGTGGAGTGGAGGTCTCCCGAGAGCAGCAGGAACAGCGTCTTCGCCCCGGCCAGCGCGGGCCTCAGCTCGGCCGGGCGGGACAGGTCGGCCGCCAGGTGGCGGACGCCGTCAGGCAGCGCCGCCGCGCGCCGTGACACCGCCGTCACCTGCTCGCCCGCCTCGGCGAGCGCCTGGGTCAGCGGCCGTCCGATGTTTCCGGTCGCCCCGGTCACCACGATCATGATCAGCTCCTCGTCGGATGTCGTCCTCAGATGGCCCTCACGCTAGGAGTTCGGACTAACTCTTCGTAAGGACATACCTCTGGGTAAGCTCATGACGTGACAGAAGGCTTCCAGCACAGCCCGGTCGGGACCATCGGCCGGTATGACGTGTTTCACACCGACTGTCCCGCGCGGAACGTGGTCGACCACGTGACCAGCAGGTGGGGCATCTGGGTGCTGATCTCCCTGCGCCGCCACCCCCTCCGGTTCTACGAGCTGCGCGAGAGCATCCAGGGCATCAGCGAGAAGATGCTCGCCCAGACCCTGCGGGTACTGGTCCAGGACGAGCTGGTCTGGCGGAAGGTCGAGCCGACGACGCCACCCCAGGTCAGCTACGGGCTCACCGAGTTCGGCCGGGCGGTCGGCGAGCCGCTGACCGAGCTGTTCGACCGGATCACCCGGTGGTTGCCCCCGCGCGATGCGGACTGAAGCGGACCCGGACACGCCCCGGCCCCGGCGGCCGGGGCTCCGCCGGGGCCGGGACCGGCCAGGGATCAGGGGCACTGCTTCCAGGCGAGGTGGTAGGTGGTGTTGATGCTGCCGTCCGTCGAGTCCATCGTCATGAAGCTGGTGGTGTGGGCCTGGTCCGAGGTCCCGGCGGCGACCCGCAGTTCGGTGTTGATGTTGAAGTTGCGCTCCTCCCCGCAGGGGGCGAAGACCAGGGCGGCGACGTCGACGGTGTCGGTGGCCTGCCAGTTGTCGTCCGTGGGGCCGTCGAAGCGGTGGCTCTGGTAGGTGGTCTCCGGGTCCCCCTGGAAGTAGTAGCTGGCCCGTTCGATGCCGCTCGCGCCGTTCTCCAGGTGGGCGAAGCCTCGGTAGTCGGCGGAGGCGATGGCGTAGGTGAAGCCCTGGGGGACGTGCACCCGCAGGTCGAGCTGACAGTTCTTCCGGAAGTCGGTCGGCCTGGAGCCCACTCCCACCTGGGCGAGGTAGCTGCTGTAGGTGACGGTGAAGGCGGTGTTGTCCGGTGAGACGGCGACGGCGGCCGTTCCGGCCGGGCAGCCGGAGCCGTTGACGGTCGCGACGTCGATGACGATCCGGTCAGGCGGGGTCGGCAGCGCGTCGCCGCCGAAGGTCGAGGAGCCGACCAGGGTGGCGGAGACGGCGGCGCCGATGGCCAGGGTGCGGAGCAGCATGGGCTTCCCCTTCGATCGTCCGTGGAGCCGGGAGGGCGGCGCGGTGCCGGTCCGGGCGCACCGCCCGCCGCCGGGCTTGTTTTGACGTGGATATGTCAGCACATCGAGCGCACCGTGTACAGGGGGTGACACATGGTCACCGGATCCGGCCCGACAGCCCCCCGGGTGACCTGCGGGCGTGGGGCGGACGGCCGGCGGATCGACGGCCCGCATAGTCGGAGGGTTGATCACACCGTCCGATCGTGAGACGAGCCGACCATGCCACTGCCCCGCCGGCGGACCGCCGTCACCGCCCTCGCCCTGCTGCTCGCCCTCCCCGGCTGCGGTGGCCCGCAGCTGCCCGGGCCGCCGGCCTCCGCCACCCCGAGCCCGACCCCCACCCCGACCGGCCCACGCGCGTTCACCCTGGTGGCCACCGGCGACGTCCTCCCGCACACCGAGATCATCCAGCAGGCCAAGGAGGACGCCGGCGGCGCCGGCTACGACTTCACCGCCATGCTGGCCGGCGTCAAACCGCTGATCAGCGGCGCCGACCTGGCGGTCTGCCACATGGAGACCGTCTACGGCGCCGACGGCGGCCCGTACACCGGGTACCCGGCGTTCAAGTCCCCGCCACAGGTCGCCAAGGCCCTCAAGGACGCCGGGTACACCGCCTGCGACACCGCCTCCAACCACACCCTGGACGACGGTCCGGCCGGCATCCGTCGCACCCTGGACGCGATGGACGCCGTCGGTCTCGCCCACACCGGCTCCGCCCGCACCGCCGAGGAGGCCGGGCGGCCCGCGCTGCTGCACGCGGGCGGCGCGACCGTGGCCCAACTCGCCTACACGTACGGCACCAACGGCATCCCGCTGCCCCCGGGCGAGCCCTGGGCCGCCAACCTGATCGACCGGGACCGGATCCTCGCCGACGCCCGCGCCGCCCGGGCGGACGGCGCGGACCTCGTGGTGGTCACCATCCACTGGGGCACCGAGTGGCAGGACACCCCCGACGGGCAACAACTCACCCTGGCCCGCGAACTGTCCGCGGCCGGCCAGGGCCCGGGCCGCCCCGACGTCGACCTGATCCTCGGCACCCACGCCCACATCCCGCAGGCCTACGAGAAGCTCGGCGACACCTGGACGGTCTACGGCCTCGGCGACCAGCTCGCCGGCCACATGTTCCGCTACGACGGCGCCGAGGACCCGCGCGGCAACTGGAGTTCGATCGCCCGCTTCACCGTCAACCCGCCCGCAGGCCCCGGGCAGCGGTGGACGGTCGGCCGGGCCGAGTTCGTGCCGCAGATCACCGACCTCGGCCCGCCCTACCGGGTGCTCGACCTGCGCGAGGCCGTCCGCCGCGACCCCGGCCGCGCCGACTGGTCCCGGGCGCTGGAGCACATCCGCACGGTGGTGCTCAGCCGGGGCGCCGGGGCGGCCGGGCTCACCATGGCGCAGTGACGGCCTGCCTGCTGGCCGGCCGGTCGGTCGGTCAGGTCGGTCGGTCAGGTCGGTCGGTCAGGTCAGGTCAGGTCAGGTCAGGTCAGGTCAGGTCACGATGACCCGGCGGCCACGGGTGTGGCCGGCCTGACTGTCGACGTGCGCGGCCGCCGCCTCGGCCAGCGGGTAGCAAGCGTCGACCGGGATGTGCAGCCTGCCGCGGGCGATCAGCTCGGCGGCCTCGGCCAGTGCCGCCGGTACGCTCCCGGCCACCCCGGAGAAGCGGACACCGTGTTCGGGCGCGCCGAGGTCGGCGATGGAGACCACCTTCCGCGGATCGCCGGTCAGTTCGACGAGTTCGCGGATCACCCCGGCCCCGGCCAGGTCGAGGGCGGCGTCGACCCGGCCGAGCCGGCGCACCCGCTCCACCCAGCCCTCGCCGTACGTGGTGGCGGTGGCGCCCAGGCCGCGCAGGTAGTCCTGGTTCGCGGCCCCGGCCGTGCCGATCACCGCGATGCCGCGCTCCCGGGCGATCTGCAGCACCGCCGACCCGACGCCGCCGGACGCGCCGCTGACCAGCAGGGTCTGCCCAGGCAGCACCCCGACCTCGCGGATGACGCGCAGCGCCGTCTCCACCACGGAGGGGTATCCCGCCGCCTCCTCGAAGGTCAGGCCCTCGGGCATCCGGGCCCAGGCGGACAGCACGGCGAACTCGGCGTAGGTGTCGGCGCCTTCGCCGAACACGTGGTCGCCGACCGCGACACCCTCGACCCCCTCGCCCACCTCGTCCACCACCCCGGCGGCGTCCAGTCCGACGCCGGCCGGCAGCCGGATCGGATGGGCCCCCAGCACCTGGCCCTCGCGGAGCCGCCAGTCCACGGGATTCACACCCGCCGCCCGTACGGCGACGCGGATCCGGCCGGGGCCCGCGTGGGGCTCCTCGGCGTCGATGAGGTGCAGGACGTCCGGGCCGCCGAACTCGGCGAAGCTCACTTTCTTCATGCGCCAGACCATAACACTACCGGTTAGTGTTTTGAATCGGTTGCATTTTCCTCCCTGGTAGCATCACCGCATGACCGAGCCGACCGGCCGCCGTGAGCGCAAGAAGGCCGCGACCCGCCAGAAGATCGCCGACACCGCCCTGCGGCTCTTCCTGGAACGCGGGTACGAGGAGGTGGGCATCCGCGAGGTGGCCGCCGAGGCCGACGTCGCCGTCACCACGGTCTTCTCCCACTTCGCCTCGAAGGAGGCGCTGGTCTTCGAACAGGACCAGGACTTCGAGCAGCGCCTCACCCGGGCGGCCACCGACGCCTCGCCCGACGAGCCGCTGATCCCCGCGCTTCGCCGCGAGATCCACGCCATGGTGCGCCACTGCACCGCGGAGGGCGCCGACCCGATCTGGCGCATGATCGACGGCTCACCCGCCCTGCGGGAGTACGAGGAGTCGATGAGGCTGCGTCACGCGGACTCGCTGGCCGCCGCCATCGCCGGCCGGCCCGACCCGGTACCGTCCGCGACGGCGTGCCGGGCGATCGCCCGCTTCGTGGTCGGCGCCTTCTCGCTGGCCCGCGAGGCGGACGACCCCCGGGGCGCGGTGGACGAGGTCTTCACGATGATCGAGGCGGCCTGGAACTCCACCGGCGCGGCCTGAGAACACCAGTGGCCCGTGATCCGCGTCCAGCGGGGACCACGGGCCACTGGCCCGACAGCGGACAGACCCTAGGGCTTGCGGGCGAGGCCTCCGTACACCGAGACCTCGGCGTCGGCCGAGGGCGCGCCCGGCTCCGGGTGCCAGCGGTTGATCAGGACCACGCCCGGGTCGTCCAGCTCCAGCCCGGTGAAGAAACGTTCCACCGCGGCGAGCGGGCGGGCGTGGACCTCTATCCCGGCCTCCGCGTAGCGCTGGACGCCCGCCTTGGCAGCCTCCGGCGCGTTGTCGGCCGTACCCGCGGTCAGAGCGAGGAAGCTGCCGGCCGGAAGGGCGTCCAGCAGCTTGCGGACGGGCGGGTACGCGGCCTCGTCGGAGAGGAAGTGCACGATGTTGATCAGCGTCAGCGCGACCGGCCGGGTGAGGTCCAGGGTGGCCGCCACCGCCGGGTCGGCCAGGAACTCCTCCGGCTCGCGCAGGTCGCCCTCGACGTAGGCGGTGCGCCCCTCCGGGGTGCTGCTGAGCAGGGCCCGCGAATGGGCCAGCACGATCGGGTCGTTGTCGACGTACACCACCCGACAGGACGGGTCCACCGCCTGGACGATCTCGTGCAGGTTCGGTGTGGTGGGGATGCCGGTGCCGACGTCCAGGAACTGGCGGACGCCGTGCTGCTGCGCGAGCCGACGGACCATCCGGTGCATCACGGCCCGGGCGGCGGTGGCGCCGGCCCGGGCGGCGGGCAGGTCGGCGAGCACCCGGTCGCCGACCTCGCGGTCCACCGGGAAGTTGGTCTTCCCGCCGAGCAGGTAGTCGTAGACCCGCGCGGAGTGCGCCCGGTCGGTCCGCAGGTCCACCTGGGGCGGCTCCTCGAAGTCGGCCTCGATCAGCCAGCTGTCCGGTCCGTTGCCGTCCACAGTCGCCCCTCCCCGTCCGGCGTTTGGTCCGGACCACTCAACCACAGGATGTGAACGTCCGTCAGGCGGTTCCCGGTGTCCGCTGAACCTCTCCTTCCGCCTCCCGCAGCGCGGCGGTGAACGAGGGAACCCGCATCGCCGTCAGCAGGCCCAAGGCGGGCCCCGCCGTGCAGACCGTGACGTAGAACGGGATCAGTCCCAGCCTGCCGTGGTCGGCCAGCCACTGGGCCAGCAGCGGGAAGGTGCCGCCGAAGGCCGCGATGGTGGCCGCGTTGACCACGCCCAGGCCCACCGCCCGCACCTCGGTCGGGAACAGCAGGCCGGTGAAAACGTTGAGGGTGCCGAGCACCGTCGCCACCATCATCCCCAGCAGCACGGCCACCAGTTGGAACGGCAGCCAGCCCCCGCGCAGCCCGACCAGCAGGAACCCCACCAGCGGGACGGGCAGCCCGAAACCGATCCGGGCCACCGGCAGCAGGCCGAAGCGGTCGGCCGCCGCGCCGGTGAGCAGCATGGTGGCCAGCACGACGGCCAGCACGATCGTCATGAAGGAGGCCGCCCGCTCCTTGTCGATGACGTGGTAGGCGGCGGCGTACTGGGGCAGGTAGGTCAGCGCGAAGTAGTAACCCACCGTGCCGCCCAGGGTGTTGAGGAAGACGGTGAGCACCGCCCAGCGGTGGTCGCGCAGCGTGCGCAGGTAGGACGGCCGCTCCCCCGGCTGCGCCTGGGCCCGGGCGCGGTGGAACTCGGTGCTCTCCGGCGCGGCCCGGCGCACCCACACCGCGCCCAGCCCCAGCAGCGCGGCCACCAGGAAGCCCCAACGCCAACCTCCTTCCTCCAGGCCGGACTTGCCGATGGTGTGGATCAGCGTGGTGAGCACCCCGAAGGACAGCAGCGAGCCCAGGATGATCCCGCCGTAGGAGACCGAGCTGAACGCGAAGCGGTGCCGGGGCGGCGCCGTCTCGGTCACGTACGCGGCCACGCTCGGCGCCTCCCCGCCGAAGGCGAGCCCCTGCACCACCCGCACCACCACGGCCAGCACCGCCGCCCAGACGCCGATGGTCCGCTGCCCCGGCAGCACGGCCAGGCCCAGGCTGGCGACGGCGATGACGGCCATGCCGAGGCTGAGCGCGAAGCGCCGCCCCCGGGTGTCGCTGAGCCGGCCGATCAGGTAGGAGCCGACCGGCCGGGCCACGAAGCCCACCGCGAAGGTGGCGTACGCGGCGAGTACCCCGCTCACCCCGCCCTTGCCGTGCCCGAAGAGGTCGGCGGCGAAGTAGGGCGCGAGCACGGCGTAGATGTTCCAGTCGAAGGACTCGACCACCGATCCCACCGTCGCCGCCGCCAACTCCCGTTGCCGGCCCCCGTCCTGCACCCCGTCGCGCGGCGGGGCGGTGTCGATGCGATCTGTCATGGCGTCAGCATGACACCGTTCGACCAGCGGCGGAATCGGGTTCGGCGCGCCCCGCGACGGGTCCGGCCGGGCCGCGAACGCCTCCGATCGGGCCGTGAACGGGCCCGGCCCGGACTGTGAACGCCGTCCGGCCCGAACGGCGAGAGGGTCCGGCTCGAACCGCGGCACCCCCGTGGCCGCGGCTCGGCGCCGGAGTCGGTGGGCGGATCAGTTGTGCACGTCGACACAAGTGCCGGTGTAATTGCCGCCGTTGGCGTTGCTGAGGGCGCACCACCGGCCCTCGGCCAGATAGGCGTTCGGGGCGTAGGTGACGGTGTACCAGTTGCCGCCGACCGCGTAGAAGGTCGACTCCGCCACGACCACCCCGGACGGGCTCCTGAGCTTGATGTCGGCCGAGGTGCTCGATCCGTAGTGGGTGCTGTTGGTCATCTCGTGCACGAAGAAGCCGCTGCCGTCGACGCTGAAGCAGACCAGCGGGTCGATGCCGCTGCACCCGCCGCCCGAGGCCGACTGCGGCGGCTCGGTCGCCCGGTCGACGGCGAGCACCCCGTCCGCCGTCCGTACCTCCTGGACCAGGACGGCTCCGGCCCGGGCCGGCCCGCCGGCCGACGGAATGGCCGCCGAGGCCCCGACGGTGCCGGCGCTGCCGAGGGTCGCCACGGCCACGGCGCCCGCCACCGCCCTGACCAGGCCCCCGCTCGGACGTCTCGGAGCCGGAGCGGGCGCGTTCATGGGTGCCTCCTCGGTGTGATCACGTCGGCGTTCATCCTCCCGGCGGTGCGGCGGAGCCGACCACGACGTTGACCTGACGTTGACCTGACACTTGGGCGGCGGGGGGCTACTCTCGTTCGCGATCCGGGTCGGACGGGCGGGGCGACGGCACGGGTCCGCGAGGATCCGGGGGGACTGGGTGGGAGCTGCTGATTTCGCCGCGCTGTTGCGGGAGCGACGCCTGACGGCGGGGTGGAGCCAGGACGAGCTCGCGGACCGCTCCGGGGTGTCGGCCCGGTCGATCAGCGCCCTGGAAGCAGGCGGTCGCCGGCCGCGACTGTCCTCGGTGGTCCGGCTCGCCGAGGCGCTCGGCCTCGACCCGGACACCCGCGCCCGCTGGCTGACGGCCGTCCGGGACGCCGGCCCGGCGACGCCGGCCGCCCCGGCTCCGCCGTCCCTCCCGCCCCTCTCGCTGACCGCGCCCGGCACGACCCGCACGCCCGGCACCACCGGCCCCCAGCAACTGCCGATGGCGATCCGGCACTTCACCGGCCGCGCCCGGGAACTCCGGCTGCTCGACGAACTGCTGGCCGACGTCGCCCCCGGCGGCGGCACCGACGCCGTGCCCGGCTGCGGCGCCGTGGTGATCTCCGCGATCGCCGGCACCGCGGGCGTCGGCAAGACCACCCTGGCCGTGCACTTCGCCCACCGGGTCGCCGACCGCTTCCCCGACGGCCAGCTGTTCGCCAACCTGCGCGGCTTCGACCCGGCCAGGGCGCCGGTCGCCGCCGCCGACGTGGCCCGCGGCTTCCTGGACGCACTGGGCGTGCCGGCCCCGCGCGTCCCCGCCGACCCGGACGGGCAGCTGGCGCTGTTGCGCAGCCGGCTGGCCGGCACCCGGACCCTGATCGTCCTCGACAACGTCCGCGAGGCGGAGCAGGTCCGCCCGCTGCTGCCGGGCTCCGATACCTGCCTGGTCGTGGTCACCAGCCGCAACCGGCTGCCGGGACTGGTGGCCCTGGACGGCGCCGTCCCGTTGCCCCTGGACGTGCTCTCCCCCGCCGAGGCCCGCGAGCTCCTCGCCCGCCGACTGGGCGCCGCCGTCGTCGCGGAGCAGCAGGAGGCGGCCGACGAGCTGATCGAGCTGTGCGCCCGGCTGCCGCTGGCGTTGAACATCGCCGCGGCCCGGGCCGCCGACCAGCCCGACACCCCGCTCGGCGTCTGGGCGCGCGAACTGCGCGACTCCCGGGTGCGCCTGGACCTCCTCTCGGCCGGCGACAGCCACGCCGACGTCCGGGTGGTGTTCTCCTGGTCCTACCGGGCGCTGGCCCCGCGGGCCGCCCGGCTGTTCCGGCTGCTCGGCCTGCACCCCGGCCCGCACATCAGCGCGGCGGCCGCCGCGAGCCTCGCGGGCCTGCCGCTGCCCGAGACCCGCGCGCTGCTGGAGGACCTGCACCGGGCCCACCTGATCGCCGCACCGGAACGGGACCGGTACACCTTCCACGACCTGCTGCGCGCGTACGCCGCCGAACAGGCCGCCGCCCTCGACTCCCCGCCGGAGCAGGCCGACGCGACGCTGCGGATGCTCGACCACTACCTCCACACCGCGGACCGCGCCGCCTGCCTCGCCTACGCGGACGACGCCGCCTGGCAGCCGCTCGGCCTCGCGGAGCCCGCCCCCGGGGTGGCACCCGAGGAGCTCGCCGACCGGCGGCAGGCACTCGCCTGGTACCGGGAGGAGCAGCCGGTACTGGAGCGGATCGTCGACTCCGCGCACCGGGCCGGGTCCGACGTCCACGCCTGGCAGTTGGTCGGCGCCCAGGTGCCGTACCTGCTCAAGTCGGGGCTGTGGCAGCAGTGGCAACGCGCCGGGGAGACCGCGCTGGCCGCCGCCGAACGCACCGGGGACCTCGGCCACCAGGCCCACGCCCACCGCTGGCTCGGCCAGGTGCACCGCTCCCAGGACCGCCAGCCCGAGGCCCAGCGCGAACTGCGGCTGGCGCTCGGCCTGTTCGACGCGCTCGGCGACCGGCCGCGCCAGGGCCGCACCCAGCTGGACCTCGCCATCGCCCACGGGGAGGAACGGGCCAACGCCGAGGCCGTGGCCGAGTCCCGCCGAGCCCTGGAGCTGTTCCGGTCCATCGACGACCCGTCCGGGCAGGCCCTCGCCCTCAACAGCATCGGCTGGTACCTGGCCCAGCAGGGCGAGCTGCGGGAGGCGCTCCCCTACTGCCAGCAGGCCCTCGACCTGGCCCGCGCCACCGGCAACCTGCCCGGCCAGTCCTCGATCTGGGACAGCATCGGCTTCGTCCACCACCACCTCGGCGAGTACCACGAGGCGCTCCCGGCCTACCGGGAATCGCTGCGCCTGCGGCAGCGGATCGGCGACTACTTCCTCCAGGCCGAGATCCACACCCACCTCGGCGACACCCACCTCGCCCTCGGCGACACCGAGGCCGCCCGGGCCGCCTGGACCAGCGGTCTCGCCATCCTGGAGGACCTCCAGCACCGCGACGCCGACGCGGTCCGGGCCCGCCTCGACCGCTGCCCCGGCCCCAAGTCATAGCGCGGGCCGACCGTCATGGACGGATCGTCAGGCCGTCCATGATGAGATCGAGCAGGCGCTCCGCCCGCTCGCGCCGCTGACCCGGCAGCGGGACGGGATCGCCATGCCGCCGTCGGCGATCGCCTCCGCCATCGGCCACGCCATCGGACAGCCGACGGCATCGACGTCAGCGAGATCGTCGTCCGCCCCACCGCACAAGCCTGGACACGGCGAGCCGGCGCCACTCGACAGCCGCCTCCCGGGTGGAAAGAGGCCCGGCGCGGCGCTTCTCCGGGCACGGGCCCGTGTCGATCGCAGAGCGAACTTTTGCCGTACCACATACTCACAACCGCAAAAGATCCTTGTACGACCGACCCCCCTGACCCAAGCCCGTGGAGGCTCCATGACCACGCCCCAGCCCGGCCCGGCCGACGATCCGGTCGTCGCCTCGCCGACGTACCTCGCGGACATCCGCACCTACTTCCGCCCCGAGGATGTCGACCACATGGCCGCCAAGGGGATCGACCTCGGCACCTACGACGGGGTCAAGAGGAACGCACTGGCGATCTTCGCCCACACCTCGCCACCGAACCCGGACATGCCCCCGGACGCGGCGGGGCAGTGGAGCGCCAACCGCTCCCAGACGTTCAAGAACTGGATCGTCAACGGATACCCCCTCGGTACCGCGCCGGCCCCGACCGCGCCCCCTGCCGGACCCGCACCGACCCGGCTGCGCAAGGACATCACCACCCTCACCGACGCCGAATTCGCCCTCCTGACCACCGCGTTCAACGGCATCATGGCCCGCGACACCACGGCCCCGGACGGCTACTTCGCGCTGGCCGGCCAGCACGGCCTCCCGCAGGCCTGGTGCCTGCACCACGAGAACCGCTTCAACCCCTGGCACCGCCCGTACCTGATCGAGTTCGAGGACGCGCTGCGCTCCGTCCCCGGCTGCCAGGACGTCACACTCCCCTACTGGGACATCTCGACGCCGCTGCCGGACCGCCTGCAGCACCCGCCGTTCGACAAGTACGTCCTGCCGGCCGACCCCGGCGCCACGGCGCATCCGCCGAGGACCGGCTTCTTCCCGTACACGACCCAGCGCTACCCGGTCGCCCACATCACGAAGAACGTCAGGGACTTCGGAGTCCTGGACGACATCACCACGTCGATGGCCCAGTCACTGTGGGGTGCGTACAACACCAACGGCTACCAGGACTTCTCGATCCAGGCCCACGACAGCGGCCACGGATCGATCGGGCCGACGATGGGCAACCAGGCCGTCTCCGCCTTCGACCCGGTGTTCTGGTTCTTCCACTGCAACATCGACCGGCTCTGGCTGAGCTGGCAGACCCGCGCCACCGCGACCACCCTGGCCGGCTTCCGCACCACCCTGGCGGGGCAGGACCCCAGCTGGCTCACGACACCGCCGCTCAACGCACTGCCGCCGTTCACCGCCACCGCCGACCAGACGATCGCCACCGACATCTCGTACGACCGGCTGGACCTCCCCAGCCACGCGGAGGGCGGAACGGGCGTCATGGAGAACCTGACCGGAAGCATCGACGCCGCCCGCACCTTCGCCTTCCGCAGCAGCGATCCGGTCTCGGTGCGGGTGAAGGGGATCGACCGGCTGAACATCCCGGGGTCGTTCATCGTGACGCTGCTCGCCGACGGCGAGCCGCTCGCCAAGCGGTTCTTCTTCCAGCCGGACGACCCGCGGCGCTGTGAGACGTGCAAGCAACACGGCATCGTCAACCTCGACTTCCGGATGCCGCAGGAACAACTCGCCGACAAGACACTGTCCGTACGCATCGACGTGCCGGGCCACGCCGGGGAGATCGGCACGGCCTTCCCGCTCGCCCAGGCGGGCAACCCCACCGTCAACGCGCGACTGCTGGTCGGGGAGGCTTAGCCGTCACCGTCCCACGTCACCGCCCCGTCACCACGCCTTCACCACGTTCACCCGGGAGCCCTGGACCTCAGGCCGACCGGGTGAACTGCCGTGTGCGGCCCACTCACCGGGCCGGCACGAGTCAGACGAGGATGACGACGAACACCGCCGCCGCCAGCAGCAGGACGAGCGTCAACGCCGGCGCCCCGGTGCGCACATCGGGACCGGAGGTGACGGCGGCCCACGAAACGACGGGGACCGCCAGCGAGAGGACGACCGCCAGCCACGTCACGGTACCCATCGGCACCCCGGCGACCTCGGCCCCGAAAACGGTCGTGAACATCACCAGCAGCCAGGCCGTCGCGGTCAGCACCGCCCAGGCCGCACGTGCGGTCCACCGCTGGGCCGGGTCGGCCGCGTGGAAGTCGGTGCGGGTCATCGTCCAGATCCGGGTCCAGTTCGCCACCGGAACATTCTGTCGAAAGGCACCACCGGGCACCAGCGGCGGGCCGACCTCGTTCCCGGCCGTACACCACGGCTCCGTGAGGGTCAGCCGATCCGTTCGGCCAGCGCGACGATGATTCCCGAGGGGCCGCGGAGGTTGCAGAGTCGGTAGGCGTCCTCGTACTGCGCCACCTCGCCGAGGAGTTCGGCGCCGTGGCGGCGCAGGCGGGCGATGGTGTCGTCGATGTCGTCGACGGCGAACATGACCCGGTGCAGGCCCAGGGTGTTGGGTGGCGGGTCCGGCGGTCCGGCGGTGACCGCCGCGGGGGTGTGGAACTTCGTCAGTTCCAGCTTTCCGTGGCCGTCCGGGGTGCGCAGCATCGCGATGGCGCTGCGGACCCCGTGCAGGCCGAGCATCTGCTCCGGGCAGACCCCTTCGAGCTGCGCTTCGCCTTCCAACTCCATGCCCAGCTCGGTGAAGAAGGCGACGGCCGCCTCCAGGTCGTCGACCACGATGCCGACGTTGTCCATCCGCTGAATCGTCATGAGAGTGCTCTTACCACCATTGCCCCGTGGAGCGCGATGACCGGCACCTCGCGAAAGCCGTCCGCGCGAGATCCGGTGGCGGCCAGGGTCTGTCCGGCGGATCGTGCCGGGCAGACCCCGGACGTGTCCCGGGGCTCCGGTCCGTTGCGCCGAACGCCCGCCCGATGCACCGAACGATGGTCCGTTGCGGCGAACGGCGGTCCGCCCGAGGTGCCGTCCGCCCGCCCGTCGCCCAGCCTGGGACGGAGTCGGGAGTGCACACGCCGGTGACGAACCCGACGAACCGCCGGAGGGAGGACGCGATGGCGGAAGAGCGCGGTCGGCCCGTCCGCGCCCACTGGATCCGCGCCAGGTCCACCTGGCTGCGTGGGCGTACGGCGACGCTGCGCGACGCCCCGTTCCTGCGCCGGCTGGCGGCGCAGCTGATCCACATCCGCGTCCTGGACATCGCCACCCGGCTCGCGGCGCAGGCCTTCCTGACCGCCGTCCCGGCGCTCTTCGCCCTGGCCGCCTTCATGCCCAACGAGGTGCGCAGCAGCATCTCCGACTCGCTGCGGACCGTCCTCGGGCTCCAGGGCGCCTCGCTCGCCGAGGTCGAACAGGTGCTCCAGGCCAGCGGGACCAGCACCGCCGACGCCTTCGGCGGCGTCGGGATCGCGGTGACCCTCCTCGCGGCCACCAGCTGCAGCCGGGTACTGCAGCGGCTCTGCGAACGAAGCTGGCACCTGCCCCATCTGGCCGGGCGGCTGGCGGCCTGGCGGTGGCTCGCCTGGCTGCTGGTGTGGCTCGCCGCCCTGGTCGTCCAGGGCCAGGTGCGGTCCGGCTTCGGCGCGGGCGGCGCGCTCGGGATCGCGCTCTACCTGATCTCGGCCGTCCTCCTGTGGTGGTGGACGCCCCACCTGCTGCTCGGTGGCCGGGTGCCCTGGCTCCCGCTGCTGCCCGGGGCCGTGCTGACCGGCGCCGCGCTGACGGCGCTCGCCTGGGGGGCGCGGCTCTACATCCCCCGCTCGCTGAACCGCAGCGTGACCCAGTTCGGCCCGCTCGGGCTCGTCTTCACCTTGCTCAGCTGGCTCATCGTGGTGTTCACGGCCGTCGCGCTGGCCATCGGCACCGGGTACGTGGTGGCCGGCCAGGGCCGGCTGGCCCGGCTGCTGGGCACTCCGGAGACCCCCGCGCCCGAAGCGCCCCCGGAGACCACGGAGCCCCCCGAGCCCACGACGGCGGGCGGTGGGTGAGACGCGCGGCCTGCGGCCGGGCCGCTGTCAGGCCTTGGGCCAGTTGCGCAGCAGGGCGTCGAGGGCGTCCAGGACGCGCGACCAGGTCTGCTCGGTAGTGCGCGGGGTGTGCTGGAAGCTCCCCGCCCGTTCCAGGGCGACGTAGCCGTGGAAGGTGCTGCCGAGCAGGCGGACGGCGTCGGTCTCGTCGGGCTCCGCGAGGTCGTAGCCGCGCAGGATCGCGCGGGTCATCGCGGAGTGCCGGACGGCGGCGCTGTTGAGCGCCGTCTCGTAGTCGAGTTCGAGCTGGGCGGCGGCGTAACGGCCGGGGTGTTCGAGGGCGTAGTCGCGGTAGGCGTTGGCGAAGGCGGCCAGGGCGTCCTTGCCCGCCCGGCCGGCCAGGGCGGCGGCGACCCGGTCGGCGAGTTCCTCCAGGGCGAGCAGGGCGATCCTGGTCTTGAGGTCCTGGGAGTTCCGGACGTGCGAGTACAGGCTCGCGTCCTTGACGCCGAAGCGGCGCGCCAGCGCCGAGACGGTGACCTTGTCGAAGCCGACCTCGTCGGCCAGCTCCGCACCCGCGCGGGTGAGTCGTTCCGTGTTCAGTCCTACGCGTGCCATGTGCTTCCCTTCGATCGCCTCGGCTGATTATACATTTGCCTAATACTCCTAGGTAATTTACGTTGATGCCCATGAAGCCGATGACCGAACCAGAGATCCGCGCCGCCTTCGTCAACTGCAGCAAGGGCGAGGCGAAGCGCCTGTACGTGCCCCGTGACCTGCCCGATCTCCCCTGGGACGACCTGGACTTCCTCGGCTGGCGCGACCCCCAGGCCCCCGACCGCGCCTACATCGCCGCGGAGGTCGACGGCCGCGCCGTGGCCGTCGCGCTGCGCTCCTCCAGCGCCGCCTCCTGGCAGGCCCGGCGCAGCATCTGCTCGCTCTGCGTGACCACCCACACCGGGGGCGTCTCGCTGCTGGTCGCCCCGCTGGCCGGGAAGGCCGGCAAGCAGGGCAACTCCGTCGGTGCCTACATGTGCGCCGACCTCGCCTGCTCGCTCTACGTCCGCGGCAAGCGCGAGGTCGGCACCCGGCTCCACGAGTCGCTCACCGTCGAGGAGAAGATCCGGCGCACGACGGCCAACCTCGCCGCCTTCGTCGCCAAGGTAACCGCGTGAACAGCTACGGAAGACACCGGGCCGCGGCCAGGGGGTTGGGGACGGCCACGAACCGCGGCTCGGTGCCGTCCGCGTCGATCCAGCGGGAGAGCAGGTTGGCCTTGCCCGGCAGCGTGGCCGCGGACAGCAGCGCCGCGGTCTCCGGGAGGCCGAGTTCCTTGTCGCACCGCTCGAACTCCCGCCGGGCGACCGGCCACAGCGCGCCCGCCGCCCGGGGGTAGCGGTGCGCGAGGGCCGCGGCGATCTCACCGAGGTTGTTGACGAGGAGGCAGTACACCAGGCGCCGCCAGGCCGCCTCGCGGGGCGTCTCCGGGAGGACCCTGGCCCCCTCGGCGTCGCGGAAGACGGCCTGGACGGGACGGCCGTCCGCGTCTACGGCGATCAGGGTGTTCTGCAGATGGCACTCGACCGCCACCCCGTGCCGCGCGTACGCCTCCAGCACCGGCGGGACGACGTGCCCCAGGTAGGCCTCCCACCACCCCAGCGGATCGGCGAGGCGATCGAGCGGACTGCCGTCGAAGCCCTCGGCGAGCCCGGCCGCCAGGACCGGGGTGGCGCCCGGCACCACGTGTTGGTCCAGACCGTCGCGGACCAGGACCGGAAGGACCTCCTCGAGGCCGCGGACCGTGCGGTACCCGGGTTCGGCCAACCAGGCCGCCGGGCCGCCCATGGCCGCGAAGGCGGCCGCGACCAGTGGGTCGGTGCGACGCCCCTGGCGCAGTTCGTGCCGCCGCATCCGCCGGATGTCGTTGGTGATCCGCACCTCCAGGCTGAACTTCAGGAACAGGTCGGCCGATCCGGGCCGCTCGGGGCTCCCGGGCACCTGGACGGTGCGCACCGAGGAGGTCGCCCGGGCTCGCCAGGGGGTGGTGCCGAGCCGGATCAGCCGCCCCTCGGCGAAGGCGGCGCGTACGGCCGGCCGGCGGTGGGTGAGGGCGAACTGCCAGGGGTGGACGGGCAGCGGGCGGTAGCCGGGCGGCGCCTGGCCCAGTCGGTCGAGGGCCCGGGTGTCGCCCGCCTCGACCACCGCGTCCGCGCGCACACCGAGCAGCAGGAGCGGGAACCGCGCGTACACCTCCGGGGCGTAGCGCAGCCAGGCGGCGGGCGGGCCACCGCCGCCGCGAGCCTTGGGGGCCGGGTGGCAGGGATGGCCCGCGACGAGGGCCGCCTCGGAGCGCAGCCACAGGTCATCGGGCGGGGCGGCGTGGGCGCGGGCTTCCAGGATCGCCTCCACGGCCGCCCGACTGGCCGTCGCCTCGGCGACCAGGGCAGGGTTGGAATGCCCGGTGACGGCCCGCATCTCCTGGGCGGCGACCTCGACCAGTTCGGCGTGGTCCAAGGGCTGCCAGGCCGCACCGGTCCACAGTTCGGGCGAGGAGGGCCGATGGCCGACGCACACCCGGAGCAGCCGGCCACTGGCGCTCAGCCGGTGGACGGTGCGGCCGGTGGATGTGCTCGCCGCCGGCTCGACGGCCTCGCGCAGGAGGCAGGTGAGCAGCGGAGCGACGGACAGTGCGTCGGCTGCCGGGGCGAAGTGATCCATCCGCCACCAATACCACCCACCGGCCCGCATGATGTCCGCGACGGCCTGCCCGCTGGTGATGGGAGAGCGCAATGCCCGACGGTGCCGCCGAACGGAGGCTGGCGGAGGACCTGGCCGACCTCCGTCCGGACCTGGTCGACGCCTATCTCGCCGCGCTGCCCGGCGCGCGGGCCGCGGTGCTGGCCCGGTTCTGGCGGGGGCTCGTCCATGAACCCCTGCCCTGGATCGAGAAACGCGTTCGCACCCCGGACGGGGTCGGCCTGCTGCTCGCGGACGGGCGGCTGCTGCACGGCCCGCCCTGTGACCCGTGGGCCACCGGGACGGCCGTCGCCCACGTCGAACTGGACGGCCGCCGGTTCGACCGTCCGGCCCGGCTGCTGACGGCGCTGGCCGTGCCCGGCGGCCGGGGATTCGCCGGCGAACTCGATCACAGCGTCGCGTCGATGGCGCTCTCCCGCACCGCCCCCCGCCCCGCCGGGCCGCCCGCGGCGCCGTGGGAGTGGGAGCAGCGGTCACCGGACGGGCACCCCTACCACCCCGCCTGCCGGTCCCGTCCCGGTTTCTCGGCCGCCGAGCAGCTGGCGTACGCGCCGGAGCACCGGCCCGTGGTGGCCCTGCGGCTCGCACCGGTGGCCGGCGCCGTGCTGCGCGGCCCGTGGCCGGCCGAGCTGCGCGACGGCCCGCTCGCGCTGATCCCGGTGCACCCCTGGCAGGCCGAGCACACCCTGACCGGACGGCCCCTGCGGTCCGGCCCGAGCGCCCATCCGCTGCTGTCCCTGCGCACGCTCGACCTCGGCGGGGGCATCCACGTCAAGACCGCGCTGAGCGTGCAACTCACCTCCGCGGTGCGCGACATCTCCGCCTACTCGGTGGAGCACGCGCTGACCACCTCCGAGATCGCCGCCCGGGCCGCGGACCACCTCGGCGGCCGGCTGCACATCGCGAGGACCCTGGCCGCCGCGGGCGACGGCACCGCGGACCTGGCGGCGATGCTGCGGCAGTCCCCGTACGAGTACGCCGAAGCCGGGGAACAGGTGGTGCCGGTGGCGGAACTCCCCGCGTACTACGCACCGCTCCCGCCCGACCGACGACGGGAGCGGATCACCGAGTTCGCACGCCTGGCCGTGTCCGTCTGCCTGGACCTGCTCGGCCTGGGTGTGGCCCTGGAAGCGCACGGCCAGAACCTCCTCGCCGTCCTCGACCGGGACGGCCGCGCCCGTCGTCTGGTCTACCGCGACCTGGCCGACATCCGGATGAGCCCCGTACGCCTGGGCCGGCACGGAATCCGCCCACCGATGACCGGCCGGCTCCTGGAGGACGACCCCACCCGGCTGCGCCGCAAGGTCCTCGGCTGCCTGCTCACCGGCGCCCTGGGCCCCCTGGCCGGAAGCGAGGCAGCGCTCGGCACGCTGCTCCGGACCGCGACCCGGGACCTCCCCCCGACCCCCGACCTGCAAGCCCTCCTGACGCACCCGCTACCGGCCAAGGCCCTCACCCTGATGCGGCTGACCCCCGGCAGCGACCACTGGGCCCACCTCCCGAACCCGGCCCTGCGCCACTGAACCCGCGGCACCGGGCGACGGCCCGACCAGGCCGCGGGCCTGAAACACGGGGCGGTGGCGACCGCCGACCCGTCAGGGCGTCGTGCCGCCGCGCAACTCCGCCGGGTTTCGACCCCGCCCGGGCGGCCCGCCGGTCACCGTGTGTCCGGCGGGGCGCACTGTCGGTCCCGGCCGCCGCCGTCGGCGGGCCGCTCGGGCGGCCGTCGCCCGTTCGGCCGACATACGCTGGCCCTGAGCACCCCGCCCCCATACACCGCCGGAGGGTCGATGAGCCGTCGCCGCCCCACCGATCGCCCGAGCGCGGACGCCCTGCTGACCGAGCTCGGCCGGCTCACCGCTTCCGCGCTGGAGCAGGCCGAGCTCCAGCGGGCCCGGGTGGAGCTGGCCGAGGCGTTGCAGCGCGAGCTGCTGCCGACCGCGCTGCCGCAGCCGCCCGGGCTGCGGGCCGCCGCCCGGTACGCGCCGGCCCGGCACGGACTGAGCATCGGCGGTGACTGGTACGACGGCTTCCGGCTGCCGGACGACTCGGTGGCCTTCTCCCTCGGCGACGTCCAGGGCCATGACGTGGAGGCGGCGGCGATCATGGGCCAGGTGCGGGTCGGCCTGCGCGCCGTGGCGGCGTCGGCCGCGGACCCCGGCGAGGTCCTCGGCCGCGCCAATGACCTGCTGATCTCCATGGACAGCCGCCGCTTCGCCACCTGCAGCTTCCTGCGCTACGACCCGGCCACCGGGGACCTCTCGCACGCCCGCGCCGGGCACGTCCCACCGATCTGGGCGAACGGCGACGGCCGCTGGGGGCACTGCCCCGACGACGACGGCGGCCCGCCGCTGGGCGTGCTGCCCGGCCAGACGTACCCGGTCAGCCACCACCGGCTCTCCGGGACCGGAGTCGTCGCGCTGGTCACGGACGGGGTGGTCGAGGGGCCGGCGTTCCCGATCGAGGCCGGACTGGCCCGGGTGGCAGCCGTGCTGCGGGAGCGGATCGCGGACGACCCGGACGTACTGGCAGCCGAACTGCTGGAGGTCGCCGACCTGACCGGGCACACGGACGACGCGGCGGTGCTGGTGCTGCGCCACGACGAGCGGGCCACGACGGCTGAGCCCCGACAGCCGGGCCACGACGGCTGAGCCCCGACAGCCGGGCCAGGACGGGACCGAGCCACTGAGTCACGACGGCTGAGCCACCGAGCCAGGACGACCGAGCCGCGGCCCGGCGGCCGGAACCCGGGCGTGTCACGCCCGCTCCACAGTGCCCGAACGTAGTCAGATGACTACCATGCCGCCGACCACCGCGCCCCGTTCCCGCGACCCCCGCCACCTGGCCGCGGCCGCCGCGCGCCTGCTCGCGGTCACCGCGGTCTATCTCGCCGCCGGGCGGATCGGCCTGCTGCAACAGGTGGTGATCGACGGGGCCAAGGTCACCCCGCTCTGGCCGCCGACCGGGATCGCGCTCACCTGCCTTCTGCTGTTCGGGCTCCGCATCTGGCCCGGCGTGGCCCTGGGCGCGTTCCTGGTGATCATCGTCACCGGGCCGCCGCGCTGGGGATCGCTCGGCATCGTCACCGGGAACACCCTGGCCCCGATCGCCGCCTACCTGATGCTGCGCAGGGCCCGGTTCCGGATCGAGCTCGACCGGCTCCGGGACGGCATGGCCCTGGTCTTCCTGGGAGCGTTCACCGGGATGCTGATCAGCTCCGGCATCGGCACCGGCGTCCTGGTCCTGAACGGGACCCTGCCGGCCGACGGGTTCTGGTCCACCTGGTCGGCCTGGTGGACCGGCGACGCGATGGGCGTCCTCGTGGTCACCCCGCTGCTGCTGGCGCTGCGCACGGCTCGGCTGCCCGCCGGTCTCGGCGCGTTCGACTGGGTCGAGCCGGTGCTGCTGCTGGCCGGCACCGCCGCCGTCACCGTGATCGTCACCACCACCACGCTGAGCCTGCTCTTCCTGGTCTTCCCCTTCCTGATCTGGGCCGCGCTCCGCTTCCAGTTGCCCGGCGCGGCGCCCTGCGTACTCCTGGTCTCGGTGCTCACCATCGCGGCGGCCACCGACCACGCCGGTCCGTTCGCCGGGCACGGGCTGGTCGCCGACATGGTGATGCTGCAGGCGCTCAACGGCTGCGCGGCGCTCACCGGACTGCTGCTGTCCGCGATCGTCGCCGAGCAGCGCACCACCTACCGGCGGATCGAGCAGGCCTGCGTCGAACTCGCCGAGGTCGTGCACCGACTGGCTCCCGGCAAGATCGACCCCAACCGGTGGCTGCCGCCGGAGGACGGCTCCCGGTAGCCGCTCCCCACGGCCCGAGGACAGCGCCGACGTCGCCCGACAGCTCGCCTCGGACCCCCGAGGTCCGTTCCCTGATGGCAAGCGGAGACCGAGCCACCCCTCATCGACACCAGGCTCCGCCCGCTGCTGGGCCGCTTCGCCCCGCTCAGCTCCCCCGACGCCTCCGCCCTCGTCGCGTCGATGCGCTGACCGGCCTGCCACCCCACCCGCGTCCCCCGGTCGACCGGCCGGGGGACGCACCCCCTGCCGCCCCCGGAACCCCCGTACGGCCGTCCCGGGGCGACAACCCGCACCCCCGCCACCGAGACTCGACCATGACGTCCCGACGGAAGCAGCCAGCACGATGACCCGCCACGCCCGGACCGCACCCCACACCGAGAGCCATGCCGCCGGCCGCGCCGGATGGCTACGTGCGGCCGTCCTCGGTGCCAACGACGGCCTGGTCTCCATCGCCAGCCTGATGGTCGGCTTGGCCGCCGCCGGCGTCAGCACGTCCGCGGTCGTCACCGGCGGCCTCGCCGGCCTCTCCGCCGGCTCCCTGTCCATGGCCGCCGGCGAGTACGTCTCCGTCAGCTCCCAGGTGGACGTGGAGACCGCCGACCGGGCCAAGGAGGCCCGCGAGCTCGCCGAAGCCCCGGAGGCGGAGCTGGCCGAACTCACCGGCATCTACGAGAGCCGGGGCGTCCCGTCCGAGCTCGCCCGCCAGGTCGCCGAGGCCCTGCACCGGGCCGACCCGCTCCAGGCCCACCTGCGTGACGAACTCGGCCACAGCGAACACAGCGCCGCCAACCCCCTGCAGGCAGCCCTGGCCTCCGCCGCAAGCTTCCTGGTCGGTGGGCTCGTCCCCTTCCTCGGGCTCCTCGCCTCCACCGACACCGCGCGCCTGTGGCTCATCGTCGCCGTCACCGTCTGCGGCCTCGCCCTGGCCGGAGCCCTCGCGGCCCGGGCCGCCGGCACCGCTCTGTTGCGTCCGACCCTGCGCGTCGTCGTCGGCGGCGGCATCGCCATGGCCATCACCGCCGCCGTCGGCCAACTCGCCCACGTCGCGGGAGTCTGAAGCACACCACCGCCGACCAGGTGCGCCCGGCCCCCGAACACCTCCGGCGTGGACCACCCCGCGACGGCCTCATCTGGTGCCGATCCGTCGTCCGGTGACCTCGCTCGGACTGATGCGGCCCCACAGCGGGCGGGCGCCACCGCCCCAGGGGCCGGTCCCCGGCAGGGCGGCCACCGCCCCGGCAACCACCCGGACTTCACCCGATTCCTGGTCGACGTCGGGACCGAACCGATCTCCGTCACCCCGGACAGCTCCGCCGCCGTCAAGCGCGCCGCGGCGGCGGGCGGCTCGGCGAGCAGGTGGGAGCCGTCGATCTCGCTGCGGTGGTACACCAGCCACGGCGACGGTTCGGGCTTCCGGCGGGGTCGGCGGTGCGGGTCGAGGGCCCAACGGCCCTGGATCCACCGAACGAGCCGCCTCGTGCCGGAGCGGGAACGGAAGTCGTCGGGCGATCGGCGCCGCGGTCGCACCCTCCCCTTCGCCGGGCCTGCCGCCACGGTGCCGTACCGGGTGCGATGCGGCCGACAGGCGTGGGGCGCCTGCCCACGGAGCTTCTCCACTCCGGTTCGGCGGTCCCTCCGGTCTCCTCGGAGCGCACCGGGCCGCCCCTGCCGATGGGGCCCCTCGGAGGGCCGAAGGGCCCTGCCGCCCCGGCCCCGGCAGCGGTCCCCTGAGTAGTGGAGGCCCGTGCCACCCGGCCGGGCCCGGAGAACCCGGAGGCGGCGCCGTGCTGACCGACGACTCCCGCACCATCACCCAGCAGCTGATGCACACCGTCTCCGGGCGGACCATCGGGGTGTCCCGCTACGCGCCGGAGGTCCTGCCGGACACCGGCCGCGTCGTCCTCGACACGGCCTGCGAACCGTACGACACGGACCAGGTCTGGGTCTCGCTCACGCCCGCCGAGGCCCGCCGACTGGCCGGCATGCTGCTCCGCCAGGCCGCCGCCGTCGACCGTCCCGGGGCTCCGCGGGCCGGACGGATCGAGGTCGACCCGGTGGCCGGGGACCTGTACGCCATCGGACTGCGGTCGCACGCCCTCGCCGTCGACCAGCCCCTCGAAGCGGGTGGCGGCGACGCCGCCCCGACCCCGGTCGAGCTGTGCGCCTCGGCCCTGGCCTCCTGCACCGCCCACTACGCCGGCGGCTACCTCGACCGGCACGGCATCAGCCGCGAGGGCCTGCGCGTCACCGCCGACTTCACCATGGCCCAGGACCGCCCGGCCCGGATCGCCGCGGTGTCCATCGAGGTCACCGCCCCCGGCCTGCCACCCGCGCGGGAGGCCGGCCTGCTCGCCGTCGTCCGCCACTGCACGGTCAAGAACACGCT
The DNA here is from genome assembly GCF_055608425.1 of Kitasatospora sp. NPDC036934. Classification (NCBI taxonomy): domain Bacteria; kingdom Bacillati; phylum Actinomycetota; class Actinomycetes; order Kitasatosporales; family Streptomycetaceae; genus Kitasatospora; species Kitasatospora sp. NPDC036934. Next base: position 403,040 of record NZ_JBVJQR010000001.1, on the reverse strand, counting down.
CGAACACCCGCCCCACGTCACCGTCACGATCGGCGGCAGCTCACGGCCCGGGGCCACCACCCCGGGCGCACCGATCCGGGAGGCCCGGAGATGACCACGCACGCCACGACGCCGATGCGCACCAAACGGTGGACCCTGCGCCTCGACCTGTTCGAGGAGGGCGACACCACCAAGGTCCACGCCGTCCTCGACACCGGCGACACCAGCCTGGAGTCCCGCACCACCGCGCGCCGCAACCCGCACGACCCGCCCGTCCCCGAGATCGGCGACGAGTACGCCGCCGCCCGAGCCCTGATCGACCTCGGCCACCGCCTCCTGCGCGCGGGTCTCTCGGACTCCGCCGCCAACGACCGTTCCGAAAGCGGCTGAACTGCCGGCCGGTCCGCGGGCGGTTCGACAACTGACCCTTCCTCGTCGGCTGAGTCCCGACCCTCGCGTCTTCGCCTTGCGGCGGGGGTGGGGCGCGGCCCTGCCAGCCTCGTCGAGAGCTGCTCCCGGTCCCCGTCTCGCAGTGGCTCTCCGGCTGGCGTGGCGCGTGCGGATCGAAGATGGTGGCGGTGGGGACGGTGGAGCCGGCGGAGGTGTGTGATGCATGAGGAGAGCGCCCGTTCAGCGCGGATCGTCGTCGGTGTGGACGGTTCACCGGCGTCCAGGGCGGCGCTGCGCTGGGCGGTGGGGCAAGCGGAGCTGACCGGTGCCGCCGTGGACGCGGTGATCGCCTGGCAGTACCCGGTCGGCTACGGGTCGCCCTCGGCCGTCGTGCCGGACTTCGACTTCGCCGGCAACGCGCGCCGGGGCCTGGCCGAGACCGTCGCGGAGGCCACGGCAGGGGCTCCGCAGGTCGAGGTCCGGCAACAGGTCGTCCAGGACCACCCCGCTGCGGCGCTCCTCGACGCCGCGGCCACCGCGGATCTTCTCGTCCTGGGCAACCGCGGGTACGGCGGATTCACCGAGGCCCTGCTGGGCTCGGTCAGCCAGCACTGTGTCCACCACGCGCGCTGCCCGGTCGTCGTCGTGCGCGCCGCCGAGCCCGAACCCCGGTCAGGACCGTGACCGGCGAGGCGATCGACTACCGGGCGGTGTTCCGCGCCCTGCCCGGCATGGTCGCCCTGCTCACCCCGGAGCTGGTTTATGCCGACGCCAACGACGACTTCCTCGGCCTGTCCGGACGCACCCGAGAGCAGCTCATCGGCCGGTACCTCTTCGACGTCTTCCCCGACAACCCGGACGACCCCGCCGCCACCGGAGCCCGCAACCTGGAGGTGTCCCTGCGCAGGGTCCTGGCGTCCGGTGAGCGCGACACCATGGCCCTGCAGCGCTACGACGTCGAATCGACCTCCCGGCCCGGTGAGTGGGAGGAGCGCTACTGGAGCCCCGTCAATGCCCCCGTGCGCGACGGCGAGGGCCGCACGGTGCTGCTCGTCCACCGGGTCGAGGAGATCACCCAGCTCATCCGCGCCCACGGCCTGCCCGAGGGAAACCGCGCCCGCGTCCTGGAGGCCGAGCTCTACACCCGTGCCCGCGAGCTCCAGGAGGTCAACGAGCGCCTGCGCGAGGCCCACTCCCGTGAACGGGAGGTCGCGCTCGTGCTCCAGGAGGCCATGCTGCCCGCTCCCCGACCGCTCGAACGCCACCACGCCGCGGTCCGCTACCGGCCCGCCACGGGCGCCCTCAACGTCTGCGGGGACTGGTACGACCTCGCCGAGCTGCCGGACGGCCGCGTCGCGGTCGCCGTCGGTGACGTGGTCGGCCACGGCCTGGTCGCCGCCGGTGTCATGGGCCAGCTCCGCAGTGCCCTCAGTGCCGCGGCCCGGGTCTCCGCCGGACCCGCCCAGGCCCTGGAGGTGCTCGGGCTGTACGCCCGGTCCGTCGACGGCGCCGAATCCACCACCACCGCGGCCGTCTTCATCGACTCCGACGCCGCCACGATCACCTACAGCAGCGCGGGCCATCTCCCACCCGTCCTGCTGAGAGCCGACGGCACCGTCGAGTTCCTCGACCAGGCCACCGACCCTCCGCTCGGTGCCTGTCCCGAACACCGGTCCCGGACCGAGGCCGTCACCCGATTCGCCAAGGGCGACACGCTCGTCCTCTACACCGACGGCCTGGTCGAACGCCGCCGTGAGGACATCGACACCGGACTGGAGCGCCTCGCGCGCGTCGTCGCCACGAACCGCTCCGCCGACCCCGACGCCCTCGCCGACACCGTCCTCGCCGAACTCCTCCCACCCGGCGGGGCCACCGACGACACCGCACTCGTCGTCATCCGGCTCTGACGGCGGCTCCGACCCGCCGACGGACGCTGTCCGGTGCCGCGGCCCGCGTGCCCGTTCGAACGGCAGCACGGTTTGCGCGTAGCTCTCCCCCCTTGCCGTGGGCCTCGCCGTCGGGGCACTGCGGCTCGGATGTTGTCGAAGGCCTCGACCGTGCGGATCGCACTCCCGCCCACCCCCGTGGGACGGGAGTGCGATCCCCAGCCCGGCCCGGCTCCGCCCCGCTAACTCCACCCCGTGTCACGGACCGGACCACGCCACCGGGAGTCCCTTCCGACGCCCCCCGGTGACCCACCGCGGTACCCGGAACCGCCCCGGCTGCCATCCGCCCTGAACATCCCCGGCCCCCTGGGTGGTAGCGGCGGGCCTCCCCGCACGGGTGACGATCATAATCGCCAGCGAGCGAAAACCGCACCTCCCGGGTGGCACCGACCGGCGAACGAAGTCGCCGGACAGGCCTCGCCCCGTCAACCGCCCGAGGGGCTGGGCCCGTTCGTTCACGCCGGGATGCGCACCTCGGCCTCCGGCTCCGTGCCGAGCCGGCGGTAGGCGGCGGCGACCGCGAGCATCCAGGCGATCTCCTCGCGCGGGGTGCGGCCCCCGGTGGTGGCGGCGAGGGCCGCGGGCGGGGCGGGAGCCGGGAGGTCGCGGGCCCGGTGCCGGACGGCGGCGCGCAGCCAGTGGGCCTCGACCTGGGCGAGGTCCTCGTCGTCGGCGGGCACCGGTCCGCCGGCCGCGACGGCCGGGGTGTCCTCGCGCAGCACCAGGGCCGCGTCCCGGATGGCGAAGGCCCGGTGGGCCAGTTCGACCGAGCGGTCGCGAACGGTCAGCAGGTCGCGCAGCCGGCTGCTCGGAGTGCCCAGCACCACCTGCGGGACGGCGGCCACCACGTCCGCCCAGAGCCGGTGCAGCCGCCACAGCGCGTATTGGTCGCGCAGGTAGCCGACCACCGCCCGGGCGGGCGGGATGGTCACGCCCAGCACGAGCAGCACCAGCATCAGCGCCGGCAGCACCTCGCTCGGCGTGTCCTGGAGCGGCACCGGCTTGCCGTCGGCGTCGAACCGGGTCGCGTCTCCGTGGGAGAAGGTGAACCAGTACCGGTAGAGGGTGTACGTCAGGCCGGTCGCGCCCGAGGCCGCCAGGCAGGTCACGCCGACCCGCAGCGCCCCGCGCGGGACGGCGTGCCGGTTCGACCAGAACAGCACCATCGCCCGCGCACTGGCCAGCGCGAAGACGGTGTTGAACACGTACAGGTAGGCCTTCACTCCGGGGTCGCCGAAGTGGGCGTCGATGCCGAAACCGCCGTCGGCGTCGTGCGGGAGGGCGAAGACGAACAGCAGGGTCAGCGCGACGCCCGCGACCACCGTGAGCAGCAACCGGACCCGGGCGGCGCCGGGCCGCTCCGGGCGGCGGCGGACCTCCTGGACGTACTCCAGCAGGAAGTACGCAGCGGCGGTCCCGGCCAGGTGCTTCAACAACTGGGTGACGTCCCGGATCCCGGTGAGCCCGGCCAGCGCCCGCTCCACGAACGCCGGTCGGCAGCTGAGCCCGAGGGCGATCGCGGCGAAGGCCGCCCAGAGCGCGCGGTTGGCCCGGGTGGCGAAGGCCGAGGGGGCCCGCCAGAGCACGACGCCCCAGATCAGCGAGGGCATCAGCCAGGTGAACAGCGGGCGCATCAGGACTTCCTCCACCGGGGCGGGCGTATCGGGTGCAACAGGCTCGCGGCCAGCCGGCCGGACACCGGGCTCGGGTCGGTGGTGGTGCCGACCAGGTCGGCGAGCAGCAGGGCGAGCATCTCGGCCTCCTGCTCCTCGGCGGTGTGGTAGCTCGTCCGGCCGGCGCCCATCAGCTGGGCGATCAGTTCGGGCGTCAGGTCGGGCAGCAGGGCCGTCAGCCGGGAGAGTTCGAGGGTCCCGGTGTGGCCGCACAGCACGTGGCCGAGCTCGTGCAGCTTGATCAGGTCCTGGTGGGCCGGGCTGGTGCGTTCCTCGTAGTAGACGACGTCGATGCTGGGCAGCGCGATCCACAGGCCGCAGGGCAGGTCGGGGCCGAGCGCGGGTAGCGGCTCCATGACGATGCGCCGGCCCCGCTCGCGTTCCAGTGCGGCGCGGAAGCCCTCGACGGTGAAGGGGGTGGGCAGGCTCAGACCGGCGAGCCGCTGCTCACAGCGGCGGCGCAGGCCACGGGGGAAGGCCAAGGGGAGGGTGTTCCTTCGGAGCGGGGGCGGGCGGGAGCGGATCGGAGGGCGGCGCTCCCGCTCATCTGCCGTCGGTCGGGTCCGCGCTCCGGCCGGGGGCTGCCCTGCCCGGGGCGTCCGTGCCGGGAGCGTCCGCGTCGCTCGCGTTCTGTTCCAGCTTGCGGAGGTTGTCGGCGAGCGAGAGCAGGACCTTCAGGCTGCCGTCCGACAGCGCGGAGGCCCGCTTGACCAGGTTGACCACCCCGTCGTTGCCGAGCGCCTGCTTCAACTCGGCGATCCGCTCCAACTGGTCGAGCTGCTCGTCGACCACGGCGGCCTTGGCGTCGTCCAGGAAGTAGCTCGCGCCGGCACCGATCCCGAAGCCCCGGCCCAGCCAGTCGAGCGTGTCCACCGTGGGGTTGCAGGCCTGGCCCTTCTGGTTCAGGCCGAGGTGGAGGTTGCGCACCGTGTCGCGGGAGATGACGTCCCGCCCGGCCAGGCGGTTGATCCGGTCGGCGAGTTCGCGGTAGGCGGGCGGGCGTCCGCCGGAGCGGGCCGCCTCACGGGCCATCAGCCGGTCCACCCGACGGGCGATGGCCGAGGCACGCTCCCCCGGCTGCTCGGCCCCACCCGCTGCGTCGCTCGCTGCTGCCTTCACCATCTGCTTCCCCCTCCGCGGCTTTGTCACGATACCGTCGGTGTTCGACCGGACGACAACGCAGTGCACCCGGGGTGCGGGCCGCGGCGGCCGGCGGCAGTCGGTGGTGGCCGGCGGCGGCCGGCGGCGGCCGGCGGCGGTCGGTGGTGGCCGGCGGCGGCCGGCGGCGCTCAGCGGCCGGGGTGGTGGACGAAACGGTAGCTGTCGCGGTCGAGTTCGGTGACCTGCACGCCGATCGCGGCCGGCACCGTGATGCCCTCCCGCAGCACCTCCAGCACCCGGGCGGTCAGTTCGGCACGCTGCGCGGCCGTTCGCCCGGCAAGGATCTTCACCTCCGCCAGCACCACGGCCTCACCGCTCGTACCGTCGCCGACGGTGTGGTGCGCGGCCGGGCGGAACAGGGTCTTGCACTCCGGCAGGGTGGTGTCGATCGCCTCGATGACGGCCTTGTGCAGGGCGGCGGCCAGGGCGTCCAGCGCGGCCGGGTCGAGGGCGAGTTCGGCCGAGTGGTCGACCAGGATCTGCGGCACGGGAGTCCTCCGGAGCGGTGCGGGCGGGCAGCGCCTGACCCTATCGCGGTCCGTTCCGGGCGGTGCTCCGGGGACGGCAGCGGGCCCCGGCCGGTCGGCCGGGGCCCGGAGGGGCGGAGGGGCGACGGGTGGCATTGCCGCCGTCAGCAACCTCAGCCGCTTCAGCGGCCTCAAAGGCTTCAGCAGCCGAAGTTGATCAGGCGAAAGGTCGCGTAGTGGTCGCCGGTGTAGTAGTCCTCCTGGGAGCGCTGGCCGGTGACGATCCGGCGGGTGCCACGGGTCGGGGCGCCCGGCGTCACCACGGTGTACTCGTGGTAGTAGCCGGAGCGCTGGGCGGGCAGCACGCCTTCCTTGTTGGTGAACACCACGCCGTCCTGGCGGTACGGGAACGGCCCGCCCTCGGCGATCAGGTCGAGGGTGGTCCGGGCCTGGGACGGCAGGGCGGACACGCACACCTTGCCGCTCACCGCGGCGTGCGCCTCGGTGGCGACGGCGACCGGCGCCAGGGTGGCCAGGGAGAGCACGGCGACGGCGGCGGCACGGGTCTTCCACACGCGTGGAGTTCGGGTCATGCCAACAGGATGGCGAGCCCGGGGGCCCGCCGGAAGTCACCTTCGGAGTCTTCATCTCCGGTCAACTCGCCGTACTCATCAATGACTTGAACCGGCCGGTCAGCCGCCGTCGCAAGCCGTGGGCGGCCGGCACCACGGCCCGGCGGTGAAGCCCGGGTGCTTCCTTCGGATCACGCGGTCCGGTGCCCGCCGGCCGGGCCACGGTGGAGAATCACCCCCATGCGCATCCTGATCATCACCACCGGCTCCCGCGGGGACGTCGCACCGTTCACCGGCCTGGGCCGGCGTCTGGTGGACGCCGGGCACCAGGTCGCGGTGGCCGCCCATCCGACCTTCGCGACACTGATCGAGTCCTGCGGTCTGGAGTACCGGCCGCTGCCGGGGGACCCGAAGGAGCTGATCCTCGCCAGGGCCCGCGCGACGTCCCCGGAGGAGACCCGCGCGCTGATGACCGCCTTCGTGGACGGGATCGCCGCGCGTGGCGGACGCCGTGGCGGGCGGAGCCGACCTGCTGCTCACCGCCTTCGCTCCGTCGCCACTCGCCCTGACGGCAAGTCAGGCCTACGGCGTGCCCGTCCTCGGCACGTACCTCACACCCGCCTTCGCCACCAGGGAGTTCCCGTTCCCGGGCCCCGGCGGCGGCGTGGACCTGGGGTCGGAGGGCAATCTCGCCTCCGGGCGGGAGCGGCTCCGCAGCGCGGATCGGCTGTTCTCCGGCGCCGTGGCCCGGCTGCGCGAGCGCCTCGGCCTGCCCGGCACGGCGGCCCCGGAACCGCTCGGGCACACCCGCCCGGTCGTCCACGGCTACAGCCCCCAGCTGGCGCCGCGCCCGGCGGACTGGCCGGCCCCGGTCGAGGTGGCGGGCTTCTGGTGGCCCGCCCGGCCACTGGACTGGCAGCCGCCGGCCGACCTGGTCGACTTCCTCCAGGCCGGTCCGGCCCCGGTGTTCATCGGTTTCGGCAGCATGGCGCCGGAGGAGGGCGAGCGGCTCGGTGAGCTGGTGACGGCGGCGGTGCGGCAGGCGGGCGTGCGCGCGGTGGTGCAGGCGGGCTGGGCCGGGCTGGCGGCATCGGGCGACGACGTCCTCTCCGTCGGCGACGTGCCCCATGACTGGTTGTTCCCCCGCACCGCCGCCGCCGTCCACCACGCCGGGGCAGGCACCACCGGTGCCGCGCTGCGCGCCGGGGTCCCCGCCGTACCGGTGCCCGTGATGGCCGATCAGCCGTTCTGGGCGGGGCGGCTGCACGGGCTGGGCCTCGCCCCGGAGCCCGTGCCGTTCGCGGACCTCACCGCCGAACGGCTCGCCACCGCGATCACCGCCGCCCTGGCCGAGCCGCTCCGCCGCCGCGCGGCCGCCGTCGCCCGGCTCGTCGCGGTCGAGGACGGCGCCGGCGCCGTCCTCGACCACATCGACCGGCTCAGCTGAGGCCCCGGTCGCAGGGCGGGGCGTCAGCCCCGGGTGAGGACCAGGGACTGCACCGCCGGGAGCTTGCGCCAGTCGCTGGAGACGATGCTGGCGTGCGCCCGGGCCAGCTGCTCGGTGCGGGCACGGGCCTGGTCGACGGTCGGGTCGGTGGCGCTGATCTGCGGCGCGACGTTCTGGGCGTCGGTCATCACCAGCAGGTAGTGGGAGCGGTCGTACCAGGCGGTGTCGATGCCGTTGAGGTAGGTGGCCGCGTCACCGTCGAAGACCACGAACCAGGGGCGGATGGCCGCGTCCGCGCCGGTGTACTTGGTCCGCGGGTCGCCGCCGGTCGCGCCGTGCACGGCCGGGAACAGCTGGGCCTGGCCGAGCCGGCCCGCCGCGGCCAGGTCGCGCAGGTGCCGGCCGTACTCGACGTCGGTGTGCAGGGTGTCGAAGGGGTTGCTCTCCTCGACCGTGCCCGGGATCGCGTAGAGCAGCACCCGCCCGGCGAGCGCGGAGCGGCTCGGCCAGTTGCCCGCCCGGACCGCCTCGTCGACGCTGGCGTAGCTGCCGCCGCCGGGCTTGGCCAGCACGTCGGCCGGGCGCAGCACCGCGCTGCCGAGGTGGGCGGCGATCAGGGCGTCGAGCTGGTCCGGACCCATCCCGAGGTTGGCGGCGAAGCCGCCCTTCAGCTCCAGCTTGACGACCAGCGGCCCGGCCCCCGGATGGGCGCCGAGCCAGACCCGGACGTCGTCGAGGCAGTGCTCCAGGTTCTTGTTGGTGCCGCCGCCGTAGAGCTGTGCCGGGGTGTCGGCGGCGGTGCAGTTGTTGGAGTTGCCGAGCGGGTTGGAGTGGCTGACCTTCCACTCCTTGGTGACGATGTCGGTCCAGAGGTCGAGTTCGATCATGCCGGTGCCGGTGTCCAGGCTCTGGGCGAGGTACTGGTAGGCGGCCGGGTCGTACGTGTTGTGCAGGCCGACGGTGGTGGCCGAGCCGAACGGCAGGTCGCCGGCCCCGGTGTCGGTGGCGGCGGCGGCGGGGGCCGCGGTGGGCAGCAGGGATGCGGCGGTGGCGAGCAGGCCGGCGGCCAGCAGGCCCGCCAGGGTACGGCGTACGGTCATCGGAATCGTCCCCCCGGGGTCGGTCGCGGCGGCCGCCGGTGCGGGCCGCCGGAGGCAGCATCGCCGGACGGGGCGTGCACCTCGTGAAGAAGGCACGACAATAGCGTGACGGCTTCGCCACCTCCGCCCCGGCCTCCCCCTTCCGCTCCGCCCCGCGGCACGCCACGCCCCTGGCGTGACGGAGCATCAGGATTGTCGGCCCCCAGCGCTACCGTGGCCCGCGAGCGGGCGGCCACGGGCGGCCGTCCGAGAGCCACGAGCAGCGGAGGCAGCACCATGTCCCTGGTCCGGGTCCACAACTTCTCGGTCTCCCTCGACGGCTACGGCACCGGCGAGGGGCAGAGCCTGGAACAGCCCTTCGGGCACGCGACCGACCGGCTGCACCGCTGGTTCTTCGGCACCCGCACCTTCCGCCGGATGCACGGCCAGGAGGGCGGCAGCACCGGGGTGGACGACGCGATGGCCCGTGCCTGGGGCGACGGCATCGGCGTGGAGATCATGGGCCGCAACAAGTTCGGCCCACAGCGCGGCCCGTGGGAGAACGAGGACTGGCGGGGCTGGTGGGGGCCGAACCCGCCGTTCCACACCCCGGTCTTCGTGCTCACCCACCACTCGCGCCCGAGCGTGGAGATGGAGGGCGGGACGGTCTTCCACTTCATCGACGCCACTCCCGAGGAGGCGCTGCGGCAGGCCCGGGAGGCGGCCGGCGGGCAGGACGTGCGGCTGGGCGGCGGCCCGAGCATGATCCGGGCCTTCCTGGAGGCCGACCTGGTCGACCACCTGCACGTGGTCGTGGTGCCGGTCGTGCTCGGGCGGGGCGAGTCGCTCTGGGCCGGGCTGGAGGACCTGGAGCGGCGCTTCGACACCGAGGTGGTGAGCAGCCCTAGCGGGGTCACCCACGTCACCTTCACCCGCCCCGCCGCGGTGTAGCCGAGCGGCCGACGGCCGACGGCCGACGGCCGACGGGCGGCCTCCCCGCAGCAGTTCGGGGAGGCCGCCCGTCGGTCCGGCGCCGGGTCAGACCCGGTCGGCCGCGATCAGCACGTACTGGAAGGAACCGTCCTTGTAGGACTCGATGAACGCCTCCTCGATGCCGGTGACCAGCGAGGTGGTGTTCCGCAGCTCCCAGTAGGGCAGGGTGTCCGGGGTGAGGTCGATGACGGCCTGGGGCACCAGGCGGTTGTCGGCCATCGCCCGCAGGTACTCGCGGCGGGAGTGGATGTTGCACTCGAAGTGGGCGTTGATCTGCGAGACCCACTTCGACGGCTGGCCGTACTTCGGGTTCCAGCAGCCGGTGATGGTGACGTAGCGGCCGCCGACCGCGAGCACCCGGGAGTGCTCGGCGAACAGGTCGTGCAGGTCGACGTACATGCTGGACTCGTTGTTCCAGGAGCCCATCACCGAGCCGTTCTCCAGCGGCATGTCCAGCATGTTGGCGACCCGGGAGCGGACGAAGTCCCCGATGCCCAGCTCGGCGGCGCGCTTGTTGCCGAAGTCGGCCTGCTGGGTGGAGAGGGTCAGGCCCTCGACCCGGCAGCCGAAGCGCTGGTGGGCCATGACCATCGAGCCGCCGCGGCCGCAGCCGGCGTCGAGCAGGGTGTGTCCGGCCTCGATGTCGCCGAGGTGGTCGAGCAGGACGTCGGCCTGGGCGGACTCCAGGCGGTGCAGCTCGGCGATGACCTTCTTCTCGCGCTCGCTGTCGGCCGCGTCGCCGATCGCCGCCTGGTCGATCTCGCCGATGCCGTAGTGGTGGTGGTACAGGCCGTCGACGTCGCCCAGGCGCAGGTTCACCGGGCGGGCCTCGTTGTTCCAGTAACGCGCGATGTCGCTCTGGTACGGAGTCGCCGGGCCGGGGATGGCGGTGCCGGGGGTGGTGAGGTCGTCGGTCAGGGACATGGGGTCAACTCCAGTGTTGTCAGCGTTGGTTATCGGAAAAAGGGGTGACTGCCGACCGGCGCGCTACCAGAAGTCAGGCAGGCTGTAGCGGTGGGTGTTGGTCTGGTGCCAGTAGTGGTTGCCGTCGAGCCAGGCGGCCACCCCGCGCAGGAACCTCACGAGCGTCGGCACCGGGCAGGCGACGGCCAGCGCGGCGGACTCGGCCTCGAAGGCGTGCATCAGCTCGTTGTGCACCTCGACGGCCTTCAGGTAGCCCTCCTGGCGCGAGACGCCCTCGCGTTCGGAGATCACCACCGGCAGGTTCAGGTGGAGCCCCGGGCCGGCCAGCTCCTTGGTGTACGAGTACAGGTCGTTGACGATCGTGGTGGCGTTGCCGGCCAGCGCGATGATCCGCTGCATGGCGGGCAGCGCGTGCAGTTCGACGGGCAGTTCGTAGCCGCCGACGGTGTCGGTGATCGTCGGGCAGGGGCGGAAGTTGTTGAACTGCCGCATCGCCAGGTACTCCCACACCTCCGGGACGGTCTCGGTCTCGGCCCACGCAGCCTCGGCCAGGTACCCCAGGTGCAGCCGCGCCATGTCGTGCCGGAAGCGGTCGGCCTGGGAGGGCGTGGAGGCACGGACGAAGTAGTCCATCGCCGAGCGGTACGAGCGCCGGGGCGCGTCCTCCGAGAGCGAGGCCTCCCAGGCCGGCTGGTACTCGGCGGTGGTGTGCAGCGGGTCCAGCGCGGTGTGCGCGAGCAGCAGGCGGCTGCCCAGGCCGACCGGCGAGCCGCCGAGGTCCTCGCAGTAGCAGTCGTCCACCGCGTTCTCGGCGACCATCAGCCGGGCCGCGAGCATCAAGTGGTCGACGCTCGGCGCGTCCGGGTGGCAGGCCACCATGTAGCGGCCGGTGGAGAAGCCGTCGAAGTCCTTCTCCCACTCCGGCGGGTAGAGCTCGATCTCGTCGATCGCCCAGGCCTTGATCTTGAGGCTGAGCGTCTCCACCCGGACGGGGTCGGGCTCGGCGATCGGGTGGTGGTACAGGCCGGGGATGGGGTCGCCGAGCTTCGGCTTCCCGCCGCTCGGCGCCGCGGCCGGTGCCCCGAAGGCCCGGCCGGGGCCGGACGGCAGGGTGGGGACGGACGGCAGGGTGGGGACGGACGGCAGGGTGGGGACGGACGGCAGGGTGGGGACGGACGGCAGGGTGGGGACGGACGGCAGGCGGACGTCGGGGAGCACGGCTTCGAGCGCCTCGGCCACGGCCTCCACCGCGACGGCCGACACCGCGCCGACCAGTGCCGCCTCGGCCGCCGGGGCTTCGGCGGCCGAGGCCTCGGCCGGAGCCGTGACCTCGGGGGCCGCGACCTCCGATGCCACGGCCTCCGTCGTCGGCGGCCTCAACTGCAGCCCGGCGGTGCCCAGTCCGGTGGGTCCGCCGAGGATCCGCTCGATCGCCGGGGAGCTCATGAGCCCACCGCCGGGGCGTGGACGGGCCCGGGTGGTGTGTCCATTCGGGTGCGCAGGGGCATGGAGCCTCCTCTGAGAGGGATCGCATGATGTGACGGGTCGTCATCCCGCCTGCCGCGAAGGGGAACTCCACGCCGCGGGCCCCGTCTCGCTCGCTGACCAACGGTAGGCGCGAAAGCCCGTTCCGGATCGCAACGGACGATCTTCTACACCCGATAGGGTGAACGTTCCGGCTGTCGGCGTTTGGCCGCGCCCCTGTCACGTATCGATCCGGCCCCCACCGGCGTCAACCTGTCGACCACCGCCCGTGTCCCGCTCCACCCGGCGGCCGGACCGCCCGGCCATCGAGCGGGCCGGTGTCCGGCCGTCCGCGTAAGAGGGAGAAGAATGGGCCGGGCGCCGTGAGAGGAACGCGGCCAGGAAGGAAGACCAGCGCATGGAGAGCCAGGCCCGCAGCCGTACCGCCCTCGTCGAGGACCTCATGGAGCGCTTCCCCGACGTGCCCCGGGAGGCGGTGATCAAGGAGGACCTGCTGCGCGGCGGCATGGCCTTCGACGATTCCGCCCTCAGTGGCAGCACCGGCGTCGACGGGGGCGGCGAGGTCAAGCCGAAGTCCTACTTCATCTTCTCCTTCGACCACCGCACCCTGCCCGAGCTGGGCGCGGCCGCACTGAACCGGCCGCCGGAGGAGGTGGTGCTGACCGGCGGGCCGTACGGGCTGCGCCGCACGGTGGTGTCGGTGCGGGTCAACCCGGACTCGCCGTACCGCGTCGGCGCGAGCGAGGACGGCGCGCTCGGGCTCTACCTGGACGGTGCGCGGATCGCCGACGTCGGCCTGCCGCCGATGCCGGACTACTACCGGCACACCCTGGCCAACGGGAAGTCGGTGATGGAGGTCGCCCCGACCATCCAGTGGGGTTACCTGATCTACCTCACGGTGTTCCGGGTCTGCCAGTACTTCGGCGCCAAGGAGGAGTGCCAGTACTGCGACATCAACCACAACTGGCGCCAGCACAAAGCCGCCGGCCGCCCGTACACCGGGGTCAAGCCGGTCGAGGAGGTGCTGGAGGCGCTGGAGATCATCGACCGCCACGACACCGCCCGCGCCTCCCGGGCGTACACCCTCACCGGTGGCGCGATCACCTCGCAGGTCGGCGGCCGGGACGAAGCCGACTTCTACGGCCAGTACGCCAAGGCCATCGAGGAGCGCTTCCCGGACCGCTGGATCGGCAAGGTGGTCGCCCAGGCGCTGCCGCGCGACGACGTACAGCGCTTCCGCGACTACGGCGTGAAGATCTACCACCCCAACTTCGAGGTGTGGGACAAGCGGCTGTTCGAGCTCTACTGCCCCGGCAAGGAGCGCTACGTCGGCCGGGACGAGTGGCACCGCCGGATCCTGGACTCCACCGAGGTGTTCGGCGCCGAGAACGTGATCCCCAACTTCGTCGCGGGCGTGGAGATGGCCGAGCCCTTCGGCTTCACCACCGTCGACGAGGCGATCGCCTCCACCCGGGAGGGACTGCGCTTCTTCATGTCCCACGGCGTCGTCCCGCGCTTCACCACCTGGTGCCCCGAGCCCACCACCCCGCTGGGCAAGGCCAACCCGCAGGGCGCGCCGCTGGAGTACCACATCCGGCTGCTGCAGACCTACCGGACCACCCTGGAGGAGTTCGGCCTCTCCTCCCCGCCCGGCTACGGGCCGGCCGGTCCCGGCAAGGCGGTGTTCTCGGTCAGCTCCTTCATGGACTCGCTGCCGGGCTGAGCCGTGCCCCGGCCGCTGCCGCCCGGGAAAGTGGCAGCGGCCGATTCGTCAACTCCCGGCCAACGGACGGACGGTGAGGATCTGCTCGGCCCGGCCCACCGGCCCGTGGACGTCGTGCAGCACCGTGCTGGTGACGCCGTGCCCGGCCGGGCCGAAGCTGACGCCGGTGTCCAGGCCGGTCCAGCCGCCGCCGGGGCGGCGGTGGAAGTGGATCGTCAGATCGGTGTTGGGGAACATCCAGGCGGTCGGCTGCTCCCGGACGGCGATGCCGTTGGCGGTGTCGACGAGCGCGATGAAGGCGGCGTGCGGGCCGCTGGGCTCCCCGGCGACCAGCTCCAGCGGAGTCGACAGCCAGGCGGCGGCCCGGCCGGGGGCGGTGGAGCGTCGGCGGACCTCGACCGAGGCGATGTAGCCGCCGGCCCACTGCTCGCTCATCGCCCAGGGCTCGAACTCCTCCGGCGCGGGCAGCCGTTGGTCGTGGGTGCCGGCCACGGCGGTGGTGTCCTGCTCGGCCAGGAACCAGGCCCGGGCCCGTACGACGGCGCGGCCGCCGATCGAGGCCACCGCCTCCACCAGCTCGATGGTGCGGCCGGGGCGGAGGGTCTCCACCGTGATCTCCAGCTCGTCCAGGGCGATCAGGCCGAGTATGTCGTAGCTGATCCGGGCCAGGGCCAGGCCGCCGGCGGGGCGGTCGGCCCGGTGGCGGTCGATCGCGTGGGCGATCAGCCCGCCCACCGGGCTGAAGTGCTGCTCGTCGGGGTGCCAGGCGCCCTGCGCGTGGGCGGTCGGCTTGTAGCGGTGCTCGCCGGTGCGCTGGTAGTAGCTGTCGGGCGCGGTGGTGGGGGTGGTCAAGGTGCGCTTCTCCTCGGGCCGGATCACTGGTGGTGCCGAAGGGGCGCCGGCCTCGGCGTGACCGGCGTCCGCGATCACGATCGTAGGAGCCCGAACCGCCCCGGTAGCTGTGATGCGCCCCACACCCGCCCCACATCCGCCCCGCACCCGCCCCGCACGCGCCTACCGCCGTCCGCGGCGGGCCGGCGGCTTGCCGACCGGCGGCGGCTGGTGTGTGACCTCCCGGTACCGACGTGGCGCGGCCCGTCCGGCGGGCCGGCCCCGGCGCACCGCCCGAGGTCAGGTCACTCGGCTCAGTGCGCGGTGAGCGGGTAGTGGTCGGAGAGGTCGGTGTAGGTATAGCGCTTGCCCCAGCTGCTGACCGTCCAGGGCGCGCTGTGCACCCGCAGCACCTCGTTGGTGTACTCCTGGGGGCGGGCGTGGTCGGCGCGGTAGAGCACGTGGTCGAGGTCCTCCTTCGGCTCGCCCGGGTAGCGGTAGGCGGCGACGGAGTTGTCGGCGGTGTCGAAGGAGTACGGCCAGCCGGTGCGGGCGGAGGCCGGGGCGAGGTTGCCGTTCTCCAGCAGGGCCTGGTACTCGGTCCCGTGGGAGTCGATGTTGAGGTCCCCGGCGAGGAGCACCGGCTCGTTCGCGGGGATCCGCTTGGCGTCCAGGAAGGCCCGCATGGCGCCGAGTTGCTTGGCCCGGACGGCGGCCGCCCGGCCCCCGGCGCAGCCGGAGTCGGTGGACTGCAGGTGGGTGCCGACCACGTGGGTGCGGCGGCCGTCGACGTCCAGGACGGCGTACGCGAAGCCCTTGTTGGACCAGGAGTCGGAGCCGCAGGAATCCTTGTAGACGTACTGCTCCCGGTGCAGGATCGGCCACTTGCTGAGTACGGTGACGCCGCCGTCCTCGGGGGTGGTGGAGCTGTAGCTGCCGGAGGTGGCGTCCCAGCCGCCGGTGGAGCGGCCGACCACGGGGGTGTGGTACGGGTAGGCGGCCGAGGCCCGGGCGGTCAGGGCGTCGGAGGCGGCGTTGTCGAAGGCCTCCTCCAGCACGACCACGTCGTGGCCCTGGAAGAAGTCCGCCGTGGCGATCGCCTGGGCACGGTGCTGCTGGCCCCAGTTGGGGTAGAGCGCGGTACTCATCAGGAAGGTGTTGTAGGTCAGGACGTCCAGCGGCGGCGCGGTGACCGGGGCGCTCTCGGCGGCGGCCGGGGTGGTGCCGAGGGCGGCGAGCACGGTGGCGGCTGCTCCGGCGGCGAGGGCGCGGCGCGGGGACGGCAGGGACATCGGGGCTCCGTAGCGGGTGTCGTGGGCCCGGCGGGTCGCGGGATGTCGTGTATCCAACTTCCGTGCGTGCACGGTCCGCAAGAGTTCCGGCGAGCATCCGGTGAATAAGTTCGGAACAGGACGACCCCTCGGTGGCGGGGGTCGCGGGCCGTCCCTGACCTGTGGTCAGCGGGGTCGGTGGCGGCCGATATTCTGCCGGACCCCGCAAAAGGACCGATAAGATGACCAGCGGTGTGCCGGGAAGTCTGGTCGGCTCGGGGGACGACTGCGGCGATCGGGCTTCGGCGACCTCGAAGGTTGCGATGGGTCGTTTCTGCAGATGCACACCGTGGGGATCGTTCTCGTCCTGGTCGTCCTGGCCACCAGCGTGGCCACCTTCGCCCGCCGATGGCGGGTACCCGCGCCCTCCTTGCTGGTGCTGGCCGGGCTCGGCGTCGCGCTCGTCCCCGGGGTGCCCGCGCTGCACGTGCCGCCGCAGATCATCGGCGCGGTGGTGCTGCCGCCGCTGCTCTACTCCTCCGCCGAGGAGCTGTCGCTGCGCGATCTGCGCACGGTGTGGCGGCCGGTCACCATCCTCTCCTTCGGCCTGGTCTTCGCCTCCGCCGCGGCCGTCGGCTTCGTGGCCGTCGCCGTCGCCGGGCTGCCGCCAGCGATGGCCTTCGTGCTCGGCGCGGTGCTCTCCAGCACCGACCCGGTCGCGGTCACCGCGCTCGGGCGCCGACTCGCGCTGCCCGGGCGGGTCCAGGTGCTGGTCCAGGCCGAGAGCCTGTTCAACGACGCCACCTCGCTGGTGCTGTTCAAGGTCGCCGTCGGCGTCGCCGTGGCGGCCGGCGGCACGGTCGACCTGCCGGCCGCGGGCGGCGAACTGGTGCTGCTCGGCGGGGGCGGCAGCCTGGTCGGCGCGGCCGTCGCCGGTCTGGTCTGGCTGCTGCGCCGCCGCACCACCGACCCGGTGCTGGAGACGGTGATAGCCCTGGTCACCCCGTACGCGGCCTATGTGCTGGCGGAGTCCGCGCACACCTCGGGCGTCACCTCGGTGGTGGTCGCCGGGGTACTGCTCGGCCGCTCCGGCCACCGGCTGACCGACGCCCGGATCCGGCTCCAGTTGCACGCCGTGTACGCGGTGGTGGTGTTCCTGCTGGAGAGCGTCGTCTTCTCGATCGTCGGCCTGGAACTGCCCGCCCTGGTCCGGGAGCTGCCGGCCGCCACCGGCTGGTGGCCGTTGCAGTCGGCGGCGATCGCCGCGGTACTGATCGCCGTCCGGGTGCTGTGGACGCTGCCGCTCACCCGGGCCTTCAAACCCAGCCGGGGGCGGCTGTCCTGGCGGGTCGCCGGGGTGGTCACCTGGGCCGGCACCCGGGGCGTGATGCCGCTGGCCGCCGCGCTGTCCATCCCACTCGCCACCGAGGCCGGCGGCGGGCTCGACGGGCGGCCGCTGGTCCTGGTGCTCACCGTCTCCAACGTCGTGCTCACCCTGGTCGTCCAGGGGCTGACGCTCGCCGCCGTGGTCAACCGCTCCGGGCTCGCCCTCGAACCCGAGCACACCGCGCGCGAGGAGGCGGACGCCCGTGACGCGCTCAACCGCGCCGCCCTGGAGCACGTGGACGGGCTGGCCGAGCTGGAGGCCGTCCCCGAGACCGCCGTCGACCGGGTGCGCCGCGCCCTCACCGCCCGGCTCGACCGCACCCCGGAGGCGCCCGACGGCACCACCGCCGACGGCGCCTACCGCCAGCTTCGGCACGAGGTCATCGCCGTCCAGAACGACCGGCTGCGCCGGCTCTACGAGGAGCACCTGATCAGCGACACCACGCTGCGGCTGCTCCAGCGCGACCTCGACCTGGAGCAGGCGGCGCTGGGACGGCCATGACCTCACCGGGCCGGACAGGGCCCGGCTGTCCGGCGGACGGTCAGAACATCAGCACCAGCAGGCCCGCCGCGCCCAGCGCACAGGCCAGCGAGAGCAGCGCCAGCCCGAACTCCCGCGGGGGCGGCGGGAACCGGCGCACCGTATGGACGGCCAGGCCCCGACCGGGGCGGGACGGGTGGTACAGCACCGTCACCTCGTCCCCCACCTGGTAGCGGCCGCCCTGCGGGCCGTCGTCGCGCCGCAGCAGTTCGACGGTGCGGCCGTCCGGCAGGCCGAACTCGATCGTCACCCGCCGGCGCTCGTAGCCCTCGGCGGTGGTCTGCCACCGGACCTTCCGCACCCGGCCGACCGTGCGGACCCCGTCCCGGCGCAGCACCCTGGCCGCCAGGCCCGCCGAGGCGAACGCCGCGGCGAACCCGGCCAGGACGGCCGCCCCGACCAGCAGGAAGAGATCGAATACCACTCCCACACCGGTCAATGTAGCCACCATGCAACGAAGTTGGGAAGACGGCCGCTCGGTGCCGCAGATCGGGCGGTACCCCGGTCTTCCGGCCGGCCGGGTCCGCCGTCACACTGTCGCGAGCACGAAGGAACCACCGAACGGGGACAGCATGGCCAAGCGTCCGAACAAGAAGCAGAAGAGACCACTCGCCACGGGGGTCAGCAGGCCGACCGGGGCCGCCCGGCGGCGCCCCCGCCAGGACGTGGCGTTCTCCCCGCGCACGGTGCGCCGCACCGCGCTCCTGGCGGGGCTGCTCGCCCCGCTGCTGATCCTCGGGCTGCTCGCGGTTGCCACCAACCCGGACTACCAGGCGCCCTGCACGATCGTCGCCGTCGTGGTGCTGATGGCGGCCGTGATCGGGGTGATGCTGATCCGCACCAGCGGCTGGGTGCTGTGGCCCGCCGTCCTGCTCGGTGTGCTGCTCCTGTCGCTCCCCACCCCCGCCCTGCGCGCCCAGCTGATCGCCCACCGCGGGGTGGACACCCGGGTGGTGATCACCTCGGCCCACAGCAGCAAGGACAAGACCGGCAAGGTCAGCTGGAGCTGCGGCATCCGGCGCGAGGACGGGCAGCCGCTGCCGCACGGCACCATCGAGGGCATCGGCTGCTCCCGCGACTCCGTCGGCCGGACCACCACCGTGCTGGCCGACCCGGACGGCTGGGCCCCGCCGGTCACCCTGGACGACGACCTCTCCTTCAGCGCCGCCGGCGTCTGGGTCGCGGGCGTGGTGGCCGTCCTCTGGACGGGCCTCACCTTCGGCGCGGCCCGTCGGACCCTCCGCGGCCGGAAGGCCTGACCCATGACGGCACGGGAACCCCGACCGGCGGAGCCCGCCGGCGCGCCGGGGGCGTCAAGAACGCGCGAAACTGCCTGGTGCCCCCGTGGCCTGCGGGGATAGCGTGACGCCGTGAACGAACTGGTGTTCCGGGGCAAGGACCTGTTCCGCCCCTCCAAGTCGCACCTCATCGGCGCGATCTGCTTCGCGGTCATCATGATGACGGTCGGCGTCCTGCGCTCCGGCCCGGTGTTCATGGCCTGGTCGCTGGCCTCCGTCGTGGTGCTGTTCACGCCGGTCTACTACAGCTCGTGGCGGGGGTGGAGCCGGGTCGGGCCCGACGGGGTCACGATCTGCTGGGGCTTCGGGGCCGGCCGGACGTACTCCTGGCAGGAGATCCGCTGGGTCGACGTCCGCGAGACCCCGCTCAACAGCGTGGCCGGCAGCGGGGGGACGGCCCGGGCGGCGCGGATCTTCACCACGAGCGGGCGCCGGCGCTCGCTGCCGGGCCTGGCCTGGAGCCCGCTGTACCCGGCCGAGGACTTCGACGTGAACGTCGAGCGGGTGCGCAACTGGTGGGAGTCGTGCACCGAGGAGGCGCAGCGCGTCCGGCCGGCCCGGCAGCTCCGGGACCGGCTCACGCCGACGACGGCGGCGATCATCGCCGTCGTCCTGATCATGGTGGTCGGCTGGTTCGTGATCGCCTCGCGGTACTGACCGCCTTTCGGCCCGGGGCAGTTGAACGGGTGCGCCACGGTCCGACCGGTGGCGCACCCGTCGTCGTCCATGCCGCCGTCAGCCCCGCAGGCCGTCCAGCAGTGCGAGGGCGTCCTCGACCGAACCCGCCGGGTCTGCGACGGGGTAGAGCACACCCCGGACGGTACGGCCGGCGTCGAGGACCAGGGTGAGCCGCTTGAGGCGCTCGACGCCGGCGGCGCGGAAGGTGGGCAGCCGCAGCCCGGCGGCCAGTTCGAGTCCGGCGTCGGAGAGCAGCGGGAACGGGATCCGGGCGTGCTCGGCGAACGCGGCCAGCTGGTCCGGGCGTTGGGTGCTGACGCCGTAGACGGCGGTGTCGCGGGCGGCGAACTCGCCCATCCGGTCGCGGTAGGTGCAGGACTCCAGGGTGCAGCCGGGCGCGCCGGGGATGTCGCCCCAGCCGGGCGGGTGGTCGGCCCCGCCGGGCGCGTAGGCGCCGGGGTAGCAGTACAGCACCGTCCAGGCGTGGTCGGCGGCGACCGGGTCGACCGCGGCGCCGGTGGCGGCGGTCAGTTCCAGAACGGGCAGCCGGTGGCCGGTGAGTGCCGTGACCCGGCGGGTCTCGGCGGAGTCGGGGGTGCTGGTGGCGGAGAGCGTGCCGTCGCCCAGGACGTAGCGCCCGCCCCAGTCCTGGAGGGCGACCAGCACCGGCAGCAGTCCGCGGCCGCGCTCGGTCAGGTGGTACTCGTAGCGCGGCGGGTGCGGGTGGTAGAGCCGCTTCTCCAGGACGCCGTCGGCGACCAGCGCCTTGAGGCGCTCGGTGAGCACCTTGCGGCTGATGCCGAGCGCGTTCTGCAGGGCGTCGAACTGGTGGATGCCGCCGGCGACGTCCCTGATCAGGAGCAGGGTCCAGGTGTCCCCGACCACGGTCAGGGCCTGGGAGATCGCGCAGTCGGGGTCAGCCGCTTCCGTGTGCCGCATGATCACCCATTATAGTGAGTTCCCAAAAGGAACTCACTCGGTCTCGCGACCGGTGACGCGAAGGGGTGGACGTGACGACGCAGACGGTGGGCGGCGCGAGAACGACGGACCCGGACGGCGGTCGGGGACGCGGCGGCGGGGCGGGCAGCGGCAGCGGGGCGGCGGCGTTCTGGCGCTACTGGAGCGCCTCCACGGTCAGCCGACTCGGCGACCAGGTGACCACGGTGGCCCTGCCGCTGATAGCGGTCGTCACCCTGCACGCCTCGGCCTTCCAGGTCGGCCTGATCACCGGCGCCGCCTACGTCGCCTGGCTGCTGATCGGCCTCCCCGCCGGCGTGCTCGTCCAGCGGCTCCCGCTGCGCGGCACCCAGGTCGCGATGGACCTGATCCGCGCCGCCGCCGTCGCCTCGGTGCCACTGGCGGCCGCGCTCGGTGTCCTGGGGATGCCCCAACTGGTCGTGGTGGCACTGCTGGTGGGCTTCGCCAGTGTCCTGTTCGACGTGGGCAACTCCACCTTCCTGCCCGCCGTCGTCCCCAAGGAGCAGCTGACCGCCCGCAACAGCCTGCTCTCCGGCAGCATCGCCGCCACCGACCTGGCCGGGCCCTCGCTCGGCGGCGTGCTGGTGCAACTGGTCGGCGGCGCGGCCTCGATGCTGCTGGACGCCGTCAGCTACCTGACCTCGGCCACCCTGCTCGGCAGCCTGCCGCCGGTCGGCCCGCCCGCCGCCCGGCCGACCGGTGGCACCGGGATGCGCGAGCAGATCCGCGAGGGCTGGCGGTTCGTCGCCCGGCACCCGGTGATCCGGCCCTGCGTCGCCGACGCCACCGCGGTGAACTTCGTCTGCGGCGGGCTGATGACGCTCACCCCGGTCTTCCTGATCCGCACCCTCGACGCCCCGGCCGCCGCCGTCGGCGCCCTGATGGCCACCGGCGGGCTCGGCAGCCTGCTCGGTGCCGCCGCCACGCCCCGACTGGTGGCCCGGTTCGGCAGTGCCCGGGCCCTGCGCTGGGCGGCGGCGGTCGCCACCGGCTTCGCCCTGCTGCTCCCGCTCGCCGGGTCCGGCTGGGCCACCCTGGTCTTCGCCCTCGGCAACGCCGGGTTCTCGGCCGGGGTCGTGGTCACCAGCATCGTCACCCGCACCCACCGGCAGACCGAGACGCCCCCGGAGCTACTGTCCCGGGTGATGGCCACGGTCCGCTTCGTCTCCTGGGGCGCCATCCCGGTCGGCGCCCTGGCCGCCGGCGCCGCCGCGGCCGCCTGGGGGCCGCGCACCGCGCTGCTACTGGTCGCGGTCGTCAGCGTGGCGAGCCCGCTGATCCTGCTGGCCGGCCCGATCCGCCGGATGCGCGAGCTGGCCTGAGGCCGGGCCGGGGCGCCTGCCGGTCCGGCGTCCCGTCCCGGTGGGCACCGTACGGCCGGTACGGTGCCCACCGGCCGGCAGCTACTGCTCGGCGGCGGTCAGGGCGCCCTGCTCGGGCAGGGCGGAAGGCCGACATCGGCCACCGCAACTGGGAACGGCTCACCGCCCGAGGCGTCCGAGCCGCCCGCCCCGCCGGAGCTGTCCGGGTCGACCGCCCCGCTCAGAGCCCGCTCGGCCAGGCGTAGTTACTCGGTACGGTGACCGAGGCGTTCTCCGCCGCCGTGCCGTACACCAGGGCGATCTCGTCGTGGGCGTTCAGCCGGATCGCCGCCGGGTCGCCGGCCACCGGCTTGCCGTCGACGTACGCGGTCAGGGTGTGGGTGGCGTCGGTGCGCAGCCCGCCGAGGTGGTCGGCGGAGGCGGAGACCTGCCACTCGGTCAGGAACTGGCCCAGGGTGAAGTCGGCGCTCACCGGCGACTCGACGTGGATGACGCCGCTGGCGTCATGGGTGTGCAGAGGACTGATCCGCTGGGCGCCCTCGTCGATGCCGACCAGTGCGGGCACCGTCACCGGCTGCCCGTCGGCGTAGACGTCGAGGTGGGCGTGGATGTGCAGGGCGGCGCCCTCGGCGCCGAGCATCGGCAGCCCGGCCGCCTTGACGGCCGCCGCGACATCGGCGGGCGCGTCCCAGGGCGGCGGGGTGGTGCGGCCCTCGGCGGTCGTCCGGGGGTGGGCCGGGACGCCGCTGGGGCTGGAGGCGCTCTGGTTGGTGGCGATCACGACGGCGATCCCGCCGATCACGACGAGCACCAGCAGGCCGATCAGCCC
The DNA here is from genome assembly GCF_055608425.1 of Kitasatospora sp. NPDC036934. Lineage (NCBI taxonomy): Bacteria > Bacillati > Actinomycetota > Actinomycetes > Kitasatosporales > Streptomycetaceae > Kitasatospora > Kitasatospora sp. NPDC036934. Next base: position 380,067 of record NZ_JBVJQR010000001.1, on the reverse strand, counting down.
GCCGACCAGCCATCGCCGGTCCCGGGCGTGCCGGGCCTCCGCGGCCCGGAGTGCCGCGACACGGGCCTTCCGGTCTGAGGGTCCCGGTTTCTGCGCTGACATGGCTGCCGGCCTCCTCGTCCGAGGCGGTTCCTCCCTTCAGCCTTGCAGAGTCGGCCCGACCGGGCGCGCCGAGCCGGGGCCGGCCGCAGCCGGTGACCGGACGGCCACCGCCGGTGGCCGGGACGGGCGTTCGGCGCCACCGAAACGGCCTCGGCCCCCACGAAGGGGGCCGAGGCCGGTGGGGCCTGTCGTCGAACTCCCGACTGCGGCAGTTCGACGACAGGCCCCAGGGAAGACGACAGGCCCCAGGGAAGGAGCGCGGTCAGCGCTGGCCCGGGTAGCCCTGCTGTCCCGGCTGGCCCGGGTAGGGCACGTTCGGGACCTGCGGCGGGTACGGCTGGGCCGGCGGAGGCACCTGGGCACCCGGCTGCGGCGGGTACGGCTGGGCCGGCGGGTAGGCCTGCGGCGCCTGCTGCGGCGGGTAGGGCTGACCCTGCTGCGGCGGGTAGGGCTGCGGCGCCGCCGCCTGCGGGTACGGCTGCGCCGCCGGCTGTGCACCGAAGCCCGGCTGCTGCTGGATCATCTGCTGGCCGGGCATCGGCTGCCCCATCGGCTGACCGGGCGTCTGGTAGCCGGGCATCGGGTAGCCCTGGTTCTGCGGCGTGTCGAAGGGCTGCGAGCTCTCGTCGATCGACCCGGGCGGGAAGGCGGCGCTCAGCTGGTCCATCTCGGCCCGCCAGATGCGGTGGATGTTCAGGCGCACCGGCTTGCTCTCACCCGGCATCTGGAGGTACATCGAGCTCCAGATGCTCGCCCGCTTGACCCGGCTGACCGGGAAGGCGTGCCGCGGGTAGGCCGCGACCACGTCGCCGGGGCGGTTGTTCCAGCGGTTGGCCGAGTTGACCACCACGTGGCTGTTGGTGAGCGTCAGGAAGTAGTACCTGCGGGTCAGCACGATGATCAGGCCGACGAGCGGTATCTCACCGAGTGCGGCGGCGAGCCACGGGCTGGGCCCGCTCTCCGCGTGCACGCAGGCGATGAAGGTCTCCCCGGGAGGCGCGACCTGCGCGAGCTTCTCGATGACCTGGGCCTTCTGCTTGGCCCGGAGGAATGCCATGTCTTCTGTACCTCTTACCCCGTCTTGTCCGCCGGCTCGGTGCGGCGGGAAATCGGCTGAGGTTAGCAGGTGGTGATGACACTTCGAACACCAGCGCCACCGGGGCCGACGACGCCCCGCCGGGCGGAGGGCCGGCGGGGCCGAGTCGGCATACGGAGCATCCGCCGGACAGGCCCTCGCGTTCGCCCCGGGCTCGGCGGCCGGGCGGTCCGGCGCACCGCGACGCGCGGTTCAGTGCACGGTGGTGACGGTGAAGCCCTCCGGTGCGCGCAGCCGGACGGCTCCGGTGTGGTCGGTCTCCACCTCGACCGGCAGCCCGGTCACCGTCAGCCCGCGGATCCGCAGCGACTCGGACCCGGCCGGGAGCCGGTCCCGGACCGGCAGCCGGCAATGGGGGCGTCCGCGTCCTGGCCGAGCAGCGCCTGCCCGGTCGGGGTCTTGACGATCGCTTCCACCCGGCGCGACCTTTCTGCCGTTGGAGCGTTCCGAGACATTGACTCCCCTGGTGGAATTGATGGAACCCCCGTTTGGAACGCTCCAAGCCGAGCCCTTCGAAGCCCAGCCCCGGGGCTGTCCGGCCTCTCCATATCCGTCGCGGTCTCCGCCGACAAGCCGCTGAAGGACGTCGAGGCCTTCAAGAACGCGGGCGCGACGGACCAGAAGGACGTCACGCCCGACAAGTCGGTGCGGATCTCCTACGTCATCGCGGACAAGAAGGGCACCAAGCTCCTGGCCGCCGCCTGAGTACCCGCACTCAGGCGGCGGCCCGGCGGTGCTCAGGCGTGGGCGGCGGCGCACTCCGGGTGGCCCCAGCTGGCGCCCACCTTGGTGATCTTGTCGCCCTTGGCGTACGGGCGGCTGCACGGGCAGGTGCCCGGGAAGCGGGCGTTCAGGGTGCGCGAGGTGCCGCTGCGCTTGGCGCCGCCGGAGCCGACGCCGCTGCCGCTTCCGGCGGCGGTGGAGCGGGCGGGGCGGGCCTTGGGCGCCTTGGTGGCCGCGGCCGGGTCGGGCACCGGGAGGTCGGCGGCCGTCCCGGCGGCGGCCCGCTGGGTGCGGGCGGCGTCACTGGCGGCCTGGTCGGCGATGGCGTTCAGCGGGTCGCCGTCCACCTGGTGGGCGGGGACGTACACGAAGGTGACGTCCCGGCCCTCCAGGAGTTCGTCGATCCGCTGGATCAGCTCCCGGTTGGCCACCGGCTTGCCCGCGGCCGTCTTCCAGCCGTTGCGCTTCCAGCCCTTGAGCCACTTGGTGACCGAGTCGCGGGTGTAGGTGCTGTCCAGCCGGACCTCCAGCGGCACGGCCGGGTCGGTGGCGGACAGCAGCTGCTGAAGCGCCGTCAGCTCGCCGATGTTGTTGGTGCTGTGACCGAGCGGCCCGGCCTCCCAGCGCTGGGGCGCCCCGGCGCTGTCCGCGACCACGTAGGCCCACGCCGCCGGGCCCGGGTTGCCCTTGGCCGCTCCGTCACACGCTGCAATGAGTCGTTCCACCATGCCCCCGATCATGCCTGGTCAGGCGACCCGGAGCCAAAGCGGGTCAGGGCTGAAGCGGGTCAGGGCCGGAGCCGTCAGAGCCGCAGGAGCGGGAGCAGCAGCGCGGCGGACCAGCTGAAGTTGGTGGAGTTGCGGCCCGCGCCGGTCAGCGGATCGTAGTTCTCCCGCACCGGCCCGTCGCTGCTCAGGCCCTCGGCGGCGGCGAGCAGGCGTTCCACCGCCCGGCGGGCGTCCTGGTCCCAGCCGTACCGGCGCAGTCCCTCGATCGCGAAGTAGGTCTGGTCGAGCCAGGCCAGGCCGCGCCAGTAGCCGGCCGGGTCGAAGGACGGCGAGCTGCGGGCCACGGTCGGGAAGGGCATCGGGGTGCCGAACTCCTTCGGGTCGAGCAGCAGGCTGCGCACCCTACGGGCCTGGGCGGGGGCGGCGCTGCCGGACCACAGCGGGACGGCGCCCTCGATGCCCCGGCCGCGGGCGGTCAGCCGGGCGCCGGTGGCGAGGTCGGTGTCATGGAACCAGCCGGTGGCCGGGTCGTACATGGTGGCGCGGATCGCGGCGTCGATCCGCTCGGCCCCGGTGCGCAGCCGCTGCGCGCCGGGGCGGTCGCCGAGTTCGGCGGCGATCAGGGCCAGGTGGCGGTGGTCGGCGGCGAGGTAGGCGTTGAGGTCGACGGAACGCTGGGTGAGCGACCAGCCGAGCAGGGTGCCCCCGGCGTCCCGGTTGGGGACGACGGTGGCGGCGTCGAAGCGCGGGGCGTTGTCCATGCCGGACTCCCAGGCCGCCGCCTGCCGGCAGTCCTCGGGGGCGGCGTTGGCCGGGTCGACGGTGGCGCCGTACTCGCACAGGCCCTCGCCGAGGTGGTCCCGGGTGCGGTACCACCAGTCCTGGTAGGCGGTGAGCTTGGGCAGCAGTTCGCGCAGGAAGGCCCGGTCGCCACTGCGCCGGTACACCTCCCAGACCGCCCAGGCGGCCAGCGGGGGCTTGGAGTTGCGTTCGTTCCAGTTGCCGCCGCCGGTGGACGGGTCGTTGTAGAAGACGCAGTCCGGGACCATGCCGGCGTCCTGGGGGCGGTCGGGCGAGTCCGGTCCGATCTGGTGGTCGAAGACGGCCCGGATCTGGTCGGCGGCCAGGCCGGGGGCGAACAGCGCGGTGCCGACGGCCTGTTTCCAGGTGTCCCAGGCCCAGACGCCGCTGAACCACTTGTCGGACAGCGAGGGGGTGACGGCGTCGTGCCGGATCCGCCCGGCCGGGCTGCGCCAGTTGGTGACCAGGGTCTGCACGCACTTGACGGCGGTGCGGCGCCGGGCGGCCGGGACGCCCTCGGTGGCGCGGGCCAGGTAGCCGGCCCAGCGGGCCCGCCCGGCCGCGGCGGTCCGCTCGGGGGCGCGCAGCGCCGCCTCGGCCTCCCGGGCGGCGCGGTCGTACTCCTCGGCGGTGAAGGTGTAGCTCTCGGTCCAGTCCAGGGTGCGGCTCGCGCCGGGCGACAGTCGTACGGGGTCGGTGAGTTCGGTGCGGTGACCATCGCCACTGAGCGTGATGCGGACCGGCTGGGCGTGCCGGACGGCGAAGCGCTCGGTGCCGTCGGTCAGGTAGTCCCAGGTCCGGCGGACCTTGGCGAAGCCCACCTCGATGCCGCGTTCGCCGGCCCGCAGGTTCGGTGCGTCGCGCTGGGGGCCGTCGGCGGGGCGCAACAGGGTGCCGGTCCAAGCGACGGCCAGGGTGCGGGCGGCTCGGCCGGTGTTGGCCAGGCGGGCGCGGAGCAGGGCGGTGCGGTTGCCGGCGAAGCGCAGTTCGAGGGTGAGGGTGAGGCCGTCGCCGAGCGCGTAGGACTGGCGGAGCAGTCCGGGCAGGGCGGTGAGGGCGGGGGCGCCGCCGGCGCTGAGGTCCAGCGGTTCGCCCTGTTCGGTGAGCTGGAGGCGGGTGAGGCCGTCGCTGAGCCACCAGGGGTACTCCTGGGCGAGGTACAGCGGGCCGGTGAAGCCGCCTGACTGGTCGCCCGGGTGGGGCAGGGCGTAGGCGTGCCAGGCGCCGAGGTCGGCGAAGACGGTGATCGGGTTGTTGTCGCCGGGGTAGGCCTGGGTGGGGGTGCCGTGCAGGTCGAGGACGTCGGCGTAGCGTTCGGCGTCCAGGTTCTCGGCGTCCAGGTTCTCGGCGTCCAGGTTCTCGTCCTCCGGCTTCTGGGCGTCCGGCTTCTCCTCGGGCTGGGCGGCGTGGGCGGGCGGTGCGGCGAGGGTGCCGGTGGCCGTCAGGGCGGAAGCTGCCAGGAAGCGGCGGCGGGTCAGCGGGTTCATGCGCGCTCCTCGGGGGCGGGCAGGCGGAGGACGGCGGCGCCGAGCGGGGCGAGGGTGAGGGCGGCACCGGTGGCTGCGCCGGTGAGCAGGTCGGTGCCGGGGCGCTCCAGCGCCACCCGGCGGTCGGCGGGGCCGTGGTTGAGCAGGAAGAGGTACTCGGTGCCGTCGGCGGCGCGGCGGCGGGTGGCCTCGACGCCCTCGGGCAGTCCGGGCAGTTCTGGGCCGGCGCCGGCCTCGGCGAGCGGCAGGTCGAGCACCCGGGCGACGTCCGGGCCGAGGTGGCAGCCGAGGTACCAGGCGCTGCCGGCGCCGTGCCGGTGGCGGGTGACGGCGGGGCGGCCGGTGAGTTCGCCGGAGGTGTAGCGGGCGAGGGTCTCGGCGCCCTCGGGTTCGATCCACTCGCTCCAGTGCACGGCGTGCAGGTCCTGGTCGTCGAGCCGTACGGAGGTGGTCCCGCCGTCCGGGATCGGCCAGTGCTCGTCCACGACCAGGCCGAGCAGTCCGCGCAGCGGGCCGGGGTGGCCACCGGGGTGGATGTGGTCGTGCCGGTCGGTGATGCCGCTGAAGGGGCCGCAGACCAGTCGGCCGCCGTCGTGGACGTAGGCGGTGAGGCGGTCGGCGGTGGCGGTGTCGAGCAGGTAGAGGTTGGGGGCGAGCAGCACCCGGTAACCGTCGTACGGCGCGCCGGGCGGGAGGAAGTCGACGGTGGTGCCGCGCCGGTGCAGGGCGGCGTACCAGGGGCGGAGCAGGTCGAGCCAGCGCATCCGGGCTGAGGGGTGGTCGTCCAGTTCCAGCGCCCACCAGCTGTCCCAGTCGAGCAGGATCCCGACCTGGCCGCGGAGCCGGCTGCCCGCGACCTCGCCGAGGCGGCGCAGTTCGGCGCCGAGGGCGACGGTCCGCTGCCAGCCGTGCGCGGCGGTGCCCCGGTGCGGCAGCATCGCGCTGTGGAACTTCTCGGCGCCGGCCACCGAGGCGCGCCACTGGAAGTGCAGCACGCCGTCGGCGCCGCGGGCCAGCGCCTGGAGCGACCAGAGGCGGTACAGGCCGGGGCGTTTGGGGACGTTCACCGGGCGCCAGCTGACCGCGGAGGGGGCCTGTTCCATCAGCAGCCAGGGCCGGCCGGCCTTGAGGGAGCGCATCAGGTCGTAGTTCATGGCGGCGTTGACGTGGGCGTGCGAGTCGGCCGGGTCGGGGTAGGCGTCGTCGGAGACGAAGTCCTCGTGCCGGCTCCACTCCCAGTAGTCGAGGGCCTTGAGCATCGACATGAAGTTGGTGGTGACCGGCACCCCGGGCGAGAGTTCGTCGAGGACGGCCTTCTCGGCGCGGTGCAGGGCGAGCAGGGCGTCCGAGCAGAACCGCCGCCAGTCCAGCAGCTGGGTGGGGTTGACCGGGCCGGGTGCGGCGCGCGGCGGCTCGACCTGCTCGAAGGAGTCGTACCGCTGGGACCAGCAAGCCGTCCCCCAGGAGCGGTTCAACTCCTCGACGGTGCCGTGGCGTTCACGCAGCCAGCGGCGGAAGTCGGCGGCCGACCGGGCGCAGAAGCACTCCTGGACGTGGTCGCCGTACTCGTTGTGGATGTGCCACAGGGCGAGCGCGGGGTGGTCGTGGTAGCGCTCGGCGAGCCTGCGGGTGAGCCGGACGGCGGCGGCCCGGTAGACCGGGGAGGAGGGGCAGTAGTGCTGGCGGGAGCCGAACTCCAGCCGGACGCCGTCGGCGGTGACGGGCAGCAGCTCGGGGTGGGCGCGGACCAGCCAGGCGGGCGGGGAGGCGGTGGCGGTGGCCAGGTCGACGGCCAGGCCGTGCCGGTGGGCGAGGTCGAGCAGCCGGTCCAGCCAGCCGAAGTCCCAGCTGTGGGCGTCGGGTTGGAGCCGGGCCCAGGAGAACACGCCGACGGTGACCAGGTTGACCCCGGCCTCGGCCATCAGCTTGACGTCCTCGGCCCACACCTCCTCGGGCCACTGCTCGGGGTTCCAGTCCCCGCCGTACAGCAGGCCGGGCACGCGGGTGAGTCGGTCCATGCGGGTGTCATCATCCCTTCAGGGCGCCGCCGAGCAGGCCGGCCACGAACTGCCGCTGGAAGAGCAGGAAGAGCACCATCAGCGGGAGGGTGGCCAGGAAGGAGCCCAGCATCAGGCCGGAGTAGTCGACGTGGGTGAGCCCGGTCAGCGTGTTGAGCGCGACCGGGACGGTGTACCTGTCCTGGGTGTTGAGCATCAGCAGCGGCCAGATGAAGCTGTTCCACTGGCCCATGAAGGTGAAGATGACGAGAGCCCCCAACTGCGGCCGTACGCACGGCAGGACGATCCGGTAGAAGGTGCGCAGCTCGCCGGCGCCGTCGATCCGGGCGGACTCCAGCAGTTCGTCGGGGAAGTCCAGGAAGCTCTGGCGCATCAGCAGGATGCCGAAGGAGTTGGCGAGGAAGGGCAGGATGACGGCCTGGTAGCTGTCGATCCAGCCGAGGCTGGCCATCATCTGGAACAGCGGGACCAGCAGCACCTGGAGCGGGATCATCATGGTGGCCAGCACCAGGCCGAGCAGCAGGCCGCGGCCGCGGAAGCGGTACTTGGCCAGCCCGTAGCCGCACATGGCGGACAGCAGCGAGCTGAGCAGGGTGTGCACGACGGCGACGCCGAGACTGTTGAGCATCACCCGGCCGAAGCCGATGCTCTGCTGGAGGTGCGCCAGGTTGCGCAGCAGTTCGCCGCCGGGCAGGAACGGCGGTGGGGAGTGGAAGAGTTCGGAGCTGCTGTGGGTGGCGGCGATCAGCATCCAGGCGAAGGGCAGCAGGCTGACGGCGGCGCCGAGGGCGAGCAGGGTGAGCACAGCGGCGCGGCCCAGGAGTCTTCCGCTCATCGGCGGCGTTCCCTTCCGTAGAGCCGGAACTGCAGCAGCGAGACCGCGGCGATGATCAGCACCACCGCCCAGGCGATGGCGGCCGCGTAGCCGAAGTCCAGTTGCTGGAAGCCGACCTTGTACAGGTAGACCACCGGGGTGAGGGTGGCGTCGCCGGGGCCGCCGCGGGTCAGCACGTAGTTCTCGTCGAAGAGTTGGAGGGTGCCGATGGTGGAGGTGATGACGCAGAACAGCACCACCGGCCGCAACTGCGGCAGCACCACCCCGGTGTAGGTGCGGACGGTGCCGGCACCGTCGAGGGCGGCGGCCTCGTACTGGTCACGGCCGATCGCCTGGAGCCCGGCCAACAGGATCACGGCGTTGTAGCCGGTCCACCGCCAGGTGACCGAGCCGATCAGTGAAATCCTTGCCCAGGCGGCCGAGTTGAGCCAGTCGACCGGGCCGAGGCCGAGCGCCTGGAGGGCCTGGTTGGCGAGGCCGCCGTCGGTGCGCAGCAGCACCTGGAAGACGACGGCGTAGGCGACCAGGGTGGTGATCGCGGGCAGGAAGAAGACCGCCCGCCAGCCCGAACGGAAGCGCAGCCAGGACTGGTTGAGCAGCACGGCGAGCACCAGGGCGAGACCGATCATCACCGGCACCTGGACGGCGAGGATGAGCCCGGTGTTGGCCAGGGAGTGCAGGAAGGCCGGGTCGTCCAGCAGCCGGCGGTACTGGTCGAGGCCGACGAAGACGTCCACGCCGTCGCGGCGGGCGGTGAGGCTCTGGTAGAGGCTGGCACCCAGGGGGTAGGCGAAGAACAGGGTGAACAGGGCGGCGGTGGGGCCCGCGAACAGCCAGGCGGCGGTGCGCGGGCGGCGGTGCCCGCGGGCCCGGGTGGTGCGGGCGGCGGGCTTGCCCAGGGTGGCCGGGGCGCTGCTGGTCATGGCGCCCACCCCTAGGTGATCGTGGGGCGGCCGGTCGCGGTGGCGATCTGTCGGGCGGCGGAGCGCAGCACGGTGCCCGGGTCGGCGCCGTTGTGGAGCACCTGGTTGACGGCGGTGGTGACGATGTCGCCGGCCTTGGAGTCGTCGGAGGTGCGCTCGACGCCGGGGATGGTGCGGGCGAGGTCGGCGAACAGCTTCATCGCGGGCTGGCCGCCGTAGTAGGGCGAGGGCTGCTGGAAGTACGGGTCGTCCAGGGCGGGGAGGTAGGCCGGGAAGAGGCCTTCGTGCTGCATCATCGAGGCCTGGTTGGCCTTGTCGGCGAGCAGGTGGGAGAGGAAGGCCCAGGCCGTCTCCGGGTTCCCGCTCTGGGTGGTGACGCACAGGGCGGAGCCGCCGCTGTTGGAGGTGCGGCTGCCGCCGGGGGTGAAGGCGGGGAGCGGGACGACGCCGAACTTGCCGGAGAGGTCGGCCATGTCTCCGGTGAGGGTGCCGTCCCACCAGGCGGCGGTGGGGGTGGTGGCGGCCTTGCCGTCGTGGGTGGCGGAGACCAGGCCGTCCCAGCCGTCCTCGAAGTCGACCAGGCCGCGGTCGACGAGCTGTTTCAGCAGGGTGAGCGCGCGCTCGGCGGCGGGGGTGGCGACGGCCACCTTGCCGTCGGTGAACCAGGACTGGCCCTGCTGCTGGAGGAGTTGGGCGAACAGGCTGTCCTTCTTGGCGTCCAGGATGAGCAGCTTCCTGCCGGTGGCGTTCTTCAGGGTCGTGCCGGCGGTGAGGTAGTCGTCCCAGGTGGCGAGGCCGGCGGGGTCGATGCCGGCCTGCTGGAAGTGGTCCCGGCGGTAGAACAGGGCGCACGGCCCGCTGTCCCAGGGCAGCGCGAAGACCCGGCCCTTGGCATCGGTGACGGCGCGCCAAGTGGAGTCGGCGAAACGGGGCTTGAGGTCGGCGGCCCGGCTGCTGAGGTCGACCAGGGCGTTCGGGAAGTTGCCGAGGTAGCTGGGGAGCCGGCTGCCCTCGACGGTGAGGATGTCGGGCAGTCCGCTGCCGGCACCGAGGCCGACGGTGATCTTGTCGTAGGCGTTGTCGTAGCCGATGTCGACGACGTCGACCGTGGCGCCCGGGTGGGCCTGTTCGAAGGTCTTGCCGAGGCGCTGCATGGCTTTGGCCGCGACGTCCCAGGACCAGACGGTGATCTTCCCGCCGACGGTGGCGCCCGGGCTGCCGCCGAGCTGCCTGGCACTCGGCCCGCCGGCCCCGCCGGTGGCGCAGCCGGTGACCCCGGTCAGCAGCAGTGCGCCGCCCGCGAGTCCGGCGCCGAGGAGCCGGCGGCGGTCCAGTTCCGGGCCGGATCCGCGGCGTCCGTAGGTGAGTTGGGGCTGTTTTCCGGGCCGGGTTGGTGCGGACATCTTGCCTCCCGACTGGTGAATGCCGAATGCTGTATACAGAACTCAGCATGCACAGTGCCGTCAAGGCTTCCGACCGAAATCGCGGAAGGTGACAGGATGCCCGCACGCGTTCCCCGGACCCACCCGTACATCCCCAACTCGGCCCCGGACGTACGAGATTCGATGCTGGCGGCGATCGGCGCCAAGGACGTCGAGGAGTTCTACGCCGACATCCCCGCCGCGCTCCGGCTCGACCGCCCGCTGCGGCTGCCCGCCCCCTTCGAGTCCGAGGCCCGGCTGGTGGCCCACCTGGAGGAACTGCTCTCCCGCAACTCCGCCGTACCGCCCGGCCTTTCTTTCCTCGGCGCGGGCTGCTACCGGCACCACGTGCCCGCCGTGGTCGACGAGATCGTCAACCGCAGCGAGTTCCTCACCGCCTACGCCGGGGAGCCGTACGAGGACCACGGACGCTTCCAGGCACTGTGGGAGTACCAGTCGCTGATGGCCGAACTGCTGGCCGTCGACGTCGTCAACGTGCCGACCTACGACGGCTTCCAGGCCGCCGCCACCGCACTGCGGATGGCCGGCCGGGCCACCGGGCGACGCCGGCTGCTGCTGGTCGGCGAGATCGACCCGGACCGGGTGTCCCGGATCCACGACTACGTCCGGGGCGCGCACCCGGTGCAGCCCGTCCCCGCCCGGCCGGAGGCCGTCCGGACCGCACTCGCCGACGGCGACGTGGCCGCCGTCTACGCCCAACTGACCGACTTCAACGGCCGGATCGACCCCGAGCTGCCGGAGTACGTCGAACTCGCCCACGCGGCAGGCGCATTGGCCGTGGTCCACGCCAACCCGATCAGCCTCGGCGTGCTCACCCCGCCCGCCCAGCACGGCGCCGACCTCACCTGCGGCGACCTCCAGCCGCTCGGCATCCACCCGAGCTACGGCGGCGGCAACGCGGGCTTCATCGGCTCGGCGGACGACCCGCGCCTGGTCGCCGAGTACCCGAGCCGACTGTTCGGCCTCACCCCGACCGAGGTGCCCGGCGAGTACGGCTTCGGCGACGTCGCGTACGAGCGCACCTCCTTCGCGCTGCGCGAGGAGGGCAAGGAGTGGGTCGGCACCGCCGCCGCCCTGCACGGCATCGCCGCCGGGGCCTACCTCGCCCTGATGGGCCCGCACGGCATGCGCGAGGTCGGCGAGACCGTCCTCGCCAACACCGCCTACGCCCGGCAGCGACTCGCCCGGGTGCCCGGGGTGGACCTCGCCGACCCGCAGGCTGTGCACTTCGCCGACTTCACCGTGCGCTACCCCGGCGGCCCCGGCGCCACCGAGGTCGCCGCCGCCCTGCTCGCCCGCGGCCTGCACGGCGGCACCCCGGCCGGACCGCACGAGGGCCGCTACTGCGTCACCGAGCTGCATACCCAGGCCGACATCGACCAGCTCGCCGACGCGCTTGAGGAGATCATGAAGTGACGGAGCGTCAGAACACCACCAGCGCGCGGATCTCCCCCAAGCCCGCCCTGCGCCGCTTCCACCAAGCCCGCTGGGACGAGAAGCTGGTCTTCGAACTCGGCGCCCCCGGCGAGCGCGGCGTGCTGCCGCCGCTGCCCGAGCCGGGTGTCACCGCCGCTGTCGGCGACCCGGCCGAGCGGCTGCCCGCCGCGCTGCGCCGCACCACCCCGGCCGCACTGCCCGAACTCGGCCAGCAGCAGGTGCTCCGGCACTACCTGCGGCTTTCCCAGGAGAACCTTGGCGCCGACCTCAACGTGGACGTCGGCCAGGGCACCTGCACCATGAAGTACAGCCCCAAGGTCAACGACACCTTCGCCCGGGACCACCGGATCGCCGCCCTGCACCCCGCCCAAGACCCCTCCACCGTCCAGGGGGTGCTCGAACTCGCCCACCGCCTGGAGCAGTTGCTCAAGGAGATCTCCGGCATGGACCGGGTCAGCCTGCAGCCCGGGGCCGGCAGCGCCGCGATCTGGACCAACGTCTCGGTGATCCGCGCGCACCACGCCGCCCGCGGCGAGGCCGCCCAGCGCGACGAGGTCATCACCACCGCCTTCTCCCACCCCTCCAACGCCGCCTGCGCCAAGACCGCCGGGTTCAAGGTGATCACGCTCCATCCGGACGCCGACGGCTATCCCGACATCGAGGCGCTGCGCGCCGCCGTCGGCCCCCGCACGGCCGCCCTGCTGATCACCAACCCCGAGGACACCGGCATCTACAACCCGCGGATCGCCGAGTTCGTCCGGATCGTGCACGAGGCCGGCGGCCTGTGCGCCTACGACCAGGCCAACGCCAACGGCATCCTGGGCATCACCCGGGCCCGCGAGGCGGGCTTCGACCTGTGCCACTTCAACCTGCACAAGACCTTCTCCACCCCGCACGCCTGCGGCGGCCCGGCGGCCGGCGCCTGCGGGGTCACCGCCGAGCTGGCCGGCCACCTCCCGGGCCCCACCGTCGAGTTCGACGGCGAGCGGTACCGGCTGGACGACGACCGGCCGGAGTCGATCGGCAAGATCCGCCCCTACCTCGGCGTCGTCCCCAACCTGGTGCGCGCCTACGCCTGGATCATGTCGCTCGGCGCCGAGGGCCTGCGCACCGCCGCCGAGACCGCCGTGCTCAACAACAACTACCTGATGCACCGGGTGAAGCAGATACGCGGCGTCAGCGTCCCGTACGCCGAGGGGCGGCCGCGGGTCGAGCAGGTCCGCTACAGCTGGCAGCGGCTCAACCAGGACACCGGCGTGCACAGCGAGGAACTCGGCTACCGCGCCGCCGACTTCGGCACCCACTACTGGACCAGCCACCACCCGTACCTCGTCCCCGAGCCGATGACCCTGGAGCCCACCGAGTCCTACTCCCGCGCCGACCTGGACGAGTACGCGGCGATCCTCGCCGAGGTCGCCCGCGAGGCCTACGAGGAGCCGGAGACCGTCCGCACCGCACCGCACCGCTCCACCGTGCACCGGATCCGGCACGAGCCGCTGGACGACCCGGAGGTCTGGGCCGTCAGCTGGCGCGCCTACCGCCGCAAGGTCCTCGGCGAGCAGCCGTGACCGCACCACTGGTCGGGCTGGTGGTCAACCCGGTCGCCGGACTCGGCGGCCGGGTCGGCCTCAAGGGCAGCGACGGCGCCGACGTCCAGCGGCGGGCGCTCGCCCTCGGGGCCCGCCCCGAAGCCCTGCACCGGGCAGAGTTGACGCTCCATCAGCTCCAGGGTGTCGAACTGCTCACCGTGGCGGGCTCGATGGGCGCGGCGGCGGCCGCCGCGGCCGGCCGTACCGCGCGGGTGGTGCACCGACCGTCCGGTACGTCCACCACCGCCGCCGACACCCGGGCCGCGGTGCGCGCCCTGGTCGCGGCCGGCGCCGGACTGTTGCTGTTCTGCGGCGGCGACGGCACCGCCCGGGACGTCCTGGACGCCCTCGGCCCTGACCCCCGGGTGCCCGTGCTCGGCATCCCGGCCGGGGTCAAGATGCACTCCGGCGTCTTCGCCGTCCACCCCCGCGCCGCCGCCGAGGTGGCGACCGCCTGGGCGCGCGGCGCCGCCCGGCTGGAAGCCGCCGAGGTGGTGGACCGGGACGAGGCGGCGCTGCGGGCGGGCCGGATCCACACCCGGCTGTACGGCCGGCTGACCGTCCCGGTCCTGCCCGCCCGCGTCCAGCAGCGCAAGACCGGCAGCGGCGGCCCCGACCCGTCCACGATCGGCGGGATCGCCGCCGAGGTCGCCGACCGGGTCGGGCCCGACGGGCTGCTGCTGCTCGGTCCCGGCAGCACCACCCACGCCGTCGCCACCGCGCTCGGCGCCCCCGGCGTCAGCCTCACCGGCGTCGACCTGCTCCGACTGCGGCCCGACCGGCCACCCCTGGTCCTGCTCCGGGACGCCCGCGCCGACCAGCTGCGCGAACTGCCCGCCACCCCCTGGACGGCCCTCTCCCCCATCGGCGGCCAGGGCTTCCTGCTGGGCCGCGGCAATCAGCAGCTCACCCCCGAACTGCTGCGCGCCACCGGCCGGGAACGCCTGCTGGTCCTCGCCACCGAGGCCAAGCTCGCCGCCCTCGCGGGGCACCCGCTGCTGCTGGACACCGGCGACCCCCGACTGGACGATGCCCTCTCCGGGCACGTCCGGGTGATCACCGGCCGGCACTCCAGCGCCGTCTACCGCCTCACTCCCTGACCGCCTGGCCTCCGCACTCCCTGACCGCCTCACTCCTGACCTTCCGAATCGCCGACCGGCCGCCCTCCGACCGTCCGAACCGCTGACCGCCCGACCCCCTGCAGAGGAGCTCCCATGATCGACCTCCACGGCAAGCGCGCCCTCGTCACCGGCGCCGCCTCCGGCATCGGCCGGGCCACCGCCGCCCTGCTCGCCGAACTCGGCGCCACCGTCGTCCTCGTCGACCGGGACGCCGACCGCGGCGAGCAGGCCGCCAAGGAGACCGGCGGCACCTTCGTCCACTGCGACGTCTCCCGGCGCGCCGACTGCGAGCAGGCCGTGCGCACCGCCGTCGCCCGGTACGGCGGCGTGGACGTTCTGTTCAACAACGCGGGCATCATCCGCCGCTCCACCGTCACCGAGATCACCGACGAGGACTGGGACTTGGTGATGGCCGTCAACGTCCGCTCGATCATGCTGCTCAGCGGCCTGGTCGTCCCTCTGATGGCCGCCAACGGTGGCGGCAGCATCATCAACACCGGCTCCGGCTGGGGCATCAAGGGCGGCGGCCGGGCCATCTCCTACTGCGCCTCCAAGGGCGCCGTGGTCAACATGACCCGGGCGATGGCCATCGACCACGGCCCGGACAACATCCGGGTCAACTGCGTCTGCCCCGGCGACACCGACACCGGCATGCTCGCCGAGGAGGCTCGCCAACTCGGCGAGAGCGCCGAGGCGTTCTACGCGGAAGCCGCCGACCGCCCGCTCGGCCGGATCGGCCGGCCCGGGGACATCGCCCGCACCGTCGCCTTCCTGGCCAGCGACGCCGCCGCCTTCATCAGCGGCGCCGTCATCCCCGTCGACGGAGCCGGAACCGCCTGACCGGCCGCGCCGTCCGGCCTGACGAGGCGTCCGGCCTGACGAGGGGTCGGACGGCGGCCGGTACTCTACGGGACGAACGAGGAAGGGAAGCCCGATGGCGATCGAGCGGCGCCCGCTGCGCGAGCAGGTGAAGGACGAACTGCTGGAGCAGCTCGGCCGCGGCCGGTTCACCCCCGGCGAGTCGATCAACGAGGTCCAGCTCGCCG
This sequence comes from Kitasatospora sp. NPDC036934, assembly GCF_055608425.1. NCBI lineage: Bacteria > Bacillati > Actinomycetota > Actinomycetes > Kitasatosporales > Streptomycetaceae > Kitasatospora > Kitasatospora sp. NPDC036934. Next base: position 364,719 of record NZ_JBVJQR010000001.1, on the reverse strand, counting down.
ACGAACTGGGCGTCAGCCGGACCCCCCTGCGCGAGGCGCTGATCAGCCTGGAACGCGAGGGCATCATCACCAGCGAGCGCGGCAAGGGCTTCCGCTTCGCCCCCACCGGCAGACAGGAGTTCCTCGACCTCACGGCCATCGTGATCGCCCTGGAGTCGCTCGCCCTGCGCACCTCCGACCCCGCCCACCTGTCCGCGATCGCCCCCCGGCTGCTCGCCGAGGCCCACGCCTTCTCCGCGCCCCAGGCCCCGCACGGCACCATCGAGCGCTACGACGACGCCTGGCACGCCCTGCTGCTCTCCGGCTGCGCCAACACCCGGCTGCGCGAGATGATCGACTCGCTGAAGCTCACCCTGCACCGCTACGAGCGGGTGGTGGTCGGCGACCACGAGATCCTGGAGCGCGCCGCCGAGGAGCACGAACGGATCGCCCAGTGCCTCCTGGACGGCGACATCGAGCAGGCGGTCGTCGCGCTGGAGGCCAACTGGACCAGCGGGATGGAGCGCATCCTGGAACGCCTGGTGGGCACGCGTTACGCGTGAGGCGCACGGCGTTCGGCGTCAGGCGGCCCTGGGTCCGAGGTGCGAGCGCGCCCGAGACCCACGGCCGATTGCTCCTCGGCCCGCCCGGCGCAGCATGACGGCCCGTATGTGGGCGAAGTGGATCGACTGCCGGGTTCGGCCCGGCGCACGGGCGGCGTTCGACGCCGGGCAGCGCCGCTGGTCGGCGATCGCGGACCAGCCGGGGCTGGTCGGGCAGGCGGGCGGCTGGTCGCGGACGGGCGGGCGGGCGCTGCTGCTCGGCCTGTGGGCGGATCAGGAGGGATACACCCGCTTCATGCGCGAGCGCCATGACGGCATCGCCACCGAGGCTGCCCAGCAAGGAAGTTGGGAGTCGACCCAAGTCGCCTCCGGCCCCGACCGTCAATGGCCCGGCGCCTGATCGAGCACGTCAGGGCGGCCGGCGCCTCCGGGCCCGGCACAAGTGGCCTGCGCCGTCGACGACGGCTGCGTGCTCGGCGCCGTCGCCGTCCACTCGGTCGGCCGGGTGACCGCCGGGCTCTCCCTGAACCACGTGCCCGATCTCGACGCCGCGCTCCGGGCCGTACGGCGGGTCCTGCGACCCGGAGGCGTACACCGGCGTTCAGCCTCACCCACCCCTGCTTCGAGGCGCCCCACGCCTCCTGGACCCACCTCGCCGACGGCGCCCCCGCCGGGTGGTCGGCGACTACCTCGCCGAGGGTGCCTGGCGCTCCACCGACCCGCAGGCCGTCCGCCGAGCGGGCAACCGGCACCGGACGCTCTCCGGCTACCTCACCGCACTGCTCGGCGCCGGCTTCGCCCTGGAGGCCGTCGCCGAGCCCGCGCCGACCGCGGAGATGACGGTCCGCCAGCCCTTAACGTGCCGGGCTGCCACCGTTCCTGGTGGTCAGCGCCCGCGCGCTCGCCTTCCCGCCACCCCGCCTGCGGACCCGGTTGTCAAGTTGACGTAACGTCAGACCCTGATGGCAGCACGCGTGACGACGTACGAGGAGAGGTACCGACATGACCAACCCAGCACACATCGCCATGGTGAACATCCCGGCCCACGGCCACGTCAACCCCAGCCTGGACGTGATCCGCGAGCTGGTCGCCCGCGGCCACCGGGTCAGTTACGTGAACGACCCGTCGTTCGCCGAGCAGATCGAGGCCACCGGCGCCCGGTTCGTGCCGCATGAAACGGGTCTGACGGTCCTCCAGGGGGCGGCGGTCGCGCCCGGGACCAATGTGCACGGCATGATCTTCGACGAGGCGCAGGCGATGCTGCCGCGACTGCGGGAGGTGTTCGAGGACGACCGGCCCGACCTCGTGCTGTACGACTTCATGGCGTACGCGGGGCGGGTGCTGGCCGACGACTGGGGCGTGCCGTCCCTGCTGGTCTCGCCGTCCAGGGTCGCCCGGGGGGACTTCGACGCGGAGCCGTTCCGGACGATCATGAAGGCCCTGGAGGCGGACGGTGTCACGGAGCGCTTCACGCGGTGGCTGGCCGACAACGGGGTGGCGCCCCGCGACATCTTCACCTACATGATGCGGCCGGACCGCGGGATCTCGCTGATCCCGCGGGCGCTCCAGTCCGGGATCGAGGAGGTCGACCCCGAGGTCTTCTCCTTCGCCGGGCCCTGCCTGGACAACCGGGAGCACCAGGGGAGTTGGACCCGGCCGCAGGGCGCGGAGAAGGTGCTGCTGGTCTCGCTCGGCTCCGCGTTCACCCACCAGCCCGCCTTCTACCGCGCCTGCCTGGAGGCCTTCGGCGACCTGCCCGGCTGGCACGTCGTGCTCCAGGTCGGCAAGGCGACCGACCAGGCCGAGCTGGGCCCGATCCCGGCCAACGTCGAAGTGCACCCGTGGGTGCCGCAGCTCGCGGTGCTGCAGCAGGCCGACGCGTTCATCACCCACGCCGGGATGGGCGGGTGCAGCGAGGGCCTGTACTGCGGGCTGCCGATGGTCGCGGTGCCGCAGGCCGCCGACCAGTTCGAGAACGCGGACCGGCTGGTCGAACTCGGCGTCGCCCGCCGCTTGGACACCGACCAGGCCAGCGCCACCGCGTTGCGCTCCGCCGTACTGGAGCTGACCTCCGACCCGGCGGTGGCGGCCCGGCTGGCCGAGCTCCGCACGAAGGTCCGGGCGGACGCCGGTGCGTCCAGGGCCGCTGACCTGGTCGAGGCCGCGCTGGTCTGACCGGGCTGACGGCCCGGCCCGGCTGACGGCCAAACCCGGCTGAGGGCCAAACCCGGCTGAGGGCCCGACCGCGTCCACGGCTTGACCGGGCCGACGGCCTGATCACACGTCCGCCACCGCCCGCCGTGCCGGGCGGTGGCGGACGTCACCGGTTACCGTCGGCCGCCGGTGCGGCGGCCCGGCGTCACTTCAGGTGCCGGTCGTAGAACCGGCCGCTGTCCTCCAGCTCGAACCACGGGGTGCCGACGTGCCCGCCCAGGTTGGCGTGCATCGTCTTCTCCTTGCTGCCGAAGGCGTCGAAGAGGTCCAGGGCCCGCTGCCGGGGGTTCCCCTCGTCGTCCCACTGGAGCAGGAACAGCAGCGGGATGGTGACCTGCCGCGCCTCCTCGCGCTGGGCGCGGGGCACGTATCCCCCGGCGAAGAGGCCGGCGGCCGCGATGCGCGGATCGGCTACCGCCAGCCGGATGCCGAGGGCGGTCCAGCCCGAGTAGCCGACCGGGCCGGCGAGTTCGGGCAGTTCGAGCAGGGCGTCCAGGGTGGTGCGCCATTCCGGGACGGCGCCTTCGACCAGTGGGGCGACGAGGGATTCGAAGATCTCGTCGACCGGTTCGCCGGCCTGCATCGCCTTGCGGAGGTCGGCGCGGGCCTGGTCGGCCGCGGCGGAACGGGGCCGGTCGCCGCACCCGGCGGCATCGATGGTGGCCACGGCGTAGCCCTGCGCGGCGATGTGCCGGGCCCGGGCGACCAGCCGTGGCTCGCGCCGGGGCAGGCCGTTGTTGTGGGCCATGAGGATCAGCGGGGCGGGTGCGGATCCGGTCGTCCACAGGGTGCCGGGGGTCTCGCCGAGGGTGAATTCGCGTTCGAGGACGCCGTCGTCATGGCGCTGCTCGGAAGTGAACTGCATGGTCGTGCCTTTCGGGAGTGCACTGGAACGGCGCTCCCGGACGACCTACCGCCCGACCGTGACCCCGGAGGGGAGCACCCATGTCGTTACTGCGTTCACGGGTACCACCTCCTTGTTCTCTCGCACGGCCTCCGGAAAGGTAGCACCAGTCGTCCGGGGCCGCCAAAGGGTTTTCCGCGTGGCCGACCGGGGCACGCTCGCCTCGACCTCCACCTGACGACAGCCAGGTAAGGCTTACCTTGCTTTCCGCTCACGGCCACCCCTAGGGTGAGATTCCTCAGACAACCTGCCGTTCGCCCCGCAGGTGACGCTCGCCCAGGACTACCTGCCCGGCCGGCCCGGCACCGCCAGCGGACTGACCCTCGGACTCGCCATGTCCGTCGGCGACCTCGCCGCGCCCGCGCTCGGCGGACTGGCCGACGCCCACGGCCTGCGGACCGTCCTCGTCCTGGCCCTCGGCGTCCTGGCGGTCGCCCTCGCCTGCGCGCCGCGCCTGCGCGACCGGGTGCTGCCGCCGCCGGTCCCGGAGCAGCTGCCCGAGCCGGTGACCGGGGCTGCGGCGGCCGGCGGGCGTTAGGGCCGGCCCGGCGGATCGAGCCCGCCGCGCGCGTCAGGCCCGGAAGGCGGCGAGCAACTTGTCGGTGAGGCGGTCCAGGTAGTCGGGGGCGGTCGGGGTGTGGACGACCGCGAGACGCCAGTAGAGCGGGCCGGCGAGCAGGTCGAGGGCGAGCTCGCGGTCGACGTCGGCAGGGAGTTCGCCGCGGCCGACCGCCCGCTCCAGGAGTTCGGTGGCCTTGCCTCGGCGGGTGTCGCGGACGGCGGCGAACAGCGCCTCGGCCAGTTCGGGCGTGCGCCCGCCTTCGGCGATCAGGTCGGGGATGATCCGGGCGGGCAGCGGCTGGGTCAGCGCACCGGCGACGTCGGCGAGGAAGGCCAGGACGTCACCGCGCAGGGTTCCGGTGTCGGTGGTACCGGAGGCGTCGACGGCGACGGCGGAGACCAGGTCGACGGTCATCTCCAGCTTGGACGCCCAGCGGCGGTAGATGGCGGCCTTGCCCGCGCCGGCCCGTTTGGCGACCGCCTCCAGGGACAGCCGGGCGTAGCCGACCGCCGCGAGTTCCTCGAAGAAGGCGGCGGCGATCGCCTCGGTGACCGAGTCCTGGAGGACCGGCCCGCCGGGCAGCCTGCGGGCGGCAGACCGGCCGGGCGCGGAGGCGGGGGTCGGCGGCTGGGGCGCTGCGGAAGAGCTGGGCATGCCGCCGAACCTACACGAGGCGGAACGGTTGCGTCTCGACTGGACGGGGTCTATCGTCGATCCCGAAGACGAGACGGACCCGTTCCGTCTCGACTAATGGTTCCGTCTCAACCACCCGGGGTGCACCATGCGATTCCTGTACGAGGACGAGTCCTTCTCCTTCGAGGCGCTGCGCGCGGTCGGCTTCGCCAACGACGGCGGCGCCGACCTGGGCGAGGTCCTGACCACCCTCCGCAAGGTCGGCGAGGGCGACGAGGAGGCCTGGCTGCGCGAATGGAAGGACACCGCGCAGCGCGTCCACACCGTCGGTACCAGCGCCCTCGCCGCCGGCCACCGGGTCAGCGCCCGCGAGGCCCTGCTGCGCGCCTCGAACTACTACCGCACCGCCGAGTTCTACCGCCGCGACGACCCCGCCCACGACCCCGAGGTCAAGACCCTCTCCGCGCTCTCCCGCGAGACCTTCGCGACCGCCGCGGGGCTCCTGGACACCCCGGTCGAGGCCGTCCGCATCCCCTACCAGGACACCACCCTGCCCGGGTACCTCTTCCTCGTCGACGACTCCGGCCTACCCCGCCCGACCGTCGTCTTCACCAGCGGCTTCGACTCCACCCTGGAAGAGGCCTACTTCGTCATCGGCGCGGCCGCGCTGCGCCGCGGCTACAACGTGCTGGCGTACGACGGACCCGGCCAGGGCTCCGTCCTGCGCGAACAGGGGCTGGTCTTCCGCCCGGACTGGGAGGCCGTGGTCACCCCGGTGGTCGACTACGCGCTCACCCGCCCCGAGATCGCCCCCGACCGGATCGCGCTGTTCGGCTACAGCCTCGGCGGCTACCTCGCCGCCCACGCCGCCGCCCACGAACACCGGCTGGCCGCCCTGGTCCTGGACGACGGCCTCTACGACTACCACGAGGCCCACGCCCGGCTGATGCCGCCGTTCCTGAGCGAGTGGGTCGAGACCGGGCGCGACGACCTGGCCGAGCCCGTCCTGGCCCTGCTCATGCAGGCCGGCACCAAGCTCCGCTGGGCCCTGCGCAACGGCGTGTGGACCTTCGGCGCCGACTCCGTCGCGGACTACCTCCGCAAGACCGCCGACTACACCCTCGACGGCGTCGCCCAGCTCATCGACTGCCCCACCCTCGTCCTGGACGCCGAGGACGACCAGTTCTTCCGCGGCCAGCCCCAGAGCGTCGCCGCCGCGCTGACCTGCCCCCACACCCTGGTCACCCTCCCCGAGGCCGAGGGCGCGGGCGAGCACTGCCACATGGGCGCCATGGCACGGTTCCAGCAGGTCACCTTCGACTGGCTCGACACCACCCTCGCCCCGGCCGCCGGGCCCTCGGCCTGATCCGGCGGGGCCGGGCTCCGGTCATCCCCGCCCCCGGTCGAGGGCGACCGGCCGACGGCGACCGGCGGCCCTCGATCAGCGGCCCTCGATCAGCCGCCCTCGATCAGCCGCCCTCGATCAGCCGCCCTCGGCCAACGCGCCGAGGGCGGCGCCGAGTTCGGTGCGGCGGGTGATCCCCAGCGCCGCGTAGGCCTGGTACAAGTGCGCGCCGACGGTCCGGTGCGAGATGAACAGGCGCTCGGCGATCTGCTTGTTGGTGAGACCGGAGGCGGCGAGCCGGGCGATCTCCAACTTCTGCGCGCTCAGGCCGTGCTGACCCGACCGGTCGGGTTCGGCCACGGCGAAGCCGGCCGCCCGCAGTTCCGTCTTCGCGCGGTCTGCCCAGGGGCGGGCGCCCAGTTCCTCGAAGGTCGCCAGCGCGGCGCGCAGCCGCGTCCTGGACTCGGTCGTCGCGCGGGCCCGGCGCAGCCGTTCGCCGTGGGCGAGCTGCACCCGGGCGTGGTCGAAGCGCCAGCGCTCGCCGCCGGGGGTCTCCAGGGCCAGGGCGAAGAGGCGCAGCGCCTCCTCGTCGTCCTCGGCGCACAATGCGGCCGAGGCCTCCACCAGCATGGCGTGCCGGGAGGAGACGGCGGCGATGCCGGTCTCCCGCATAGCGCGGACGTGCGCGGCGGCCTCCTGCCGCCGGTCGCTGCGCACGCCGGCCTCCACCAGGTGCGCGGCCACCCAGAGCGCGTGCGGGACGTGCGAGCGGAGAGTCCCGGCCGGGCTGACCGCCTCGGCGTGCTGGTAGGCGAGCGCGAAGTCCGCGCTGCCCAGGGCCGCGACGGCCGCGGCGTGGTGCGCGTAGTGCCCGGCGCAGGGCGCACCGTGGCGGTCGGCCCAGCCGATGACCGCACCGGCCGTCGCGAGGCTCTCGTCGGTGTGGCCCCGGGCGCCCAGGACGATGGCCTCGATGTACCGGAAGTACCAGGCGAAGGCGCTGTACCCGTGGTCCTCGCAGGTCCGCAGGCCCTCCCCGGCGAGGTCGAGCGCCTCGTCCCAGGCGCCGGTGAGGTAGTCGTCCAGGCAGAGCTGGATGACGGCGGAGATGTAGCGCTCCCGTCGGTCAGCGAGGCCGTGAGGGCGTCCAGTTGCCGGGGTGCGCGTCCGCGCCGGTGCGGGCGGGGTCGGAGAACGTCCGCCCCAGGACGGTGAGGATGGCCGGGGGCTCGGGGGTGAGGTGTTCCAGGGCCCGGTGGTAGGAGCGCCAGAGGTCCTCGTGGGCGCCGAAGAAGCAGATCACGGCGAGGACGTGCAGCGCGTCGACGAGCGCCTTGTCGTCGGCCCGGTACCGGTGGGTGTCGGCCGAGGTCTCGACGGCGGAGGTCAGCAGCCGGTGGGCGGCGACCACGTCGCCGTCGCCGTTGAGCAGCAGCAGGGCCGAGGCCGTGGCGGAGTGCAGGGAGTCCTCGCCGGCCGGGGCGGCCTGCCGGGCGTCGTCCAGCAGGCGGCGGGCGCTGCCGAGGGCTCCGGTGGACTCCGCCCCCAGGTAGTCGGCCTCCCCGAGGCGGCGGCCCCGGTCCGGGCCCTCCGGGGTGAGCTCGGCCGCGCGGACCAGGGTGCGCATCGCCCCGGCGGCGTCACCCCGGCGCAGGGCGAGGCCGGCGGCGTGCTCCAGCACCGCCGCGACCTCCTCGTCCGGTTCCAGGGCGGCCTCACCCAGGTGCCAGGCGTGGCGCTCGGGCCGGTCGGCCAGGGCGGCGGCCAGCGCCGCGTGGGCGGCCCGCCGTTCGTGGCTAGGGGCCCGCCCCACCACGGCGGAGCGGATGAGTGGGTGACGGAAGGCCAGCCTCTGCTCCCCCTCCTCGATCCGGACCAGGCGCTCGCGCTCCACCGGCGCGAGGTCGTCCAGGCCGGGGCCGCCCCCGGGGTGGCGGGCGGCGGGCAGGCCGGTGACCCGGGAGCCGAACAGCGCCTCCAGCCGGGTGCTCAGGGACGGCACCGCAGGAGACTCCGCGGTGCCGGACCGCAGGTGGGTGGGCAGTTCCAGGAGGGCCAGCGGGTTGCCGCCCGCCTCGGTCAGCAGCCGCTGGTGCGCGGCCCGGGAGAGCCCGGGGAACCGGCTCCGGAGCAGGCGGCCGGCCGACTCCTGGTCCAACGGGGGCAGGTCGTACGGCGGCAGAGTGCGGCCGTCGTCCGCCCCCGGCTCGCCGGGGCGCGCCGCCGCGACCAGGCTGATGCCCAGGCCGGGCACCCGCCGGGCGACCGAGCCGAGCACCGCGGCGCTAGCCCGGTCGACCCAGTGCAGGTCGTCGACGACGAACAGCAGCGGTCCGCCGTCGGCGATCGTCTGGAGCAGCCGCACCACGGCGTTGGCCACCAGCAGGTGTTCCGGCGCCGGCCCGGGCGCGAAGCCGAGCGCCACCCGCAGGGCGTCCCGCAACCCGTCGTCAAGCTGCTCCAGCGCGCCCAGGAACGGGAAGAAGGCCTGGTTGAGGCCCGAGTAGCCGCAGTGGGCCTCGAACTCCACGCCGGAGGCCCGGAGCACCCGGGCGCCGTCCGCGAGCGCGGTGGCCGCCAGCGCGTCCAGCACGGCGCTCTTGCCGACCCCGGCCTCCCCGGACAGCAGCAGCGCCCCGCCGCCCTCGCCCAGCCGCAGCCGATCGCCGAGCCGCCGCAGATCGTCGTCCCGTCCGACCAACGAGCCCCCGGGTCCCGGAACGCCTTTGTCCGCCACCGCCGTCTCCCCTCCCCGAGGACCGCTCACCCACCCACCCACACCCAGCAGCCGGACCCACCGAGGCCCCCCACACCGGCCTGAACGCCCTGGTCAGGCCCAGTATGACCGACCCGGACGGGCTCGCTGCGCACTGGACCGCACGGCGCCCGGGCCGCCATGCGACCGGACCGGGCAGGCCCTCGACCTGGCGTCCGACCGACTCTGGCAGCACAGCGGCTGGACCCACGAGTCCACCGACCTCGCCCTGCCCTACGGCCCCGCGTCGTCCCGCCCCAGACCGTCGGCCGGCTGCGGGCTCCGCTCGCCGGCTGCGGGCGCCACGTGCCGCTCCCGGTCCTCTCGGTGTGACGGGCTTCCACCGGTTCCACCGGTGACCTCCACAAGCCGCCCGCTCCGGCAAAGGAACGTCCCCCGGCTCCGGCCGTTCCCGGGTTGACCTGGCAGGATCTGCCGCCATGACGCACTACGGGACGCCCGGAACACCCGGGACGCCGGTTGCCGGGCAGTCGCACCGCCGGAACGGCCGGGCCGGTGCCCGGCCGGAGAAGCGGGGGAAGAACGACACGCCGTGGCCACGGCGGCCGTTGCTGACGGCGTTGTGGATCCCGGCGGCGGCCGTGCTGATGCCGTTGGGTGGGGCGCTGGGGGCGTTCGGGGCGTGGTTCTTCGTCCCGTCGCTGGCGTTGGTCTTCGCCGGGGGGATCGGCCTGATCTACGCCGTGTTGTGCCTCTGCCAGTCCACGGTGATGCGGTGTCTGGCGCTGGCGCTGCTGCTGGCGCCGCTGCTCGCGGTGCCGCTGATGAGCATGAACGCCGTCCAGTCCACCGTGCTGTCGATGCGCGGCACCACCCACCCGGGCACGGTCGCCGCCGTCCGGGTGAGCCACGGCAAGACCACCAGCTACTCGTGCGCCGTGCGCTACGACGGCGCCCCGGGGCGCACCGAGTCCGTCAAGTGCGGGTCGGGCGACACGGTGGGCGAGCGGGTCTCCGTCACCGAGGATCCGGGCGGCCTGGTGGAGCCGGAGTTCACCGACCTCGCGGAGAACCCGCGGTTCGACCTCGCCATGGTGGGCACCGCCGACGCCTCACTGGTGGTGATCGCCGGTGCCGCGTCCGGCGTCGGTGCCCTGCTGTACCTGCTGCGCCGGCACCGGAATTCCGTTGCTGGGGCACCGGGCCGGCGGACATCATCCCCGGATGGCACTGGCTGAGCAGGAAATCGTCCTGGGTGAGGTGACAATGCGCCGTTTTCGCGGCGAGGCGGACCTCCCCGAGTTCTTCCGGGTCATCGAGGAGTCGCTGGAGCACCTGCGGCCCTGGATGCCGTGGGTCGCCGAGCACAGTCTGGCGAAGACCACCGAGTTCCTGGCCGAGCGGTCGGCGCTGTGGGAGAGCGGCACGGACTTCACCTACGCGATCCTGCTGGACGGAGCGATCGTCGGCACCTGCGGACTGTTCCGGCGGGCGGACACCCCCGGGGACGGCCGGGAGATCGGCTACTGGCTGCATCCGGCCGCCACCGGCCGCGGCGTCGCCACCCGGACCGCCCGGGCGCTCACCGAGCAGGCCTTCCGGCTCCCCGGCGTGGCCTTCGTCGAGATCGTCCACGATCCGGCCAACCGGGCCAGCGGCGCCGTCCCGGCCCGGCTCGGCTTCACCCGGCACCTGCGCCGCCCGTCCGAGGCCGTCGCCCCGGCGGAGACCGGCGAGGAGCTGATCTGGCGGCTCCACCGCGCCTGACGAGCCCGAAGGGGGCCCGACGGTCCGCTTCCGTGGGGGTGGCGTGCGGACCGCCGGGCGGCGCCGGACGGACGGGACGATCCGGTCGGGCGCCGTGGGAACGAACGCGGCCGGAGACTCCCGTCCTCCGCGCGGAGCGCCCCATCTCGAACCCCGCGTGCCGGCCGCACACCCTCTGCCGCGGCCTTGCGCGTTCGTTCCCACGCCCAGGAGAGCGCTCGACGGGCGGTCGGATAACACTTTTCTGCTCCGACTGCTCCTCCGACCTCGGCCGCCGACTTCCTCCCCCGGCCTTCCCCTGCGACTCGCCCCCGCCCGTCCCCTCCCCGTGATCGTCTACGCTCGGCTGGATGCGCGCGGCCGGACCGGGCCGCCGCCGAGCCCCGCCACCCGTACGACCAGGAGAACGAGCCCGTGTCGCACGCCCCCGTGATCCGCAGTGACGTCCCCGGGTCCTTCGCCCGGGCCGTCTTCCACGAGCGCCACCCCCAACTCGTACGGCAGGTCCTCGACGCCCTGCCGTACGGCCCGGTCGAGCGGGCGGCGGTCGAACGGCTGCTGGCGGAGAGCACCGGCGGCGTCCTGGAGCCGCTGGGCGAGGACGCGGCGGACGCCGCCGAGTGGCGGCGGTGGGGTGCGGACCTGTGGGGCAGGCCGTGGGGCGAGGCGCCGTTCCTGTGGGCGGAGAGCTACTTCTACCGTCGGTTGCTGGAGGCCACCGGGTACTTCCGGCCCGGCGCCTGGCAGGGCATCGACCCGTTCGCACCGTTCAAGGACGCCGAGCTGGCAGGGGCCGCGGTGGACGGCGAACTGGCCGCGCTGAACGAGCTCGACGCCCTCCCGCCGGCCCGCCGGGCGGACGCGCTGCTGACCTCCGCGCTGTGGGGCAACCGCGCCGACCTCAGCTTCCAGCTCACGGCCCGGCCCGGCGCCGCGGCCGCCACCGAACTCCTCGCCGACGACCGCGCGCGGATCCGGGCCGGGCTACGGCGAGGCGAAGGCGGCGGGCGGGTCTGCCTCATCGCGGACAACGCCGGCCGGGAGCTGCTGCCGGACCTCGTGCTGATCGACCACCTGCTGACCGCTGGACTGGCCGCCGAGGTGGTCCTCTACGTGAAGCCGCAGCCGTACTTCGTGTCCGACGCGACCACGGCGGACGTCCTGGCCTCGCTCGCCCGGCTGCGCTCCGCGCCGTCACCGTCGGCAGCGGCCGTCGGCAGCCGGCTCTGGCGGGCGATGGGCGGCGGCTCGCTCGTGGTCCGCACCCACCCGTTCTTCTGCGCGCCACTCCCCTACCACGACCTGCCCGCCGACCTCCGGGCCGAACTCGCGGGCGCGGCAATGACGATCCTCAAGGGCGACCTCAACTACCGCCGCCTGGTGGGCGACCGGCTCTGGCCCCCGACCACCCCGTTCCGGGACACCGCGGGCCACTTCCCCACCCCCGTGGCGGCCCTGCGCACCCTGAAGTCCGATGTGATCGTCGGCCTGGACGCCGACACCGTCACCCGCCTCGACGCGACCGCCACCCCGTGGCGCACCGACGGCCGCCACGCCGTCATCCAGTTCTGCCCGTAGCCGTAGCCGGAACGCAAGGGCTGGCACCACGCCGACCAGGACACCGCCGCCCGGCCCGTCCGGGACGCGGCCTCCCAGGCCCAGCAGGCCCAGGCCGCACAGTCGCGCGGCTCAGCCGCCCGCCCGACGCCCCCGCCCCCGGCAGCTCCCGGCCGGGGCGGCCCGGTACGGTATGACCACCCGTCACCCGGTCACGCCCGCGCCGCGGGTGGGCGGTCCGGGGCGAGCACGGAGGAGCCGACCCGCCATGGGCCAGACCGAGACCACGGACCGGGGCCCCGCGCGGGCGCTCGTGTCGACCGCGCTCGATCGGGCCGCCGCCGTCGAGCAGCTCAACGCGTTCATCACGCTCGACGCCGAGCGGGCGCTCGCGGCGGCGGACCGCCGGGACGAGCGGGGCGGGGCGGCGCCGTGGTGCCTGGTCGTCAAGGACAACATCCATGTCGCGGGCCTGCCCAACACCGCGGGGACGCCCGGGCTCACCGGCTTCGTCCCGGACGCCGACGCGCCCGTGGTCGCGGCGCTGCGGTCGGCCGGGGCGATCGTGCTGGGCAAGACCAACATGCACGAGCTGTCCCTGGGAGCCACCTCGTACAACCACACCTTCGGGGCCGTCGGGAACGCCACCGACCCGGCCCTGTTCGCGGGCGGGAGCAGCGGCGGCACGGCGGCCGCGGTGGCGGCGGGCGTGGCGGAGGCGGGGCTGGGCACCGACACCGGCGGTTCGGTCACCATCCCGGCCGCGCTCAACGGGATCTACGGGCTGCGCCCCAGCGCCGGGCGCTACTCCTCGACGGGGGTCACCCCGCTGTCGACCACCCGGGACACCCCCGGGCTGATGGCCCGCTCGCTGGAGCGGCTCAGCGCGCTGGACGCCCTGGTCGCCGGGGAGCCCTGGGAGCCCCTGGGCCCCCGGTCCGACGGGCGGCCGCTGCGGCTGGGGCTGCCCCGGCAGGTGTTCGCCGAGGACTTGGAGGGCCCGGTCCAGGCCGGCTGGGAGGCCGCCGTCGAGCGGCTCAGCGCGGCGGGGGCGCAGTGGGTGCCGGTGGACACGGCGCAGCTGGCCGAGGCCGACGCCCGGATCGGATTCCCGCTGGTGTTCGGCGAGTTCGCCGCCGCCCTGGGCCGCTACCTCGACGAGCACCGCGCCGGGATCGGCTCCGCCGAGGTGATCGCCGCGGTGGCCGACCCGGACATCGCGGCGCTGCTCGGGGCGACCGCACTGCCCATCGCCCCCGGGCACCCGGGGCCCGAGGGCCTGCGCCGGGCGCTGGACGCGCGCCGCGCGCTCCAGGGGGCCTACGCCGAGCTGTTCGGCGCGCACGGGCTGGACGCCGTCCTGAGCCCCACCGTCCCGGTGTGCGCCCGGCCGCTGCGCCGGTACGAGGACAGCCTGCCGCTCAACGGCCGGGCGGTGCCCACCTTCCACACCCTGATCCGCAACACCTCCCCGGCGGCCACCGCGGGCCTGCCCTCCGTGACGCTCCCGCTCCCGATCGACGGCTCCGCCCCGGTCGGTGTCCAGCTGATCGGGCCCCGGCTGGCCGACCGGGCGCTGCTGGCGGTGGCGGCGCGGGTCGACGCCCTGCTGCGCGCCTGACGGCCGCGCGCCCCCGGCTCCCCCGCACGCCCGGCCCGTGCCCCCGTACTCCGCCGGCCGGGCCCGCGGCCCCGGGGCGGGCCCCACCTCGGGGTACGAGTCCGTACGGGCGGCACGAACCACCCGTGATCCCCCCGGACCGTTCGTGGGCCGGCCGACACCACGTCAGGAAGCTTGTACCGAACCGTCCCTTTCCTCATACTTCCGGACAGCGCCTGTCAGGGGCAGATCATCCCGTCCTGCTTCCGGAGAGCACCGGCCGGAGTCCGCCCACCGCCTGACCGCGCCTCACGGCCCCGAACCCGCCGGGGCCCCGCACTCCCAGGAGGAGCCCGGTGAGGACCATGCGCAGGACCACCCGCAGCGCCCACACCCCCCGCAGCGCCCACACCCCCCGGACCGCCCGCGCCGGTGCCGGGCGCCCCGGCCGGCTGCTCGCCGTGGCCCTCGGCCTGCTGACCGCCACCGCGGTCGCCGTGCCGGGCGCGGCCGCCGCGCCCGCCCGTGCCGCCGCGGCCGAGCAGCTCGCCTCGGTGAGCGACGCGGTCGAGAACGCCGGGGTCGACGGCACCGCCTGGTACGTCGACGAGGACGCCGGCCGGGTCGTGGTGACGGCCGACAGCACCGTCCCCCCGGCCGGGCTGGCCAGGATCGCACGCGCTGTCGGCACTGACGCGCCCGCCCTCACCATCCAGCGCGTCCCCGGGCGGTTCACCCCGCTGCTGGCCGCCGGGGACGCCGTCTACGGCGGCCGGTACCGCTGCTCGCTCGGCTTCAACGTGGTCAGCGGCAGCACCCACTACTTCCTGACCGCCGGGCACTGCGGGAACGTCGCCTCCACCTGGTACGCGGACGGCGCCCACAGCACCCTGATCGGGCCGACCGTCGCCTCGACCTTCCCGGGCCACGACTACGCCCTGGTCCGCTACGACAACGGCGCGCTCGACCACCCCGGTGGCTTCACCTCCGCCCCCAACGCGTACGTCGGCGAGTCCGTCACCCGTACCGGGTCGACCTCCGGCACCCACAGCGGCCGCGTCACCGGGCTCAACGCCACGGTGCGCTACACCGGCGGCGGCGTCGTCCGCGGCCTGATCCAGACCGATGTCTGCGCCGAGCCGGGCGACTCCGGCGGCCCGCTGTACGAGGGCACCAAGGCACTCGGTCTGACCTCGGGCGGCAGCGGCGACTGCACCTCCGGCGGGACGACGTTCTTCCAGCCGGTGAACGCGGCGCTCACCAAGTACGACGTCCACGTCTACTGACACCCGAACAGCCACCCCCCGGACAGACCTGAACGGCCGTCCGCCCGGTGCACCCCAGGGATGCGGCGGGCGGACGGCCGTGCGGTGCGGTCACCGCGGGCGGGCGCTCAGCCCGCGTAGACGTCCTCGACGTAGCGGCCGGCCTCGACCAGGCCCTGCAGCCAGTCCTGGGCCTGCTGCTCGTCCGCGCCCGGCGTGTGCTCCCGGTAGAGCGTCCGGAAGGCCTCCCGGACGCCCGGCGCCATCCGGGCGCCGTCGCCGCAGACGTACACCTCGGCCCCGGCGGCGAGTAGCTCCCAGACCTCCGCCGCCTCCGCCGCGATGCGGTCCTGGACGAAGCGCCGCCCGTCCTGCGGCCGCTCACTGAACGCGGGCCGCATCGAGACCGCGCCGGCCAGCTCGGCCGCCTCCAGCTCGGCCCGGTGCAGGTAGTCGGCGTCCGGGGCGTCGCAGCCGAAGTACAGCAGGGCCGGGGCGAGGTCGGCGCCCTGGGCCCGCAGCGCCCGGCGGTCGGCGACGGCGCCGCGGAACGGCGCCAGTCCGGTGCCCGCCGCGATCATCAGCACGGGGCTGCGGTGGCCGATCCGGAACGCCTCCCGGCAGGGCTGCACCCTGGCCAGCACGGTGTCCCCGACGGCCAGCCGGTCCAGGTAGCCGGAGCCGGTGCCCCGGTAGGTGCCCCGGCCGGAGCGGGCCGGCGCGCTGAGCACCGAGACCATCAGCTCGACCTCGCGCCCGTCGCCCTCCTGCCCGGCAGGCGAGGAGGCGGGCGAGGAGGAGATCGAGTAGTGCCGGGGCCGGATCGGCGGCAGCAGCTCCAGCAGCACCGGCCAGCTCAGCGCCTCCCGCAGCGCCGGGTGGTCCTCGATCAGGTCGAGCAGGGTGCGCGGGTCGTCGGCGGGCAGCGCGCGCAGTGCGGCCTGCTCGGGCGGGCAGGGGTTGAGCGCCGCCAGCGTGGCGCGCTGCTCGGCGGTCGGACGGTCCTGCAGCTCGACCTGGTGGGTGAGCAACTCCCTTACGGTGAGCGGGCGGTCGACGGCCAGGCCGGTGCGCCGGTGGGCGACGATGCCGAGCACCGTGTCCGGGTCGGCGCCGAACAGCCTGACGGCGCGCTCGACCAGGGCGGGGTCGTTGGCCGGCAGCACGGTGAGGTGGTCGGCGGTCCGGTACTCGGTGCCCTCGGGCAGCGCCAGCCGGACGAGCCGCTTGACCCGGTGGTAGCCGGGGTCGGTCAGGCTGCCGACCGCGGTGACGGTCAGCTCGCTCATGCCGTGCCGGGTGGCCAGCGCGTGCAGCGGGCCGCCGACCAGCTCGGTCACCGTGTACCCGGCCTCCTCCCGGGGCCTGGTCACGGCGTCGGCGTCGCCGTACCGGGCCAGCAGCAGCCCGGCCAGCGCCTCGGTGAACTCCCTTACGGTGCCCGCGAGATCGCCGGAGGCGTCGGCCTCGGCGCGGTCGAGCAGCCGGGTGCCGCCGAGGGCGGTGAGCCGCTCGTCGATCAGGGTGGGGATGCGCTGGTAGGTGGCGGCGTAGGTGCGGTCGCCGATGCCGAGCACGGCGTACTCGACGCGGTCGGCCGCGCCCTCCGGGGCCTCGCGCAGTCGGCGGACGAACTCGGCTGCGTCGTCGGTGGGTTGGCCGTTGTACGAGGCGGCCGTGATCACCACCAGCCGGTCGGTCGGCAGCCCGTCGGCGTACGCGTCCAGCGCGGCGGTCTCCGTGTCGCAGCCCAGTTCGGCGGCGGCGTCCGCGAGTTGGCGGCTGAAGTCGCGGCAGGCGCCGTAGTTGGAACCGTGCAGGAGCAGCAGTCCGGTGCCCTGGCGGACCCGCCCGGCGCGCTCTGCCGACTCGGTGGTCCCGACCGTCAGGGCCGGCTGCGGGTGCCGGGCCGGCGGCGCCGGGGTGCGCGGGGCGAGGGCCAGGGTGAACCCGTCGGGCTTGATGGTGAGCGTCTGCTTGAGGGTCAGCCGGTAGCCGGCGTGGTCGATCAGCCGGTAGCGGTGGACCAGCATGCCCAGCAGCATGGTCGCCTCGTGCAGCGCGAACTGGCGCCCGATGCAGGCGCGTTCGCCGGTGCCGAAGGGCTTGAACGCGTGCGGCGAGCGGGCCGCCTCGCGCTCCGGATCGAACCGGGAGGGGTCGAACAGCTCCGGGTTGTCGCCCCATGCCGGGTCGCGGTGCAGCATCGGGGTGAGCACGAAGATCGGTGTCCCCGGGCGGACCGGGATCCGGCCGCCGAGCAGGGTCTCCTCGCGCGCCTCCCGGCTGAACTGGGGCGCCGTCGGCCACAGTCGCAGTGCCTCGTTGAGCACCTGCCGGGTGTACCGCAGCCGGCCGACGTCCTCGTAGGAGGGCTCGGGGTCGGTCTGGTCGCCCCAGAGCGCGTCCACCTCCTGCTGGACCAGCCGGAGTTCGGACGGGTTCTTGGCCAGGTAGTGCAGCGCGAAGGACAGCGCGCCCGAGGTGGTCTCGTGGCCGGCGATCAGGAAGGTGATCACCTGGTTGCGGATGTTCTCCATGTCCAGCCGGCTGCCGTCGGCGGGGTGCACCGCGCCGAGCATCAGGCCGAGCAGGTCCTCGGCCGGGCCGGCCTCGTCACCGCTCCCGGCCCGGGCGGCGATCACCTCGTCCACCACGCCGGCCAGGTAGTCGGCGTCCCGGCGGAACGCGGCGTCGCGCTCTCCGTGGTCCAGCTCGGGGTCGCGGGTGAGCTTGGTCATCGCCCACTCCAGGCAGCGCACCATCGCCTCCACGAACGGGTGCGGTTCGTCCCGGTCGAAGGAGCCGAAGTCGAAGCCGAACCCGGCCAGCCCGATGGTGTCCAGGGTCATCCGGGTCATGTCGCCGGGCACGTCCACGGTCAGCCCGGCGGCCGCGCGGCGGTCCCAGGACTCGATCACCCGGCGGGCCACCTTCAGCATCACCGGGTGGTAGGTGCGCATCGAGCCGAGCGCGAAGGCGGGCATCAGGATGTCGTGCGCCCTGGCCCAGTTCGGCTCGTCGTTGTAGGCGGTGAACAGGCCGTCCCCGGTGAACTCGCGGACGTTCTCCAGGGCCGGGCCGACGGCCTTGGTGAAGCGCTCCTCGTCGGCCAGCTCCTCCACCAGCTCCAGGCTGCTGACCATCAGGACCTCGCGGCCGTGCAGGCGCTGGAGGAAGGCCGAGCCGTGTGCTCTCGCCAGTTCCATGGTGCGCAGCACCGGAACGCTGACCGGCGGCAGGTCGGAGATGTCCACCAGCGGGACGCCCAGGGCCCGGGGTGCGGTCTGACTCCCGGCCGTCCCGGTCACGTTCGCGGCGTTCACGTTCACGGCGGTGTCGTTCACGTTCGCGGCGGTGTCGCTCACGCTCACGGCCCCGCTCGGTGTCGCCGGCACGGCCTCGGTCGTGGTTTCGGTCATCGGTAGGTCCCTCCCACGGCGAAAGTTCTCGGTATCTCCACTCTCTGCCCTCGCCGGACGCGCCGGGCGGCGATCACTACATGATTGTGTAGTCCCAGCGGCATCCGGAGACTTGCCCACGACCCGTCGGATCTGCCGGGGGCGGTTGCCGCGGGAGGAGGACGAGGGATGCGACCGACCGACGGCTGCGGTCCGGCACCGGACACCCGCCTGGACGCCGCCGTGACCTGGCGCAACCGGGCGCTGCGCCTGTTGGACCACAACCCGCTGCCCATCGCGGTGTGCGAGTGGGGCGGCCGGATCCTGATCGTCAACCGGGCGATGGCCGCCGAGTTCGGCGGACTGCCGGGGCAGTTGCGCAACCGCCGGATCCTGGAGTACTTCACCCTGCGGGACGGCACGTCCCTCCAGACGCTCGCCGAGGCGATCCGGCTGCACCGGCGCTCGCAGTACTCGGTCGGGGTCTCCTGGACGCCCGCGAGCGGCACCGAGCGGCAGGGCGAGATGACGGTCGACCTGGTCAGCGACACCCCGGAGCAGACCCCGAACCTGCTGCTCTCCCTGCGCACCCTGGACGAACCCGCCACCCGACCCGCGCCGGCCCTCCCGACCCCGCGCCCCGAGGCCAGCCCGATCGAGGCCCGCATCCTGGCCGCCGCCGCCCGGGGTGCCACCACCGCCCGGATCGCCAAGGAGGTCGGCCTCACTCCGGACGGCGTCAACTACCACCTCACCCGCCTCTCCCGCCGCTGGCACCTCCCCAACCGGACCGCCCTGGTCGCCCACGCCTACGCCCTCGGCGTCCTCGCCCCCGGCACCTGGCCCCCGCGGCCGGCCCCTCCGCACTGATCGGTACGCCCCGGGGGTCCGCGAATGGACGCACCTGACTCGCCGTCACCCCCGGCGCGTGGTCTCGTAAGGCGCATGATCACTGCATCCCCGGCCCGCCTGACCCGCCTGGCCGTCCCGCTCGCCGCCACCGCCGTCCTCCTCCTCGCCGGCTCCGCCCCCGCCTGGGCGCTCCCGGCCGACGTCACCGCCGAGCAGTGCCAGGAGGCCGGTGGCACGGTGCAGGGCGGCGGCTACTGCGTGGGTGCCGTCGGCGAGGACCAGTGGGGGGCGGACATCGACGGGCAGGGCATCGCCTGACCGACCTCCCGACCCTCCCCCGGCCCCGGAAGCGGGCCCAGGGCCTGCCCGGCGGACCTTGCCGGACAGACCCTCGACGTCACCGTCGTGTCGGCGGAATGTCGCGGACCGGTAAAAGCACCACCCCCTGCCCCACCCCCGCGCTGACCAGCCGCTACGCTCTGGGCCGCGCCGCGCCACGGGGGCCGGCGGATCCACCACGGGGGGACCCACAGTGCGCTACCTGGTCCGCGACCGCATGTTCGCCTTCCACGAGGAGGCCTGGATAGAGACCGAGCACCGGGAGAAGCTCTACCGCGTGAACCGGAAGTTCTTCCGGCTGCACCGCACCTTCGCCCTGGAGGACACCCGCGGCGAGCACGTCGCGAGCATCGTCCGCAAGGCCTTCACCTTCCACCACACCCTGCTGATCAAGCAGGAGGGGCAGCCGACCGCGAAGGTCAGCAAGAAGCTGTTCAAGCTCTTCGGCGACCGCTTCAAGGTCCGCCTCGGCGACGGCCGCAAGCTGCGGATCAACGGCAACCTGTGGGACCGCGAGTTCGACATACGCCACGAGGGCACCACCCTGGCGCACGTGTCCCGCCGCTGGTTCACCGTCCGCGACGCCTACGCCGTCGACGTGCTGAGCCAGCAGGACGCCCTGCTCCTGGTCATCCTCGCGGTCTGCGTCGACCACGTCCTCCAGGACGCCAAGGGCGACCAGCTGACCAACCTCTGACGGGGACTACCGCGCGCCCAGGACCGCCGGGTCCTCGGCGAGTTCGGCGAGCAGGGCGTCCAGCTTGGCCCGGTCGACCGAGGGCATCACGAAGACGTGCACGTAGCTGCGCCGGGTGGCCTCGTCGCCCGGCACCATCACCACGTCCTGGGAGGACAGCGACCACTTGGCCACCAGCTCCGGGCTCGGCTTGCGGAACCGCACGGTGACCGCGCCCGGGGTGCGGGCGGGCCAGAGCTCGACGCCCAGCTCCCCCTCCATGGCGACCAGCCGCCGCTCCAGGTAGGCGGCGAGCTCCTGGGCCTCGCGGATCCGCGCCACCTGGTCGCGGTAGGAGTGGCGGGACAGGTGGTCCCAGAGGATCAGCGGCGAGAAGCCGTTGCGGGAGCCCGCGAAGGTGGTGTCCGGCGCGCCGATGTAGTCCGGCTGGGACGGCGGGGAGATCTGGTACTTGACCTTGGTCATGTAGATGCCGCAGGGCCAGGGCGCGCCCGCCCACTTGTGGCCGCTCATCGCGATCGAGGAGACCATGTCCACCTCGCCGTGCGCCGCGGTGGGCAGCCGCAGCCCGAAGTCGAACTCGGGCAGCCGGGCCTCCGGCGTCCAGCCGTACGCCGGGTCCTCGGCGGCCAGCCGCAGGAACGGCGCGTAGCCGGCGCCGAGCGCGCCGTCCACGTGGATCCAGAAGCCGCGGCGCACGTCCACCAGCGGCCTGCCCGTCTGCGGGCAGCTGCCGTAGACCACCTCGCGCTGCACCAGCCCGTACCGCTCGAAGATCGGCAGCAGGCGCTCGCAGACCGCGCGGACGTCGTCGTGGGCGCCCTTGAAGGTGCTGCCGAGGTTGAGGTTGACGAAGACCGGGTGGCCCTTGGCGGCGAAGAACTCGACCAGCACGGCCAGGGCGTCCACGTCTATCTCGCCGGGGCCGTCCCAGGACAGGCCGGACGGGCCCGGGCGGGAGGGCACCTCGGTGGGCCAGGTGCGCAGGCCCGTCGCCGGGTCGACCAGCGGGCACTCGTCGGCGTACTTCTCCAGGCCGACGGCGTGGAAGGTCTCCACGCCCAGCACGGCGACGGCCTTGGCGAAGGAGTAGTGGGTGTCCTCGGAGTAGAACGCCACCGGATGGTGGGCGTTCGGGTTCCGCCGGTCGGGGTCGGCCTTGACGTAGCGAACGGCGTCGAAGGGCGCGGCCGGCGGCTGGATCAGCGCCTTGCCGCTCAGGTAGTCCCGGGCGTTCCACAGGGCGTACATGTTGCCCTCGGTGGAGCCCATGGACAGCATGTAGCCCCAGTAGGACTCCGGGTCGGCCGGGTCGTGCGGGCGCTCGGCGCGCCAGAGCTTCGCGTAGTAGTCGAGCACTGCCCGCTCGACGACCTTGGTGTTGGGCTTGTAGCCGCCACTCTGGAACGGGTCGCCGAGGTTGTTGATGTTGTTCGGCAGGAAGCGGGCGAGGTCCAGCGCGGTGCCCTGCATGTCCTGGGTGGCCTGGTAGCCGACCAGGTGCTTGCGCTTGCGGGTCAGGTACTCGTCCACGGCGTCCAGGGCGCGCAGCCGGTGGTCGTCGTCCAGGCCGCCCTCGGGGAGGGCGAAGTCGCCGCCGTCCAGCTCCGGACCGGGGTCGACGGCGGTCGCGGCGGTGGGGAAGGCGGTCGGACTCATGGGCGGAACGCTCCGGGGGGTGCGGGGACTGCGGGACGGCCGTCACCCTCGGTGCCGGTGACGACCGTCGGCAAGGATGGAACTTTCGAGCGCCCCGGGGAAGACCCTCCGAAGAACATTCGGGCATGGCTCGATCAGAGTTGCGAATCTTCGGAACGGACTGGGATCCTGGCGGGCATGCCGAACAATCCGCAGGCCCGCCGGGCACCCCTCGACGACGTCGACCGGGCGATCATCCGGGCCCTGGCCGACAACGCCCGCCTCCCGAACAACGCCCTCGCGGCCGCCGTCGGCATCGCCCCCTCCACCTGCCTGGCCCGGGTCCGCACCCTCCAGGACCGCGGCGCCATCCGCGGCTTCCGCGCCGAGCTGGATCCGGCCGCGATCGGGCTGCCGCTCCAGGCGATGATCTCGGTCCGGCTTCGCGCCCACACCCGGGAGCAGAACGAGAGCTTCCGCGGCACCGCCCCCGATCTGCCCGGCGTGCTGGCCGTCTTCCACATGGCCGGCTCCGACGACTACCTGCTGCACGTCGGCGTCGCGAGCCCCGAGGCCCTGCGCGACTTCGTCGTGGACCACCTCACCACCCACCCGGCGGTGGCCCAGACCCGCACCAACCTGATCTTCGAACAGATACCGGGGCGCCGCTACCTCTCCCCCGGCCCGTAGCACCGACCGGCCGTCAGGACCATGTCGCCCCGGTGGCACATCAGGTCAGTCGACTGCGGGCACCTCGCCCCGGTGCCCGCAACCGTCCGCTCGCCGCGGCTGACCGGCCGGCCCGGCCGGGGCCGCTACCGGCACGCCGTCGAGTCCGGTCCGGCCGACCCCACCGCCCCGCGCGCCGACGTCGCCCGGGCCGTGCTGGACCTGGTCACCGACCCGACGAGCTGCCGGCACGCGGTCGGCCTCAGCCCCCGAACCGCGCGGCCGCGAGGACCGGCGGCATGTCCACGACTCCTCCACGAATGTGTGCGGGAAGTGGAGTTGATGCGTCCTGGCCCCTTGTCAGGCGGAACGTTCCTCCCTACCTTCGTGGTTCGGGATCCCGGCCCGTTCGGGCCTGAGCGGCCGAACCGGCCGCGTCCCGCACCATCACCGGAGGCACGACCAGAGCTGGAGGCGACACATGCCCGGAACCATGACCGAGGAGATCCGCGACGCGGGTCCGCTGGTGATAGACGACGAGACGATCGTGTTCGAGGACGACGACCACACCGACCGCGAGGCCACCGCGTGTCTCGCCGACCCGTGGGTGACCGCCACCACCCGCCTCGCCTGCGACTTCAACTCCTGACGGTGACCGGTTCCATCGCCGGCCGCCGCAGCTGGTCCGACGACACCTGGTCGTACCTGACCGACCCGCGGATGCCGGCGGTGGAACACGGTTGGAAACTGCACGTCTCGGCCCGCCCCGGCGAACTCGAAACCGTGCTCGCCCTCGCCCTGCCGGTGCTGGCGCGGTACGTCTGCCACGCCAAGTGGGCACTCGGCCCAGAGGTCCTGCGGGAGCTCAACTCAGGGGTGCGCAGCGCAGGTTCGGTCGGCAAGGCGATCACCGTCTACCCGGCACCGGGCACAGCGGTCGCGCTCGCCGAGGAACTCGTCACGGTGCTACGCGGGCAGCAGGGGCCGCAGGTCGTCAGCGATCGGCGGGTCGCTCCCGACGCACCCGTCTACTACCGGTACGGGCCGTTCACCGGTGACTACCGGACCGGGCGCGCCGGGCGGCTGGAGTCCGTCATGGTCGCCCCGGACGGCCGGCTCTTCGACGGGCTGGCCGCCGCGACCTACCGCTGCCCGCCCTGGGCCGAGGACCCTTTCGAGCACCGGGCGGCCCGAGTGCCGTCCCCCGCCGGCCACGCCCTGGGCGGACGCTACCGGGTCACCGGTGGCATCGCGCGCAAGCCCCAGGGCAACGTCTACCGGGCGGTCGACCTCCGCACCGGGCTGCCGGTGGTGATCAAGCAGGCCCGGGCCTTCGTCGCCGAGGACGAGACCGGGGCGGACGCCCGGGCCCGGCTGCGTCACGAGCGGGCCGTTCTCGTCGCGCTCGACGGCCTGCCCGGAGTGCCCCGGGCCCTCGACACCTTCCGGCACCGCTCCGACGAGTACCTGGTGATGACCAGCTGCGGCGACCGGGACCTGCGGCGCGACGTCCAGGAGCACGGCCCCTACCGACCCGACCGGCTCGCCGCGCTGGCCACCCGGCTGCTCCGGCTGCTGGACGGCATCCACCGGCGGGGCGTGGTCGTCCGCGACCTCAAACCCGACAACATCGCGCTGGACGCCGAAGGCCGATGCCGTCTGGTCGACTTCGGGATCAGCGCGCTCGACGGCGCCGACCCGGACGGCTCCACCCCCGGCTACAGCGACCCGGTCCGACGCCCGGTCGGCGAACCCGCCGAGCCCGTCGACGACTACCACGCGCTGGGCGCGACCCTCGGCTTCGCCGCCACCGGCCTGGACCCGGTGATCGTCGACGGCGACCCCGCCGTCAACCGGGACAGCACCCTGGCCGGCCTGGACCGGGCACTGCCCGGCGCGGAACACCGACACCTCCTCTCCCTGATCGCCGAGTTGACCAGCCTCGACCCGGCGGAACGCGCCGTCGGCGCCGAACGGCTCCGGACCGGACGGACGGCCGCCGGACCGCGCCGGACCACGCCTCCCCGGACCACGCCTCCCCGGACCACGCCTCGCCGGATCGATGACGGCCTGCTCGCGGAGATCATCGAGCACACCACCGCGTACTGCGTGGCCGAGGCTCAGCGGATCGCCGACCCGGTGCTCGCCGCCCGCGCCGCCGTCCCGACGCCGGTCGACGTCTACGGCGGGAGCGCGGGCCTCGGCCTGGAGCTGCTGCACCACCTCCACCGGCCCGGGGTGCCCGCGGCCGTCGACGCCCTGGCGCGGTGGACGGCGGGGCAGTCCCGGCGCCTGTCACCGGGCTTCTACTCGGGGCGCACCGGCGTCGAGCTGTTCCTCACGGCGGCCGGAACCGGACCCGGCCCCGACGACGGCGACGACCTGCCGTCCCGGGGGCCGGACGGCGGGCCGGCGGAGGCCGACCTGATCGAGGGGGTCGCCGGGATCGGCGTCGGCCGCCTCCTACTGGCCCGGCTCGACCCCGCTCGGCTCGACCCCGCCCGGCTCGACTCCCCCCGGCTCGGCGTCGGCGGCGGCCGGGAGCGGCACCTCGCCGTCGCCGCCGAGTGCGCCCGGGTGCTCGCCTCCGGCGGGGCCCGGCTGTCCCCCGCGGGCCCGGCCACCCCCGGCCGCGCCGCCCTGGCCGAAGGGCTGGCCCACGGCGAGGCGGGTGTCACCTACTTCCTGCTCGAGTACGCGAGTTCCAGCGGTGACCCGGCCGCCCTGCGCCGGGCCGAACGGGCCTGCGCCCGGCTCGCCGCCGTCGCCCCGGAACTCCTCGCCCGGGCCACCGCCCCGGGGGCCACCCGCCGCTACGGCTCCTGGTGCCGGGGCCTGGCCGGGGTCGGCTCGGTGCTGGTCCGGGCCGCCGACCGGCTGGGCGAACCCGGGTACCTGGCCCTCGCCCGGCGGACCGCCCGCACCTGCGCCGCACTCGCGCCGCGGATGCCGCTGGTCACCCAGTGCTGCGGGCTGGCCGGCGTCGGCGAGCTGCTGGTGGACGTCGCGGCGGCATGCGGCACGTACGGCTCCGGCTGCGAGTCCGCCTCCGACTCCGAGCCGGATTCCGGCGGCGGCTCCGAGGAGTTCTGGGCGGCAGCCCGGACGGTCGCCGCGATCATCCTGAGCCGCAGCGGCGGCACCCCGTCCCGTCCGGTGTTCCCGGACACCGGGCTCGCCCGGCCGAGCGCCACCTGGGCCGGCGGCTCCGCCGGGGTGCTCGGCTTCCTCCGGCGGCTGCACGAGCGGGGCGGCCCGCGCCTCGGCCTCATCGGCTGACCGAGCGGCCCCGCCCTCCGACCCCGCCCGCCCCCGCCCCCTCCGCCTCCGGCAACCGCAGCAATCGGGCGCATCTGGAACAAAGTAGGATGGCCGAACTCCCGCGCTACGCGCGAAGAGTTCCATAAATGTTCCATTTGACCGATTCTCCCGCTTCACACGCACGGAGCCACCCTCATGGGCAACCTGTCCACCGCCGCCACCGACGACGGCGCGATAGAGACACGCGGTATCGAACCCGTCCCCGACCACGAGCGACGGGGCAGAGTCCGCGAGCTCTTCCCCACCTGGGTCGCGGCGAACATCAGCGTCCTGCTGCTCACCATGGGTGCGGCTCTGGTCGTGTTCAACCAGCTGAACTTCTGGCAGGTGCTGATCGTCGCCGCGTGCGCCGCACTCGCGTCGTTCGGGATGGTCGGCGTGCTGTCGGTCTCCGGCAAGTGGGGCGGGGCGCCCGGCGCGACCCTCTCCCGGGCCACCTTCGGTGTGCGCGGCAACCTCTTCCCCGGCGCGATCCTCTGGATCGCCCGGTTCGGCTGGGAGACGATCAACGCCGTCACCGGCGCCTACGCCGTGCTGACCGTCCTGGACCTGATGTTCGGCGTGAAGAGCAACACCGCGCTGATCGTGATCACGCTGTTCGCCTTCGTCGCCTGCACCTTCCTGGTCTCCGGCATGGGCCGCAAGGCGCTGAACGTCTGCAACACCTGGTCGACGTACCTGTTCGGAGTCTTCAGCATCCTGGTGCTGGGCTACCTGATCGCGACCATGCACTGGAGCGAGGTCTTCTCCAAGCCCGCGGGCACCACCGCGATGATGATCGCCGGCATCGGCACCATCGCCGCCGGCGGCATCAGCTGGGTCCCCACCGGCCCGGACTTCGCCCGCTACCTGCCGCACGCCGCTTCCGGCAAGAAGATCGTCGGCGTGACGGTCTCCGGCGCCGGCCTGGTCATGGTGCCGATGGTGCTGATGGGCGCCGTCATGGCGGTCGCCTCCCCCGGCCTGGCGCAGGCCGCGGACCCGGTTTCCTTCCTCGGTGACCTGCTGCCGACCTGGCTGGCCGTGCCCTACCTGCTCACCGCGATCGTGGGCATGCTGCTGATCAACAGCCTCTCCATGTACTCGGCCGGCTTCACCGCGCAGACCATGGGCGTCAAGCTGCCGCGCGCCATGGCCGTCAGCATCAACGCCGTGATCTCGCTGGTCGGCGGCCTGCTGCTGATGCTGGTCGCGAAGAGCTTCCTGGGCTCCTTCATCACCTTCCTGATCCTGCTCGCGGTCTCCTTCTCGGCCTGGATCGGCGTCTACGCGGTGGACATGTACCGCCGCCGCTCGCGCGCCGTGCGCTACGACGCCGACGCGCTGATGGACACCAGCCGCAACAGCCGCTACTGGTACACGGGCGGCTTCTGCTGGCAGGCCATGGTCGCCTGGGTCCTCGCCCTGCTGTTCGGCCTCGCCTTCACCAAGTGCGACTGGTTCGCCGGCCCGCTCTCCGGCACCCCGGTCGGCAAGTACGGGCTCGCCTGGGCGGCGACCATCGTGATCTCCGCCGTCATCATGGCCGCGCTCCCCGCCCCGCGCGAGAACGCGCCCGAGGGGAACGCGTCGCGGGAGAACACCCCCGCCGCCGCCGAGCGTCCGGCGGAGCAGATCGAAGAGGTAACCGTCTGACCGACGCGTCCCTGCGTTCGCCGCACCACCCCGGACCGCCCGGTCGCCCGCTCACCCGAGCGGGCGACCGGGCGGTTCGCTTTCCGACCGTGCGACGGTGTGCCCGCAGCGCGGCGGCGCGCCCGCCCAGCCCAGCCCCGGCAGGCTGCGCAGCTCCCCGGCCGGGGCTGCCCCGCCCTATGCCCCGTGTCGCAGGCCGCGCACGGAGGGGACGAGGAGGGGGCAGAGGGTGAGGGCGATCCACAGGAAGCCGCCGACCAAAGCGACCCGGGACGCCCCGAAGGCATTCGCCATGGGGGCGGCCGAGAGCTGCCCCGCCGGAATGGCGATGAAGGATCCGAGATTGTCGTAGGAGGAGATCCGGGCGATCTTGTCCTTCGGGATGTTCTCCTGGATCGTGGTCTCCCAGGCGATGCTGTACAGCCCGAAGCTCAGACCCGCGACGAACGCGGTGGCGGCGAGCCAGTACGAGTTCGCCACCAACCCCAGAGCGATCAGCGGAAGGCCCACCAGGCTCGCGCACAGCTGCGCCACGGGCAGAAGGCGCCTCACGGTGACCCGGTACATCACCACCGCGATGAGCAGCATGCCGACGGCCCTGACGCTGAGCACCATGCCCCACGAGGTCTCGCCGATCCGCTCCTTCGCGATCAGCGGTCCGAGGACCGTCCAGATGCCGACCTGGATGCAGTTCGCGACACCGAACGAGGCGACGATCGTCCAGACCCAGGTCCTGGACGTGAACTCCGTCCACCCCTCCCGGAGGGCGACGAAGGCGCCGGCCTTGCGCGGCGGGGTGTTGCCCGGCACGCCGATCCGGAACATGCAGACCGCCGCGACGGCATAGGTGGCGGCGTCGACGGCGATGGCCCACCCGCCGTTGGCGGTCACCACGATGGTGGCGGCGACCGTCGGCCCGAGTACCTTGGTCGCGTTACTGGTCGATCCCAGCGCCGAATTCGCGCGCTGGATCTGCGGCTTGGGGACGATGTCCGGAACGATGCCACGCAGCGCCGGGTTCGTGAAGGCCGCCACCGTTCCGTTGACGGCTTCCAGGACGATCAGCGAACCGAGGTCGTAATTCCCGGAGATCAGCAGGAACGCGACGACGGCCTGCGTCAGGCCGGCCCCGAGATTCGACGCCAGGAGTACCAGTCGTCGCGGGAAGCGGTCCCCGACCACACCGCCGGCCAGGGTGAACACGATGAGTGGAACGGTGTTGGCGGTGAGCACCGCACCCATGTCGCCGGCGCTGTTCGACGCGTTGAGCACGGCGAGGGAAAGCGCCACCGGAGTCATCGCACTGCCGAGCAGCGAGACCAACCGTCCGGTGAAGAACCATCGGAAGGCCGGCAGTTGGAAGGGACTGGCGACAACCGTTCCCTGATCCGGGTCGTCAGCTGTGGCTTCGGTTTTCAGGCTCGTTCCCTTGTCCTGCTCAAGACGTGCGGAACCCGGCTGGAGGCGACCGAGACTACCGCACCGACGAGTCGCAGCCGCAGTGCGGTCCCGTGCGCCGAACGCTTCACCGGCGCCTCATCGGCCTGCCGCCGACAAGGACTTGGTATGAGCACGGCAAAGGCTTCGCGCCACCGTGTCCGCCATCTGGACGGAGCCGCCGCCGAGTTGGTGTGGTGTCCGGGCTCGACCCGCACGGACAAACCTCCCACACCCTCACACTCGGGAGCAGACGCATGCGCACACCCCTCAAGGCCGCCGCCCACACCCTCACCGCGCTGGCCCTGGCCGCCTTCGGCAGTACCACCCTGGCCGCCGGAGCCGAGGCCCAACCCGCCCCGGCCACAGCCCACTTCGGGACCAAGCCGCTCCACCCCGGCGCCACCGGGCAGCACGCCGCGACCAGCAGCAACACCCTGTCGGTCCGCTCCGCCGCGACCCAGGGCGTGGTGTCCCCCACCCCCAAGGTGTACCTGGTCTTCTGGGGCACCCAGTGGTCCGCCGACCCGGCCGGGGTCGCGACCGACATGCAAAACATGTTCAAGGGACTGTACGGCAGCCAGGACACCTGGGGCACCATCCTCAGCCAGTACTGCGAGGGCGTCGCCAAGGGCACCACCAACTGCGGCACCAACGGCGTCCACGTCCAGCACCCGGCCTCCTCCCCGTTGGCCGGCGTCTGGTTCGACAAGACCGCCGCCGCGCCCACCAGCGCCACCAGCGCCCAGATCGCCGCCGAGGCCGGCAAGGCCGCCGCCCACTTCGGCAACACCACCCAGGCACCCAACCTCAACGCCCAGTACGTGGTCGTCTCCCCCACCGGCACCCACCCGGACGGCTTCCCCAACTCGGGCTTCTGCGCCTGGCACGACAAGACCAGCAGCTCCTACGGCACCCTGGCGTACACCAACCTGCCGTACATCCCGGACATGGGCGCGGGTGCCTGCACCACCTTCACGGACGGCCGGATGCTCTCCGGCATCGAGTCCACCGAGACCCACGAGTACGCCGAGACCGTCACCGACTTCTGGCCCAGCATCGGCTGGAACGGCGGCGGCGGCGAGATCGGCGACGAGTGCGAGAACCTCGACGCCTACGTCACCCTGAGCTCCGGCACCTTCGACCTCCAGGGCCTGTGGTCCAACAGCGCCAACAAGTGTGTGACGCACGGCTAGTGACGCAGCGACGTGGGCCGTGGGGCCAGCCCGGCCCCACGGCCCACGGCTCACGGCTCACGGCCCACGGCCCACGGCTCACCCCAGGCTCAGCACCGCCTCGGCGAAGGCCTCCGGCGCCTCCTGCGGCACATTGTGCCCCACCCCCGGCAGGGTCCTGACCTCGCACGGCCCGGTGAACCGCTCCGTCCCCCGCTGGTCGGCGGGCGCGATCACCCCGTTGTCCCCGCCCACCAGCACCACCGTGGGCACCTCGATCGCCGGCCGGGCGGCCAGCCGCTCCTCCAGCGCCCGGTAGCGCGGGTCGCCCTCCACCAGTCCGTACCGGTGCCGGTAGGAGTGCACCGACACCTCGACGAAGTCCGGGTTGTGCAGGCTGGCCGCCGACGCCGCGAACGCCACCTCGGCGGCCGGCCAGGTCGGCGACCACAACCGCCAGAGCAGCCGGCACAGTTCCTCACGGTTGCGCTCCAGCCCCCGGCGACCCCGCTCCGAGTGGAAGTAGTACTGGTACCAGTAGTTGTGCTCCGCCTCCGGCGCGGCCGGCTCGACCGCCCCGGCGATGTCCTGGACGGTGTAGCCGCCCGCCGTCACCAGACCGTGGACCCGCTCCGGGCCGGTGGCCGCCACCACGCAGGCCGCCCGCCCGCCCCAGTCGTAGCCCGCGAGCACGGCCCGCCCGATCCCCAGCGCGTCCATGAAGTCCGTCAAGTCCTGGCCGAGCGCGGCCTGCTGGCCACTGCGCGGGGTGTGCTCGGCCAGGAACCTGGTCGGCCCGAAACCGCGGAGGTACGGTGTCAGCACCTCCCGCCCGGCCTCCGCGAGCAACCGGGCCACCTCGTCGTAGGCCCGCACGTCGTAGGGGAAGCCGTGCAGCAGGATCACCGGAACATCGGCCTTCCGGCGCCGCTCACCGACCCGGTGGTAGGCGACCTCCAGCACCGGCGTCGTCACTCGGTGCAGCTCGCCCGGCCCGTGGGAACTCGCAGTCATCCGGCCATGCTCGCACGCCCGACACGAGAACCCCTGACCCAGGGTCAGCTGCGGCCCGGCCGGTTGCGGCCCCCCGGCCCCCCGGCCGTCAGGACGACGGCGACGCCGTCGGAGTTGGATCACTGGCGCCGGGAACCGAGGGTGAACTCCAGGTCCTCGCCGGCGAGGTAGCCGAGCAGATGACAAGCTCAAGACCCACCGCCACCACATATCCGGTTCCGTCGGCCGCGCCACCCAGTTCCTCGACCTCGGGCTGGCTACGTGAGCACCTGAGGGGCCTGCCCCTGCCGACCTCGCCGCCGGCCACGCGACAAGAACCCGATCGCCGCGCTGGCCGCGAAGGCGAACGCGAAGACGGTAGTGACTGATCTCGAGAGCACCAAGGCCACGGAAAAGGGCGACCCCGCCACCGTCCACGGCGCCTACCTGTCGGGCATCCGGGCGGCCGAGGAGATCGCCGGCTGAACCAGCCGACCGCACGACGAAACCCTCCCGAGCCCGAACACACCTCACGGGCCCAGCCGGAACTCGTCGTGCGGACCTCCGACACGGGCCGCAGTCGTCACACCAGGTCTACGAGGGTCTCCCCGGTCGCCGCAGGCGGGGTGAGCATCGGAACGTGGCGCACCGCGCGGCCCTGCCGGTCGAGCCGGCGGCCCATCCGTTTGACGGTGTGCAGGGTGACGGTGCGCTCGCGGAGCTCCAGTTCGGGAGCCCGCTCGGCCAGCATCGCCTCCACCACCGCGATGTCGGCGGCCGTGCGCAGCCACAGCGCGAGCAGCAGGTTGCACGACCCGGTGACGGAGGTGCACAGCCTGGTCTGCGGCAGCCGGGCCAGCATCGAGCCGACCCGGTCGAGTGCCTCGTGCGGAACTGCCGCGCGGTAGCCGACGATCACCGGCCAGCCCGCCAGCCGCTGAACGAGGTCGCACCGCAGCAGCAGTCCGCGCTGGCGCAGTCGCTGGTTGAGGTGGCGGCGGACGGTGGACTCGCCGATGCCGGTGCGGGCGGCGAGTTCGGTGTAGCCGGCCCGGCCGTCCTCGCCGAGGGCCATCAGCAGCGCGAAGTCGGTCGGGCCGTACGACGGCAGTCCGGGCGGCTGCGCGGCGGGGTCCGTCGGGACGGAGCCGGCCAGCCCGGCTCGCCGGTCCCGTGCCAGTGCGCGGACCTGCCAGGCGCTGCCCTCCAGGTAGGTGCGCAGGGCGAGCCGGGTGCGGGTGACGCGGACCTCCGGCCTGGTGCCGATCTCGTGGACCAGCCGTCCGAGCCCCGGCAGGTCGTTGGCGCAGACGGACAGCAGCAGGTCGAAGTCGCCCGCCACGTGGTCGATGCTGAACACCCAGGGCAGTTCGGCGAGCGCTTCGGCGAGCGGTAGCGCTGTTCCGGCCCGGCACTCGACCTCGACGTAGGCGACCGGCGCGGTACCGGGGGCGGCGTACGCGGTGACCCAGGCGAGGCCGGCAGCGGTGAGCCGTTCCCAGCGCCGGGCGGCGGTGGTGGCGTCCACGCCGAGGGCGGGACCGATCCGGGTCCAGGGCGCGCGGGGGTCCGCCTGGAGGGCGTCGATCAGAGCGAGGTCGAGTTCGGAGAAGGCGTTGCCGGATTCCGGTGCGGCGCCGGGTCCGGTGCCGGTTTCCTGCATTTCGGGTTCCTCTCCGTCGGCGGGCCGGATTCTGTGTCCACCCTCCGCGCCGCAACGGCCTACTTTAGAGAGGAACGCCCGTGGCCACCTCCCCCACTGCCGCCACGCAGGCCCCACCCCGCCCGGAGAGACGGGAGAGACTCGACCGGACGGCCCGGATCACGGTGGCGCTGCTGTTCACCGCCTGGCTGGTCGACTACGTGGACCGCCTGGTGATCAACCTGGCCCTGCCGTCGATCGGCCGGGAGTTCGGTCTGGACCGCACCGAGCAGGGCCTAGCGGTGTCCGTGTTCTTCCTGGCGTACGCGCTGTGCCAGATCCCGGGCGGGCTGCTGGCCGACCGGTTCGGCGCCAAGCGGACGGCCGGCTGGGCACTGCTGGTCTGGTCGGCGTTCACGGCACTGACCGGGCTGGCGGGCTCGTTCACGGTGCTGCTGGTGGTGCGGTTCCTGTTCGGTGCGGCCGAGGGGATCTTCCCCGCCGCCGCGATGAAGGCGATCAGCGAGCGCACCGCACCCGGTCAGCGGATGGGCGCCAACGGTCTGGTGTCCAGCTCGAACGCCCTGGCGGCGGTGGTCGCGCCGGTGCTGGGTGCGCCGCTGATCGTCGCGTTCGGCTGGCGGTCGACGTTCTTCTCGATCGCCGCGGCCGGGGTGCTGGTGTACGCGGCACTGCGGCTGTGGCTGCCCGACCGCACCCAGGCCGCGCCGAAGGCCCGGCCCGGCGGGAGCGGTGTGCGGACCGTGCTCGGCTCCGGGGTGATGTGGCGGTTCACCGGGATGTTCTTCGGTTACGACCTGATCGTCTGGGGCCTGAACACCTGGGTTCCGACCTACCTCAACGACGAGCGCGGGCTCTCGCTGACGGCGGCGGGCACGGCTGCCCTGGTGCCCGCCGTGGCGTCGGCGTTGGCCGCCGTCGCGGGTGGACGCCTCTCGGACCGCCTCGGCGGCAGGCACGGCCTGGTGGTGGCACCCGCGATGGTGGTGGCCTCCCTCGGAGTGCTGCTGATGACCACGGCCCACTCGCTGACGGTGTTCGTCGGCTGGCTGACGCTGGCGGCGTTCGGCGCGGGGCTGAGCTTCATGCCGATCTTCGCGGTGCCGATGCGGAGCCTTCCGGCCGAACTGGCGGGCTCCGGCTCCGGGATGATCATCTTCGGCGGCCAGCTCGCCGGTGTGGTGGCGCCCGTGGTGATGGGCACCCTCGCCGACGCCGTCTCCTTCCGCGCCGCCTTCGCCTTCCTGGTGCTCGGCGCGGCTCTGGCCGCCGTGCTCTCGCTGACCACTCCGCAGAACACCGGGGCCTTTCTGGCCGCCCTGCACCGCCGCCGGCCCGCCGACCCGGCCACCGACCCGGTCGCCGACCGTACCGAAACCGACAAGGAACGCGCATGACGAACACCGACCGACTCACGCTCACCGAAGGCATGGACCGCCGCCTGCCCGATCTGGAGGCGCTCTACCGGGACCTGCACCGCCACCCCGAGCTGGCCTTCCAGGAGCACCGCACCGCCGCCGTGGTCGCCGCCGAGCTGCGGGCCCAGGGCTGGGAGACCACCGAGCAGGTCGGCGGGACGGGCGTGGTGGGCGTGCTGCGCTCGGGTGACGGACCGGTGGTGCTGCTGCGCGCCGACATGGACGGCCTGCCGGTCCGGGAGGCGACCGGGCTGCCGTACGCCTCGACCGACACCGCCGTGGGCGAGGACGGCGAGGAGTTGCCGGTGATGCACGCCTGCGGCCACGACATGCACGTGGCGTGCCTGCTCGGCGCGACCGGCCAGCTGGCCGCGCACCGGGATGCCTGGCGGGGCACCGTGGTGGCGGTGTTCCAGCCCGCCGAGGAGAACGGCGAGGGTGCGGCCGCGATGGCCGCCGACGGGTTCCTCGACCGCTTCCCGCGCCCTGACGTCTGTCTCGGCCAGCACGTCGGGCCGCTGCCGGTGGGCGTCGCGGTGACCCGGCCGGGGCCGGTGATGTCGGCGTCCGACAGCTTCCGGGTACGGCTGTTCGGTCGGGGCGGCCACGGCTCCTCGCCCGAGCACACGGTGGACCCCGTGGTGCTGGCGGCGGCCGTGATACTCCGGCTCCAGACCGTCGTGTCCCGCGAGGTCGGTGCCAACCAGTCGGCGGTGGTGACGGTCGGCTCCGTCCACGCCGGCACCCGGCAGAACGTCATCCCGGACGAGGCCGAGCTGAAGGTCAACGTCCGGACCACCGACACCCGGGTGCGCGAGCGGGTGCTGGCCGCCGTCGAGCGGATCGTCCGGGCCGAGGCCGCCGCCTCGGGTGCGCCCAGGGAGCCGGAGATCACGCCGCTCACCGCGCTACCGCTGACCGTCAACGACGCGGCGGCCACCGAGCGGGCGGTCGCCGGTCTGCGCTCGGCGCTGGGCGACGCGGCGGTGTTCCCACTACCGTGGCCGCTCGCGGGCAGCGAGGACTTCGGTAACTTCGGAACGGCCTTCGGCGTGCCCTCGGTCTTCTGGCACTTCGGCGGCACGGACCCGGCGGCGTTCGGCGAGGACGGGATCACGGCGCTGATGTCCGGCGAGTTGCCGGCCGGTCTGCCGTTCAACCACTCCCCGTTCTTCGCGCCGGTACCGGGCCCGACCCTCGACCGCGGCGTTCGTGCCCTGCTGGGCGCGGCCGCCCAGTGGATCGGCGGCGACCGGTAGCACCATGTGTTTCGAGGGCTGGACCGCCGGGTCGGCGGTCCAGCCCTCGACGCGTTCGGCGTGCGGCTGAGACGGCCGCTCGGTGCGCTGAGCGTGCCGGTGGTCGGCCGCCGACGCCGACGCGGCCAGCCGAGCCGGTTCCACTGTCGGTCACCGCTTCGGGCAGGCCGGCGTGAGCCAGCCGGCGCGCGCCCGCAACGGCCGGCACCCTGACTCCGTGCGTGGTGCGTGAGACCGCGACGAAGACGGCTACCAGCGTGCCGCCGAGGACGAAGCGATTCACCGGCCCCGGCCGCTGACCGGCGCCCGGCACGCCGAAACCTTCGACCCCGTCACCCTCACCCGGCTGGCCGCCGCACTCGACACCTCCGCCCGAGAACTGCTGGGCGGCAGAACGGATGCCCCGCCCACCCGGCCCCCGTCCACGGCGCACGCCGTCCTGGCGGAGCTGCCGGAAGAGGAGTGCTGGGCCAAGCTCGCACCCGGCGGGATCGGCCGGGTGGCCCT
Source organism: Kitasatospora sp. NPDC036934 (assembly GCF_055608425.1). Taxonomy (NCBI): domain Bacteria; kingdom Bacillati; phylum Actinomycetota; class Actinomycetes; order Kitasatosporales; family Streptomycetaceae; genus Kitasatospora; species Kitasatospora sp. NPDC036934. Next base: position 328,610 of record NZ_JBVJQR010000001.1, on the reverse strand, counting down.
GTCGACGGACAACGGACCCGTCGTACTCCCGGTCAACTACCGCATCCAGGACGGCACCGTGGTCTACCGCACCGGCCCCGGGAGCACCCCCGCGAGCGCCGTCGGCCACCGCGTCGCCTTCGAAGTGGACCACATCGACGAGGCATTGCGCGGCGGGTGGAGCGTCCTGCTCTCCGGCACGGCGGTCCGCGTCGACAACCAGGTGACCGTCGAACAGCTGGCACGCTGGGACGACCCGGACCCGTGGGCCGGGGGCGAACGCAACGTGTGGGTCGGCATCGCACCCGCCACCATCACCGGCCGGGCCATCCGCCTTCCACCAGCAACGTCGCCCGAGGGCGGGCCCGAACACCCGGGAGCATGAGATGAAAGCCGCAGTCGGAGACGGCATCATCGTCGAGGACGCCCGGGTAACCCACCCAGCGGTGCGGCGCGACCATCCCTCGAAGGTGGTAGGCCCCCAGGTCCGATGAGCGGGCTCGCCATGGCATACGCACGTGCGCCGGCCACCGTGGACGACGCCCGGTACATGCTCGCGCCCGCGCTGGCGGACCCCGACCCGGTGGTGATCTTCGAACACGGCTCGCTCTACAGCGCCACCGGCACCCCGGACCCGGGCGCTGCCCCGGTGGCCCTGGACAGCGCGGCCGTCCGCCGGACCGGGACCGACGTCAGTCTGATCACCCACGGCGGATCGCTCGGAAAGGCGCTGGAAGCAGCCGAGCGACTCGCCGGCGACGGCATCGACGCCGAAGTCGTCGACCTGCGGACGCTCCGCCCGCTGGACGACGCGACGATCCTCGGCTCCGTCGCACGCACCCACCGGGCGGTGGTCGTCGACGAGGGCTGGCGTACTGGAGGGCTGTCGGCCGAGGTGGCGGCGCGGATCGCGGAGCAGGGGTTCTACGACCTGGACGCACCGGTGGAGCGGGTGTGCGGGGCCGAGGTGCCGGTGCCGTACGCCCAGCAGCTGGAGGAAGCCGCCCTCCCGCAGGTCGAGGGCATCGTGGCGGCGGTCCGACGGGCGGTCGGCTGAGATGACCGAGTTCACCATGCCCGCTCTCGGCGCCGACATGACCGAGGGCACGCTCCTGGAGTGGTTGGTCCACCCGGGCGACCGGGTGGACCGCGGCGACATCGTGGCGGTCGTCGACACGACCAAGGCGGCGATCGAAGTCGAGTGCTTCGAGACCGACACGGTCGAGCGGCTGCTGGTCGAGCCCGGGACGATCGTCCCGGTCGGTACGGCCATGGCGGTCATCGCGGCGGAGGGGCCCGAGACGGCCACAGCTGCCCCGGCGCCCCGGCAGCCGACTCCCGGCGGGCGGCCGGCCCCGGGATCACCCCCCTGGTCCCGGGGAGGGACGGTGGAGGTGCCGCGATCGCGACGGCCGATCGTGCCTGTTCGGCCGGTGAGGAGTGGAAGCCATGACCGGGACCGGGGACCGTATCGCGGAGCTGTTCCGGATCAAGGCGAGCCGGGTGCTGGACCGCCTGGAGGATCCCAGGGAGGTACTGGACTTCGCCCACCTGCAGCAGCTTGAACTGCTGCAGCAGGTGCGGCGCGGTCTCGCAGACGTGGCGACCAGCCACAAACGCGTGGAGCTGCAGGAGGCCGCGCTGCGGACCTCGGAGCGGCGGCTGGAGGAGCAGGCCCAACAGGCGCTCGCCGTCGGACGGGAGGACCTGGCCCGCGACCTGCTGACCAACCGGGAGCGCGTGCGCGGCCAGCTGGCCGACCTGGCGGAACGGGAGCCACTGCTGGAAGCGGAAGAGAAGCGACTCGTCGGCGTACTGCGCGGCCTCGCGGAAAGGGTCGAGGAGTTCCGTCTGCGCAAGGAGACGCTCAAGGCCGAATACACCAGGACGGAGGCCGAGACGCGCGTCGCCGAGGCGGTGTCCGGCGTCGGCCGAGACCTGGGTGACGTGGGTGCCGCCGTGCAGCGCGCGAACGACCGGATGGAGCAACTTCGGGCTCGTTCGGCGGCGCTGGACGAGCTCATGTCCTCCGGCGCACTGGAGGACATCACCAGCCCGGCCGGGCCCGACGAAGCCCAGGGCGAGCTGGAGCGGATCGCCGCGGACCGGGAGGTGGAGGCCGAGCTCAAACGCCTGCGGGCGGGGCAACCCGCCGTCTCCGCCCCCGAGGGCGAAGGCGAGGGCGGGGGAAGCACAGACCGCAGGTGCGCCGAGTCCGGCGGCGAGTCGTCGGTGTGAGTCGGCCCGGGCCCGGAGCCGGGGGCCACCCGCCCCGGGGGCCTACCGGCCCCCTGCGGAGCCGCACGTACGCTGCACCTCGGCGGCGCGCACCGGCGACACGACGCCCGTCGTCCGGCAGGCGGAGCGGCCCGTTCGGACGTCCCGGTGGCCGTCCCACCGTTGGACGGTGGCTTTCACCCCCCTGCGGCGGTTCAGGCGAGTGGCACGACGACGACGGGAACGTGGGCGTGGTGGACGACCTCAGTGCTGGTGGAGCCGAGGGCGAGGCGGCCCCAGGCGCCGGCAACACGGGTACCGACCACGAGCAGGCCCGCGTCCCGGCTCGCGTCCAGCAGGACCTGAGCGGGGCGACCTCGCTCGCAGCGGACCTCGACCTCGACGAACGGCTCACCGACCTGCCGACGTAGCTCCTCGACGGAGTCCGTCACCTCGCGGGCGACGACGTCGTGCAGGTGGGTCGGCAGTGCGCCGCCCGTGCGGGGCCACGAGGGCGTGCCCAGGTCCGAGGGGTCGGCGCGGCCGGAGCCGTAGGCGCGCACGGCCCGTACGGCGACGCCGCGCACCTGCGCCTCCCGCAGGGCGAAGAGCACCGCCCGGCGGGAGGTCTCCGAGCCGTCCGTGCCGACCACGACCGGTCCTACGGGACCCGGCGCGGAAGTGCTGCTCACGGGGAACCTCCAATGTGCGCGCCTCAACCGTGCGGGCGGCCCGGCTCCGCGGATCCGGCTGCGCCGACGGCGTGCGGTCGCCGGAGCGCCCACCTCCCTTCATGCTCCCTCGCCACTGCCTCCCCAGCACGTCGCGCGGGGCCCGTCCGGGAGCCGACGGAAGGCCATGGCGCGCGGTCGTTCGCGCGCGCCCGGCACGAGGGGGATCGTGGGGATTGGGAGGGCAGCCCACTGAGGAGCCCCGGGCATGCCGCACTCCCCGGATCCGAAGGAGGGCCGGTCATGTACTTCGTCGACCGTGTGGACGCGGGCCGTCGCCTGGCCGAGCGGGTCAAACACCTCGCGGGCCGGGAGGTGGTCGTCCTCGGGCTCCCGCGCGGTGGCGTGCCGGTGGCGGCCGAGGTCGCGAAGGTGCTGCACACGCCGCTGGACGTGATCGTGGTGCGCAAGCTCGGCGTGCCGTTCCAGCCGGAGCTGGGCATGGGCGCGATCGGCGAGGGCGGGGTGCGCATCGTCAACGAGGCGGTCATGCGGGCGACGCGGACCTCCGAGCAGGACCTCGCCGACGTGGAGGCGCGGGAGCGGGTCGAGCTCGACCGCAGGGCACGGCGGTACCGCGGTGACCGGCCCAGGGCCGAGCTCGCCGGCCGTACGGCGGTCGTGGTGGACGACGGCGTGGCGACCGGTTCGACCGCGCTGGCGGCCTGCCTGATCGCCAGGGACTCCGGCGCGGCCCGGGTGGTCCTCGCCGTTCCCGTCGCCCCGGCGGGCTGGACCCGCAGGCTGGCGGACGCGGCGGACGAGCTGGTGGCGCTGTCCACGCCCGGGGACTTCTACGGGATCGGCCAGTTCTACGAGGACTTCGCGCAGACCACCGACGCCGAGGTGATCGCCTGCCTGGACGAGGCCGCCGTCCGGATGGGCGGACGCCGGCCGCCCGACCCCGCTTCGCGACCGCCCGCACGGCCCACCTCGGCCAGGGGCGACGATCCGGGGATCGTCGTGGACGCCGGGCCGGCACGGCTCGGCGGGCAGCTGACCGTACCCGACGGTGCGGCCGGGATCGTGGTGTTCGCCCACGGCAGCGGCAGCAGTCGGCACAGCCCGCGCAACCGCTTCGTCGCAGCCGCGCTGAACCGGGCCGGCCTGGCCACCCTGCTGTTCGACCTGCTCACCGAGGAGGAGGCGTTCGACCGGGCGAACGTCTTCGACACCTCCCTGCTCGCCCGCCGCCTGACCGACGCCACCAACTGGCTGCGCGGCCGCGGCGACCTCGGCGACCTCGCGGTCGGATACTTCGGCGCCAGCACCGGAGCCGCCGCGGCACTGTGGGCCGCGGCGGAGCCCGACTCCCCCGCCCGGGCGGTCGTCTCCCGCGGCGGACGACCCGACCTCGCCGGACCCCGCCTGCCCGCCGTCACCGCCCCCACCCTGCTCATCGTCGGCGGCGACGACCACGTGGTCCTCGGCCTCAACCAGCAGGCCCAGGCACGTCTGAACTGCGAGAACCAACTCGCCGTCATCCCGGGCGCCACCCACCTGTTCGAGGAACCCGGGACACTCGAACAGGCCGCCGACCTGGCCGCGCAGTGGTTCACCGCCCACCTCGCCCCGGCATCGGCCCCCGCACACTGAGGCCGACACCGCGGGACCGCTACGGCCGAGGCCGGTACCGGCGGGAGAACACCGCCACCGACACGAACCCGCCGGCGTACAGCGCGAGGACGGTCCCGACCGGGTGCCCGGTCGGGGCGAGGCCGTCGACGGCCAGTCGGGCCAGAGCGGGCAGGACCGCCGCCACCCGCAGACCGACCGCCGGATCCACCAGCGCGGCGTGACCCGCGAAGGGCCCAAGAGGCCGCAGGGTCGGTGCCGGGTCTCCTGTGGCAGGCTGCGCCCGCGAGGCGGAGTCTGGAGAAGAGGGGTGAAGAAGGCGGTCTTCAGCGCAAGGCGCCGTCGGCGCCACTTCGGACGCGCGCTCGAAGAGACCGGGCGATACGGCTGCGCTGGTCCCGAGCCCGGCAGCGCCGCCCGGCCCGAGCGGATGTCCAGGAGCAGGAGGAGTGATGACTGACCCCGTGATCGTGGGAGTGGACGGCTCCGAGCGGAGTCTGCGGGCGCTGGTGTGGGCCGCGAGCGAGGCGGCGCTGCGCGGGTGCCCCTTGCTGATCGCCCATGTTCTTCCAGGCTGGGAGGCCGACTTCCCGTTCTTCCCGCCAGGGCGTTCCCAAGGCCGCAGCCGCCGGGGCGCGGAGATCCTGGCCGAGGCGGTGGCGATCGCCAAGGAGAGCCATCCGGGCCTCGAAGTGGAATCCGACCAGGTCCCGGGCTCCCCGGCCGAGGTGCTCCGCGATGCAACAGAGCGGGCGCGCTGCATGGTGCTCGGCGCCCGCGGCGAGGGAGGGCTCGGCAACCTGCTGATGGGCTCCGTCAGCCTCCAGGTCGCCGGCCACGCGGCCTGCCCGGTGATCGTGGTCGGCGCGATCACCACCGGTCACGGGCGCGTCCTCGTCGGCACCGACGGCTCCGAACACTCCACCGCCGCTATGGAGTTCGCCTTCGAAGAGGCGTCCCTGCGCGGCGACCGGGTTCATGTCCTGCGGGCCTGGAGCATGCCCACCGCACCGGAACCGTCCGAGGCCGAACCCTCTCCGGACGCGGTGGAAGCCGAACACCGCAGTCAGCTCGACGACCACCTCGCACCCCTTCGGCAGCGGCATCCCGGTGTCGAGGTCGAGACGACCCTGGTCCGGGGGAAACCACTGCCCGAACTCGTCCGCGCCTCCGATCGGGCGGACCTCGCCGTGGTCGGCTCACGCGGCAAGGGCGGCTTCCACGGCCTGGCCCTCGGATCGGTCAGCCACGGCCTGCTCCACTACGGCATCTGCCCGGTCGCCGTCGTACGCCCGTAGCCCGGCCCACACCACCGCGTAACCGTCGCGCCGAGGCAGTTCCCGGCGTAGAGCGGGGTCGTCCACCGCGTCCGCGGTCCCGTCGTGGTCGGCGCCCCCGGCGGGAGGCGACGCCCGGGGGGGGGAATCGACGCCCACTGACTGTCCGGAGGAGAGCAGGCCATGCAGCACCGCGCCGTGCAGGACGTGATGACCCGGGACGTCGTCGTCGCCCACCGTGAGACCACGTTCAAGGAGATCGTCGGGCTGCTCCACCGCAACGACATCACGGCCGTGCCGGTCGTCGACGACCAGGACCGTCCGGTCGGCATCGTGTCCGAGGCCGACCTGATCCGCAAGGAGGCCGGACTGCTGGAGGAAGACCATCCGGTGCTCCGCTGGCTCCACCCCCACGAGCGCTACCGCGCCGAGGCGGAGATCGCCGAGGAGATGATGACCAGCCCGGTCGTCACCGCACGCGCCGGCTGGACCCTGGCCGAGGCCGCCCGGGTGATGCACCGCAAGAAGCTCAAGCGGCTGCCCGTGGTGGACGCGGAAGGCCGGCTGACCGGCATCGTCAGCCGCAGCGACCTCCTGCGGCCTTTCCTTCAGGACGACGCCTCGATCCTTGAGGAGATCACCCACGACGTCCTGCTCAACGCGCTGTGGCTGTCCGCGGACGCAGTCGAGGTCACTGTCGATGACGGCGTCGTCACATTGACCGGAACGGTCGCACGCAAGAGCCTCATTCCCGTCATCGAAGGCATGTGCCGCTCGCTGGACGGAGTGGTCGCCGTCCGCCAGACACTCGGCTTCGACATCGACGACACCCGCACCACCAAGTCCACGGAGCGCGGCATCGTCGGCCCGGCCCCGGGCCCCCACCACTGAGCGCCCCGGTCAGAACGGTCCCCCAGCCGGGAGGCAGCGCCTGTGCAAGGCCCTCGTGAGCGCACGGTCACGGTCAGGGCCGCTGAGGAAGGCGGACGGGAACGACGGGCGAATGCCACCGTCGCGGTGAGCACGCAGCCGCAGAGCTCGCGACGGCAACGTCCGGACGACCGAATCGGCGCATTCACATCGACGACTCGCCTCCGCACTCCGCGCGCCTGGTTCCTGCTTCCCACCCGTCCTCGGGCTGTCACCGCCTCTCCTGCCGGCATCGCCGGAGGCACTCGGCAGCGCCAAGGCGACATGTCCCGGAGGGCGACCGGACGGGCAGACTGCGGGTCCTCACGTGTGGAGTCCGTCTCCTTGCCCTTCCGGTGCTCCCGCGGCTCGTGAATGATGGGGAAACTCCGTTGACGTACGAAGCGAAAGGCTGGTTGTCCATGAGTGATCACGTCCATGTGCGGCTGTCCGGCGATCTCGCTGTGAACGGCGACGGCGAACTCGTGGAGCAGTACCACTGCCGCTGCGGCGCAGCCTGGACGAAGACCTACGAGACGGCGGGGGACACCGAGCAGTGACCCGTGGCGGGCCGCCGCGGCCGCTCGGCGCGCGGCGTGAAAGGGCCGATGCGCCCGAACATCGACCAGCCCGTCGATGCCGTACGCGTCGGGGCCGCCGCCGGCTGTGATCCGCTCCTTCGCCAGAGCGCCCACCCTCCACATGCACGCGGCGCGGCAGCGTGCGGCAGCACGACCGCGGGCCGGGGCACGCCTGGACGGACGGTCCGGCGCAGGCACGGGCGCGGGCGCTCACTCCTGCCCGCCGGGCCCCTCGAGCGTCCGCCGGATGCCGACCCCGTCGCGACTGGCAGGTGCCGGCGCGTTCCGTTCGGGAGCTGGGGAACGTCCCGGCGGCGTGCGGAGCGGAGCGGTGCGGGCGGCGGCGTCGCGCCGATGATTGCGCGCACGACGTTCCCGTCCACCGTCTCCTGCGCCATCAGCAGCGCGGCGAGGTCGTCGAGCTGGCGGCGGTGGTCGCGCAGGGGGTCCACCGCCCGCTTCTCGGCCTGCCGCAGCAAACGCGCCACCTCTTCGTCGACCAGGCGCTGGGTCTGCTCGGAGTGGGAACGGCGCAGCCGGTCCTCCAGGTTCTCGCCGAGGTACTGGGGGGTGCCGCCGGGCGCGTAGCCGACGGGCCCCGGAGCGCCGGAGAGGCCGAACTCGCGGACCATCCGGGTGGCGACGACGGTGGCGTTGGCGAGGTCGTTCGCGGCGCCGCTGGAGCCCTCACCGAAGACGATCAGTTCCGCGGCCCGGCCGCCGAGTTGGACGGCCAACAGGTCCTCCGGGTAGCCCTGGCTGTAGAGGTGCCGCTCGGCCTCCGGGAGCTGTTCGGTGGCACCGAGGCTCACGCCGGCGGGCAGGATGGTGACCTTGGCGACCGGGTCGGCATGCTCGCACAGGGCGGCCATCAGGGCGTGGCCGGACTCGTGCACGGCGACCGCGCGGCGCTCCTCCGGGAGCAGCGCGTTGGAGGAGTCCCGACGCCCCAACAGGACCCGGTCGCGGGCGGTGTCGAGGTCGTGTGCGGTGATGACGGTGCGCTCGGCCCGTACCGCGTTGATGGCGGCCTCGTTCACCAGATTCGCCAGATCCGCCCCCGAGAAGCCCGGGGTGCCCCGGGCCACGCGGTCGAGGTCGACGTCCTCGGCCAGGGTCTTGCCGCGCGCGTGGACGGCGAGGATCGCCGAGCGCTCGGCCTGGTTCGGCAGCGGCACGGTGACCTGCCGGTCGAAGCGGCCGGGCCGCAGGAGAGCCGGGTCGAGGGAGTCCGGGCGATTGGTGGCGGCGAGCACGACGATTCCGGTGGACTGGTCGAAGCCGTCCATCTCGGCGAGCAGCTGGTTGAGGGTCTGCTCCCGCTCGTCGTTCCCGCCGAGCCGCGCACCGCCACCGCGCCGGGCGCCGACGGCGTCGATCTCGTCGATGAAGATGATCGACGGGGCCCGCTTGCGCGCCTCCTCGAACAGGTCGCGCACCCGTGAGGCGCCGACGCCGACGAACATCTCGACGAACGCGGACCCGGTCACCGACAGGAACGGCGCTTCCGCCTCTCCGGCGACCGCCCGGGCCAGCAGCGTCTTGCCTGTGCCCGGAGGGCCGACCATGATCACCCCACCCGGACCCTTCGCGCCCGCGGCCGCGTACCGCTCCGGGCTGCGCAGGAAGTCGACGACCTCGCTGACCTCCTGCTTCACCCCCTGGTACCCGGCGACGTCGGCGAACCGGGTGTTCGGCCGCTCCGCCTCGATGATCCCGTCCCACCGTCCCAGCTGCACGGACGACCCTTCTTCTCCCTCCCCGAGGCTCAGCCCCGTCTGCGAAGGGTCCGGGTGCGAAGTGTGCTCGGACTTGGAGGCCACGGTCCCCGTGTTCACGCGTCCCACGCCCTTCCGGCCACGACGTCCAGGACAGCCCACAGTTCCTGGTCGTCCTCGGTGTTCCGGACCAGCACCGCCGGGCCCGCGAAGCCGAGCAGGCCATGGTGACCACGCTCAGGAAGGAGCTGATCTGCTGGACGGCGGTCTGCACCTGCTCCTCCTTCGCCGTGCTCGGCCCGTACGCCGGCTGAGGCCGCCGGGCCGGGTGCCGGACCGTCCCGTCCCTGGCCGACGACAGAACGCGTGCGCCGCGCCGATGTGATCGGTGCGGCGCACGCGCCGCTGCGGGCGGTCCGGAGGTCACCCGCCGTCGGCGGGCTCCGCATTCTCCCGCCCGGGCTCCCGGATCACGACGACCGGACAGGAGGCGTGCTGGACGCAGTGCTGCGTGACCGAGCCGAGCAGGGCCCCGGTGAAGCCCCCGTGACCGCGGCTGCCGAGGACGAGGAGCTCGGCCCCCTCGGCGGCCATCAGCAGGACTTGGGCCGCGTTGCCCCTGGCGACCCGCTCCTGCACCTCGACCGGGCAGTCCCGGCCCGCCTCCTCCGCGACCGCCTCGGCGAGGGCCTTGCCGGCGAACCCGGCGAAGTCCCCGTCCAGCATCGGCATGCCCAGGCCGTAGTAGACCGGGTACTCCCAGGTGATGACCGCCTCCACGGTGGCTCCGACCAGGGCGGCCTGCCGCAGGGCCCACCGCAGGGCAGCCCGGGAGGATCCCGAGCCGTCCACACCCACCACGATCCGCGGTTTTGCCGTCGTGTCGTTCATCTCGTCCACGGTCCTTTCCTCCGGAGGTGGGCGCGGTTCAGCTGCGCAGGTCGAAGACGAGGCGGGCTGCGACCTTGCCGCCCAGCACCTCGTCGAAGCAGGCATTCACCTCGCCCAGCCGACGGGTCTCGCGGATCACCCGGGTGCGGCCGAGAGCGTGCAGACGGAAGACCTCGGCGAGGTCCTCGCGGGTACCGACGATCGAGCCGATCACCTTGGTTCCGTTCAACACGGCCTCGAAGACCGGGAGTTCGAGCTTCCCGTCGGCAGGGAGGGCGACCAGCACCAGCGTCCCACCGCGTCGTAGTGCGCCGTAGGCCGCCTGGAAGGAGGCATTGCTGACGGCGAGGGCGATGGCGGCGTGGGCGCCGCCGAGGGCCTGCACCTCCGCGGCGACGTCCTGGGTGCGGGCGTCCAGGACGTGGTCGGCGCCGAGTTCGCGGGCGAGGGCCAGCTTGTCGTCGGTGACGTCGACGGCGATGGTCTCGGCGCCCGAGATCCGCGCGTACTGGAGGGCGAGGTGGCCGAGTCCGCCGATGCCGGAGACCAGCACCCGGGTGCCGGGGCGGGCCCCGGAGACCTTGAGCGCCTTGTAGGTGGTGACGCCCGCGCAGGACAGCGGCGCGGCGTCCAGCGGGTCGATGCCGTCGGGGACGGGGACGACGTAGTCGCCGTGCGCGAGCGCGTACTCGGCGTAGGCGCCGTCCACCGAGTAGCCGCTGTTGTGCTGGTCGAGGCAGAGCGTCTCCCAGCCGGTCACGCACTGGTCGCAGCGCCCGCAGGCGTCGGCCAGCCACGGGATGGCGACACGCTCGCCGACCCGGACGTGCCGGACCCGCTCGCCGACCGCCTCGACGACGCCCACGCCCTCGTGTCCTGGCACGAACGGCGGGGAGGGCTTGACCGGCCAGTCGCCGTGCGCGGCGTGGATGTCGGTATGGCACAGCCCGGAGGCCTCGATCCTCACCCGCACCTGGTGCGCGGCCGGCTGCGGCACCGGCCGGTCCTCGATGACCAACGGGGCGGTGAAGTCGTGGACGACGGCGGCCTTCATGGTGTTCCTGCCCTTCACGGAGTGGGGCGGCGCCCCCTGCGGTGGCGCGTCGCCTCCATCTCACCGCCTCCGCCGGGTGCGCGCCGGGGCCGGGTGGTGCACCCCGCCCGGGTCCTTGGTCCCGTTCCCCGGCCTGGACCAGCACCAGGCGGACCGGTCCATCGCGATCGCGAAGATCATCGCGAAGAAGAACACCGGCGCCCACCCCCGAGGGCGCTTGAGTGGCGCGCTGCGGAGGCCGCTGGAGAAGAACGGCCTCGGCTGAACCCACGGCCGCCGGTCGAGCGGGGATCCGGCTGCCCGGTTCAGCTCCATCGGAAGTGGCGAGCCGATCCAGGCAGCCCGCCCTCAGCCGTAGCCGTCCGACCTGCTCCTGGCCTTCGGTGCGAGGCCGGGCAGAACGCCGCCACGACCCTGGCACCGGCCGGCGCCCAGCAGCCGACGGCCGGATCAGGACCCCACGCCCGGGCCACCGGACCCTACCTGGCCGGCAGCGTCCTCGGGCAGAGGCGCTGAGGTCGGCCGCCCTTGAGCTCGGCGTCGACGCAGCCGGGAGGCAACGAGCCGTACGGGGCGGTGCCGAAGTTGGCGGTGACCTGGAGTACGGAGTCGCCGAAGGTGGTCTGCTGGACCTGGCGGTCCGGCGTGAGCCAGCGGAAGCCGGTCATCGGCTGGGTGCCCGCGCTTTCGTGCAGCGGCGCGAAGTAGCTTTGCAGTTCGGCCAGTTGCTTGCCCTGGCTGGTGAGGGACGGGCCGTCCAGCACCAGGTTCAGCGGAGTGTTGTAGAGCATGGCGAGCAAGGCCCGGTCGGTTTCGAGAGCGGGGATCTTGGTGTACGGCAGCTCCCAGCGGTCCAGGTTGACCTGGGAGTCGTGCAGCGCGCTCTCGTACAGGGGGATGCGGTACGCGGGGTCGAACATCGCCTTGGTGAGGTCGGCGGGCAGGGTCACCGGCTTGAAGAACACCCCTGGAGCGCCGGCCGGCGCGTACCCGCCCCAGGTGGCCTTGTCCCGCTCCAGGGGCCAGAGCCCGTCGGCCACCGGGGTCGACGAACCGTGGCTGAAGTCGATCACCGGACTGGCCCAGCTGCCGGCGCTCTCCGATCCCAGCACCAGCTTGTCGGCACCGGAGAGCCGGCGCATCCGGGCGAGCCGGTTGGCCTGGTCCTGCGACCGGTTCATGGTATGGGCGGGGCTGTAGTCGTCGAACAGTTCGCCCGCCGCGTCGACGTCCAGGAAGTAGCTGGTGGCTCCGTTCGCGGTCATCTGCCGGGTGCGTTCGGCCAGGTACCTGCGGCCCTGCGCGGTCTGTTCGAAGGCCTGCGAGCTGAGGTAGCAGCCGCGGTCGTGGAAGCCCGCCTTCACCCGGCCGTCCTGCTCGTGGACGCAGAAGTCCGGATAGACCGGGGCGGGCCAGGAGGAGGTCGGCGCGTCGGAGGCCTTCGGGTCCTGCCCGTTGGCGAACGAGTCGTAGGGGCCGACCAGGTAGCCCGCGCGCTGGGCAGCCGCCACCGCCTGCGCGTCCATCGGCTGGTCGTCGGCGTCGTAGCCGAGCCACAGCCGGCTCAGCCCGAGAGCCCGCATCTGCGCCACGCCCTGAGCGGTCCGGGCCTCGCCCCAGGTGTAGGCGTGGAAGGCGCCGAGCAGCTTGCCGACCTCCGGGTTTGCGGCGATCTTGCTGCTGAGGGTGACCAGTCGGCCGTCGTCGGCGAGCCAGCGCCGGTAGTCCAGTGCGGGCGCGACCGGGGACGGATCGGTGAGGGCGAAGGTGACGGTGTAGTCCGTGGTGCTCGCGCGCCGCGAGAAGGTGTGCACACCCGTGCCCTTCAACCGCCCGCCGTCGGAGGCGAAGGCGAGCGAGGTACCGGCCGGGTCCGGGACCAGGTAGCTCACACCGCGACCGCCCAGGGTGTAGCCCCACAGCGGCATGGACAGGTCGGCGGTGAGGTCGTATCCGTGCCCGGCGAGGCCCGTTTCGGCCGAGGTCCAGAACGGGTCCGCGACCGGCACCCCGAGCCCCTCGCCGCGCGGCAGCTGCACCTGCGATGCGGCCCGGTCGGTGCCGGTCACGGGCCAGGACAGCGTGGAGCCGTCCCGGGTGCCGCGAACGCTGATCCGCAGACGGCCCCGCTCCGCCGCCGCCGTCACGGTGAGACCGCGCTCGGGCAGCGTCCAACTCGCCGCTCCCCGACTGATCCTGACGGGGCCGGGCCGGCCGAGCGGTTCCGCGGCCGGCGCGGAGAGCGTCAGCTCACCGCCGTCGGCGGCACGCATGCCCACCGCCAGCGAATCGACGCGCACCTCGGCCGTCGCGCCGTCGACGGGAATCTCGATCTGCTCGCCGTTCAGCCGGATCTCGTGCCGGACGGTCGCCGCGGCGACCGGCGGCCCGACCGTACCGCACAGTGTTCCTGCGCAGGTCACGACGAGTGTTGCCGCCAGTGCGGCGCGCTGCCGCTGGGTCCGCGGCAGCTGACGGAATGTCATGGCGTTCATTCCCGCATCGTCGCGACCCGACGTAAGAGCGCTTCTTAGGAAACCTCGGGTCGCTGCGGTTCGGCGGGGGCCGACCGGTGCCCGAGGTCGTCGACCCCGTCGGGCTGGATCCGGTCGACGTCGGTGACCAGGCTGCCCTGGTCCATCAGGTCGCCGTCGACGAAGCGCTGGTCCGGGGTGAGCCTGCTGCCCCGGCCACTGCTCGGCGGGCCGTTCTCGGCACGGCCGGCGAACCTGCCGGAGCGACAAGGAATTTGCGGGACTTTCGACCCGATGGGCCCCCGCCGAGCCCTACACCTCGGCGAGGCGGGCGTCCAGGCCCAGCGAGCCGTGGGCGAGGACCCGGGTGTGCCAGGCGCGGAGGTCGAAAGCGGCGCCCTGGCGGCGGCAGGCGGCCTCCCGGCCGTCCAGCCAGACGCGTTCGCCGAGCTTGCAGCCGATGGCCTGCCCGGGCCAGCCCAGGTAGCGGTCGATCTCGCTGCTGCGGCGCGGGAGCTGGCTGCCGTGGTGGGCGGCCATGAACTCGTCGGCGAGGGCCGGGGTCCAGCGTTCGCCGGGGTGGCCGCCCCATTCGCCGGTGGCGGCGCCGGCCGGTGCCGGCCTCAGCGCCCGGCGTTCAGCACGTCGACGTACCGGGCCTGGTCGGGTTCGGTCAGCAGGTCGCGGTGGCGGCGCGGTTCCCGACACCGTCGACACCCTGCTCCGGGCGTCAGCCCTGGCAGAGGCCGCGGCTGTAGTCGAAGGTCGCGGCGGCCTGCGAGTACTGCCACTGCGGGGCGAGCAGCTGGGCGTCCAACTGCGCGGCGGCGCTGCGGTTCTCGACCACGTAGCCGAAGTCCTGCAGCCAGGCGGGGTAGAGGTTCTTCGAGCCGATGAAGAACGCCGAGCCGTCGACCGAGACCAGCTTGTGGTGCAGCGCGTACGGGTGCCCGTCGGCCCAGGTCGGCGCGGACGCGGCGCGGAACGGGGCGAGTTGGAGGTTCCGGCACATCGCCGTCCGGGCCTGCGCCGGGTCGCCGAGGCGGGCGGTGAGCCGGGCCGCGAGAGTGTCGCTGATCTCGTTCAGGGACTTGATCTGCGAGTAGCCGCCGCTGCCCACCGCGCCCCGGTTGCCGGGGTCGCTGACCACGATCCGGACCTTCACCCCGTCCGCGATCTTGCCCGCGAGCAGGTCGAAGAGCCGTGCGTCGTAGCGGGGCATCGGCGGGCAGGTGCCGGTCACGTCCTGCTGGGAGATGTCGATCCGGCTACCGGCGCCGGCGACCAGCGCGCGCAGAGCGTTCTCCTCCGGGTTGACGGTCTCGTAGCCGGGGTCGTCGTTGGTGCGGTCGTGCAGGGCGATCGGGCCGCACTTGACGTCCTCGACGCCGCTCACCGGGGCCGGGCGGTAGCCGGAGGCCGGGTCGCCCTCCCGGATGCCGACGCCCAGGCCGCCGACGGCGATCACCGGTACGGTCCCGGTGGCAGGCACCTGCCCGGCCGCCGGGTTGAGCCGCCGCTCCAGGTCGGGGGTGCAGTCGGCACCGTTCGAGGAGGCGAACCAGGCGGCCGAGAACAGTCCGCTGTTGCGGCAGGTCCAGTCCCACAGGGTGTCCAGGTAGGCGCCGGCGGAGGCGGCGGCCGGACCGCTCAGCGCGAGGTCGACGTCGGTCACCGGATGGGCGGTGTCCAGGTAGTCGCCCTTCCAGTTGTTGATCCCGCCGGTGATGACGCTCTGCCCGTCCACGACCAGCAACTTGGAGTGGTTCCAGGAGAACGCGGTCTTCGCGGTGGTCATCGAGGCCACCTCGACGGTCACCCGGTCGGCGGCCGAGCCGAGGCGGGCCACCAGGTCGTCCCGGTACCGGGACGGCAGCGCGGTGATGTTGAGCAGCGGAGCGGCCCCGGCGAGGATCCGCACGTGCGGCGAGTTCCCGGCGGCCACCGAGGCCTTGAGGCCGTCGACGATGGCTTCCTGGAACCCACCGTCCGGGAACGGGGCGAGAGTTGATATGTCGACGGTCCGGGTGGCCCTGCCGATGTTCTCCCGCATCTTGTCCAACAGCCGCTTCGTGCCACCCCGTTCGGCGCAGGAGGCGTCCCCCCAGCATCCCGGCGTCTGCAGCAGCCACCCGCCCGGGTCCCCGGCCGGCGCGTCCAGCCGATTGCCCGCCGTCCGCTGCCACACCACGCCCTCCAGCCCGGGCGACACCTGACGCAAGGCCCGTTCCACCGCGTCCAGATGCGCAGTGGCATCGCCCTGCGCCACCCCCGACGCGGGAGCCGGATCGGCGAACGCGGGAGCGACGGGCAGCACACCCACGGCGGCGGCGAGGGCCAGTGCGGAACCGGCCAGACGGCGACCGGAACGGCGGGACTGGTGAGAGAGCACGTACGAGTCCTTCATGCGGGGCCGGGGACGTTCACCCGGACGACACCGATAAATTACCTCAAAGTAACCTGATGTGCCGTCATGGCTCCATCAATCCCGGAGAACCGGCCTGACAGCCGCTCAGCGCCTCGGTGGGCTTTGCTCGGACATTACCGAAAGGCCCGCGCACGGAAGGGAGCCGCGGCAGACCGCCTTCCCGGCACCCACCGAACTCGGCCTGCGTCACGACCACCGCGACCGGGCGAACGCCCACCACGCCCTCCGCTCGCGGAACGCGAAGAAGCCGGGGCCGACGCACCAAGTGCGTCGACCCCGGCTCCTACTGGTAGCGGGGACAGGATTTGAACCTGCGACCTCTGGGTTATGAGCCCAGCGAGCTACCGAGCTGCTCCACCCCGCGTCGGTGGACCCAGCCTATGCGACCCCCGGCCAAAACGGAAATCGGTTTCCCACCACCCCTGTAGGCTCCGGGTCCGCGTTAGCAGTGTCGGTCGATCTCTAGCAGTCGGCTAGCAATCTTCCGGGTCGCGTTAGCAGCACCTACGGTCGGTGGTGGTCAGTCCCGGGAACTTCTCGGTCATCCGGCCTCTTGCCCTAGGCGGCTTCCTGCGGTCAGCCCATGGTCACCAAGCGTACAAGCGTGAGGGCTGACAGTCATGAGTCTGCGACAGCTTCGATCCGGTACGAGGACGAACCGCTCAGCCTTCGCATCACCCGCGAGGAACTCGAACAGGCCTACCTGCACCAACGCCTCAGCATCCCCGATATCGCCGAACAGTTCGGTCTCGAAGGGCACCGCCTCGACCTGCTGGCCAAGAAGTGGGGCATCGAGATCCGCCCGAACAGCGCCACCAAGCAACCCGTTCGCGCTCCTGCCGGGCGCACCGGCCCTGTCCGAGTCGATGGTCGCCGACACAGCAACGTCCGCAACTGCGTCGAACGCCTCAGACGCCTGGTCCCACTGCCCGGCCAACGGAATCTCTGCGCGGCCGCCAGAAGCCTCGGAACGCTACCGGCGACGCTCACACATCAACTCCATGCCCTGGAAAAGGCCGCGGGCGTTCAGTTGATCGAACGGACCAGTCCCCTCGCAGCCACTCCAGCGGGCGCGGCTCTCATCCATGAAGCAGAGCACCTGCTCAGCCTCTTGGACGCAGCGCAATCCTCCGTCACCTGACCGGCGGCCCGACCTACGGCTGGGGTGGTCGCATGGCGCCGGCGAGGACGGTGGTCACCATCTTGCGGATGGCGGTGGTCTGGGGCGGGGCGCTTGTCCGGTCGGCGAAAAGCAGGTGCCCGGCCCCGACGAGGGTGGGGGCGAGTGTGTCGATGTCCGCGTCACCGGCCAGGCGCCCCAACTCCCGCTCAGCGGTGAGGTACGCGGCGATCATGGCGGTGCCCTGCATGGCCAGTGGGATGCCGGTCAGACCGGCCTCGCGCAGCCGGGCGCGGAGGCCGTCGCGGAAGGTGATGAGCGCGACGATCGCCACCGTGACCGGACCGAACAGGTCCTGCAGCGCGTCTGTGAGGTTGTCCACCACGCTCCAGGTCCCGGCGGCCGCGCGCAGAGTCGTGGTCCGGTCCTCGATGCCGCGGACGCGATCGAGGACCAGTTCCGCCAGGAAAGCGTCGAAGTCGGCGAAGTGCCGGTGCAGCACACCCTTGGCACAGTTCGCCTCCTCCGTGACCGCCCGGCTGGTCAACGCGTCGGGCCCGTCCCGCAGCAGGACGCGCTCGGCAGCTTCGAACAACTGGCCGCGCACGTTGTGGATGTGCACCCCTGACGGCATTGTCTCCCTTTCCGCGCCACCCCGTCTTATCAAGTGGGCAACCGCCCATTAGTGTGGGCGCATGCCCACTTTATCGCAGGGACAGCCGGACAAGTCCGGCCCCGAACCCCACCGCCACCGGCAGACGGCCGAGTCGTTCGGCGTGGACGCCGAACGCTACGACCGTGCCCGACCGCCGTATCCCCAGGCCCTGGTGGACAGGATCGTCGCGGCAAGCCCCGGCAGGCACGTCCTCGACGTCGGAGCAGGGACCGGCATCGAGGCCCGGCAGTTCCAGGCGGCCGGCTGCACGGTGCTCGGTGTCGAGCCCGACGAACGGATGGCCGCCTTCGCGCGACGCAGCGGTGTCGAGGTCGAGGTCGCCAGGTTCGAGGACTGGCAGCCGGCCGGGCGGCAGTTCGACGCGGTCATCGCCGGCACCGCCTGGCACTGGGTGGATCCCGTCGCCGGCGCGGCCAAGGCGGCCCAGGTGCTCCGGCCAGGCGGCCGACTCGCCCCCTTCCACCACGTCCCCCAGCTCCCGTCCGAGGTGATCGACGCCCTCGCCGAAGCACTCCACCGGGTCGCCCCCGATTCCCCGTTCAACCCCGGCCTGCTGAGAGGCTCGGCCGTGGACGCCTACCAGCCACTGTTCGCGAAAATCGCCGACGGGATCCGGCAGACCGGCAGCTTCAGCGAGCCCGAACAGTGGCGCTTCACCTGGGAACGCACCTACTCCCGAGACCAGTGGCTCGACCAGCTCCCCACCTTCGGCGGCCTCACCCAACTCCCCGCAGACAAAAGAGCGGAGGTCCTGGACAGCGCCGGGACCGCGATCGACAAGCTCGGCGGCCACGCCACCATGCCCTACACATCCGTCGTGATCACCGCGACCCGCTCCCCTACGGCCTGACCGCTGCAAACGTCGGGCGTCGCCGGGCACGAGCAGACTCATGAGCTCGGCGACGCCCACGGGGAAGCGGGAAAGGTTCTCCGGCTTGTTGCACCGGACCTCAGCCCAACGGTCCTTTCCCGCGGCCACACGATTGCTAAAGATCAGCCGATCGGCCCGCTGCTAACGCAACATGGAATCCGGAGTTTCAGCAGGACCCACTGCTAACGGAGCGACTCAGCCTACAACCCCCGCGCCCCGCCCTACCCGGCCCGGGTTGCGAGCGCCGCGTCGATCAGCTTGACCGTGGGCCGGTACTTCACCACACCGGCCAGCCGGTCCAACTCGTCGTAGGCGTCCTGGTCCCCGAGCTGGACGAGGGCGTGCACGGCGGCGGAGGCCGTCCGGTGCGAGCGGATGCCGACGCCCGGAATCCGTAGCAGGGCCGCCTCCACCAAGCGGCCCAGGGCGACGGCCGATGCCGGGTCAGCGGGTGCGAGTGCCAGCAGGGCCGCGATGCCCTGCAGCGCACGGAAGTTGAAGGGATCGACCTCGAACTCCGCGCTGCCCGAACCGTGGTGCGACGTGACGGGCAGACTGCGCGGCTCGCCGGTCAGAGCGAGCCACCCGCAGATCGCCGACCGCACCCGCTCGGGCCCGAGCCCGGCGAGCAGACTCCGCCCGGCACGCTGCCACCCGGTCCCGGGGCGGGAGCCGGAGAGCGCCAACGCGTGGCCGATCAGCGGGTGCCAGGCCGGCCCTGCGACCGCCAGGTCCGCAAGCGCCCGATCGGCCCACGGTTCGCCGGGGTTGAGCGGCGGCTCGGCGATCCCGGCGGCCACGTCGAGGAGTTCACCGGGGTCCTCAGCGGCCAGCGCGGTCCGGCGGACCGTGGCGACCACCGCGTCCGGCAGCCGTCGGCCCGCCGCCAGCTCCACCTCGGCCAGGCAGCCCAGCCGCCATCCCTCCCAGAGGGTCATCACCTCCGCCGCCCGGAGCAGCAGGGGCTCGCGCCAGGCGGCCAGCTGCTCGCAGGTCATCCCCTCGGCCAGCCGGACGATCAGCGCGGCCAGCCCCGGGCACTCCCGGGGCGCGTGAACGGCCGTCTCCTCCAGCCCGTCGGTCAGCCCGCACAGCAGCAGCACCCGACTGGAGACGGGTATCCGCCCCAGCAGCTCGATCACCTCAGCGCCGCCTCCGTGGCTCCAGTCACCGTCGAGGTCGCGGTTGAGCGGGTAGAGACTCCGGACCAGGCCACCCACCTCCCCGGCCTCCGCGAACCGCCGGATCCCGGTCACCCTGGCGTCCCATGCGTCCCCTTGCGGCTCCAACTGCCCTCCCGGCCACCCGCTCCTCCAGTTCGGGCACGACACTACGCGGGGCCACCGACGGTCAGCCGCCGGGACCGGCCCGGGCGGACCCGGACCGGCCCCGGCGGACCCGGACCGGCCCCGGCGGCGCGGCGCGGCGCGGCGCGGCGGGGTCAGCAGATCCGCGGCAGTTGCTCGCCCATCGGCAGGTCGACCACCCGGGTGCCGCCGAAGCCGGTGCGGGCGACGACCATCCCGGGGTGGTCCTGGACGCACTCGCCGATCACCACCGCCTCCGCGCCGAGCGGGTGGGCCCGCATGGCGGCGAGCACGGCGTCCGCCTCGCCGCGCGGGACGAAGGCGACCAGCTTGCCCTCGTTGGCGATGTACATCGGATCCAGGCCCAGGACGGCGCAGGCGCTGGCCACCGGCTCCGGGACGGGCACGGCGCGTTCGCTGAGCACCACGCCCACCCCGGCGGCCGTCGCGATCTCGTTGAGTGCCGCCGCCAGGCCGCCCCGGGTGGGGTCGCGCAGCACGTGCAGGTCGCGGGTCGTCGCGAGCATGGCCTCGACCAGCCCGCCGAGCGCCGCGCTGTCGCTGCGCACCTCGACCCCGAACTCCAGCCCCTCCCGGACGCTCATGATCGCCACCCCGTGCAGCCCGATCGGGCCGCTGACGATCACCACGTCGCCCGGGCGGGCCCGCTGCGGCCGGATGTCGACCCCGGCCGGGACGAGCCCGATGCCGGCGGTGTTCAGGTAGACGCCGTCGCCGTGCCCGGCCTCCACCACCTTGGTGTCCCCGGTGGCCACCTCCACCCCGGCGGTGCGGGCGGCGGCGCCGATGGCGCGCGCGATCCGCTCCACCACGGCCAGCTCCACCCCCTCCTCCAGGATGACGCCGCAGGACAGGTAGGCCGGCCGGGCCCCGCTCATGGCCAGGTCGTTGACGGTCCCGTTGACGGCGAGGTCGCCGATGCAGCCGCCGGGGAAGAACAGCGGCCGCACCACGTAGGAGTCGGTGGAGAAGGCGAGCCGGGCGCCGCCGAGTTCCAGCACGGCGGAGTCGGCGAGGCCCGCCAGCGCCGGGCCGCCGTACGCGGGTGCGAAGACGTGCTCGACCAGTTCGGCGGACATCGCCCCGCCGCCGCCGTGCCCCATCACCACCCGGGGGTGGTCGCGCAGCGGCAGCGGGCAGCTCCAGCCGGAGAAGTCCGGCGCGTCGGCGTCGGTGAGCAGTTCGGTGTCAGCCAACGGGGCTCGCCTCCTGGACGGGGCCCGGCGTGCTCAGCCGCCGGTAGAGGTAGTACGCGGCGCAGGCGCCCTCGCTGGAGACCATGGTGGCGCCGAGCGGGGTGCGCGGGGTGCAGAGGGTGCCGAAGGCCTCGCACTGGTGGGGCTTGAGCAGCCCCTGGAGCACCTCACCGGCCCGGCACTGGGCGGGTTCGCTGGTGCGGATGCCCGTGACGTCGAAGCGGTGCTCGGCGTCGTGGTCCCGGTAGCGCGGGGAGAGCCGCCAGCCGCTCCGGGGGATGACGCCGATGCCCCGCCAGGCCCGGTCGGCGACCTCGAAGACGTCCTCCAGCATGGCGCGGGCCGCCGGGTTGCCCTCGGGGCGGACGGCCCGGGGGTAGGCGTTGTCGACGGTGTGCTCCCCGCGTTCCAACTGCCGGACGGTGCGCCGGATGCCCTCCAGGATGTCCAGCGGTTCGAAGCCGGTGACGACGATCGGCACCCGGTGGCGTTCCGCGAGGGCCGGGTACTCGGCGGTGCCCATCACGCTGCACACGTGTCCGGCGGCCAGGAAGGCCTGGACCCGGCAGTCCGGGGAGTCCATGATCGCCTCGATCGCCGGGGGCACCCGGACGTGCGAGACCAGCATGCTGAAGTTGCCCAGGCCCTGCTTCCGGGCCAGGTGGACGGCCATGGCGTTCGGCGGGGCGGTGGTCTCGAAGCCGATGCCGAAGAAGACGACCTCCCGGTCGGGGTTCTCCCGGGCGGTCTTCAGCGCGTCGAGCGGCGAGTACACCACCCGCACGTCGCCGCCCTCGCTCCGGACCCGGAACAGGTCGCGGTCGGTGCCGGGCACCCGCAGCATGTCACCGAAGGAGCAGAAGATCACCCCGGGCCGGGCCGCGATGGCCAGCGCCCGGTCGATCACCTCGAGCGGCGTGACGCACACCGGGCAGCCCGGTCCGTGGATCAACTCGACCTCTTCCGGAAGGAGTTGGTCGATGGCGTGCCGGATGATGCTGTGCGTCTGGCCGCCGCACACCTCCATCAGCGCCCAGGGCCGGGTGACCGTCGCCCTGATGTCCGCGAGCAGGCCCTCGGCCAGCTCGGGGTTGCGGAACTCCTCCAGGTACTTCACCGCTCGACCTCCTCGACCGCCACCGCCGTCTCGGCCACCGCCGCCGTCCGGGCCACCGCCGTCCCGGCCGCCGGATCCCCGGCCGCCGCCTCCCAGGGGTCGCCGAACTCCTCCTGGAGCAGCCCGAGTTCCTCGAACAGCGCCAGCGTCCGCCGGGCCGACTCCTCGTCCAGCCGCTGCAGCGCGAAGCCCACGTGGACGATCGCGTACTCCCCCACCGCCAGATCGGGCAGGTACTCCAGGCAGACGTCCTTGACCACGCCGCCGAAGTCCATCACCGCCATCCGGGTCCCGTCCCGCTCACCGATCTCCGTCACCCTGCCGGGCACCGCCAGGCACATCCGCTCTCACTCCTCCCGGGCGGCCGACGACCGGCCGGCCACCATCAGCTGGCCGAGCGCCAGCCCTCCGTCATTGGGCGGCACCCGGCGGTGCCGCAGCACGGTGAAGCCGTCCTCCCCGAGCCCGCGGGCGCAGGCCGAGGAGAGCAGCGCATTGGCGAAGACGCCGCCGCTGAGCGCGACCGTGGTGGTGCCGCACCGGTCCCGGGCGGCCGCGCAGACCAGCCGGACGGCCTCGGCGACCGCCGTGTGGAAGCGCGCGGCGACCAGCCCGGCCGGTGCCCCGGCGGTGACGTCCGCCACGACCCCGGACAGCACCGGCCCGGGGTCGAGGATCCAGCCGTCCCGCTGGGCGACCAGCGCGAAGGCGTAACCCTCGGCCGGGCCGAACTCCACGGCGGCCGCCTCCAGTTCGATCGCCGCCTGGGCCTCGTACCCGGCCCGGTGGCAGACCCCCGCGAGCGAGGACACCGCGTCGAACAGCCGGCCCATGCTGGAGGTCTCCACACAGTTCAGCCGGCGCTCCAACTGCCGCTCCAGCAGCCGCAGTTCCTCATCCGGGCAGGCCCGCACCGAGGGCAGTCCGGCGGTCCAGGGCAGGCCGGCGGCGCGCAGGTGGGCGAGCGCCGTCCGGTAGGGGCGCTCGACGGCGGCGTCACCGCCCGGCAGCGGCACATAGCCCAGGTGGGCCAGCCGACGGAACCCGTCGTAGTCGGCGAGCAGCAGTTCGCCGCCCCAGATCGCGCCGTCCTCGCCGTAGCCGGTGCCGTCGAAGGCGACGCCGAGCACGGGCCGGCCGCCGTCCAGGCCGTGTTCGGCCAGCACGGCGGCGATGTGGGCGTGGTGGTGCTGCACCCGGCGCACCGGCCGGCCTGCGGCGGTGCGCTCGGCGTGCCGGACGGACCGGTAGCCGGGGTGCCGGTCGGCGACCAGTAGTTCGGGCCGCACCCCGCTGACGGTGCCGAGCTGTTCGACGGCGCGGTCGAAGGCGCGCAGCGTGGCCAGGTCGTCCATGTCTCCGATGTGGCCGGAGAGCCAGGCGTAGCCGTCCCGGGCGAGCGCGAAGGTGTTCTTGAGGTCCCCGCCGACCGCCAGCACCGGCCGGACGGGTACGGGCAGCGGGAGCGGCAGCGGCGCGTAGCCGCGCGAGCGCCGCAGCGGCAGCTGTTCGCCGTCCACCACCCGCACCACCGAGTCCTCGCACGGGACGTTGATCGGCCGGTCGTGGGTGAGCCAGCCGTCGACCAGCGGGGCGAGCGCGATGAGCGCCTCCCGGTCGTCGGTGACGATCGGCTCGCCGGAGAGGTTGGCGCTGGTCATCACCAGCAGGTCCGGCCCGGGGGCGGCGAGCAGCAGGTGGTGCAGCGGGGTGTACGGGAGCATCACCCCGAGGTCGGGGCTGCCGGGGGCGACGGCCGGGAGCTGCGCCGCGAAGCCTCCGGGGCGGCGCAGCAGGACGATCGGCCGGACGGCTCCGGTGAGCAGTTCCCGTTCGACCGGCCCGACCGGCAGCAGGCCCTCGACGGTGGCGAGGTCCCGGGCCATCAGGGCGAACGGCTTGTCACCGCGCCGCTTGCGCCGGCGCAGCAGGGCGACGGCCGCAGCGTCGCGGGCGTCGCAGGCGAGGTGGTAGCCGCCGAGGCCCTTGACCGCGAGGATCGCCCCGCCGGCGAGCATCCGCCGGGCCTCGCCGAGCGCGTCCTCGCCGCCGAGGCCGCCGAGATCACCGAGGCCGCCGAGGCTGCCACGGCCGCTGCCGGGGACGGTCAGGGCGAGTCGTGGTCCGCAAGCGTGGCAGGCGACGGGCTGCGCGTGGAAGCGGCGGTCGGCGGGGTCGGTGTACTCCCGGGCGCAGTCCGCGCACATCGGGAAGCCGGCCATGGTGGTGTCGGCCCGGTCGTAGGGCAGGCCGGTGACGATGGTGTGGCGGGGGCCGCAGTTGGTGCAGCTGATGAACGGGTGCCGGTGGCGCCGGTCGGCCGGATCGGTGAGTTCGGCCAGGCAGTCGGCACAGGTCGCGACGTCGGGCGGGATCAGGGTGGCGCGGGGCCCGTCGGTGCGCGAGGGGGTGATGGCGAACCCGGTGGCGCCGGTGGCGGCGAGCGGCGCGTGCTCCACCGAGGCGACCTGGGCGAGCGGCGGCGCGTCGGCGGCGATCCGCCGGCAGAAGGCGTCCAGCGCGGCCGGACTGCCCTCGACCTCGGCGAGGACGCCCTCGCCGGTGTTGGTGACGCTGCCGGCCAGTCCGAGTTCCCCGGCCAGCGCGAAGACGAACGGCCGGAAGCCTACGCCCTGCACCAGGCCGCGGACGGCGACCCGCCGCCGTTCGCGGGCGGGCGCCGTCACGGCGTCTCCGGCACCGCGTGGTGGTGGTGACCCTCCTGCGTTCGCCCCGACCGCCCGTGCCCCGACCGCACGTCCCCCGCATGTGCGTGCCCGCCGTGCTCCTGCCCGGCCGCCATCACCGGCCGGTGCGGCACGCCGCCGTCCAGCACGCCCAGCGCCCGTTCCAGCAGCACGCCGACGCCGTCCCCGCTGCGGGCCGAGGTCCGCACCACGTCCACCCCGGGGTTGACCCGCTGGACGTTCGCCAGGAACGCCGCCTCGTCGAACTCGGCCGCCGCGGCGAGGTCCGCCTTGGTCACCAGCACGAGGTTGGCCAGCCCGAACGCGGTCGGGTACTTGAGCGGCTTGTCCTCCCCCTCGGTGACGGAGGCCAGCACCACCCGCAGCGATTCGCCGAGGTCGTAGGAGGCCGGGCAGACCAGGTTGCCGACGTTCTCCACGAACAGCAGTCGGCAGTCCGGCGGCAGCCAGCCGTCCAGGTGGCCGGCCAGCATCCGGGCCTCCAGGTGGCACAGGCCGTCGGTGAGCACCTGCTTCACCGGAGCTCCCGAACGGGCCAGCCGCAGCGCGTCGTTCTCGGTGGCGAGGTCGGCGGTGAGCGCGGCGACCTCGATCCCGCGCCGCCGGGCGAGCCCCAACTCGGCCTCCAGCAGGGCGGTCTTGCCGCTGCCGGGGCTGGAGAGCAGGTTGACCGCGACGGTCCCGCGGGCGGTCAGCGCGGCCCGCAGTTCGCGGGCGCTGTCGTCGTTGCGGGCGAGCACCGCCCGGCGCAGGTCGACCGTGTGGCCGCTCTGGCACATCGGCTTCAGCCTTTCTGTTCGGCCGGGACGCCGGGGCCCCGGGCCCACTCGACGTCGAGGATCTGGAGCTCTCGCCCGGACAGCAGCTCGACGCCGGCGCCGGTGCGGCAGTCCGGGCAGCCGAGGTCGGGCGGCATGCCGACGGCCCATTCGACGGCGCAGGGGGCGCAGCGGGCCCGCGCCGGGACGGCAACGGTGTCCAGTGCGGCGCCCTCCACCAGCGTTCCGGCGCAGGCGAGTTCGAAGCAGAAGTCGAGGGCTTCGGGCACGACGCCCGCCAACTCGCCGACCTGCAGCCGGATCCGGGCCACTCCGGGGGCCCGGTGTTCGCGTGCGGCCGTGTCCACCTGCTCGACCACGGCGGCGGCGATCGACATCTCGTGCATCGGTCCCTTCCCACGGCGGGCGGCAACGCGCCCCATTACAGGGGGCGGTGACGGCGCGGGCTCGAAGCCGCGCCGCCACCGCGCCCGGGGCTGCACCGTTCGCAGCAATCCGCGGCTCACATCCGCGAGATCTTCAGGTACCGCCGGATGTCCGGCAGGCTCTGCCAGACCAGCGCGCCGATCCCCGCCAGCAGGGCCGCGCAGAACAGTTTCCTCAGCATGGTGTCGTCCTCCTCTCCAGCTCCGCACTCGACGGCTCCGGCCGCACCGCCTCCTCGACGGCCTCCAGCACCGCCTCCTCGACGGCTTCCAGCACCGTCCGGACGGCCTCCTCCACCGCGGCGGCGACCGGGGCGCTCAGCCCGATGCCCTCCTCCAGCGAGGCCGGCTCGCAGCCGACCACCAGCACCCGCGCGGGCGGCTCGCCCCCCGTGCCGGCGGCGAGCGTGGCGAGCAGGCCGAGGACGGCGTCCGGGCCCATCCGGTGCCCGTCCAGGACGGGCACCTCCAGCGGCTCCGCGTCCGCCTCGATGAGGTAGACGGTTCCGGGGGCGCCGCCGCGGCAGGTGGCGTCCACCAGGACGGCGGTCCGGTAGCCGTCCAGCAGCCGGTAGGCGAGGTCGACGCCACGCACCCCGACGTCGACCAGCTCCACGCCCTCCGGCAGCGGATGGGCGGCCAGCCGCCGGACGGTCTCCACGCCGAAGCCGTCGTCGCCGAGGAAGAGGTTGCCCACCCCGGCGACCAGCACCTTCCCACCGGTCATGACTCCTCCAGCGGGGTGACCTCGTCGGGCTGGAAGTAGCGGAAGCGACCCTGGGCCCGCCACAGGTCGGCCCCCGGGTCGTCCTCCACCGTGACGGCCAGGTGCACGGAGCCGTCCACGTCGTGCAGGACGGCCTCGACGACGCCTGTTCGTCCGTCCAGGAAGAGGTCCTGGGCGTCGGTGCGCCGCCGGCCGGGCCGCAGCACGACCCGGCTGCCCGCGCCGACCGACCGGCCGTCGACCAGCACCCGGTCCCGTTCGGGGTCGACGTCCGGGTCGCCGGCCGGATCCCACCAGGGCTGTTCGGGATCGGAGCCGCCGCCGGTGATCTCGCGCAGCCCGCGCACGGCGCCGTGGAGGCGTTCCAGCACCTCGGGCGGCATGGACTCGGCCAGGTCGATCACCGCCCCGGCCCGGTCGTCGGTGCCCCGGGCCTCGCGCTTCTCCTGGTCGGTCAGGGCCGCCGTGCGCAGCGCCAGGATCTCGTCGATCTCGGTGGAGTCGTAGAGGGTGCCCAGGCTCTCCGGGGCGATCCTCGGGTGGTCCTCCAGGATGATCGGCGAGGACAGCATCACCTGGCATCCACCGTCCGGCCCGGCCAGGACGGGCCAGGTCCGCTCGTTGCGGCACCGCCCGACGGCCGCGCGGGCCCACTCGGGCGGATCGGTGACCGAGAGGAACCGGCCGTGCTCCAGCCCGAGCAGCAGGTGGGCGGAGACCAGCGAGCGCGGCAGCGCCTCCTCCCGGCCGTCCTTGCGGCGCGGCGTCCAGGGTGAGGCGTTCTCCACCTCGGCGGTGAGCCGCTGCGCCTGGTAGGGGCCGGGCAGTTCCTCGATCCGCAACCGCACCAGCCCGTCGACCTGTTCGCGCCGCCGCACCAGCCGGCCGACGGCGCTTCCCTGCTCGTGCACCAACTCGGTGCCGCCGACGCCCGGCAGACGGAACCCGCGCTGCACCCCCGCTCCGGCCAACTCGTCGACGGAGAGCAGGAGTTCGATCCGCTCCTCGACGCCCTCGTCCCATTCGACGAGCACCCGGTCGGCGAGCTCCAGCCGTTCCACCGGCTCGAACCCGCCGGTGGCGGTGGCCCGTTCGACGGTGCGCCGCTGGACCCGCAGGAAGCGCAGCTCGACGGCCAGCCGGTCGCCCCGCCGGGCCTCCATGACGCACTCGGTGCGCTGGTGGGAGTGCTCGCCGCCCTGCCTGGTGTACTCCGGCGGCACCAGCACGCCGAACTGCCAGCGCAGCCGGTTCTTGGCGGCCGACGCCCGGTACGGGTAGAGCACGTAGCCCTCCAGCAGCACCGCGTCGGCGATCTGCCGGGCGGCCGCGAAACCGCGTTCGATCCCCTCGGGGAAGGTCTTCACCGGGCGCCCTCCTCGACGGCCGCGGTCGCGAGCAGGGCGCGCACCGTCGCCTCCCAGGAGGGCAGGGCCCGTCCGGAGCGGTAGGCGAGCAGGTCGTCCAGGACGTCCTCGGGCAGCCGCAGCCAGCCGCAGCCGGGGAAGTGCTGGTCGACGGCCTCCCGCCAGACCCGTACCGGCATCCGCACCCGGGCCTCCCGGTCCCAGGGCACGGGGGTGACCTGGAAGCCGCCGGGGCCGGCGAAGGCGGTGCCGGAGAAGAGCAGCAGCAGCGGGACCTCGCCGTCGTCCAGCGCCCGGAAGTACCGGGCGCAGGCCACCTCCAGGTCGTAGCTGCACGGCACCACCAGGTCGGCCTCGGTCTCCCCGGTGAAGCCGGGCACCAGCAGCGGCACGGTGGCGAACTGGATCGGGTTGAGCGTGGTCGCCCAGCGCTCCCGTTCGCCGAAGAGGTCGGCCAGCCGCTCGCCCTCGGCGTCGGCGTAGGGCCGGCGCACCGGTTCGATCCGCAGCTGGCACTGGAGGGCGAGGGCGTGCACCCGGGTGTCGGCGGGCGCCGTGACGCGCAGCCGGAACACCAGGGTGGGCCCGGCCGCGTACGGGTCGGAGCGGACGCCGGTGCAGCTGAAGCCGAGCGCCGTCATGCCGTCACCGCCGTCGGCAGGGGGCGCGCCCGGTCGGCCAACTGCCCGAAGAAAGCGTCGAGTTCGGCGCGGGCCTCGGCTCCGCCGTCGAAGCCGTGCCAGCACCGCCGGAGCCGGCCGACCAGCTCGTAGCAGAGGTCGATCGGCACCAGGTAGCAGTCGACCCGGCCCTCGGTGCGGCGCAGCAGCAGCGCCTCCACGTCCGGCTCCAGGGCGGCGGCCAGCCGGCTGCTGCCGAGGGCGCGCTGCCAGGCCTCCTCGTCCACCTCGCTCTCGGTGGCGCCGGCCGGCCCGGGGTAGAACGCGAGCAGCCGGTCCAGGACGGCGTTGCGGAACAGGAAGACGGTGCCGACCGGGACGCCCAACACCGACCAGACCCGCTCGTCCACCTCGCCGTCCGGGTCGACCAGACAGCGCTCGGGCACGGTGCGGTAGCGGCCGCCGGCCGCGCCCGGCTGCTGGAACAGCAGGCCGCAGGCGGTGCAGGTGCAGGCCAGGGCGCGCTCCTCGACGTCCACCAGGTGTCGGTGGCCGGGCGGGAGGTCCCGGCCGCAGAGGCCGCACTGCTCGGGCCGCGGCGGGGCCGGCTCGCGCAGCCGGCGCAGCAGGGCGGTCCCGTCCCGGGAGACCCTGCGGGTGTTCACCGCGCCTCCGCGGGCTGCGGCGGGCGGGTGCCGATCTGGAGCAGCTGGGGGGCGCGCTCCAGCTCCAGGGCCGTCACCTCGGGGGCGTGGCAGGCGAGCGCGGCCTCGACCTCCGGCTCGCCGCAGCCGCAGCCGGAGGCGGTCCGGCGCAGCCGCAGGGTGCCGGTCGCGGGTTCGTAGCCGAGCACCTCGATCCGCTCCGGCAGACCGGCGAGCGCCCGGTCGATCCGGGCGGCCAGGTCCTCGGGGTGGAGGTCGTGCAGGAGCAGCAGCCCGGCCACCGCCGGGTCGTCCAGCATCCGCTCCAGGGCGGGCGGGGGCAGCGCGGGCACCAGCCGGGCCAGCCCCTCGCCGTAGAACTCCATGAGGTCGCGGACGAGTTGCTCGCCCGCCTGCTCGGCGCCGCTGCCGGCCAGCGCGTCCAGGGCCTGCTGGATCCGCAGCCCGGTCTGTTCGGCCGTCATGCGGTGAGCCCGCTCAGGCCGGTGGGCACGTGCATGGACTTCAGGGTGCGCCCGTTGCCGACGTACATGTGCACGCCGCAGGGCAGACAGGGGTCGAAGCTGCGCACCGCGCGCATGATGTCGATGCCCTTGAAGTTCTCCGGGGAGTTCTCCTCGAAGATCGGCGTGTTCTGCACCGCGTCCTCGTACGGGCCGGGCGTGCCGTAGCTGTCGCGCACGCTGGCGTTCCACGGCGTGGGCGGGTACGGGTGGTAGTTGGCGATCTTGCCGTCGCGGATCACCATGTGGTGCGAGAGCACGCCGCGCACGGCCTCGGTGAAGCCGCAGCCGATCGACTCGTCCGGCACCTCGAACCGCTCCCAGGTCTGGCTCCGCCCGGCGCGGACCTCGTCGAGCGCCTTCTCGGCGAAGTGCAGGGCGGCGGCGGCCGCGTAGGCCTGGAAGTAGGTGCGGGCGCGGTTGCGCTCGATGGCGTTGCTCCACTGCGGGATCTTCCACTCGAAGGTGACCTCGGGCTTGGTCATCGAGCGGGGCAGGTTGATCTGGACGCTGTGGCCGGTGGCCTTGACGTAGCCGATGTCGACCAGTCCGGACAGCGCGGTGGACCACAGCCTGGCGATCGGGCCGCCGCCGGTGTCGAGGGCGAGGTGGTCCTTGCCGTCGAACCAGCGCGGGGACATCACCCAGCTGTACTTGTCGTCGAAGTTGCGCTTCTGCGGCTGGGGGATGGTGTGCTGGTTCCACGGGTGCCGGGGATCGACCGGGTTGCCCAGCGGATCGTGGGTGACGAACAGGTCCTTGCCCTGCCAGTCCTCGTAGTAGGAGCTGCCGAGCAGGATCCGGATGCCGAGGTTGATCTGCGTCAGGTCGTTGGTGACGAGCTTGCCGTCCACCACCACGCCTGGGGTGACGAACATCCGCCGCCCCCAGTCCGTCATGTTGCGGTACGTGAAGTCGCAGTGGTCCGGGTCGTTGAGGCTGCCCCAGCAGCCGAGCAGGACGCGGCGCCGGCCGACCTCCTCGTAGCCGGGGAGCGCCTGGTAGAAGAAGTCGAAGAGGTCGTCGTGCAGCGGCACGACCTTCTTCATGAACTCGATGTAGCGCATCAGCCGGGTCAGGTAGTCGGTGAACAGCTGCACCGTGGCGACGGTGCCGACGCCGCCGGGGTAGAGCGTGGAGGGGTGCACGTGGCGGCCCTCCATCAGGCAGAACATCTCCCGGGTGTAGCGGCTGACCTGGAGCGCCTCGCGGTAGAACTCGCCCTCGATCGGGTTGAGCGAGCGCATGATGTCGGCGATCGTCTTGTACCCGTGCTCGCCGGCGTGCGGGGCCTCGGTGCGTTCGGCCAGTTCCAGGACGCCCGGGTTGGTCTCGCGGACCATCTTCTCGCAGTAGTCGACCCCGACCAGGTTCTCCTGGAAGATGTTGTGGTCGAACATGTACTCGGCCGCCTCGCCGAGGTTGATGATCCACTCCCCCAGGTGCGGGGGCTTCACGCCGTACGCCATGTTCTGGGTGTAGACCGAGCAGGTGGCGTGGTTGTCGCCGCAGATCCCGCAGATCCGGCTGGTGATGAAGTGGGCGTCGCGCGGGTCCTTGCCTCGCATGAAGACGCTGTAGCCGCGGAAGACCGAGGAGGTGCTGTAGCACTCCGCGACCCGCTTCTGCTTGAAGTCGATCTTCGTGTGGATGCCCAGGCTGCCCACGATCCGGGTGATCGGGTCCCACGACATCTCGGTCAGGCCGCTGCCGTCGCCGGCCGCCCTGGTCGTCGGTGTTGCCATCGTCTCTGCGTGTCCTTGTCTACGGGGTCTGCGAGGTCCGCGAGGTCTGCGGGGTCGGCGGGTTCTGTGGGTTCTGCGGGGTCCGCCGGCCGGGCCGGGGTCCTACGAGGGCCGCACACCGGGGCGGTGTGCGGCCCTCCCCTGTCACCAGGGCGGGCGGTAACCCGTGGTCAGGTGGCGGCCGGTGCGGCGCCACTTCGGTTCCTTGTCGACGGTCTTCTGGGTGATCGCGCGCAGCCGGCGGATCAGCGTGCCGTACGCGCTGCTGGCACCGGTGGAGACCCGCGAGCCGGGCGGCGGGTCCATGAAGGGCATGAACTTGTCGGGGAAGCCCGGCATGGTGCAGGCGATGCAGATCCCGCCCACGTTCGGGCAGCCGCCGACGCCGTTGATCCAGCCGCGCTTGGCGACGTTGCACTTGACGACCGGGCCCCAGCAGCCGAGCCGCACCAGGCACTCGGGGGTGCCGTAGTCGGTGGCGAACTGGCCCTGTTCGTAGTAGCCGCCGCGGTCGCAGCCCTCGTGCACGGTGGCGCCGAACAGCCAGGCGGGCCGCAGCTTGTCGTCGAGCGGGATCATCGGCGCGGAGCCGGCCAGTTGGTACAGCAGGTAGGTGAGCGTCTCGGCGAAGTTGTCGGGCTGGATCGGGCAGCCCGGCACGCAGACGATCGGCAGCCCGGCCTTGGACTTCCAGTCCCAGCCGAGGTAGTCCGGCACGCCCATCGCACCGGTCGGGTTGCCGGCCATCGCGTGGATGCCGCCGTACGTGGCGCAGGTCCCGATCGCGACCACGGCGGTCGCCTTGGGGGCGAGCCGGTCCAGCCACTCACTGGTGGTGATGGGCTGGCCGGTGGCGGGGTCGTCGCCGAAACCGCACCAGTAACCCTCCTTCTTGATCTTCTCGTTGGGGATGGACCCCTCCACGACCAGGACGAACGGCTCGATCTCGCCGCGGTCGGCCTTGAAGAACCACTCGACGAAGTTGTCCGCGCCCTGGACCGGGCCGCACTCGAAGTCGATCAGCGGCCAGTGCACCGCGACCTGGGGCAGGCCGGGCAGCGCGCCGGTGACGATCTCCTCGATGCTCGGCTGCATCGCGGCGGTCAGCGAGACGGAGTCCCCGTCGCAGCTGAGGCCGGCGTTGATCCAGAGAATGTGCACCACGTCGGTGTCGGTTGTTGCAGCACCCATGAGGATGCCTCCTCGGGGATGGGAGCCGGACGAAATGGCTCGAACCCAGTCATAGCAACGGTTCGGACGGCTCGCCGGTCCGCGCGTCCGGCGGGGCCGCCCCTCGCGCGCAAGCCCTGCGGGGCCGTTCGGGTCAGTGCGGGGCGAGCAGCCCGGTGGGCACCGGGCGCTTGCGCACGAACGCGGACCGCAGCGCGTGGTACGGCGATTCGGGTGTGAAGAACTGCCGGCGCATCACCGCCAGCTCCTCCTGCCGGTACGCGTCGAGCGGCTTGACCCGCTCGTCGGCCTCGCGCGCGGCCTTCTTCGCCGCGATCCGGCGCTGGGTGGCGGGCGAGGCCGCCAGCAGCCCGGCCAGCCGGGCCGCGCCCGCGCCGAACTCCGCCGGCCCGCCGTCGAGCACCCGGTCGACCAGGCCGATCCGCTCGGCGGCCGCCGCGGACACCGGGAGCGCCTGGCCGGTCAGCCGCTCGGCCTCCGCCGCACCCACCCGGCGCGGCAGGGTGTACGTCCAGTACTCCGAGCCGTACAGGCCCATCAGCCGGTAGTGCGGGTTGAGCACCGAGCCGCGCCGGCACCAGACCTCGTCGGCGGCCAGCGCCAGCATCACCCCGCCGGCCGCGGCGTTGCCCCCGAGGGCGGCGACCACCAGCCGGTCGGTGGTGGTGAGCACCTCGGCGACCAGGTCGTCCATCGCGGTGATGTTGGCCCAGGACTCGGCGGCCGGGTCGGGCGCGGCCTCGATCACGTTGAGGTGGATGCCGTTGGAGAAGAAGTCCCGGCCGCCGCCGAGCACCAGCACCGAGGTCGGCCGGCCGAGGGCGAAGCGGTACGCCGCCAGCAGCCGGCGGCAGTGCTCGGCGGACATCGCCCCGCCGGGGAAGGAGAACCGCAGGAAGCCCACCGGGCCGTCCTCGCGGTAGCGGATGTCGGACCACCCGGCCCGGTCGCCGTCCTCCGGCATCAGCGGGGCCGGGCGCTCCGGCAGGGGCGGCAGCAGCGCGCCGAGCGCCGTCACCGCGGGTAGCTTGACGGTCGCCGGGCCGCCCGGGGCACGGCGGCGGCGCAGTTCGGGGAGCCACACTGCGCCGTTCGAGGTAGCCCGGCAGACGGCACCGGCCCGGGTGGCGAGCAGCTCGCCCGGGCGGCCGCGCAGCCGGGGCTCCGGGTGGCCGCCGTGCAGGAACCACTCGGCACCGCACAGCTCGTCCAGCACCCCGGGCTGGGAGTCCCCGGCGCGGAGGCGGCGGAGCACCTCCTCGGTGGGGTCGGCCGCCCAGTCGATCCGGCGCTCCTCCTGGCGCAGCAGCGGCCGGGTGCGGACGGTCGCCCGCCAGCCGGGGCCGTGCTGGGGCTGGGGCGCGTGGGTGCCGGACGCGACCCGCTCCACGGCGAGCAGCGCGGCCGCCACGGCGGCGTCGGAGACCTCGTTGCGGTACAGGTCGCTCTTGCCCCGCTCGGGGAGTCGGCAGGGCGCCCAGGCCCAGACCGGTCCGGCGTCCATCTCCTCCTCGGCCTGGAGCACCGTGACGCCCCACTCGCTACGGCCCTCCTGGACCGCCCGGTCGAGCGAGGAGGGGCCGCGGTCGCCCGGTGGGCCGGGGTGGACGATCAGACAGGTGAGCTGCGACCAGACGCTCCGCGGGATCGCGGTGCGCAGCATCGGCGCGAGCACCACGTCCGGCCGTAGGCGGTGCACCGCTGCCGTCAACTCATCCTCTTCACCGGCCAGTTGGACGTCGACCCGGTGGCGCCGGTCGCGCAGTTCGGCGTGCAGCCGCTGGCTGAGGCTGTTGAACGCGCTGGCGAGGAGCAGGATCCGCATGTCCGCCTCCGACGGTGAGGGCCTCCGGGAACCCGGCGATCATCACCTCCGGCCCGTCCGGCCCCCGGCCCGTCGCTCCCGCCGCGCCGCCCGTTCACCCGGGCGGCGGGGCGGTCTCCGGGCGTGCCCGACGCGGGCGGCCGTCCGGGCGGTTTCGCCCGGCGCCACCCACCCGGGCCGGGCGGCGGTGACCCCAACGGCGGCCCGTTCTTCGTCGGGTTCCGCTGACCGGCGAGGTGCTCGGCGGACCCTAGAGGCGGCGCGGGCGGCGGACGGACAGCAGGACGGTGAGCGCCACCAGGGCGGCGCCCTCGGCCCAGGCGGCGAGCGTCTTGTCGGCGAACCAGAGCGGCTCGTACATGTCGGGCAGCGGGCCGAGGGCGCCGACGTCGACGTAGCGGTAGAGCAGCAGCGCACCGAGGCCGGAGGCCGCGACCAGCCAGGCGAAGAGGTCACCGCTGCGCCGGCGCAGCAGCAGGACGAGCAGCACGGCGAGGCTCGCGGCGGCGGCCTCGGCGCGGAACAGGGTGCCCTGGCTGAGGGTGTCGCCGACGGCGTCGTAGCGCTCGGCGAGCCGGGCGTGGACGGCCGCGTCCACGGCGAGTCCGGCGGCCGCGACCAGGCGCAGGAGCAGGTGGACGGCGCGGTGGCGGCCGGGCAGGGGGGTGGCCACGGCGGCTCAGCCGACGGTCAGGGTGCCGTGCATGAACGGGTGGATGGTGCAGATGTACGGGTGGGTGCCGGTCTGCTGAGGCACGGTGAAGGTCGCGCTGGCGCCCGGCTGGATCGTCCCTGTGTCGAAGGACTTGTCGGCGGCGGTGAGGGTGTGGGCGACGGAGTCCTGGTTCAGCACGGTGACGGTCTGGCCGGGGCCCGCGGTCAGCGCTGCGGGCGCGAAGGTGAAGTTCTTGATGGTGACCTGGAGGGCGCCGGCACTGGCCGCGGTGCTGGTCTCGGCGGGACTGCTCATGGCGGGGCTGGTGGCGGCGGGGCTGCTCACGGCGGGGCCGGGCGCGCTGCTCGTGGCGCCCTTGGACGGCGTGCCGGAGCTGGAGCAGGCCGCGAGGACGGCGGAGAGCAGCAGCGCGGCGGCTGCCTGGAGGGGCCGGGGGCTGGTCACGTGGGGGCTCCGTTCGGGAGGGGTGCGCCGGCGGGGGCGGCGCGCCTTCCAGCGTGCTGCGGTACGGGCCCGGCGTGGCCAGGCCAAGACCGCCGGACAGCCCGTCAATTCATTCCTACGAGTGAAAGCGCTCACCGCCGAGCTGACGCCAGGCGGACCGTACGACCGGGCGATGCGGGGGAATTGTGGAGATTCCTCCCCCGGACGCTGCTCCTCGACGCACCGGGTAGGCGCCCCGGGTAGGCCGGGCCCCCTCGCCCGGCGCGTCGCGATTGCAGGAGGCCGAACCGATGCAGCTGTCCACCGTCCGCCCGGTGCCCGTCACCTTCCCCGACAGTGCGGAGCCGGACGTCCCGGTCGACGCGGAACTCCGCTTCGACTCCAGCCTCCCCTACGCGGCCTGTCTGGCGTTCCCGCTGACCCCGTGCCGGTGCACCGGGGACGGCGCCCGGGTGGCCTGGTACTTCAGCCGCGAACTGCTGAACGAGGGCCGGCTCGGCCCCGTCGGCAGCGGTGACGTGCGGATCTGCCCGGGGATCGAGGGCGAGGTCCTGATCACGCTGCGCGGGCCCGTCGGCCGGGCCCTGGTCAGCGCCCCGGAGGACCTCGTCACGGCGTTCCTCTCGGACTCCTTCGCCCTGGTGCCGGCCGGATCGGAGTCCGACCACCTGGACGTGGACGCCGCCGTGGCCCGGCTGCTCGCCGCCGACTGAGCCCGGTGCCGCGCTCCTCCGTAGAATCCACGGGCCGGCCCGCCCGTACCCACCGTCAGGAGACCGCGTTGACGCCCCACCCCGGACCGGGTGTGCTCACCCACCTGGAGTCCCTGCTGCACCAGACCCCCGCCGACCGGAGCGGGGCACTGTGGCGGCTGGCGGAGGAGGGACGCCAGCTGGACGCCAACATCATCCGGCTGCCGGCGAACGCCGAGGTCGCCGCGCACGTGGAGCCGGACCTCGACGTGCTGGTCCAGGTACTCGGCGGCGGTGGCCACCTGGAGACCGACAACGGCCGGCAGGCCCTCTCCCCCGGTTGCACCGCCTGGCTCCCGCACGGCGCCCGCCGCGCCCTCGCCGCGGGCGAGGACGGCCTGATCTACCTCACCGTCCACCGCCGCCGCCCCGGCCTCACCGTCCGCCCCGCGCCGGCCGGGTAGCCGGACGACAACCGGGAGGGTGGCCGGGCGGCGCGGGTCAGCGGGTCAGCGGGTCAGCGGGTGGGCTGCGGGAGCCGGGCGGCGAAGGTGCCGGGGCCGGCCGGGCCGGGGAGTTCCCGGCCGTGTGGCGGCGCAGTTCACCCTCGGTGAAGCGGCCGGAGCGGCCGTGCCGGTCCAGGTTGCCGGCCATGAAGGCCCGCAGGTGGCGGACGTGCCGGTCGACGGCCCGCCGGGCGGCCGCACCGAGCCCGAAGGCCACCACCGCGGCGGTGGCCGCTCCCGCCGGTGGCCCGGGAGCCGTCCGCCGGGTGCGCACCCGGAGAGTTACTTGACAGCCTCAACCTTTCAGGCCTAGCGTCGTCGCGATTGTTTCAGCTGATGAAAAATTGAGACCGCAAGCCATCGGGCGCTGTCCGGCCCGGGGCACCGCGACACCCGTAGCACTGGAGACAGCCCTCATGACCACGCTGGACCACGGCGCCGCCGTCGCCGCCGAGACCGCCCGCTTCGTCGCCGCCGTACGCGAGGCCGACCTCACCCTCCCGGTGCCCGGTTGCCCGGACTGGACGCTCGCCGACCTCGTCCGCCACACCGGCAGCGCCCAGCGCTGGTTCACCGCACTGCTCCACCAGCGGATCCAGGAACGGCCGCTCAGCCGGGACGTCGACCTTCGACTGCCCGAGCGGGCCGAGGAGCTCCCGGACTGGCTGGCCGAGGCCGCCGAGCAGGCCGGCGCCGCGTTCGCCGAGGGCGGTCTCGACGCGCCGATGTGGGCCTGGGGCGCCGATCAGCACGCCCGGTTCTGGGTCCGGCGGATGCTGTTCGAGACCCTGGTCCACCGGGTCGACGCCGAGACCGCGCTCGGCCTGGCACCGGAGATCGACCCGGCCCTCGCGGCCGACGGCGTGGCCGAGTTCCTGACCAACCTGCCCTTCGCCACCCCGTTCGCCCCCGGCACGGCCCAGCTGCGCGCCGAGGACCGGACCATCCGCTTCACCCGCACCGACGGCGAGGGCGACTGGCTGGTCCGGCTGCGCCCCGACGGCTTCGGCCTCGACGAGACCACCGCGGCGGCCGACGCCACCGTCCGGGCCTCCGCCGCCGACCTGCTGCTGGTTCTCTACGGGCGATTCGACCGCACCGCGGCCGGCGTCGAGCTCGCCGGGGACGAGGATCTGCTGGCGCACTGGTTCGCCCACTCCGCCTTCTGAGCACCGCCGGGCGCCAGGGCATGGAACCGGCCGGACCGTTACGGGTGCGGCCGGTTTCGTCGTCACAGCGCGGTGGCGGCGGGGACATCCAGTAGCTGCCCCCTGCCGAGCGGTTCAGGCGGTCGCAGCCAGGGTGCCGTCGAAGGTGGCGGCCGCCAGGCCGAAGGAGAGCGTCATCCCGATCCCGGAGGTGACCGAGAGGACCCGCGCCCCCGGCGCCAGGTCGCGCACCAGCAGCGGGCCGCGCGCACTGCTGGCGTAGACGCCCTGCCAGCGCTCCAGGATCCGCAGCTCCGGCACGCCCAGCACCCGAGCGACGGCGTCGCTCAGCAGTTCGTGGGTGCGCTCGTCGACGAACGGCGGGGTGGTGGCGTCGTAGTGGTGCGAGTCGCCGATCAGCACGGTGCCGTCCGGCAGCCGGGCGAACATCACATTGGCGCCGATCTCCAGCAACTCCGCACTGTGGCCCAGCACCTCCTCCCGCAGCCGGGTGGCCGAGGACTGGGCGGTGAAGGCGTCGTAGCGCAGCATCGACGTGGCCGTCAGCACCGCGGAGTCGGTGCGGAAGGCCGCCGGGGCCTCGGCGCGGGCCATGGTCAGCCGGCAGCGCTGGACCT
The DNA here is from genome assembly GCF_055608425.1 of Kitasatospora sp. NPDC036934. Lineage (NCBI taxonomy): Bacteria > Bacillati > Actinomycetota > Actinomycetes > Kitasatosporales > Streptomycetaceae > Kitasatospora > Kitasatospora sp. NPDC036934. Next base: position 289,809 of record NZ_JBVJQR010000001.1, on the reverse strand, counting down.
CGTGCTCCTCGGCGAGCTCGGGGAAGAGGTAGTCCACGTCGTGGCCGACGCAGACCAGGATCCGGTCGCCGAGCACCGGGCCGCGGGTGGTGTGCACCGTGCCGGACTCGACGCCGGTGACGGCGGTGCCCCACAGGACCCGGCCCTGCGGCTGCTCGGCCACCCAGCGGGCCAGCGCGGGCGCCGCCTCGCGCGGGTTGACCCGCAGGTCGGCGGGGAGCAGCGCGCCACCCACCAGGTCGTCGGTCGCGCCCTCCGGACGGCCGAGCGCCGCCGCCGTCTGCGCGGCGGTGCGCAACCGCACGGCGTCCCCGCCGCGTTCGGCGCTCAGTTCCTCCAGGACGGCCGCCTCGGTCGCCGACCGGGCCACCACCAGGGCGCCGGCCTCCTCGGCCCAGAAGCCGGCCGCCTGTGCGGCGCGCAGCCAGCCGGAGCGGGAGCGCCGGGCGAGGCCGAGCAGTTCGCCGTCCTGGGCGGTGATGCAGCAGTGGCCGAAGTTGCGGACCGAGGCGCCGACCGGCTGCCGGTCACGCTCCACGACGGTGACGGACAGTCCCCGGCTCAGCGCCTCGAAGGCGTGGGCCAAGCCGACGATGCCGGCACCGACGATCACCACGTCGCTACGTCCGGGCGTGCCCGGGGTGCGGGGGTGGGATGCGGCGCGGGCGGTTGCGGGTGCGGTGCTGCTGCTCATGGGCCCAGCTAACGGGTTTCCCTGCGTCGCAGTCAAGAGCTGTATGTACAAGTTACCTTCTGTTCACCCGCACGCCGATCGCTGGGGGGCAGCCTGAGTGAACCGGAGAAACCGCAGGTGGACCGGGGTTGAGAAGTTCCGACTCGGGGTGCCATAGTCAACTTGTGAAGACAAGTGAGGACCTCCCTCTCCACCAGAGGCTCGGCGCCGAGTTCCTGCGCCGCATCGAGTCCGGTGAGTGGCCCGAGGGCAAGCCGGTGCCCAGCGAGTCGCAGCTCTGCGCCGAGTTCGGCACCTCCCGCGGCCCGGTCCGCCAGGCCCTGGCCATGCTGCGCAGCGCGGGCAGCCTGGTCGGCGGGCGCGGCAAGCCGCCCGTCGCCCACCGCACCACGCCCTCCCAGCCCTTCGGCACGTTCCTGTCCTTCACCCAGTGGGCCCGCGGCATCGGCCGCGAGCCCGGGCAGCGCACCGTCGAGGTGGCCCGCCGTCGGGCCACCCCCCAGGTGGCGGCCCGGCTCGGCCTGGCCGAGGGCGAGCCGGTCGTCGAACTCCTCCGGCTGCGGCTGCTGGACGGCGTCCCGGCCATGCTGGAGCGCTCGACGTTCGTCCAGGAGGTCGGCCGGATCCTGTTCGACTTCGACCCGGACACCGGCTCGGTCTACCAGGAGCTGCTGCGCCGCGAGGTCGACCTGCACCACGCCCGGCACACCATCGACGCCGTCGCCGCCGGGCCGCAGGACGCCGAACTGCTGCGGATCGCCGCCGGGGACCCGCTGCTGCGGGTGCGCCGGCTCACCACGTCCGGCCAGGGCGTGCCGCTGGAGGACGCCGACGACCGCTACCTGCCGGCGATGGCCACCTTCACCGTCGAGAACACCGTCGAAGGCCGTACCGTGATCGGCCGCTACCGCACCGAAGAGGACTGACACCGTGATCGAGCTCGCCGCCCTGGACATGGCCGGTACCACCGTCAACGAGTCCGGCGCCGTCTACCGTGCGCTGCGCACCGCCGTCGAGCGCAACGGGGTGACCGTCGCCGAAGCCGACCTCCAGACCTGGATGGGCACCGACAAGCGCGAGGCCATCGCCGCCCTGGTCCGCATCGGCGGGGGCGCCCCCACCCCCGAGCTGGTCGAGGAGAGCTACCGGGCGTTCGCGGAGTTCCTGCGCGAGGCCTACCGCACCAACCCCCCGCAGGCCATCGAGGGCGTCGAGGAGGCCCTGGCCGAGCTGCGCCGGCGCGGCATCAAGGTCGCGCTGACCACCGGGTTCAGCGACGACGTCGCCTACCCGCTGCTGGAGTCGCTGGGCTGGTCCACCGGCGAGGGCGGCAACCTGGACGCCGTGGTCACCTCGGACGAGGTCCCGCGCGGCCGTCCGGCGCCGCACATGATCCACCGGGCGATGGAGAAGACCGGGGTGATCGACACCCGCCGGGTGCTGACCGCCGGCGACACCGTGGTCGACGTCGAGGCCGGCCGCAACGCCGGGGCCGGGGTCGTCGTCGGGGTGCTGACCGGGGAGCTCGACCGCGCCGACTTCGAGGGCCACCCGTACACCCACGTGCTGGCCGGCGTCACCGAGATCCCCGGCCTGGCGGAGGCCCGGCGGACGGTCTGACGGCTCCGCACGGCAGGCGCGGAGGCGGCGGGCGGAGGCGGCGGGAAGAGGCGGCGAGAAGGACGCGTCAAGAACGCCGCCCCGGACCCCCGCCCGGCGCGTCGCCCGGGCCGACGCGCTAGCCTGGACGGCTTCCGCACCCCGAGGTCCACCGAGGAGCACAGCGCCGTGTCCGACAGCTTCGCGCACCTGCACGTCCACACCGAGTACTCGATGCTGGACGGGGCGGCGAAGAACGGCAAGCTGTTCGCCGAGGCGGAGAGACAGGGAATGCCCGCCATCGCGATGAGCGACCACGGCAACATGTTCGGCGCGTACGAGTTCTTCCACTCCGCCGCCAAGACCGGGGTGAAGCCGATCATCGGCATCGAGGCCTACGTCGCGCCGGCCTCGCGCTTCCTGAAGAAGCAGGTGTTCTGGTCCCCCGGCGGCCAGCGCCCGTCCGGCGCCGACGGCGAGGGCGGCAAGGACGTCTCCGGCGGCGGCCGCTACACCCACATGACCATGTGGGCGCAGAACGCGACCGGCCTGCGCAACCTGTTCAAGCTCTCCTCGCTCGCGTCGATGGAGGGCTACTACATGAAGCCCCGGATGGACCGCGAGCTGATCGCCGCCAACGCCACCGGGATCATCGCCACCACCGGCTGCCCCTCGGGCGAGGTGCAGACCCGGCTGCGGCTGGGCCAGTACGACGAGGCGGTCAAGGCGGCCGGCGCCTACCAGGACATCTTCGGCAAGGAGAACTACTTCCTGGAGCTGATGGACCACGGCCTGTCCATCGAGCAGGACGTCCGCGAGGACCTGCTGCGGCTGGCCAAGCAGTTGAACATCCCGCTGCTGGCCACCAACGACTCCCACTACGTCACCGCCGACCAGGCCGACGCCCACGACAGCCTGCTCTGCGTCGGCGTGGGCAAGAACAAGGACGACCCGAACCGCTTCAAGTTCCAGGGCACCGGCTACTACGTGAAGACCGCGGAGGAGATGCGCGAGCTCTTCCGCGAGCTACCGGAGGCCTGCGACAACACCCTGGCGATCGCCGAGCGGGTCGAGTCGTACGAGGAGGTCTTCACCTACGTCGACCGGATGCCCCAGTTCGACGTGCCCGAGGGCGAGACCCAGGCCTCCTACCTGCGCAAGAAGATCGAGGTCGGGCTCAAGCACCGCTACGGCGACAGCCCGAGCCAGGAGGTGCTGGACCGGATCGAGCTGGAGATGGGCGTGATCACCCCGATGGGGTTCGACGCCTACTTCCTCGTGGTCGCCGACATCTGCCAGTACGGCCGGGACAACGGCATCCCGGTCGGCCCGGGCCGTGGTTCGGCGGCGGGCTCGATGGTCGCCTACCTCACCGGCATCACCCAGCTGGACCCGCTGGAGCACGACCTGCTGTTCGAGCGCTTCCTCAACCCCGAGCGCATCAACCCCCCGGACGTCGACATCGACTTCGACGACCGCCAGCGCGACCAGATGGTCCGCTACGTGACCGAGAAGTACGGCGCCGCGTACACGGCCCAGGTGAACACCTTCGGCACGATCAAGGCCAAGGCGGCCGTGAAGGACGCCAACCGCATCCTCGGCTACCCGTTCGCCATGGGCGACCGGATCACCAAGGCCATGCCGCCGGACGTCATGGGCAAGGGCGTGCCGCTGGCCGACCTGTTCGACGAGAAGCACTCCCGGTACAACGAGGGCACCGAGATCCGGGCGCTGTACCAGAACGAGCCCGACGTCAAGAAGATCATCGACACCGGCCGGGGCATCGAGGGCCTGATCCGCGGCACGGGTGTGCACGCCGCGGCCGTCATCCTCTCCTCCACCCCGCTGCTCGACCTGATCCCGCTGCACATGCGGGACAAGGACGGCGTGATCATCACCGGCTTCGACTACCCGTCGTGCGAAGCCATGGGCCTGATCAAGATGGACTTCCTGGGTCTGCGGAACCTGGGCATCATCGACCACTGCATCAAGATCGTGAAGGCCAACCGGGGCGTCGACGTCGACATCGAGAAGATCCCGATCGACGACCCCACCACGTACCAGCTGCTGGCCCGCGGCGACACCCTTGGCGTGTTCCAGCTCGACGGCGGCCCCATGCGCGCCCTGCTCAAGCTGATGAAGCCGACCGAGTTCGCCGACATCTCCGCCGTCTCCGCGCTGTACCGGCCCGGCCCGATGGGCATGAACTCGCACACCAACTACGCGCTGCGCAAGAACGCCCAGCAGGAGATCATCCCGATCCACCCCGAGCTGGAGGAGCCGCTCAAGGACGTCCTCGGCCCGACCTACGGCCTGATCGTCTACCAGGAGCAGGTGCAGCGAGCCGCCCAGGTGCTGGCCGGCTACTCGCTCGGCCAGGCAGACCTGCTGCGCCGGGCGATGGGCAAGAAGAAGAAGGAGGTGCTGGAGAAGGAGTTCGTGCCCTTCCACGCAGGCTGCAAGGAGCGCGGCTACTCCGACGAGGCCATCCAGGCGGTGTGGGACGTCCTGGTCCCGTTCGCCGGCTACGCCTTCAACAAGTCGCACTCGGCCGCGTACGGCCTGGTCTCGTACCAGACCGCCTACCTGAAGGCCAACTACCCGGCCGAGTACATGGCGGCGCTGCTCACCTCCGTCGCCGACGACAAGGACAAGATGGCCGTCTACCTGGCCGAGTGCCGGCAGATGGGCATCAAGATCCTCTCCCCGGACGTCAACGAGTCGGTGGTCGACTTCACCGCCGTCGGCAGCGACGTCCGCTTCGGCCTGAAGGCCGTCCGCAACGTCGGCGTGCCGGTGATCGAGTCCCTGGTCGCCACCCGGGAGGAGAAGGGCAAGTACACCTCCTTCCCCGACTTCCTGGACAAGGTCGAGCTGGTGGTGTGCAACAAGCGCACCGTCGACTCCCTGGTCAAGGCGGGCGCCTTCGACTCGCTCGGGCACACCCGGCTCTCGCTCAGCACCGTGCACGAGAACGCGATCGACGCCGTCACCGGGGTGAAGAAGCAGCAGGCCATCGGCCAGGACGACCTGTTCGGCGCCCTGGACCTGGGAGACGACGCCGGCCCGGGCATCGGGCTGGACTTCCAGCTCACCGACAACGAGTGGCCCCGGCGCCAACTCCTCGCCCTGGAGCGGGAGATGCTCGGCCTGTACGTCTCCAGCCACCCGCTGGACGGCGCCGAGCACATCCTGTCCCAGAACCGCGACACCTCAATCGCCGAACTCCTCGGCTCCGGCCGCTCCGAGGGCGAGGTCCGGCTCTCCGGCCTGATCACCGGGGTGGACCGGCGGATCAACAAGGCGGGCAACGCCTGGGCGATCATCACCCTGTCCGACCGCGACGGCTCGGTCGAGGTGCTGTTCTTCCCGGCCACCTACAACCTGATGGCCGAGCAGATGATCGAGGACAACGTGATCTCGGTCCGCGGCCGGCTCAACGAGCGCGACGGCTCGCTGAGCATCTTCGGCCAGGAGATCACCACCCTGGACGTCTCCTCCGCCGAGCTGGGCACCAAGCCGCCGGTGCAGATCACCGTCCCGGTGCACCGGATCACCCCGCAGACGGTCGCCGAGCTCAAGCTCGCCCTGGAAGCCCACCCGGGCGACGTGCCGGTCCGGCTGCTCACCACCAACTGGGACAAGAACACCCTGTACGAGCTGGGCTTCCGGGTGAACCCGGACAACGGGCTCGCCTCGGACGTCAAGACCCTCCTGGGCAACCGCGCCTGGGCGGGCGCGGCCGTCCGCGCCGTGCCCGAGCAGTCCGCCGGCCGGTAGGCCGCAGGGTACCGACCGGGGCGGGGCGCAGCGGCGTCCCGCCCCGGGTCCGTCGCATCCCGGCTCCGCCGCATCCCGGGTTCATCGCGTCCCGGTTCCGTCGCGCCCGCCCATCAGATGAAAACGGATATCATTACGACACAGGTGGTGGATCGCGCCGGTTCCATTGCCAATCCGGATGGACATGACAGACATTGGCGGAACGGGGACTGCGCATGCGCACGGACACAGCGGGAGTCGGAATGCCGGTGGACGCGACCCTGGCCGGAGCCTGGGTGGAGCGCTGGGAGCGCCAGCAGGAGCGCTACGCGGTGGAGCGCGAGGAGCGGTTCACCGTCATCGTCGACGTGGTGGAGCAGGTGGTCGGCCACCGCGAGCGCCCGCTGATCGCCGACCTCGGCTGCGGCCCCGGCTCGCTGTCCGCCCGCGTCGCCGACCGGCTGCCGCACGCCGAGGTGATCGCGGTCGACATCGACCCGCTGCTGCTCGCCCTCGGCCGCGCCGGACACCCCCGGATCACCCGCTGGGTGGAGACCCTGATCGGCCGGCCGGGCTGGATCGAGGACCTCGGGCTGGACCGCCCGCTGGACGCCGTGCTCTCCTCCACCGCGCTGCACTACCCGCCGCCGGAGGCGCTGCTGCGGATCTACCGCGACCTCGCGGGCGCGCTGAGCCCCGGGGCCGTCCTGGTCAACGGCGACCACCTCGTCCCCGAGGAGCCCTCGCTCGCCGAACTCGCGCTGGCGATCGGCCGGCGCCGCTCCCAGCGCCGGGGCCTCGGCGGGGAGGAGGACTGGTCGCAGTGGTGGGCCGCCGCCGGGCGGATCCCCGAGTTCGCCGAGCTGCTGGCGGCCCGGGAGCGGCAGCTGCCGCCCTGCGAGAGCGGTGACAACGGCCTGTCCGCCACCCAGCACGCCGACTTGCTGCGGGTGGCGGGCTTCCGCCAGGCCGGCTCGGTGTGGCAGTACGGCGCCAGCTCGGTCCTGGTCGCAGTGCGCTAACCCCGAAGCTGACTGGATTTCAACTCTTGATTGTCACAAGTGGATTGAGTTCTTTCGCATGGACACGGTCTTTGCGATGGGGTGGCAGAAAGTCCTGTTGAATCAATGTGAAAAAAGTTACCGTTTCCCTCGGTCGGCGACGCCCACCGCGGTGAGATCCGTGCGCGCCGGACGACCGCACGCCGACCTCCGACGGGAAGCAGATTCGCCGATGCGGCCCTCACCGCTCTATCTGGAACCACGGCTGGAGCCGCGGCTCCGATCCCTCCTGGAGACCCCCGACTTCCTGCACATGCTGGTCGACGCACTCGGGTCCCCGCTCAACCTGCTGCTGCCCGAACAGATCGCCGACAACCTGGCCCGCTTCCGGGCCGTCTACCGCAAGCACCACCTCACCGGCCGGATCCACTTCGCCCACAAGGCGAACCGCTCCAGCGCCCTCGTCCGCCGGCTCGCCGCCACCGACGCCGGGCTGGACGTCGCCTCGCTCGGCGAACTCCAGCACGCCCTCGGCGCCGGCTGCACCCCCGAACGGATCATCGCCACCGGCCCCAAGAGCCGCGAGTTCCTCTGGCTGGCCGCCCGCACCGGCGCCACCGTCCACCTGGACTCCCGGGCCGAACTCGACGACCTCGCCGAGCTGGTGCGCAAACACGCCCTCCCCCGGGTGCCCGTCCTGCCCCGCCTCTCCGGCTTCCACTCGCCGGGCACCACCGTCCTCACCCGGCCCAGCCGCTTCGGCTCCCCCGTCGGCGAACTCGACGAGCTGCTAGACGCCCTCGAACGCCACCGGGACGCCGTCGAACTCACCGGCGTCGCCTACCACGTGGACACCACCGGGGTGACCGAGAAGGCCGTCGCCCTGGAGGCCTGCCTCCGGGTGATGGACGAGTGCCACCGCCGCGGCCTACGCCCGCGCACCATCGACATCGGCGGCGGCTTCGGCGTCAACTACCTGGCCCACGCCGCCCAGTGGGAGCAGTACACCACCGAGCTCACCGCCGCCGTCCTGGGCCGGCGCCCCCCGCTCACCTGGCAGGGGCACGGCTACGGGCTGCGCAACGAGTCCGGCACCCTGCGCGGCGCACTCGGCCTGTACCCCGCGCACCGCCCGGTGGCCGCCGAGGCGTACCTGGACGAACTGCTCTCCCACCGGGCCCCCACCCTCGGGCGGCCGCTCGGCACCCTGCTGCTGGAGCACATGTACGACCTCACCGTCGAACCCGGCCGGGCCCTGGTCGACCAGTGCGGAGCCACTCTCGGCCGCGTCCTGGAGGTGCGGCACACCCCCGACGGCGACTGCCTGGTGCGGCTGGAGATGAACGCCCGGGACGCCAGCCTGGAGGACCACGGCGTGCTGATGGACCCGGTGCTGATCCCCCGCCCCGGCGCCCCCGCGGCCGTCACGGCCTCCGCGGCCGAGCCCGTCGCGGTCCACCTGATGGGCAACCTCTGCCTGGAGGCCGACCTGATCACCCGCCGGCTGGTCTTCCTGCCCCGCCTCCCGGCCCCCGGCGACCTCCTCGCCTTCGCGAACACCGCGGGCTACCTGATGGACATCAACGCCGGCGGACCGCTGCGGCAGCCCGTAGCGCGCAAGGTCGCCGCATACCGGCAGGACGGCGCCTGGCACTGGCGCCTCGACGAGCAGTACTGGCCCCTCGACACCACGGGGGCCGCGACGGACCAGGGGGACGGACGGGCATGAGGTACGACAGCATCACCGACGCGATCGGCGACACCCCGCTGCTGCGGATCGACCCGGCGGTGACCGGCCTGCGCAACATCGACCTGTACGCCAAGCTCGAACTGCTCAACCCCTTCGGCTCGGTCAAGGACCGCGCCGCCTGGAACATGACCCGCGAGGCCCTCCCGGCCGCCGTCGCCCGCGGCGACACGATCGTGGAACTGTCCAGCGGCAACACCGCCAAGGCGCTCGCGCTGATCGCCGGCATGCACGGGCTGCCGTTCAAGAGCGTCACCAACCGGATGAAGGTCCCCGAGATCAAGGACCTGCTCCTGCTGCTCGGCGCGGAGATCGAGGAACTGCCCGGCCGCGCCGAGTGCCTCGACCCGACCGACACCGACGACCCGCTCACCCGGATCCACCGGATGCTCTCCGAGGCCGAATCGGGCTACCTCCACACCGACCAGTACTACAGCCCGCTCAACCTCGACGCGCACCTCACCGGCACCGGACCGGAGATCGTCCGCGACCTCGACGGCCGCGCCCCGGACGTGTTCGTGGCCTGTGTGGGAACCGCCGGTTCGTCCACCGGCGTGGCCACGGTGCTGCGCGCCCACAACCCGGCGGTCGAGGTGGTCGGACTGGTCGCCCACAAGTCCGACTTCATCCCCGGCATCCGCACCATCGACGAGGTGCACGAAGTCGGGCTGTTCGACCCCGGCACCTACGACCGCATCGAGTCGGTGACCGCCGACCAGGCCATCGACGGCATGCTCACCCTGGTCCGACGCTGCGGCCTGCTGGCCGGACCCACCGGCGGCGGCGCGTACTTCGGCGCGCTGCGCCATCTACAAGCCCTGGACGCCGAGTTGACGGATGCCGACGAGCGCCGCACGGCCGTGTTCATCGTCTGCGACCGGGTCGAGAGCTACCTCGGATACCTGCGCGACCGCCGGCCGGAGCTGTTCAACCAGCCCGCGCGGCCCAACTCGCCGTCCACACTGACCGAGGCCGAGCTCGACGCCGCCCGGATCCTCGACGTGGACGCCGCCCGCAAGTGGATCGCCGAGGAGCACCCGCTGGTGATCGACCTGCGCGGGCCGTTCGCCTACGCGGCCCTGCACATCGAGGGCTCGGTCAACATCGTCGACGAGCTGTTCGAGCAACTCCTGCACGGCGGGCTGCCGTTCGGCGCCCGGCAACCCGTCCTGCTGGCCTGTCCGGTCGGCGAGAAGTCGGTGCGGTACGCCGCCCTGCTCACCCGGATGGGACACCGGGACGCCCGCAGCCTGGCGGGCGGCATCATCGGCTGGCGCGACGCGGGCGCACCACTGGTCCGGGACTGAACGGGGTGGACGAGATGCACACGCTCGAAGAACTCGACTCCTGGCACCGCGAGTTGCGGTCCCAGTTCCCGATCATCACGGCCGATCCGGAACAGGCCTACCTGGACAGCGCGGCGACCGCGCAGAAGCCCCGGGCGGTGCTCGACACTGTCCAGCGCTACCTCACCACCGCCAACGCCAACGCCGGGCGCGGCACCTACACCTGGGCCAACGCCACCACCGCGCTGGTCGAACGCACCCGCACCCGGGTCGCCGCTTTCCTGGGCGACCCGGACCCAGGACGCCCCTCCGGCGTCCACTTCACCAGCGGCACCACCGAGGGCCTGCGCACGGTGGCCCGGGACTGGCTGCCCCACCACCTGCGGGACGGCGACGAGATCATCGTGCCGTTCGCCGACCACCAGGCGAACGCCCTGCCCTGGCTGGAGGCGCAGCAGCTGCTGGCCGAGCGCGGCACCCGGATCCGGGTCCGCGAGCTCCCGTACGATCCGGCCTCGCACGACTACGACCACCGGGCACTGCCCGCACTCGTCACCGAGCGGACGGCGTTCGTCGCCGCCACCCACGTCCACCACGTGTACGGCGGCGACATGAACGTCCACCGGATCCGGGCCGCCGTCGGCCCGTCCGTCCCGATCTGCCTTGACGCGGCGCAGAGCGTCGGCCACCTGCCGGTGGACGTCACCGCCCTGGACGTCGACTTCGTGGTCTTCTCCGGCCACAAGGCGCTGGCCCTGCCCGGCACCGGCGCGGTCTGGGCCCGCAACACCCGCGGCCCGGAATTCCGCCCCGGCGGCTGGAGCGGCACCCCCAACACCTGCGGGATCGCCGGCCTGGAGGCCGCCCTGGACTGGCTGGACGCCGCCGGGACGGACCGCATCCGGCGCTGGACCACCGCCCTGGCCACCCGGCTCACCGACGGCCTGCGCGGCTGCGACGCCTACCGGGTCCTCGGCTGCCAGCAGAGCCTGGCCGCCGACTCCCCGGTCCAGCGCCGCGAGGGCATCGTCACCTTCCGGCACCGCGGGATCCCCTCCAACGACCTCGGCTTCGTCCTCGCCAGCCACGGCCTGATGGTCCGCGCCGACGGCCACTGCCAGGCCCGGGCCGGCGAGGCCGACAGCTCGGTGCGGGTCAGCCTGCACGCCTACAACTCCCCCGAGGAGATCGACCGCCTCCTGGCAGTCCTGCGGAAGCTGTAGCACCGGCCCGGGAGAGGACGACCGGCCGCCACCGGCACCGAGCAGCGCCCCGTCGACGGCCCGACCGCCCCGCGCCCGGGCATCTCCTGCGCATGCTGAACCATCCGGCGGGGCCGGGCGGCACTGCGCAGTCAGATGACTGGAGCCGCGAGGCCACCGGCTTCATCTCGGCGTACGGCCCGCGGCTCATCATGGACGCCTTCCATGCCTGCCTGGTCGTGACGAACCTGAACGGTTACGTCCGGTGGAAGCAGTCCCGCCAGTACTGAGCCCGATCGGCGGGCGGTGGCCGACGCCCGGGGCGTCGGCCACCGCCCGGCCGGGTGTCAGCCTTCGTTCTCGGCTGAGGGGATGTAGGCGCCGGGGACGTCGGCGGGGGCGTGGATGGCGTTCTCGCCCGGGTAGGGCTCGGTCCAGTTGTGGGTCTGGTACCAGGTCAGGTGGTTCATCTGGGCCGGGTTCGCGCGGTCGGGCGCGGCGTTCGGGCCGGTCAGGTGCTGCTGGGACCTCCAGGTGTCCCACTGGGCGGCGACGCCCTGCTCGGCGGCCGGCGGGTCGGTGGTGACGGGCGCGGCGGCCGCGGTGCGGTCCTGGGCGCCGGGGACGTCCACGCCGCAGGAGGGCGGGGTCTTCAGACCGTCGGTCAGCGAGGTGCGGTTGGGCACCGCGGTGAACGGGGTGTAGTCCGGCTCGTCGGTGAAGGCGGTGGTCATCGGGGTGGCCGCGCTGTCCTTCTGGTTCATCGGGTGGATCCCGAGGATCTGCTCGATGGTGCGGACCATGGTGATCTGCGAGTAGTAGCGGCTGTCGACCGCGCCGTGCTGGGCCCAGGGGCTGATGATCTGGATCGGGGCGCGGTGGCCGTCGACGTGGTCCAGGCCGGCCTGGGAGTCGTCCTCGACCACGAAGATCGCGGAGTCCTTCCAGTACTCGCTGTGCGAGATCTCCTGGACGATCCTGCCGACCGCCAGGTCGTTGTCCGCGACCTGCGCGGCCGGGGCGGCCGGGCCGCCGGTGTGGTCGCTGGACAGCCACAGCATGTTGAGGTTCGCCGGGCCGTTCTGCTCGAAGTCCTGCTTCCAGATCTGGTAGCGGTACTGGTCCGGGACGTCGAGGTCGAACTTGGGGAAGCCGGGCACCGACGCGTCGTTGAGCGAGGGGATCGGCGAGGAGGAGTTGAGCGGGTAGGCGGTGTCGTCGCCGGTCGCGTCCATGTTCTTGGCGTCGCAGTACAGGTTCTGCCAGTTCGCGCCGTCGGGCTTGGTCAGGAACTGGTGGAACTCGCCGAAGTCGCGCACGTCCTGGCCGACCGCCTGGGCGCCGGTCCACAGGAAGCCCGAGCGCTGGTGGCCCAGGGCGTCGTCCTCGGTGTCGTAGCTGCGCTCGTACTCGCCGGCCGAGGACTCGGTGTACTCCGGATTGTCGGCCTGCATCAGCCAGTTGTGGCCCTCGGCGGAGTTGGTGCCGATGTCGTAGGTGTTGTCGTAGAGCCCGAACTGCTTGGCCAGCGCCTGCTGGTTGGGCGTCACGTTGGCACCGAACTGGGCGAGCTTCGGGTCGCCGTTGCCCTTGCCGATGTCGCCGAAGACCTGGTCGTAGGTCCGGTTCTCCTTGACGATCATGAAGACGTGCTTGATCGTCGACGGGTCGCCGATCCGGGCCGGCACCGCGACCGGCTTCGCCCTGCGCCGGTCGGCGGTCTGGACGGCGCCCTTGGTCCAGCCGTTCTGCCGGAAGACCTTGTCGGTCTGGGAGCGGATCTCCTTGTCGCCCGGGAGGGCGAACCAGGTCAGGCTGGAGGTGGTGTCGTGGGTGTTGTGGGCGCCGGTGGAGTTGGGTCGGCGGGCGTCGATGCCGCGGGTGTTGGAGACGACCACCTTGTTGCCGACGGTGGTGACCTCCGCCGGGAAGTAGTCGGTGGGCAACAGGCCGACGTAGCTCACCGGCTCCTGGGCGCCGGCGAAGCGGTACACCGCGACGGCGTTGGCGCGGCCGAGGGTGACCAGCAGGCGCCCGTCGTCGGTGAGGGTCACGGCGGTGGGCTCGTAACCCACCGACGCTTCCGGCCAGGGCTTGGTGGAGATCCGCTGCACCACCTCGTCCCGGGCGGCGTCGATCACGGACACCTGGTCGGAGGAGGTGTCCGCGACGAAGACCGTCCCGTTCTTGGCGTACACGGCCGTCGGGTGCAGGCCGACGTCGATGCTCCCGACGGCGGCGGACCGGTCCGAGAGGTCGATCACGCTGACCGTGCCGGAGGTCGCCGCGCCGGTGTCCGGGTCGGCCGGCACCTGGGTGCCGTAGGAGTTGAGGGTGTCGTCGTCGGGGGTGGCGGCGCGTCCGCCCTCGTTGCTGACGTAGAGCTTGTGGCCGACCTGGGCGATGCCGCGCGGCGCGGTACCGGTCGTCCAGCTCTGCCCGAGCCTGCCGGTCGCCGCGTCGATCGCGACCACCCGGTTCTGGCCGTTGACCGCCGCGTAGACGGTCGAGCCGTCGGCGGAGAACACGGCGCCCGAGGCCAGCGCGTGCTTGTCCCCGTCGGCCGGGACGGCGATCTTCACCGGGTCGGCCAGCGAGCCGTCGGCGTTCACGGTGAACCTGGTGTAGCCGTCGAGCTGGCCCAGCCACAGCTGCTTGCCGTCCGGCGAGTAGACCGGGGCCTCCTGGCCGACCGAGCCGTCGGTCAGGTGGAGGTCGGCGGTCCTGGCCTTGCCGGCGCGCTGCTGCACCTTGTCGGTCCTGAGGTCCACCACGACCAGCGAGGCGTCGCCGTCGGCCAGCGAGGCGGCCAGGTGGGTGCCGTCCGGGCTGACCCGGGAGCCCATGATCTTGCCGTTGTCGATGACCAGCCGGTCACCGTACGGGGCGATGTACTGGTCGCTGGATATCACCCGGCCGTCGGCGGTGACCTGGCCGACCTGGTCGGTGCCGAACTGGTGGGTGGCCGCGAAGGCCGTGCCGGTGGCCACGGCCACCGCCGTGATGCACGCCGTGGCCAGGGTGGCCCGGCGGCCGGCCCGGCGGGCGAGGAGCGCCGGGTGCTCCTTCTGGTCACGTCGACGACGCGTTACCTGCATGGCGTCAGCCCTTCGTTGTGATCGGTGGCGCGGGGTGGGTGCGGTGCGGTGAGAGCTTGGTTTGGCGGGACCTCGGTGCGGGCCGGCCGGTGCGGTCAGTCCGTCGAGGAGTCGAGCAGGTCGATCCGGCCGTCGAACTGCCACAGCGGGTTCGGGGCGTCGCCGGTCGCGGTGTGCACCAGGAAGTAGCCGTTCACTTCCTTGGGCCCGTCTCCGTCCGCCGTCACCCGCCCGTCCGGGGCGATGTCCAGCTGGTAGATCGCGGTGCCGGCAGCGGTCGTTCCGGGCAGGTGCCAGGTGACCACGCAACGCCAGTCGTTGCCCGGCCCCTCCGGATCGACCTGGCCGTCACCCCGGTTGCAGTCCGCGTTGACCCGCAGGTCGGCCTCGGTGACGGCGGGGCGGCGCAACTGCTCGGTCTGCAGCCGGTAGAGGTGCGCGAACACGGTGGCCACCGACCGCTGCACCTTCGCCCGGGTGATCCCCGAACCGGTCGGGGGCGCGGCCACCGCGACCGCGCCGGTGCCCAGCGCGAGCAGCCCGGCCAGCGGCAGCACCCCGTAGGTGAGCGCGCGGCGCTTCTCGCCGTCCTCGCTGCCGGTGGTGAAGTCCCGCCGGACGAACAGCCGGTAGGCCGCCGCGGTCGCCACCGCGGCCCACACCAGGCTCACCGCGACGGCGATCAGCAGCTCCGCCGGCCGGTCCGGGGCGGTGAACAGCCCGTTCCAGGAGACGAAGGCGTAGCCGGGCAGCGCCAGCCGCAGCGCCACGGGCAGCGGCAGCGACTGGGCGAGCTGCATGGCGACGGCGGACAGTGCGGGGACCAGCAGGCCCATCGGGGAGCGGCCCAGGATCACGGAGCCGAGCAGTCCGAGCGCCGCCAGCGCCAGCGTGGGCGCCAGCGCGGCCGCCCAGGCCAGCAGGACGCTCGCGGCGGCGTCGGACGGTGCCAGCTGGTGCCCGTCGACGCCTACCAGCGGCTGGTCGCCGACCGCCGCCAGCCCGCCCGCCGTGCCGGAGGCCACCAGCCCGACGACCAGCAGCACGATCACGGTGGCGCTCGCCAGGGTCTTGGCGAGGAAGATCCGCCGCGGTGAGCGGACCGCCACCAGCAGGTGCCGCCAGGTGCCGAGCCGGTCCTCGGCGGCGAACACGTCGCCCGCGACCACGGAGGTCAGCAGCGGCAGCGCCCAGGAGCCCGCGAAGCCCAGCACCACCAGCGGGCCCGCCCAGCCGGTGGCGTGCATCCAGCGGCCGAACAGGGTGTCGGAGGGCAGCGTCCCCTGCTCGGCGACCGCGGCCACGAACAGCCCGGGCAGCGCCCAACAGGCCAGTACCAGCAGCCGGATCCGCCACTGCGAGACCAGCTTGACCAGCTCGAAGCGGTACACCCGGCCCACCGGGACCCGACCCGCCCCGGGCGCGGCGGCACCGGCCACCGCCTCCCCGGCCATGACCGTGCTCATCGCCCGCCCTCCTGCTGCTGCTCGGTGAGGGCGAGGTACGCGGCCTCCAGCGGCGACACCACGGGCGCCACCTCGCGCACCCGTACGCCCTCCTGCACCATCGCGGCCACCAACTGCTCGACGGCCGGCACGGAGGCGCGCACCACCAGCGCCTCCGTGCCGCGCCACGCTCCCGCGTCGTCCACCACCCGCACGCCCGTGGTGCCGTCGGCCACCCGCCGGGCGGTCCGCAGGTCGGAGGTGAGCAGCCGGTGGTCCAGCTCGCGGGTCTCGGGCGCCAGCTTGCCCAGCGGGCCGGAGAAGCGGACCCGGCCGGTCGCGAGGATGGTCACCTCGGAGCAGAGCGCCTCCAGGTCGTCCATCCGGTGGCTGGACAGCACGATGGTGACGCCGCTGTCGGCGAGTCGGCGCAGCGCGGCGTGGACGTGCTGCTTGCCCGCCGGGTCGAGGCCGTTGGAGGGCTCGTCGAGCACCAGCAGCCGGGGTCCGGTGAGCAGGGCGGCGGCCAGGCCGAGCCGCTGGCGCATGCCCAGCGAGAAGCCGCGCACCCGGTCGTCGGCGACGTCCGTCAGTCCCACCTCGGCGAGCACCTCGTCGATCCGGCCGGGCCCGGTCCGCAGGCCGCGCAGCGCCGCCAGTGCCGCCAGGTTCTTCCGTGCGGTCAGCGAGGGGTACAGGCCCGGCCCGTCGACGAACCCGGCCACGCCGTCCGGCGCCGCCAGCGCCCGACCGACCGGTCTGCCCAGCACCTCCAGCTCGCCGTCATCGGCGACGGCCAACCCGAGCAGCAGCCCGAGCAGGGTGGTCTTCCCGGCGCCGTTCGGCCCGGCCAGGCCGTGGATCCGGCCGGGCGACAGCTCCAGGCCGACGCCGTCCAGCGCCACGACGTCACCGAAGCACTTCGTCAATCCGCTTGCCCGTACGGCAGGTTGCGTGTCTTCCATGGCTCCTTCTCGCAGTCCCCCAGGGAAAGTAGGGGCTTGACGGGGCGGAGTCAGGAGCGGGCGGTTGAACGCCGGTGGAACAGCGGAGGGCCGGCCCGCCGGAGGTCGCCGGCGGCTTCCGACGGTCTCCGGCGGCCTCCCGACGGGCGGAGGCCGCGTGCGACGGCGGGTGCGGGAGGCGCCGAGGACCGTGCGGGTGCGGAGGGTTCGACCCGCTTGGACTGTTCAGGCGGCTCGGACGGCTCGGACGGCTCAGACCGTGATGGTCTGGTACTCGGTGTAGGTGCCGAGGCCGACCGCGCCGTACTCGCGGCCGATGCCGCTGGCCTTGAAGCCGCCGAACGGGCCGTCGAAGCCGATCGAGGCGCCGTTGACGGTGACGGTGCCGGTGCGCAGGCGGCGGGCGACCGACAGCGCGTGCTCCTCGTCGGCGGACCAGACCCCGCCGGAGAGGCCGTACTCGGAGTCGTTGGCGATCCGGACGGCGTCGTCCTCGTCCTCGTAGGGGATGACCACCAGCACCGGACCGAAGACCTCCTCCTGGGCGATCCGCATCGAGTTGTCGACATCGGCGAAGAGCGTCGGGGTGACGTAGTTGCCGCGTTCCAGGCCGGCCGGGACGTGCGGGCCGCCGGTGACCAGGCGGGCGCCCTCCTCCACGCCGAGGGCGATGTAGCGGAGGACCTGCTCCTGCTGGTCCCGGCGGATCATCGGACCGATGAAGGTCTCCGGGTCGGCCGGGTCGCCGACCTTCAGGGAGTCGATCAGATCCTTGAGTCGGGTCACCACCTCCTCGTAGCGGCTGCGAGGGGCCAGGATCCGGGTCTGGGCGATGCAGGACTCGCCGTTGTTGAGCAGCGAGGAGAACTTCAGCCCCGACACCGCCCGGTCCAGGTCGGCGTCGGGGAGGATCACCGCCGCGGACTTGCCGCCCAGCTCGAGGCTGACGCGCTTGAGCTGCTCCCCGGCGATTGCGGCGATGCGCCGACCGGCCCGGGTGGAGCCGGTGAAGGCGATCTTGTCCACCTGGGGGTGGGACACCAGGTACTCGCTGGTCTCCCGGTCGGCGGGCAGGACGCTGACCACGCCCTCGGGTAGGCCCACCTGCTCCAGCAGCTCGGCGAGGAAGCCCATGCTGAGCGAATTCTCCGGGGAGACCTTCAGCACCACCGAGTTGCCCGCGAGCAGGGCCGGCAGGATCTTCGAAGTCGCCGAGGAGAAGGGCGAGTTCCACGGGATCACCGCGGCCACCACGCCGATCGCCTCGCGGCGCACCACGCTGCGCACCGGCGAGGCCGGGTCGGAGGGGACGAGCGTCTGCTCCCAGCCGAACTCCTCGGCCGCCTTCAGGTAGGCGTTGGCCTGGCGGGTCAGGCCGGGCTGGCCGGCCCGGGTGAACCAGCCGGCCGAGCCGTTCTCGGTCGAGATCAGTTCGGCGATCCGCTCCGCGTTCTCCTCGCGCAGCGCGTTGAAGCGGCGCAGTACGGCCACCCGCTCCAGCGGCGGGGTCTCCCGCCAGGCGCCCCGGTCGAACGAGGCCCGGGCGGCGGCCACCGCGCGGTCCACGTCCGCCGGACGGGCCTGGGCGGCCCGGCCGAGCAGCGTCCCGTCGTGCGGGGAGCGGATGTCGAGCAGGTCGGCCCTGCTCGGAGTGGTCCAGGTGCCCGCGATGAACAGCCGGTCGTAGACGATCACGTGCTTCTCCTTCGGATCCTTCTTTCCCGAACGAGTGTGACGCTTACTCAGTAACCTGTCAAGATGGTTACTAATGAAGGCGTATTGGATGGCCTTCCGGGCGCGAACGCGCAACAACACCCCACAAATCCAGCACAGTTGCGCGCTCGCGCCTTGACAGCCTCGAAAGCCTCACTCGATACTCGTCACCAGTCAGACCAGTGACGTCGACGACGGCTCACCGGACGTTCACTCATGAGGGGACAGCACCATGGCAGTCAGCTACACCGGAACGGTCGTCGTGACGGGCGAGGGCCGCAACGGCGGGCGGGTCGCCTCCAGCGACGGCAACCTCACCACCTCGCTGGCCGTCCCGAAGGAGCTGGGCGGGGCCGGCGGCGCCACCAACCCGGAGCAGCTGTTCGCCGCCGGGTGGGGGGCCTGCTTCCTGGGAGCCGTCCGCCGCGCCGCCGCCGACCGCAAGGTGCGGCTCACCAGCACCTCCGTCGCGGTCGAGACGACCCTCACCCACGGCGACGACGGGGAGTTCGGCCTCAGCGCCGTCCTCAACCTCGAACTCGGCGGCGTGGACCAGGAGACGGCCGCCGAACTCGGCCGGGCCGCGCACCGGATCTGCCCGTACTCCAAGGCGACCCGGGGCAACATCCCGGTGACCGTCAACGCCACCGCGGTGACCGGCTGACGCCACCGCGGTGACCGGCTGACGCCAACGCCCGCCCCGACTGCCGCCGTTGCCGTGGCCGGAAACGCCGAAGCCCCCGCCCCGGGGCGGGGGTGCACGGCCGGCGCGCCGGTTCTCAGTCCTCGGCTGCACCGTGCTGGCGCGCCCGGTAACTGGCGGCCTTCACCCGGTTTCCGCAGGTCCGCATGGCGCACCACTCGCGCCGGTGGCCGCGCGAGCGGTCCAGGTAGACCTGGGTGCACTCCGGCCGGGCGCACTCGCGCAGCAGGTCGGCGTCGTCGCCGCCGAGGATCTCGACGGCCTCCCGGGCCAGGGCCGCGAGGCCCTGGGAGACGGAGCCGGTCCTGGTCGCACCGGTGGCCTGCAGGCGCAGCGTCACCGGAAGTCCGGCCGCGTGCCGGTTCAGCTCGGCGATCGCCCGGGCCGGCATCGGCTGCCCGTCCAGCCGGGCGGCGACCAGCGCGTAGATCGCCTCGCGCAGGTCCACCGCGATGTCGAGGTCGGTCTCATCGGCTTCGGGGCCGCCGTCGAGCATCCCGGACTCCACGAACCAGGCGTCCAGCTGCTCGGGGGAGGCCAGCTTCTCCATCGGCGCGGCGTTTCGACGGGCGCGCAGCGTGCCGACGAAGTCGAGGGGGAGGGTCCCGCAGGGGAAGGCGTGCATCACGTCACCATACTGACCAGTCACCCTGCCAAGTGCAACGCCCGGGTCCCCGGAGTCTCTTTCGCCGTCGGCTCACCGTGTCGCCGCCGCCATCACTGCCCAGACCAGTAACGTCCAGACCGGCTCGGCTCCCCGACCGGTCCCCGCACCTCCGGAAGGAAACTCATGATCGACAGGCGTAGCTTCCACAAGACCCTGGGGCTCGGCGCCGGGGCGGCCGCCCTCTCGCTGACCGGGCTGCCGGGCGTCGCCGGCGCCGCGCCCGTCCCGGCCCGCTCCGGCCCGGCGCCGGTCGTGCCCGCCGTCACCCCCGGCACCCACACCTCGTTCCCGGTGCTCAAGCAGGTCACCGCCGGACTGCTCGACGTCGGCTACGCGGAACTCGGCCCCGCCGACGGGCCGGTGGTGCTCTGCCTGCACGGCTGGCCGTACGACATCCACAGCTTCGTGGACGTCGCCCCGCTGCTCGCCGACCTCGGCTACCGGGCGATCGTCCCCTACCTGCGCGGCCACGGCAGCACCCGCTTCATGTCCTCGCGGACCGTCCGCAACGGGCAGCAGTCGGCCATCGCCCGGGACATCATCGCGCTGCTGGACGCCCTGCGGATCGAGCGCGCCGTGATCGCCGGCTTCGACTGGGGCGCGCGGACCGGTGACGTACTCGCCGCCCTGTGGCCCGAGCGGGTCAAGGCCCTGGTGTCGGCGACCGGCTACCTGATCACCAACCGCGACGCCCAGCGGAACCCGATCGCGCCGGCCACCGAGCACGCCTTCTGGTACCAGTTCTACTTCGCCACCGACCGCGGCGAACGGGCCATGCACGACCCGAAGCTGCGGCACGACCTCGCCCGGGTCGTCTGGCAGACCGCCTCCCCCACCTGGAACTTCGACGACGCCACCTTCGAACGCAGCGCGGCGGCCTTCGAGAACCCCGACTACGCCGCGATCGTGATCCACAACTACCGCTGGCGGCTGGGCCTCGCCGACGGCGAGCGCCGCTACGACCACGACGAACACCTGCTGGCCCGCAAGCCCACCATCGGCGTGCCGACCATCACCCTCGACCCGGCGCTGGACCCGTTCACCCCGGCGCCCGGCGACGGCTCCTCCTACCGGGCCATGTTCACCGGCCGGTACGAGCACCGGGCGCTGCCGGGCGTCGGCCACAACCTGCCGCAGGAGGCCCCAACGGCCTTCGCCCAGGCCGTCGTCGACGCCGACCGGCTCTGACCACGGCGGGCCGACGGCCCCCGACGGCGGCCCGTACGCCTCGCGCCGGAAAAGGACGGCGCGAGGCGAGACGGACTGCTACGCTGGCGAACGACCTACCCCCTTCCGAGGAGTGCAGCAGACATGGCGGGTGACGACGACATCTCCGGGTGAGTCCCGGGCTTGACGGCCGTTGCGGGCGCTGGGCGCCCAGTGCAGCGGTCGGATTCGTCGCACCCAGTCCCCCTGTCTCATCCGGGCCGGACTCGTCTCCGCCCATTCACTTCCAGGTAGTTCACCCATGTCTTCTGCGTCTTCCGTATCCATCGTCGCCTCCCAGCTGTCCTTCTCCTGGCCCGACGACACCCCCGTCTTCCAGGACCTCTCCTTCGCCGTCGGCACCGGCCGCACCGGTCTGGTCGCCCCCAACGGCTCCGGCAAGAGCACGCTGCTCAAGCTGATCGCCGGTCAACTGAGCCCGAACGCCGGATCGGTGACGGTCAGCGGCACCACCGCCTACCTCGCCCAGGACCTCCCGCTCACGGCGGGCCTCAGCGTCGCCGAGGTGCTCGGTGTGGCCGAGGTGATCCGCGCCATCGACGCCGTGGAGTCCGGGGACGTCGCCGAGGAGCACTTCACCACCATCGGCGACGACTGGGACATCGAGGAGCGCAGCCTCACCCAGCTCGACCGCCTCGGCCTCGGCGGGCTGGGGCTCGACCGCGGGCTGGGCACCCTCAGCGGCGGCCAGATCGTCCAACTCGGCCTCGCCGCCCAGCTGCTCAAGCGGCCCGACGTGCTGCTGCTCGACGAACCCACCAACAACCTCGACCTCGGCGCCCGCCACCGGCTCCACGACGCCCTGGCGGACTTCAACGGCTGCCTGCTGCTGGTCAGCCACGACCGCGCCCTGCTCGACCGGATGGACCGCATCGCCGAACTCGACCCGCACGAACTGCGTCTCTACGGCGGCGACTTCACCGCCTACGAGCAGGCCGTACAGGCCGAGCGGGAGGTCGCGGAGAAGAACGTCCGCAACGCCGAGCAGGACCTCAAGCGGGAGAAGCGGGAGATGCAGCAGGCCCGCGAGCGCGCCGAGCGCCGGGCCGGCAACGCCGCCCGCAACCTCAAGAGCGCCGGGCTGCCCCGGATCTTCGCCGGGAACATGAAGCGCGGCGCCCAGGAGTCCGCCGGCCGCTCCGGCCAGGTGCACGCCGCCCGGGTCGACGAGGCCAAGAGCCGGCTCGACGAGGCCGGGCGCGCGGTGCGCGACGAACAGCGCCTCACCCTGGACCTCTCCGAGACCAGGGTGCCCAGCGGGCGCGACCTCTTCATCGGCGAACAGCTCCAGGTGGTGCGCGACGGCCACCCGCTGTTCGCCGAGGGCGGCGTCGACCTCACCATCCGGGGCCCCGAACGCATCGCCCTGCACGGCGGCAACGGGGCCGGGAAGACCACCCTGCTGCGCCTGCTGGTCGGAGACCTCACCCCGGACGACGGACAGGTCAAGCGCGCCGACGGCAGGGTCGCCTACCTCTCCCAGCGGCTGGACCTGCTGGACCAGGACCGCACCGTGGCGGAGAACTTCGCGGCGGCCGCCCCGGAACGCCCGGAGGCCGAGCGGATGAACCTGCTCGCCCGCTTCCTGTTCCGCGGCGCCCGCGCCCACCTGCCCGTCCGGGCGCTCTCCGGCGGCGAACGGCTGCGCGCCACCCTGGCCTGCGTGCTGTGCGCCGAGCCCGCACCCCAACTGCTGCTCCTGGACGAGCCGACGAACAACCTCGACCTGGTCAGCGTCGGGCAGCTCGAAGGCGCCCTGAACTCCTACCAGGGCGCGTTCCTCGTGGTCAGCCACGACGAACGCTTCCTGTCCGGCATCGGCGTCGACCGCTGGCTGCACCTGGCCGATGGCAGGCTGCTGGAGACCGGGGCCCCGGCCTCCTGAGCCGAGCGGCGCTCACCCGCCCCCGGGACGGCGCCGGACCGCGCCGTTCAGCGGCGTGGCAGCCGGGGGGCGGGGGCGCCGGCGGAGCGGAGCCTGGCCTCGGTGAGGGCGGTCAACCGAGCCGCGGCCGGGGCCTGGTCCTCGCGGTGGTGGTCGATCAGCCGGTACTGGGTGGCGGCCCGGCTCCAGGCCCGCATACTGTCGGCGTCCCCCAGGAGCGCCGGATTGGCGAGCAGCCGGTCGGCCATCGCGGCGGCGAGTTCCTCGATCCTCGGATCGTCCGGCTCCCAGCTCCCGGCCTCCCAGGCGCGCATCGACAGCTCGACGAACTCCGGGTCGGCCAGCCGGTGTTCGAGCTGAGCCAGGAAGCCCTCGAAGCCGGCCGGCACCAGCACCCGGGCCAGGACCAGCGCCTCGCGCTGCGCGGCCACGTACGCGGGGGCGAAGCCCAGTTCGGCCATCCGCTCCAGGACGGCGCAGGCACGGTCGGGCAGCAGGGCCCGGTCGCCCTCGGCGAGCCGGCGCAGGGTGTCGAGGCGGCCCGACAGCTCGGCGATCCGCTCGGCCAGCCGCCGTTCGACGTCGGCCAGGGCGGCGGCGAACGGCTCGGCCTCGGCGTCCAGCAGCGGCCCGACCTCGGCCAGCGGGACACCGGCGGCCGCCAGGGTCCGGACCTGCACCAGCCGCAGCAGGTCGTCCGAGCCGTACCGCCGGTAGCCGGAGGCGTCGCGTCGTGGTTCGGCGAGCAGTCCGTGCTCGTGGTAGTGCCGCACCGTCTTCACCGAGACGCCGACGAAGGCCGCCGCCTGACCGATCGTGACTCCGTTCATCATCCGATCAGCTTCTCGTGTGCTCGGGTCCGACCGCTACCCGCCCCCTACCCACCCCGGCCGGGAGTCCGCCGGCCAGTTCGCCGGCCAGTTCGCCGGCCAGTTCGCCGGCCAGCTCGCCGGTCAGCCGGAGAACACCGCGGCGACCAGGCGCTGCTGGGCCTCCTGGAAGGCGGGTGCGAGGGACATCTCCGGGTCGTCCACGTGGTTCATGGCGGCCGTCAGGATCCGGCGGCCGTCGGCCGAGCCGTACATCAGCGCCGCCGAGCCGATGGTGGCGCCGTTGTGGTGGTAGACGGTGCCGCCGGCCGGGCCGAGGTCCTGGGCGAACAGCCCGAGGCCGTAGCCGACCCGCTCCTCCGGCCGACGCATCTCGGCCAGCAGCTCGGCGGGCAGCAGCCGGCCGCCCATCAGCGCGGAGAAGTAGCGGTGCAGGTCCCGGGTGGTCGAGATGAGGTCGCCGCCGGCCGCGACCCAGGACGGGTCGTGCCGGGTGACGTCGACGATCCGCTCCCGCTCGCCGTCCTGGTAGCGGTAGTAGCCGTGGTGGTGGGGTTCGGGGACCTCCGCGGAGAAGCCCGGCACCACCGTGCCGGTCATCCCCAGCGGTGCCAGGACCAGCCGCCGCAGCTCCTCGGCGAAGGAGCGGCCGGTGACCCGCTCGATCACCAACCGGGCCAGCACGTAGTTGGTGTTGGAGTAGCTCCAGCCCTCCCCCGGCGCGAACCGCGGCGGCTTGGACAGCGACAGGCGCACCAGTTCCTCGGGCGGGTAGCTGTGGAAGCGGTCGTCCACCCAGGCCTTGCCCTGCCACGGGATGCCGGGCACGACCGTCCCGTCGTCCAGGAGTTCGCCGGTGTGGCTGAAGATCCCGCTGGTGTGCTGCAGCAGCATCCGCACCGTGATCCGCCGGTCCAGGCCGAACTCGGGCAGGTGGTCGGCGACCGGGGCGTCCAGGGCGGTCCTGCCCTCGGCCACCAGCAGCAGCACCGTGCTCGCGATCAGGCTCTTGGTGCTGCTGCCGATCCGGAAGTGCCCGTCGGTCAGCGGCTCGGCGACGGAACCCAGTTCGCGGGCACCGGCGCTGCCGGCCCACTCGCCCCGTTCGTCGCTCACCCGCAGCTGCACCCCGAGGAAGCCGGCCTCGACGAGCTCCTCGATCGTCCGTCGCAGCTCCGGCCGGTCCTGCGCCTGGCCCGAACGCTCCGTGTGGGTGGTGGTCATGATGCTCCTCGGTGATCCGTCGTCTCCGGACCGCTGTCCGGCTGCTGGGACGAATCTCCACCCTGCCCCTGGGGCGGGCTCAAGCGTGATCCAGCTCACAGGTGGGCGCCGCCTCCGCGAACCGCGGCGACGGCGCCCGCCGGCACCGGACGGATCAGCCGGTGACCTCGATCGTCACGTCGTAACTGCGCTGGTCCGGCGAGCAGTTGAGGGCCTCGCCGCAGGCCGTCCGGGAGGCGGTCAGGTGCGCCGTGCCGGCCGTGCGGGCGGCGAAGGAGGTGGTGACGGTGCCGCAGCCGCCGCCCGGACGGCAGGAGGGGGACGGCGCGGTGGTCGGGGCGCCCGCCGGGGAGACCACGCCGGGGGCGGAGCTGGCGGCGGCGGACCAGTAGGTGCCCTGCAGGACGACCGAGACGGTCGCACCGACGGCGACCTTCACGGTGGTGTGGTTGGCGTGCTCGTCGGCGGTCACGGCGGCCGGCGTGGTGGTCAAGGCCGTGGTGGTGGGCGCCGGGCCGGAGGCGACCGTGGAGGCGCTGGTGGAGCCACAGCCGGCCAGGGCCAGCAGGGCGGCGGCGCAGGTCAGGGCGAGGGCGGCGGTTCTTCTCGGAGTCACGGTCGTTCCTTCGTGCCGGGATGGGAAAGCGGTACCGGTTCGACGCACCGGGCGCCGGATCGGATCCCCCCGAATCCGGAAAAAAACACACCGGGGCGGGCGCGAGGCCCACCCCGGTGCGTTTCGGCGAGGCGATCGTCAGGAAACGGTCACGTCGTCGTAGTAGGTGTAGGTCGGGTCACCCGCGTAGTTGTCGTCGTGGTTGCTCAGGGTGAGCGTGTACGAGTGGCCCGGGGTGACGGACGCGGTCTGGTTGGTCCAGTTCGCGGTGGCGGCGCAGGTCTTGGCGAGGACCGTGGTGGTCGTGCCGGTGGTGTTGTCCTTCAGCGTGGCGGTCGCCCAGTCGTAGGTGACGGTGTCCGGGCAGGTGTTGCTGTACCAGAAGGACAGCTTGCTGGAGCCGGACGGCGCGGTGAAGGTCTGGCCGATCGAGGAGTCGCCGGTCGGGTTGGTGGAACCGACCATGGCGCCGTAGCTGCCGCTGTGGGCGGCCGAGGAGGTGGCGGAGGTGGAGCCGGCCGTGGTCCAGCTGCTCAGGTTGCCGGCCTCGAAGCCGCCGTTGACGACGGCGTTGCCGCCGCCCGAACCACCGGACTCGGTCCAGCTGAAGGTGGTGCTGCCCGCGGCGCCCGTGGTGTCGGTCGCGGTGACCGTCACGTTGGCGGTGCCGGTGGCGGTCGGGGTGCCGGAGATCAGGCCGGTCGAGGAGTTGATCGACAGGCCGGCGGGCAGGCCGGTGGCCGAGTAGCTCAGGGTCTGGCCGGAGGCCGAGTCGCTCGCGCTGATCTGCAGGCTGGCCGCGGTGCCGACGGTGCCGGACTGGTTGCCCGGGTTGGTGACGGTGACCGTGTTGGTGTTGCCGTGGTTCAGGATGGCGTGCGAGATGGCGCAGGAGTTGGTGTCGTTCGACCAGCTGGCCTGCTCGGCGAAGGTGCCGTAGGAGCCGAAGGAGACGTTGGCGGCGCCGCCGGCCGAGCCGGGCCGGATCCAGGCGCACTCGTCGGAGTTCTCCTGGCCGTTGTACGAGCTGCCGGACACGTGGTTGGTCCAGCCGCCGGCCGGGTTCTGGTCGGACATCATCTCGTGCCACTCGTGGCCGAGGGTCATCGTGAAGCCGTCCAGCGTACCGGGCGAGTTGACGAAGCCCACGCCGCAGCTGCTGCCCTGGTCGATGTTGTACGGCTGGTTGGAGAAGGCGATGTCGCCGTAGGGCGAGTTGGCCGCGCCACCGTTGAGGGTGGTGTCACCGTTCCAGTCGTGCCAGGCGCAGTACCCGGTGGTGGGGTTCTGGTAGTCGTCCGGGTTGGTGCCGTGCGGCGACAGGACGATGTAGTACGCGTCGCGGTTGGCGGCGGCAGTGGTGTTGCCGAAGTGGCCGGCGGCCTTGACGGCCTCCTGGGCCAGCTGGTTGCCGGTGGCCTGGGCGGGCGAGGCGGCCGCGTTGTCGTACCAGACGCCGGAGAGGACGCCGCCGCTCTGGTACGGGATGAAGTTGGCGTTGGACGGGCAGCTGACCGCGCCGGAGGCGACGTTGGGGCCGTCGCACCACTGGGTCAGGTCGGCCGACCAGGTCTCACC
The DNA here is from genome assembly GCF_055608425.1 of Kitasatospora sp. NPDC036934. Taxonomy (NCBI): domain Bacteria; kingdom Bacillati; phylum Actinomycetota; class Actinomycetes; order Kitasatosporales; family Streptomycetaceae; genus Kitasatospora; species Kitasatospora sp. NPDC036934. The sequence continues at coordinate 262,570 of NZ_JBVJQR010000001.1, read as the reverse complement.
GTTGGTGCCGATGCCCTTGAACATCTGCTGGGTGGCACCGGCCGCGCCGGCCGAGTCGCCGGAGAACTTGGCGTTGCCGTTGGCGTCGGTGCTCTGGGTGCCCCACTGGGTGCCGTAGAAGATCAGGTAGACCTTGGAGTGGCCGCTCTGCACGCCGATGCCGTCGACACCGCCGCCGTAGGACAGCGTCTCCTGGCCGGTGGCCGCCGCCTGGTTGTGCTGGGCGAGCCACTCCTTGTACTTCTTCTGCTGCTCCTTGCCCAGCACCGCACCGTGGCGGTACGGGTGGCCGTTCTGCGGGCTCCAGGGGTTGAACTCGTTGTTGACGCTGCCCGAGGAGCTGGAAATGTCCTGCGCGGAGGCCGGCGCGGCCGCACCGGCGAGGCCGGCCGCGGCGAGCGCGAGGGACGCCACGCCGGTGAGCGCCGCGTACTTCGCGCGCCGCATTCTGTGGGAGTGACCCATGGGGTGAGGGTGCCTCTCTCGATACCGATCGCCCGTACGGCTGGGGGGCCACGAACGATCCCTTTGTGGGGAAGGACCAGACAGCGCATTCCACCGAACGCCGATTCCGTTCTTTCTTCCGGACAACCGGAATTGACGGTCTCTCGGTGAGGTGCCTGCTTGGGGATGAAGGAAAGCAGGTTTGATGAACGCAGGTCAACGGCCTGGGGTAAGGAAAGATTAAGAACGGCGTTCGGGCAGCTGAAGGCCCTGATCGACGCCCTCCCCAAAACCCTCGGCATTCACTGAATGCGGCTCAGAAGACTGTTTCCGCATTCAGTGAAGCATCACCAATTCAACATTCCGTTACGGCCTTCCGGGAGACCCGGCACCGGGCCGTCGAGGCCGCGGGCGTCAGGGAGTAGGCCGGTGCCGGCCCGTACCACGTCACGGCGAATCCCGCGACATCACCCGTCGATCGGCCTCCCGGCCCCGGTGGTTCTCCTACGATCGGGGCCACAACGGACGCCAGAGACGGGGTTGGTTCGCCATGACCGATCAGAGCAGCGGGATCGACGAGTCGAAGCCGAGCATCGCCCGGGTCTACGACTACCTCCTCGGCGGCACGGACAACTTCGCCGTCGACCGGGCGATCGGCGACTACTTCCTCCGCGATCTCCCCGGCTCGGTGGAGATCGCCTTCGCCAACCGCCGGGCCCTGGTCCGCGCCGTCGGTGCGATGGCCGACGCCGGTGTCCGTCAATTCATCGACATGGGCAGCGGACTGCCGACCGTCGACAACGTGCACCAGGTCGCCCAGCGGCACGACCCCGCCGCCCGGGTCGCCTACGTCGACCAGGACCCGACCGTACTCGCCCACGGCCGGGCCCTGTTGGCCGCCGACGACCGCACCGCCCTGGTCCAGGCGGACCTGCGCGAACCGGAGTCGGTCCGCGACCACCCCGAGGTGCGGCGCCTGATCGACTTCGAGCAGCCGGTGGGCGTCGTCTTCAGCGCCGTCCTGCACCACCTCAACGACTGCGAGCGGCCCGCCGAGCTGGTGCGCTGGTGGGCGGAGCGGGTGCCCCCGGGCAGCCTGGTCTACGTCTCCCACTTCCGCTCCGGCGCGAACGAGGAGACCAGGCTCTCGGAACGGAAGCTCCAGGACAGCTTCGGCCGCGGCCGCTGGCGCACCGACGAGGAGATCCTCGGGCTGTTCGGCGATCTCGACCTGCTCCAACCGGGCCTGGTCCCCTGCCGTTTGTGGCGTCCGGAACCTGCCGATGGCGAAGTCCCGGCCGATGAGAGCGACTTGACGGCGTGGGAGCAGCTGATCTGCTGCGGACTGGCCCGTCGACCCTGACGCCGCTCCGGGCCCGCCGCCTCGACGGTCGGTCGATCCGTCCGGTGGGAGGCGGGCGCCGGACGGCCCGCGCCCCGGGCTCGTAGCGAGGCACCGGGGCGCGGGCGAGCGGCGGATGAGGCCGGGCGAGCGGCGGATGATCAGCGGGCGGTCAACGGCTCTGCAGGGACTTGACGTTGTCGCCGAAGGTCCAGCCCTTGGAGCCGTCCCAGTTGAGCGACCAGGTCATCAGGCCCTTCAGCCCGCCGCCGAAGGCGTTCCAGGCCTGGCCGACGGAGCCCGGGTCCAGGTAGCCGCCGCCCGCGCCGGGCTGGGCCGGCAGACCGGGCACCTGCTTGTCGTAGGGGACCTTGACGGTGGTGCCCTGGATGGTCAGGCCGTTGTTCAGGCAGGTGGTCTGGACGGTGAAGCCCTGCACGGTGCCGGCCTGGTAGGAGTCGCCGGAGCAGCCGTACATGCTGCCGTTGTAGTACTGCATGTTCAGCCACCACAGCTGCCCGTTGTCGGCGTACTTCTTGATGATCGGCAGGTAGGCGCCCCAGATGGAGCCGTAGGTGACGCTGCCGCCGGTGACGTATGCGGTCTCGGGGGCCATGGTCAGGCCGAAGCCCGCGGGCATCTGGGCGAGCACGCCGTCGATGATGCGCATCAGGTTGGCCTGGGAGGGGGACGGCGTCCTGATGTCGCCGCCGCCGGAGAGTCCGGTCTCGATGTCGATGTCGATCCCGTCGAAGTTGTACTTCTTGAGGATCGGGACGACGGTCGCCACGAAGCGGTCGGCGACGGTGCTGGAGCTGAGGTCGATGCCGGCCGCGGCGCCGCCGATCGACATCAGGATCGTCGCACCGGCGGCCTTGGCCTGGCACATCTCGGCGGGGGTGGCGACCTTGACGTTGGTGTCCATGCCGTCCTGCCACAGGACGGTGCCGTCGGAGAGGATCACCGGGAAGGCCGCGTTGATGACGTTGTAGCCGTGGGCGGGGATCCGGCTGTCCGTGATAGGCACCCAGCCCAGGCCGGGGTGCACGCCGTTCGAGGCGCCGTCCCAGTTCTCCCAGTAGCCCTGGAGGACCTTGCCGGACGGCCGGGGCTTGGTGGGGCAGGTGTCACCGGACGGCGGGGTGGTGGGCGGGGTCGTGGGAGGCGTGGTGGGCGGGGTCGTGGGCGGGGTCGTGGGAGGCGTGGTGGGCGGCGTGGTCGGTGGGGTGCTGGTCGGCGTGGGGCTGCTGCCGCCGGGGCCGGTGAGCGAGACATCGTCCGCGTAGTACGCGGGCTGCCCGTACCAGCCGTGCAGGTAGACCGTCACCGAGGTGGTGCCGGGCCCGGTGGTGAAGCCCAGGGTGAGCCGGCCGTACGAGGCGTTGCCGGGCGCCCAGGTGGACGGGTCGCTGCCGCCGCCGGTGCCGGTGGCGCCCAGGTAGACGTAGCTGCCCTGGACGTAGGCGCTCAGCGTGTACTGGGAGTTGGGCTGCACGCTGACCGTCTGGCTGCACTGGGCGGTGTCCTGGCCGGTCGGGGTGGCCTGGAGCGCGGCGGCGCCGGAGTGCACCGGGCTGCCGACGACGGCGGCGGTGCCGGAGCAGGTCCAGCCGGCCAGCCCGCTCTCGAAGCCGGGGTTGGCCAGCAGGTCGGGGGTGGCTGCGCCGGCTGTGACCGAGCCGGTCACGGCGAGGCCGGCGCCGATCAGGGCGACGGTGCTCAGCCCGGCGAGGGAGCGGACCAGGACGGTCGACCCGGGCCGGGCGCGATGGGCCGGCCGCGCCTGCGACGTGCGTTCCAGGCCCACCCGGCGCGGTTCGCCGCCGGAACGGCCGGGTTCCGGGTTCGGGTGGATGCCGCCCGGCGGGCGTGGGGTTCGCGACCTCCGACGGAACATGCTGTGCTCCCTTCCCGCCGGGCGCCAGGGATTTGACCGACGCGTGGGGGCGTGCCGCCCGGCCGTGGGTGAGGTGGGGACATGTGGGGCTGTGCCGGACGGGATCGTAGGGGGGCGGGCCGGGCCGGTCAATAGGTCTGGACCATTTAAGGTCTGGACCACTTGCGAAGAATGTCCCCGGGCGCCACCGACGCCGCGGTGCGGCTCACGCCCGGTGCGGCCCGGCCGGTGTTCCGGCCCCGGCCGCCGCCCACTGCAGCAGGAAGCGCAGGCCCTCGCCGGTGGGCGAGTCTGGATCGGCGGTGTAGGCGACGAGTTGCTGGTCGGGCTGGGTGTCGACGGTGAACTGCTGGACGTCGAGGGTGAGGGGGCCGGCCAGCGGGTGGCGGTAGGTCTTGGTGAGCCGGTGCGGCCCGCGGACCCGGTGGTCGGCCCACCAGGTGCGGAAGTCGGCGTCCCGCGCGGTCAGTTCGGCGATCATCGCGGCGAGTTCGCCGTCCTCGGGGTGGCGCCCGGCCTCCATCCGCAGCACCGCGACGCAGTCCTGGGCGGCGAGTCGCCAGTCGGCGTACAGCGCGCGGTAGGCCTCGTCGAGGAAGGTGAGGCGGATCAGGTTCCGCTCGTGGGCGGCGAGGGCGCCGAAGTCGGTGAGCAGGGCGGCGGCGCCGCGGTTCCACGCCAGCACGTCCATCCGCCGGTTGAGGACCATCGCGGGGACGTCGTGCATGGCCGCGAGCAGCCGCCGCAGCTGCGGGTCGGCCTCCGGCCGCCCGGGCCGGACGGCGGCCGGGTCCGGGGTGGTGTCGGCGAGGGCGAAGAGGTGGGCGCGCTCGTCCGGGGCCAGCCGCAGCGCGTCGGCGAGCGCGCCGAGGACGGGCCGGGAGACCCGGCGGGTGCGGCCCTGTTCGAGCCGGACCACGTAGTCGACGCTGACGTGGGCGAGTTGGGCCAGTTCCTCGCGGCGCAGCCCGGGCACCCGACGCAGCCGGCCGTCGTCCGGGAGACCCGCCCGGCCGGGGTCGAGGGCGGCGCGGCGGGCGCGCAGGAAGGCCCCCAGCTCGGTGCTGCCGTCGGTGGCCCGGGTGTTCTGGGATCGCATGCCCCCAGTCTCCCCCGGCGGGCGGGTGCCGTGCCTGGTACTGGCGTGCATAGGCAGAACCGTCCCTGGTCCGGCACCACCCGCCGGGGCGACGGTGGTGGGGCGGCCGAGCCCGGTGCCGCCGGTCCGCCACCGCCGCTGTCACCGTCACAGTCACCGTGCGGGCCGCCCCCTCGTCACCCCGGAGCGTGCGATGCGTACCGAAGTCACCTTCCCCAGCGCCGGCCTGACCCTCGCCGGTCACCTGTACACCCCGGCCGCCGGGCCCGCCGGCCCGCGCCCGGCGATCGTCGTCGGGCACCCCGGCACCGGCGTGAAGGAGCAGGCCGCCGGGCTGTACGCCCGCCGGCTGGCCGCGCGGGGCTTCACGGCCCTCGCCTTCGACGCCGCATTCCAGGGCGAGAGCGAGGGCCTGCCCCGGGGCCTGGAGGATCCGGCGCACCGGGTCGAGGACCTGAAGGCGGCGGTCTCCTTCCTCACCACCCGCCCCGAGGTCGACCCCGAGCGGATCGGCGCCCTCGGCATCTGCGCCTCCGGCGGCTACGCGCTGGCCGCCGCCCCGACCGACCGGCGGATCAAGGCGGTGGCCACCGTCAGCGCCGTGGACATCGCCCGTCAGTTCCGGCACGGCGCGGACGGCGGCCAACCGCCCGCCGTCCTGGAGGAGTTGCTGGCCGCGGCGGCCGCGGCCCGTACCGAGGAGGCCCGCAGCGGAGTCGCCGCGACCTTCCCGGTCTTCCCCGCGAGCGAGGAGGAGGCCCGGCTGGGCGGTCCGCACGTGCACGCGGGCTGGGAGTACTACCGCACCTCCCGCGGTGAACACCCGCGCTCCGCGAAGGAGTTCACCTGGTCCAGCGTCGACCGGATCGCCGGCTTCGACGCCTTCGCCGCGCTGCGGCTACTGGCACCGCGCCCGCTGCTGATGGTGGTCGGCCGCGAGGCGGTGACCGGGTGGATGAGCGTGGCGGCCCTCCGGGAGGCATCCGGCCCCGCGCGGCTGCACTGGATCGACGGCGCGACCCACACCGACCTCTACGACCGGGACGAGTACGTCACCCCGGCCGTGACAGCCGTCGCCGACTTCTTCGGCACCCAGCTGGCCGTGGCCGGCTGAGCGGCCGCCGGGCGGGGCGGGGACCGGCTCAGGCCTCGATGTTCTCCAGGTCGGCGAGCAGGCCCGGGTGTGTCGGTCGCCAGCCGAGCACGGCGCGGGTACGGGCGGCGGAGGCGGGCTGGTCGGCGGCGAAGATCGGTCCGAGAGGGCCGTACTCCTCCTGCGGCACCGACGTGACGGGCAGGCCGAGCCGCCGGCCGATCACCCCGGCGATGTCGCGCACCGCGTCGCCCTCGTCGGCGACGGCGTGCCAGGCGCTTCCGGCCGGCGCCTTCTCCAGGGCGAGCCGGAACAGCACGGCCGCGTCCCGCGCGTGGACGGCAGGCCAGCGCTGCGCGCCGTCCCCCGGGTAGCCGGCGACGCCGGTGCGGCGGGCGATGTCGGTGAGCAGTCCGGCGAACCCGCCCCGGCCCTCGTCGTGGACGGTGCGCGGCAGCCGGACCGCCGAGCTGCGGACGCCCCGGGGGGCGAGTTCCAGCACCCGGGTCACCGAGCGGCTGCGTCCGCCGACCGGCCCGTCCAGCGGCAGCGGGTCGTCCTCGGTGGCGGCGCGCCCCGCCACGTGGGGCGTGCCGGACGCGGTGACGAGCGGCTTGCCCGTGCCGGCCAGGGCGTCCCCCAGGGCGACGAGCGCGGCGCCCTCCTCCGCGATGCCGCGGGCGAGGGCCTCGGGCGAGCTGAAGTCGTTGCTGAAGGCGAGGTGGATGACCCCGTCCGCCTGCTCCGCTCCGGTGCGCAGCACCGCGAGGTCGGTGAGTCCGCCGCGCAGCACGGCGGCGCCGGCGGCCTCGGCCTGCGCCGCCGAGGCCTCGGAGCGGACGAGGGCGGTGGCCGAGTGGCCGGCGGAGAGCAGTTCTGCGACGACGGCCGAGCCGATCAGGCCGGTACCGCCGGTGATGAAGACGCGCATGACGACCTCCAGGGAGTGATGCGACAACCGTCCCATCACTGTACCCATGATGCGACCCTTGTCGCATCACCTAGGATGGTCACATGCCTAGATGGAAGCCGGACGCACGACAGCGCCTGGTCGCGGCCGCGCTCGGCCTCTTCACCGAGCAGGGCTACGACGAGACGACGGTCGCCCAGATCGCCGAGCGCGCGGGGCTCACCCGGAGCACCTTCTTCCGCCACTTCGGGGACAAGCGCGAGGTCCTGACCGCCGGCCAGGAGACGCTGAGCCGACTGCTCGCCGAGGGCATCGACACCGCGCCCCCGGACGCGACGCCGCTGACCGCCGTCGCGGCCGGCCTGGAGCGTGCGACGGGCGGGATGACCGCGTTCAACCGCTCGCTCGGCCCGCTGCTGTCCGCGGCGGTCGAGGCCAACGAGGAGCTGCGCAGCCGCGAGGCCCTGAAGCACGTCGGCATGGCCGCCGCGATGGCCGAAGCGCTCCGGCGCCGGGGCGTCCCGGACACCTCGGCCCAGCTGGCGGCCGAACTCGGCCTGCTCGCCTTCAAGCACGGCTACACCCGCTGGGCGGACCCGGCCCGCGACGAGGCCCCCGGCGAACTCGCCGACCTCACCCGGGCCGCGTTCGACGAACTCCGCGCGGCCGCCGCGGAGCTGCGCTAGCGGACTGGCGGGCTAGCGGACTGGCCGACTGGGTCCGGGTCGGTCGCCGAGGTCGTCGGCGCGGTGGCCCCGCAGGGGGAACGAAGGCCGGGCGGCGACACCGTCACCGTCACCACCCTCGACTCCAAGCTCTTCGGCCCCGGCGGCGGTTGGGTCTTCCGGATGACCCCCGAGGGGAAGGGCACCCGGGTCGACGTCCAGCTCACCCGGGAGCCCCGGCACCTCAAGGGCCGGATGCTCGCCGCCCTGCTCCCGGTCGCCGGGCCCGGCGCCCTGCGCAAGTCCTTCGCCGGGCCACTGAAGACCGGGTGATCCGCCGCCCGGCCCGGGTGCCGGCCCGGGTGCCGGCCCGGGCCGTGCTCGCGGACGCGTTCAGGCTGCAACGCGCCCAGGGCCAGGTGCAGCCCTGACGACGGATCCGAATCGGCCCGGCCGCCGGGCCCTCGGCGTCACGAGATCATGAACTCCTCCTTCGGCAGCGCCCGCCTCACGATCCGCACGTCGCCGATCCAGCCGTGGAAGATCTTGTCGAGCACGCCCGCGTACTCGTACCCGCCGAGCATCCACGGCTGCCCGAGGGTCGTCAGGCCGACCGCCGGGGTCGACGGGTTGCGGGCCACCTCGCAGCCGTCCACGTACATCCGGTTGAGCCGGCCGTCGTTGACGACGGCGACGTGCCACCAGTGGTCCAGCGGCAGGCGGTGGCCCCAACAGGTCGAGGCGCCGGTCTGGTTGAGCGGGTAGACGCACCACTGTAGGGCGGGCGCCTCGGACACGCTGAGCGTGACGACCGGCTCCTGCGGGTCGGTCGAGTCGCCGCTCCTGCCCGCCTCGCCGCTCATGCCCCAGCGGCTCAGGAGCGCCGTCCACGCGTTCTTCCCCGGGTCCCAGTCCGCGGGCAGCTTGAAGAAGGCCTCGATGGTGTAACCGTGCTCGAACGTCTCGCGGTTGACGGGCGCGCCGGGCAGCGTCTGGAGGAACGCGCCGACCGTCGGCTTGTTGCGGCTGTCGAACAGCAGGCTGCCGTGGCCGGGCTGGTCCGGGTGGTGGTCGGACGACCAGGCGAGCGCGGCGGTGGGCGCGCCCGGGGTGGCCAGGCGGATCAGGTCGTTGCCCTGGCCGCTGAGGTCCCGGACGGCCTGCTGGTCCGGGAGCGGCGTTCCGGCCTTGCCGCCGCCGTCGAAGCGCCAGTAGGCGAGGGTGTCGCGGACGAGCAGGTCGCTCGCGGGGCGTGCCGGGCGCGGCGGGACGGGGGCGAAGCCCGCGAAGCGGCGCCCGAAGTCGATCGGGATCGAGAACCGGTCGACGTCGGAGGTCAGTTCGGCCTCCCCTGCGGCCAGGGCGTTGCGGTCCTCCGCGGCCGTCTCCAGGATCCAGGGCGAGAACGTCGATATGTCGATGGTGTTCCGGTCGAGGTCGAACCGGTACGTGCGGATCATCGCCGCGCCGCCGTAGTAGCGGTCCTGGTAGTTGGTGATGTGGACGTGGACGTCGTGGCCGGCCCGGTTCTTGAGGACGGTGCGGCCGGGCGGCCAGTAGTGCCCGTTGACGGTGAGGAACACCTGGTCGTTGCCGCTGACGAGCTCGTCCCAGAGGCGGTTTCCGTAGTCGGAGAGAGTCGCCCTGCCGCTGTCGTCGGCGTGGGCCATCTCATGGGTCGTGAGGATGACCGGCAGCTCGGGGTGGGCGGCGATCATCCCGTTGGCCCAGGCGAAGCCCGCGTCCGACAGGCGCCAGTCCAGGGAGAGGACCACCCACTCGCGGCCGGCCGCCTTGAAGACGTGGCAGGTGTTGTACCCGTCGGGGCTGGAGGCCCGGTATCCGGGCGTGCGGGCGGCCCTCGCCGGGGTGAACGTGTCCAGGTAGGGGGTCCTGCCGCGCTGGTCGTCGGTCGAGGAGCGGACGTCGTGGTTGCCCGCGAGCACGCCGTAGGCGACGCCGGCGTCGTCGAGCAGCGCGAAGGACTTCGTCACGGCGGCGTACTCGGCGGGCAGCCCGTGCTCGGTTACGTCGCCGAGGTGGGCGAGGAAGACGATGTTGTCGTCCCCGCCGCCCTCGCGGTTGACACCGCCGTCGAGGACATAGCGGAAGGACGCCTCCAGCGGGGCGGAGTGGATCCGGTCCTCGTCGAACAGGTACTGCGTGTCCGGCATGACGACGAAGGTGAACTGCCGGCTGTCCGGGTCGGGCTCCCAGCGGTCGCGCCGGGTGGTGCGGGGCTCGGGTGCGTCCGCCGCCGCGGGCGCGGCACCGCTGAACACCCCGAGCCCCGCCGCGCCGACCCCGGCCCCCAGCAGACCGGCCCCGCGCAGGAACCGCCGACGGCTCGCCGCCGCCGCCCCTCCCCCGTCGAGTTCCGCGGTCCGGGGGCAGGCGCACGCGTCGGACGGATGGGAATCGTGCATGATCGCTCCAAGCGAGTGGTATGGCCCCGGACGGCTCCCCAGACGCTAGGAACCGAACGTTGTCGCAGGTCATCCACGTGGTCACGCCGTGCTGAACAGCGGCCGAATGCCGCGGTCGCAGTGTCGTCCTGGTACGTGAAGCCGGACGGGCCCGGTTTGCCGGCCGGGCCCGCTGCCGTCAGCCGGTCAGGAGAGGGCCCAGGTCTCGCTGGCGGCGCTCGAACTGCCGCCCGTCTCCTGGTCAACCGCTCCGCCCTTCGTGGCCGAGCCGCCGGTGCCGATCGTCAGGCCGCTGCCGACGCCGACCAGCACGTACTTGCCGCCGGTGAAGTCCAGCGCCCACTGCTGGTTGGCGCCGCCGTTGCAGGTCCACTGCTGCAACTGTGCGCCGGTGGCGCTCGAGTAGCCGGGGACGTCCAGGCACAGGCCGCTGTTGACGCTGGTCAGGGTGTACGTGCTGGCGGAGGGGAGCCCACCGCCGGCCGACCAGGTGCCCGCGGAGGTGTCGAGGGACCAGGTGGGGTACTGGCCGAGGTTGAGCGTCGTCCCCCGGATGGTCAGCGGGAGCCAGATCAGCTTGGAGCCGCCCAGGTCGTTGACGTCCCAGCGGTCCCCCGCGTAGACGTACGTGGTACCCGAAGTGCCTTGGACGGTGATGATGTTGGCCGTCTGGCTCCCGTACGTGTTGGTGCCGGGCGCGGCCATGTCCTTCCAGGCCGACCACGGTCCACTGAGCGACGTCGCGGTGGCGTAGACGTTGTCGTTGAGGTGCCAGCCCGACAGGTGCGACCCCGTGATGTAGTAGGTGCCGCCCACCTTCACCATGGCCGGGGCCTCGATGCTGCCGCCGCCCAGGAGCACGACCGCGCTGTCCGCCGAGAGGTAGTCGGCGGAGAGCCTGTCGATCCGCAGGCCGCCGCTGTTGCGGTCCTCGGTCATCAGGTAGGCGGTGCCGTCGGATTCCTGGAACAGGCCCAGGTCGCGGCTGACATTGCCCAGCGGCCGGAAGCTGCCCCGGTAGACGTACGGTCCGCACGGGGTGCTGCTGGTGGCCACGCCGGCCTTCGCCTCGGAGTAGTCGGGGCTGTCGATGTGGACGTACATCACGTACAGGCCGGTCGACGCGTTGTAGATGACCTTCGGCCGCTCGACGACCCGGTTCGGTCCGAGATCGCCGCTGCTCCGCTTGGCCAGTGCCACACCCCGGTAGGTCCAGCTGCCGAGGTCGTCGGAGGTGTAGCAGGGGACGTCCTGGAACGAGGTGTTCGCCGACGTCTCGCCGGTCTTGTCCTCGCCGAAGCCGTACCAGGTGCTCCCTGCCTTGACGATGCCGAGTCCGTGCAGCTGGAGCGCGTTGCCGTTCTGGTCGGTGCGGGTGGCGCCCAGGGTGAACGTCACCGGGCCCGCGGCCGCCCGGGCCTGGGCGGTGGGCAGCAGCACCGCCACGAAGGAACCGAACAGGGCGAGAACGCCGACGAGTGCGGTGCGCCACCGGCCGACCGGTCGCCCGTCGGCTGCAGGACTGCGGAACAAGGGTGTCACCTCTCCACGAGGACGGGTCACAGCGTCGGAAGCGTCCATGACATCGGATGGATTAAGGCGCAAAGGTCGGGTGCCTGTCCAGAGTTTTGCCGGATTCCGCCCACTCATCGCCCCGATCGGCATCATTCATCGGATCTCATGGCAACAAACAGGGGACGCATGGCCGCCCTCGGCGTGATCCGGCCCGACTCCACCCGCGTCGCGCGCCCGAAGGGCCGGCCACCCGCCGTGACCGTGAAACTTTCACCACCTGGGGCCGGCTCTTCGGCTCCGACTACCCGCCGATCAGTCCGGACCGCTGGCTCGCCGACTTCGCCGCGCTCCCGATCAAGGACGAGGTCCGCCCGAAGATCCTCAAGGAGAACGCCGCCGGGCTGCTCGGCCCCGACGAGCAGCCCGACCAGCACCTCGGCAATCACCTCGACCAGCAGCAGTGACGCCAGCCCAGGAAGTCCCGCGTTGCAGAACCAAGGCATCGGGTCCTGGCCCGCCCGCCCGGCCCGCAAGACCCGGCACCGCCGTCTACTGCTGCGGTCCGGGGATCCCCAGCTGATGCGTCGTTACGGACGGTCGGGGCGCGACGGCGCATGGCCGACCCCGTCGTGCTCGGGATCGGCCATGTGTGGGCGGAGCGGGTCAGCGGAGCGCGGCGGTGCAGGTGGTGCCGTTGAGGGTGAAGCCTCCGGGTGCGGGGTCGGTGCCGGAGTAGGCGCCGTTGAAGCCGATCACCGCCTTCAGCACCTCTACGGCACCCGGCTGGCCGGCCTGGACGACACCGTCCGGTCCGAGCTGCTGAAGGGCGCCCTCGACGGCGTCGCCCCGGCCGGCCGGCCGGGGCGACGGCACCAGCCCCTGCTCCCGGTACCGGATGCGCGACGCCGAGGCGGCCGTCGCCCGCAGCCTCGTCCTGGCCGACCCCGCCCCCGACGCCCACCACTCCCCGCCTCCGTGCTGGCCTCCGGCTACCAGGCGCTCTACCACGACGGCGATGTGCGCTCCACCCACCGGCTGCTCGCCGCCGCGATCCAGCGGGCGGGCGCCGCCGGAACCGGGGCTGGGGCCGGAACCGACCGCGCGGTGCTCGACCGGCTGGTCTCCCTGCTGCTCGCCACCAGCCAGTACGCCGCCGACCGCACCCTGTGGGAACGCACCCACGCGCTGCTCGCCTCGCTCGGCGAGCGGGTCGGCGAACGCGCCAGCCTCTACAGCTCCACCTGGAGCGACGTCGTCCGGCACGGCGCCGGCTGGGCCGGGCCGGTGGAACTCGCCGCGGCCGACCTGCCGGGCCAGGAGCCGTGGGACGTCGCCCGCCTGGCCGTCTCCGCCTACCACCTCGACGTCCTCAGCCCGCTCCGCCCCCACCTGCAGCGCACCGTCCACCGCGAGCTGGACACCGGCGCCGTGTCCACCGGCATGGTGATGCTGCACCTGATCATGCTCGACCAGACGGCCGTCGGGGACTGGGAGGCCGCCGAGCGGACCGGAGAGCAGGCGCTGCGCCAGTCCGAGGACCACGGACACGAGCTGTTCGCCCAGCAGACCCGCGGCTACCTCGCCCAACTCGCCGCGCTGCGCGGACGGACGGACACCGCGCGCGAACTCCAGGCGGTGGTCGACTCATGGGCCCGCCCGCGCGGCATCGGCTTCCTCCCCCAGCTCGCCGACGCGGCCGGCACCACCGCCGCGCTCAGCGACGGCGACTACGAGAGCGCCTACCTCCAGGCCATCGGCATCACCGCGCCCGGCACCTTCCAGCCCTACGCCCACCAGGCCTCCCGCACCCTGCTCGACCTCGTCGAGGCCGCCGTGCACACCGGCCGCACCGAACAGGCCCGCGCGCACGCACTCGCCGCCCGGGACGCCGCACTGCCCGCCGTCTCGCCCCGGCTCGCCCTGCTCACCGACGGGGCCCTGGCCATCACCGCCGAGGACGACACCGAGGCCACCGAGGCGTACCGGCGCGCCGAGTCCCACCCGGCCGCGACCCGGTTCCCCTTCGAGCTGGCCCGGATCCGACTGGCCCGCGGCAGCCGGCTCCGCCGCGCCACGGCGGCCCGGCCGTTCCTCGCCACCGCCGCCGACGCCTTCGAACGGCTCGGTGCGGTCGCCTGGGCCGCGCGGGCCCGGGACGAACTGCGGGTCAGCGGGGTCCCGTCCCGGGCGCCGACGCGCACCGCACCCCCGCTCACCTGGCAGGAGCGCCGCATCGCCGACCTGGCCGCGGGCGGCCTGACGAACAAGGAGATCGGCGAGCAGACCCGCTTGTCGCCCCGTACGGTCAGCGCCCACCTGTACCGGATCTTCCCCAAGCTCGGCGTCACCACCAGGGCCGCCCTGCGCGACGCCCTGATCAGGCTGGACTCGGCCTCCCCCGGCGGCCCCGGCATCCCGGCGCAACCGTCCCGGCGGGACCGGGCGGCGGCGGGCCGACTGGACCCGGTCCGGGGCGGGTAGATCACCGGCCGTCCACCAGGGAGGGAGTCCGGATGTCGCCGTCGCTGCCGTCGACGGGTACCGCGGTGATCGCGCCGGAACAGGCGGTGGCCGCGCCGCCGGCCTCCGGACACCTGGCCGACCTGGTGGCCGGCGACGGACGTCTTCCTGCTCCACCCCCAGCTCGCCACCCGCGACCGCGGGCGCCCGGTGACCACCTCCCTCGCGGGGCCCTGGCGTCCGCCCGGCGGGTCTGCGGGCCATGTGGCCCACAGAAAAGGCCAATTGACTGCTGGTCAACTATCCTGCGTGACCGGATACCTGGATGTGACGGGGGCTCTCATGGGATCGTCCGGGCAGGGTGGAACGGGAAGCGACCCCGGTCCGAGCCGGGTGCAGGGCGACCGGAGACGCGCCGGGCCACTCGTGGTGCTGCGCGGGTGGCTCGGGCTGGTCTCGGCTCTCGCGGCGCTGGTGGTGATCGTGCTCGGGGTCCGGTACTCCGGGGAAGGCGCCCCCGGCCGGGTGGACGCCCGGGTCCAGGACGGGCTGTACGGGGTGGAGCCGCCGTGGCGGTACCTCGCCCGGACGCTGGACGCACTGGGGGAACCGGCGGGCGCCGGGTCGCTGGGGTTCGCCGCCGTGTCCTGCTGCCTACTGTTCCGGCGGCCACGTGACGCGGTGTTCGCCGCGGTCGGCATGGGCCTGCCGGTGGTGGCGGCGACACTGCTCAAGCACGTGGTGGGGCGCACCATCCACGGCGCCGAGAACCTGTCCTACCCGAGCGGGCACACCGCCTTCCTCACCGCCGTCGCCCTCGTGGTGGCGCTGCTCGTGCGCGGCCCCCGCGCCCTGCCGGTGCTGGTCGCGGCGGTGGCGGCCGGGGCCGCCATGGGCTGGGCCCAGGTCGCCCTGGGGGCGCACTACCCGACCGACACCCTCGCCGGCTGGTGCACCGCGCTGGCGCTGGTGCCGCCGGCCGGGTGGCTGGTGGACCGGGCGGCCGGCCGACCGGCGGGCCGGTCGGCCGATGACGTTCGACCCGAACGGATTTGACGCAACCGACGCAGCGTCAGGCGTACTGCCGGAACACCGGCTTCACCGGCCGCCCGCCCAGCCAGGGGGTGGGGTCGCCGGCGTCCAGGGCCTTCCGGTAGACGGCGCAGGCCCGGCCCACCACGTCGACGGTGCGGTCGATGTCCTCCTCGTCGAGCGCGCTGCTCACCACGAAGGACGGTGCCAGCACCCCGCCCGCGAGCAACTGGCGCAGGAACAGGGTGCGGTACCGCTGGGACGGCCGGCCCAGCTCGTCCAGGGTGGCGAAGACCAGGTTGCTGGCCCGGCCCCGGACCACGACGTGGTCGCCGACGCCCATGCCGGCGGCGGCCTCGCGGACGCCGGCGGCCAGGCGCTCGCCGAGGGCGTGCAGGCGGTCGGTGACGCCCTCCTCGACGTAGGTGGTCTGCACGGCCATCGCGGCGGCCAGCGCGTGGGTCTCCGCGCCGTGGGTGGTGGAGAGCAGGAACACCCGGTCGCCTGGGTGGCGCAGCCCGCCGTGCTCCATCAGGTCGCGGCGCCCGGCGAGCGCGGAGACGGCGAAGCCGTTGCCGAGCGCCTTGCCGAAGGTGGAGAGGTCGGGGACGACGCCGTAGAAGCCCTGGGCGCCGGCCGGGGACCAGCGCAGGCCGGTGATCATCTCGTCGAAGACCAGCAGGCAGCCGTGCCGGTCGGCCAGCTCGCGCAGGCCCGCGAGGTAGCCGGGCGGCGGCTCGCGGTGGCCGGCGGGTTCGAGGACCAGGCAGGCGATCTCGCCCCGGTGGTGGGTGAGCAGTTCCTCGGTGCCGGCGAGGTCCCCGTAGCGGAAGGCCGTGGTGAGTTCGGTGGTGGCGGCCGGGATGCCGGCGGACATCGGAGTGGTGCCGATGAACCAGTCGTCGACGGAGAAGAACGGCTGGTCGCCGCAGACGGCCACCCGGGGGCGCCCGGTGACGGCGCGGGCGAGCCGCACCGCGGCGGTGGTGACGTCGGAGCCGTTCTTGGCGAACTTCACCATCTCGGCGGTGGGCACCGTCTCCAGGAAGCGTTCCGCGGCCTCGACCTCCACGATGGACGGCCGGACGAAGTTGCCGCCGCGGTCGATCTCCCGCCGCACCGCCTCCAGCACCCGCGGGTGGGCGTGGCCGAGGCTGACCGACCGCAGGCCGGAGCCGTACTCGATGTAGCGGTTGCCGTCGACGTCCCAGACGTGGGCGCCGCGGCCGTGGCTGATCACCGGGGCCAGGTGCTCGGGGTACTGGTCGTCGCCCTTGGCGTAGGTGTGGGCGCCGCCGGGGATCAGGGCGTGCAGCCGCTCGTTGGCCGCCCGGGAGCGGGGCAGCCGGAGCTCGTCGGTGTCTTCGGGGTTCATGTCGGCCTCACCGCTCCTGGTGGCGCAGGGCCTCCGCGAGGCTCGGCGCCTCGCGGTCCCGCTTGGACATCGAGGTGGCCGGCAGCGGCCAGGGGACGGCGAGTTCCGGGTCGTCGAAGGCGATCGTGACGTCCTCGGCCGGGTCGTGCGGGCGGTCGATCCGGTACGAGACGTCGGCGGTGTCGGTCAGCGCCTGGAAGCCGTGCGCGCAGCCGGCCGGGACGTACACGCTGGCCTGGGTGTCGCCGGAGAGCTCGAAGTGGGCCTGACCGCGGTGGGTGGGCGAGTCCGGCCGCAGGTCCACGACGACGTCGAAGACCCGCCCGTACGAGCAGCGCACCAGCTTGGCCTCCCCGGCGCCGGAGCGCAGGTGCAGTCCGCGCAGCACGCCCCGGACGGAGCGGGAGAGGCTGTGCTGGACGAAGGCGTCCGGGTCCAGGCCGACCGAGCGGAGCACCTCGGCGTCGAAGGTGCGGCAGAAGAAGCCGCGCTCGTCGGCGTACGGGGTCGGCTCGAAGAGGTACGCGCCGGCGATCGCCGGGACTTCGGTGACCTTCATGAAGTCTCCTGGGGGGCGGGGTCGGAGGTCGGGAAGACGGCCGCGGTCAGGGCGGCGAACTGCCGGTCCAGGAGTCGGGTGGCGGCCCGGTTCCGTTCGGCGAGGGTGTGCCGGGCCTCGGCCGAGCGCCGCTCCAGTGCCCGGAACTGCTCGATCAGCCGGTCGGCGTCGACCTCGCGGGCCGGGTGGCAGTGCTCCCCCAGGCCCATCCGGTCCATCAGGGCGTCGCTCTTGGCCGCGTAGCTCAGGGCGAGCGTGGGGGTGCCGGTCTTCAGCGCGCAGACCAGGTTGTGGTAGCGGGTCGCCACCACGGTGTCGGCGGCGGCGGTCTCCCGCATCAGGTCGGCCAGGGAGGCCGGTTCGGCGGCGGTGACCAGTGGTGAGCCGACCGCCTCGCGGATCGCGGCGACCACCGGCAGGTCGACGTCGTCGCCGATGAGCAGCCGGACCGGCCGGCCGTCCTCGACCAGCGCCCGGACGAAGCGGGTGGTGCCGTCGAGGTAGCGCCGGTGGATCCGCTCGGCGCGGGCCCGGTCGTCGTTGCCTCCGTGGAAGGCCATCACGCCGACGCAGACCGTACCGGGGGCGGCCGGGGAGGCGCTCGCGGACGGGGTGGGCAGGGCGAAGGCGAGGTCCGGGTAGACCTCGTCCCGTGCGGTGTCCACGCCCATCTCCCGCATCGCCTCGCGGGACAGCGCGTCCCGGTACGAGCGGTACCCGGCCAGCCGCGCCGACCAGCGCACCAGGGCCCGGACGGCCCGGTCGCGGATCGGGGCGGCGCCGACGCCGACCAGCGCCACCCGGGTGCCGAACAGCCGGCCGGACGCGCAGAGCAGGAACAGCGCGTACGGGAAGCCCCAGGGCCGCAGCGGCAGGGTGGCCTCCAGGACGCCCATGCCGGGCACGATCACCACGTCGTGCCGGCGCACCCAGGCGGCGGTGCGGAGGGGGTCGACGAGTTTGCCGAAGCCCTTACCCGCGATCGCGCCCGCCCGCGAGGCGGTGCGGTACTCCCCCCGGTACCAGTGCAGCCGGGTCGCGGGGATCCGGTAGCGGGCGGTGACGGCCGCCGGTCCGCCGCAGAACGCGTCCACCCGGGCCTCGGGGTGCTCGCTGCGCAGGTAGCCGAGGACGGCCTCCAGCGAGCCGTCGTTGCCCAGGTTGCCGGCCCCGAGCAGTCCGAACACCCCGACCCGCAGCGGGACTCGCGCCGGGGCCCGGTCCGGGAACGTCATCCCCGCCTCCGCTCGCGCCCGGCCACCAGGGCGTCGACGGAGACGGTGGGCCGACCGGGCCCGACCGGGGCGCGGTCCTCGACCCGCTCGCCGGCGCCCGGCCGCGCCCGGCTGGTCATCCAGGCGGCCAGGTGGCCGTAGCAGGCGCGCCGGTCCGCCGGGGAGAGCGGCGCCCGGCGGATCGCCGAGGCGAAGCCCCAGACGTACTCGGCGAGCAGCCGGGGCGTCGGGTGCAGCGGACCGGCCCGGCGCGGGTCCAGGTTGACGCAGCGGGAGCGCTTGGAGGGGTTGGCCCGCTCGGCGCGGGTGGGGTGGTCGCGGCGGAAGTAGAGCAGCTCCGGCACCTGGTGGAAGGGCCCGTGCAGGGTGATCTCGGCGACGAAGGTGCGGTCCGCGTGGTGGTAGCTGTCGTGCGGCTTGACCCGGCGCAGCACGTCGGCGCGCATCACCCCGTAGAAGTCGTCCCCGCCGGGCTCGAACAGCAGGCTGCGGAAGCGCTCGGGGGCGGACGGCGAGTCGGTGGTGAGCCCGTACTCGTAGGGGACCTTCAGCTGTCCGTGCTCGTCGATGACGGCCTGGCCGGAGTGGGCGAGGACGATGTCCGGCCGTTCGTCCAGCGCCGCCACGCAGCGCTGCAGGAGGTCCCGGGCGTAGAGGTCGTCGTGCGAGGCCCACTTGAAGAGTTCGCCGCGGCACTGGGTGAAGACGTAGTTGTGGTTGGGCGCGGCGCCGATGTTCCGGGGCAGCCGGAGGTAGCGGATCCGGGAGTCCCGGGCGGCGTACGCCCGGCAGATGGACTCGGTCGTGTCGGTCGAGGCGTTGTCGGTGATGACCAGCTCGAAGTCCTCGTAGGTCTGGCCGAGCAGGGCGTCGAGCGACTCGGCGAGGTACTCCTCGCCGTTGTGGACCGGCAGACCGATGCTCAGCCGGGGAACGGTGGTCACGGTGTCCTCACTTCGGGGATGGGGGCGCTCGTTTCGGGGCCGCGGTGGCGTTCGCGCAGGGCGGCGCGCAGTTGGAGCCACCAGACGGCCGAGCCGCAGCCGGTGGCGGCGGCGACGCCCCAGGCCGAGCCGACCGTGCCGGCCGCGGCGGCCCCGCCGAGCCCGCCGGCCAGGTAGCAGGTGGAGGCGAACAGCTGGCAGCGCACGCTGCGCCGGGCGGCGGCGAGCGCGCGCAGCCCGGCCGCGGCGCCGCTGCCGAGGCCGGCGCCGGCGACGCCGAGGGTGGCCGGCACGATGAGCGGGGCGGCGGAGTGCCAGACCTCGCCGAGGACGAGCCGGCCGGCCTGGTCCGGCAACAGCAGCAGGGCGGCGCCCCAGAGCAGGGCGGCGCCGGCCTGCCCGCCGCCCAGCAGGAAGCAGAACCGGCCGAGCCGCTGCGGTGCCTGCCGCAGCACCCGGGCCGCCTCGGCCACGGTGACCAGCGACAGCCCCATCAGCAGGGCCAGGAACGGGCCTTGCAGCAGTTCGGCGCCCCGCACCGCGCCGACCGCGCCGACCCCGGCGATCGCGCCGAGCCCGTACGCCCGCAGCTGGCCGGCTCCGCTGAGGCTGACGTTCTCGACCAGGTAGCGGCTGCCGAGGTCGCGCTGCTCGCGCAGCCAGCCGGGGGCCTGGGTCACCCGGGGCCGGATGCCGGACTGGAGGAAGCCGTACCCGGCGGCGGCCGCGGCGGCCGCGCCCCAGGCCAGCAGGAAGGCGGCCACGGTGCCCACCCGGGCCGCCACGACCATGGCCGGGACGAGTGCGACGCCCTGCACCAGATCGTTGGCGAAGGCCTTCTGTCCGGCGCCGACCGCGAAGAAGGCGAACCGCCGGGAGTCCTGGAGCAGGAGGGCGGGCAGGGCGAGGCCGAGGCAGGCGAAGGCGGGGCCGACGTCGCCGCCGAGGGCGAGGCCGACCAGCAGGCACACCGCCCCGAGGGTGCTGCCGACGGCGAGCGCGGCGCCCGAGGAGCGGGCCGCGGCCGCCCGCCAGACGCCCTCCGGCACACCGCTGAACCGCACCACCAGCGGGTCGGTGGCCAGGCCGCGGGAGACGTTGAGCACCACGCCGTAGGTCAGCCAGGCGAGGCTGAACACGCCGAAGGCGTGGACGCCCAGCGAGCGGGCGACGTAGATGCCCACCGCGAAGTTGATCATGCTGGAGACCGCCTGGTCGGCCAGCCCCCAGGACAGCCGGCCGAGGACACCCCGCTGGGCGGGCCGGGCCCGCTCCGCCGCGTCGGTCGACTCCTCCCTCCGCACCCCCTCGGTGGTCATCGGCGTCACGCCTTGATCAGCCCGGCGCCCCGGAGGGCGTCGGCCGCGACGGCGACGGTGTCGAAGGGCAGTCCGGAGCGCTCGGCGACGTCCAGCAGACCGTGCTCGCCGTCGGAGAGGCTGAGCACCCAGAGCATCGCCAGCTGCGCCTGCTTGGCGTCGCTGCGCCCGCCGAGCGAGTCGTACAGCCCGCGCCGGCCCAACTGCGGTTCGCCGTACGGACTGAGGTTGAGGTAGCGCCGGTTGCGGTCGAGCACCGCGAAGGCCTCCCGGCAGACGGCGAGGGTGTCCGCCATCGCCTCCGGCGTGACGAAGTCCGGGTTGTCCGCCGAGGTGTGGTACTCGGGGTACCCGGCGTACGGGGTGCGGCTGAGCGAGCCGACGCCGAGGTCGAAGCCGGGCGAGCAGAACTGCCGCTCGTCGTAGCCGTACGGGGTGAACTCGGTGATGCGGTGAGGGCGTTCGGAGGTGGACAGGACGTGCCGCAGCACCCGGTCGATCTCCGCGTCGCCGCGCCGGCTCCGCTTGTACGTCAGGTCGCCCCGGTCCCCGGCGCAGGCCAGCACCAGGCCGTGCTTGACCCGGTCCACCCGGTCGGCGTTGCGGGCCAGCCAGGTGATCGCCCCGATGGTGCCGGGGGCGAACAGGAACCGGTAGGTGTAGTACGGCGAGCGCTGCGCCAACTCCCGAGCCAGGAAGACCGCCACCGCGATGCCGGCCAGGTTGTCGTTGGCCAGCGAGGGGTGGCAGACGTGGCAGGAGACGATCACCTCGTCGGCGACCTGCCCGGGGACGACGTGCTCCGCGTAGGTCAGGTGGCCGTCGGCGAGGGTGGAGTCGATCCGCACCTCGTAGTCGCCGTCCGGCATGGCGTCCAGGGTCTCCTGGGCGAGGCAGAACCCCCACGTGGGCGTGTAGTAGCTGGTGCGGTAGGGCACCCAGCCCGGGTGCTCCGGCAGGGTGTGGAGGTGCTCGCGCAGTTCGGCCAGCGGCAGGGTCGCCGCCACCGGCACGCTGTAGCCGAGCACGTGCAGGCTGGACGCGGCGAAGTCGACCACCCGCCGGCCGGTGCCGTCGGCGATGTAGGCGTCCCGGATGTTCCACTCCTGGGGCACCGTCCAGTCCAGCACCTGCGTCCCGGTCGGCACCTCGTGCACCTGGAGCGGCAGGTACTCGCCGACGATCTCCAGGGTGGCCCGCACCCCGTCGCCGGTGATGCTCCGGCAGAGCGGGTACAGCCGCTCCACCAGGGCGTGCATCTCCTCGCCGGCCGCGGTCACCGGCGCCACCGCAGGGTCTCGTCCACGGCGCCCGCCCCGGTGGCCTCGCGCAGCACCGCCAGCCGGGTGAAGCGCCGCTCGAAGCCGTCCCGGGTGAGCCCGAACGCCCGGTAGGCGTCGGCGAGTTCGACGGCGCCCTGCTTCACCGTCCACGCGCAGTCGAAGCCGGGCAGCGCGGCGCGGACGCGGGAGAAGTCCACCCGGTAGGAGCGCGGGTCGGCGCCGTGCTCCCCGGTGATCACCACCTTGGCGCCGTCCACCGCCTCGGCGACCTGCTCGGCGATCTCGGCGACCGTGACGTTGTTGACCTCGCTGCCGATGTTGAACGCCCGGTCGTGCACCGCCTCCCGGGGCGCCTCCAGCGCGGCCGTGAAGGCCCGGGCGATGTCGGCGGCGTGCACCAGCGGGCGCCAAGGGGTGCCGTCGGAGAGCACCAGCACCTCGCCGGAGAGCAGCGCGTGGCCCACCAGGTTGTTGAGCACGATGTCGGCGCGCAGCCGGGGCGAGTAGCCGAAGGCGGTGGCGTTGCGCAGGTAGGTGGGGCTGAAGTCTCCGTCGGCCAGGGCGTGCAGGTCGTCCTCCACCCGCACCTTGGACTCCGCGTACGGCGTCACCGGGCGCAGCGGGGCGTCCTCGGTGACCAGTTCGTCGCCGCCGGCCGCGCCGTACACGGAGCAGGTCGACGCGTACAGGAAGCGCCGCACCCCGGCGTCGCGGGCCAGCTCGGCCAGCCGTACCGAGGCGTGGTGGTTGATGTCGTAGGTGAGGTCCGGCGCCAGAGAGCCGAGCGGGTCGTTGGAGAGGGCGGCCAGGTGGATCACGGCGTCCACGCCGGCCACGTGCTCGGCGGTGACGTCGCGCAGGTCCACCCGGCGGCCCGGCGGGTCGGCGGGCGCCGGGCCGAGGACGCAGTCGGCGAACAGGCCGGCGTCCAGGCCGACGACCTCGTGTCCGGCGGCCGCGAGGACCGGGGCCATCACGGTGCCCAGGTAGCCCTGGTGTCCGGTCAGCAGTACGCGCATGGTTCAACCCCCCAGGTTGAGAGTGATCTTGGTGACGTCGAAGGCCTCGGCGTAGCGCGCGTGGCACTCGATGCCGCGGATCCGGGCCAGCCCGAGGAAGGCCTCCCGGTCGTACCAGGGCCGGTGCCGCTGCGAGGGGTAGTGCTCCTGCAGCAGGAGCACCTTCTGCTCGGCGGTCTCCGGGGAGAGCGGCTGGTATGCCGTCGGGCGGCCGAGGTCGGCGTCCCACTTGACGATCTCGTAGCCGAGCACCAGGTGGTCGCGGAAGGCGGTGGTCACCAGCCGGGCCAGGCCCTGGTGGTCCTGGTGGGCGTCCGCGGTGCGCGGCGCGAGCAGCAGGTCCGGCTCGGTCCGGGCGCGCAGCTCCTCGACGGCGGCCTTGGCCTCGTCCCAGTGCGCGGGCAGCCGGCCGTCGGGCAGCTTGAGGACGGTCAGCCTCAGGTCTGCGCCCGGACAGAAGGCGGCGAGGGCGGCCCGCTCCTCCTGCTCGCGCTCGCTGCCGCCGCCGGAGAGCACCAGGGCGTCGACCCGCAGGCCGGGCCGGGCGAGGCACAGCGTCAGCAGGGTGCCGCCGGCGCCGATGGCGATGTCGTCGCAGTGCGCCCCCAGCGCGGCGATCCGGTCCGGGCGCCCGGCGCCGAGCCCGATCACGAGGTCCCCACCCCGGCCCCGTCCCGTTCCCAGACGGCCCACGGGCGGTCTCCCTGGGCGTAGGCGGCGTCCAGCGCGGCCCGCTCCTTGACGGTGTCGGTGGGCTTCCAGAAGCCGCGGTGCCGGTGGGCCACCAGTCGGCCGCGCTTGGCCAGTTCGGTGCAGCCGTCGGCGACCAGGTCCCCGTTCTCCGGGATGTGGTCGAAGACCTCCTGGCGGAGCACGAAGTAGCCGCCGTTCTCCCACAGCGGCAGTTCGCTGACCGCGGTGATCCCGCCGACCAGGCCGTCCTCACCGAGGTCCACGCAGTGGAAGGAGGACTGCGGCGGCACCACCATCATCGAGGCTCCGGCGTCCCGCTCGGCGAAGCGGTCGATCATCTCCGGCAGCGGGGCGTCGGTGAGCACGTCGGCGTAGTTGGCGAGGAACATCTCGTCGCCGTCCAGGTGGTGGCGCACCCGGCGCAGCCGCTCGCCGATCGGCGACTCGATGCCGGTCTGGGCGAAGGTGATCGTCCAGGAGGAGATGTCGGTGGACAGCAGCTCGGTCCGGCCGCCGCGCAACACGAAGTCGTTGGAGGTGGTCTCCTCGTAGTTGAGGAAGAAGTCCTTGATGTGGTGGGCGCCGTAGCCGAGGCAGAGGATGAACTCGGTGTGCCCGAAGTAGGCGTAGTAGCGCATGACGTGCCAGATCAGCGGGCGCGGGCCGACCATCGCCATCGGCTTGGGCACGTCGTCGGCGGCTCCGCTGCGCATCCGCAGCCCGTAACCGCCGCAGAACAGGACGACCTTCACGGCTTCACCTCGACGATGCTGAGTTCCGGGACGGGGAAGACCAGGCGGCCACCCCACTCGTGCACGAAGGACAGCTGCTCGGTCAGTTCGGCCCGCAGGTTCCACGGCAGGACCAGGACGTAGTCCGGCCGGTCGGCGGCGATCTGCTCGGGCGGCAGGATCGGGATGCGGGTGCCCGGGGTGAACCGGCCGTGCTTGTAGGGGTTGCGGTCGACGGTGTACGGGAGCAGGTCGGGCCGGATGCCGCAGTGGTTGAGCAGGGTGTTGCCCTTGCCGGGGGCTCCGTAGCCGACCACGGACTCGCCGCGCTCGACGGCCTCGATGAGGAAGCGCAGGAGGTCCCGGCGGACCTTGGCCACCCGGCCGGAGAACTCGGTGTACCCGGACAGCTCCTGGAGCCCGGCGGCCTTCTCCCGGTCCAGCACCTCGGCGACCCGCCGGCCCGGCTCGCCGGCCGCCTCGGCCGGGCGGGCCCACAGCCTGATGGAGCCGCCGTGGGTGGGCAGCAGCTCGACGTCCACCAGGGTGAGTCCGCCGCTGGCCAGGGCCCGGGCCGCGGAGGCGACCGTGTAGTACTGGAAGTGCTCGTGGTAGATGGTGTCGTACTGGTTCTCCTCGATCAGGGTCAGCAGGTGCTGCACCTCGACGGAGACCCAGCCGTCGTCGGCGACCAGGGCGCGCAGGCCCCGGGTGAAGCCGACGACGTCGGGGATGTGGGCGTACACGTTGTTGGCCACCACCAGGTCCGCCGGGCCGTGTTCGGCGCGGACGTCCGCGCCGGTGGCCGGGTCCAGGAAGGCGGTGCGGGTGGGCACGCCCGCCTCGCGCGCGGCGGCGCCGACGTTCACCGAGGGTTCGATGCCGAGGCAGCGGATCCCCCGGTCCACCACGTGCCGCAGCAGGTACCCGTCGTTGCTGGCGACCTCGACCACGAAGGCGTCCGGGCCCAGGCCCAGCCGCTGGACGGCCCCGGTGACGAAGGTGCGGGCGTGCTCCACCCAGGAGGTCGAGTAGGAGGAGAAGTAGGCGTACTGGGTGAAGGTCTCCTCCGGTGTGATGAGCGGCGGGATCTGCGCCAGCCAGCAGTCGGTGCAGACCCGCAGGTGCAGCGGGTACGCCGGCTCCGGCCGGTCCAGTTCGTCCGCGGCGAGGAAGCTCTCGCACGGCGGGGTCGCCCCCAGGTCGACGACGCTCCCCAGCGCCGTCGAGCCGCAGAGTCGGCATCGTGTCATCGACTGCTCCCGTTCCCGCCCGCGCGGGTGCCCCGCCGCGGGTCAGCGTGTCCGTTCCCTGCCGGCGGCGCGCCGTTCGCGCCGCCGGACCGCCGCGCGATCGCGCCGCGGTACCCCTCCACCAGGCGCTCCAGCCCGACGGCCGGACTGAAGCCCTGCTCGTACCGGCGCCGGGCGGCCCGGCCCAACTCCCGGTTGTGCTCCGGCTCCGCCGTGATCCGGCGCAGGCAGGACGCCAGCGAGGCCGCCTCGCCCGGCCGGTGCAGCAGCCCGGTCACCCCGTCCTCGACGAGCTCGACGAAGGCGCCGTGCCCGGCGGCCACGGCCGGGACCCCGGCCGCCATCGCCTCCACCACCACCAGGCCGAAGGCCTCCAGCCAGGTCGAGGGGGCCACCACGGCGACCGCCCGGGCCACGGCCCGCCGGCACTGCTCCTGGTCGTACAGGCCGACCTGGCGCACGTCCTCGCGGCCGGCCGCCCAGGCCCGCACCTCGGGCTCCAGCGGCCCGGCGCCGGCGATCACCAGCGGCACGCCCACCCCGCCGTCGGCGGCCAGCTCGTCCCAGGCCGCCATCAGCAACCGCACGCCCTTGGCCTCGGCGAGCCGACCGAGGTACAGCAGGTGCTCACCCGCGCCCGTGCGGCCGATGCCCGGCTCGGGCACGAAGTTGTGCTTCACCGTCAGCCGCCCGGCCGGCAACCCGGCGCCCACCAGGACGTCGCGCTGCGCGGCGGAGATGCAGAAGAAACGCTCCACCCCGGACCGCCAGCGCCGCCGGTTGAGCGCCAGGCTCAGCGCTGGCGGCACCGTCGCCAGCCGGGAGCCGCGGTAGCAGCCGTGCCGGACGGCGGGCAGCGGCGAGCCCCCGACGCACTCGGTGCACGGCCGGCCGTCCCGCTGCAGGGTGCCCGGCGGGCAGACCTGGCCGTAGTTGTGCAGCGTGGCGACGACGGGCACGCCGGCGTCGGCGCAGGCGGCCAGCACGGCGGGCGACAGCAGTGGGAAGACGTTGTGGACGTGCACGACGTCCGGCCGTTCGGCGCGCAGCCGGGCGGCCAGCTCCGCGCGGACCGCCGGGTTCCACGGCACCAGCAGCGGCACCGCGACCTTGCCCGGCAGGGCCTTGGCGGCGATGTCGTCGCTGCGCCGCTCGAACAGCCCGACCCGGTGGCCGGCCTCGCGCAGCAGCGCCACCTCCTGGTCGACCACCTGGTTCTCCCCGCTCGGCTGCGCCGAGGCGTAGCGGTTGTGCACCACCAGGACGTGCATGTCAGGTCACCTCCGTTCTGGGGTCCGGAACCCGGTCCGGGACGCGGGCCGGGAGGGGCAGGGCCGCGCTGGGGGCCGTCAGCAGGGCGGCGGCCACGGTCAGGTGCAGCAGGTACGGCGAGGCGTCGCCCAGCCCGGCCTCGGTGTAGGAGGCGATCGCGCAGTAGCTGATCAGGAAGATCGCGCAGGCCCGCGCGAGCGACGGCGGGCGCAGCAGGGCGACGCCGCCCAGCACCAGGATCATCGCGGCCACCAGGGCCACGCCCGCCAGGCCCTGTTCGTTGTAGACGGCCAGCCAGCTGTTGTCGATCGGCAGCCCGCCGAAGGACTTGTCGCCCAGGCCCTTGCCGAACAGCTGCTCCAGGGTCGTCCGGGGCGCGGCCAGCAGGGCGTCCCAGACCTTGGCGCGGCCGGTGAGGTTGGAGAAGTTCTCCTGGCTCTGTCCGCGCAGGAACCAGGCCTGGAGCAGCGAACCGAGGCCCACCGCGGCCGCGGTGGCGCACAGCACCGCCCAGCCGAAGAACCGGCGGGCGGCGGCGCTGGTCAGCAGCAGCGAGCCGATCGCCAGCGCCAGCCCGAGGATCAGGCCGAGGGTGGCGGTGCGGGTGTGGGTCAGCGCCAGCAGGACGAGCGAGGGCACGATGACCGCGGCGGCGCTCCTGCCGGTGGTGCGGCGGCCCAGCAGGAGCAGCACCGTCAGCCCGGTGATCACCGCGGCGTACTGGCCGATCTGCGGCGGGGTGAGCGGCCACAGCGCGCCGACCAGCCGCCCGCCGTAGACGTCCGGGAAGGCGGCGCCCGGTGAGATGACCAGCCCGGCCGCCACCGTGGCCAGCACCGCGAAGTACATCCGGATGTGGTGCCGGACGAACTCCTCGCCGTCGTCCCACCAGCGGCTGAGCAGCCACAGCGTGCCGACGAACAGGGCCAGTCGGAAGCAGCGGAACAGCGCGCCGGCCCCGGACTCCAGGGAGGCGCTGGAGATCACGCTCAGCACCAGCAGCAGGGTGAGCAGCAGCAGGTGGGCGCTGGGTCGGATGCGCAGCCGGAGGTTGCCGAGGAGGGCCAGCGCGAAGGCGGTGACCAGCGCGCCCATGGTGAGCATCTGGATCAGCGAGCGGGGCAGCGGGACGACGGTCTGCGCCCCGGCCGAGCCGAGGGTGTTGAGGATCAGCAGCCCCCAGCAGGCGCCGACGGCCCTGGGGCGCGTCTCGTCCCGGTCCACCTCAACCACCCGTCCCCGGCCGCAGGGTGCTGCCCGTGTCCTGCCGGTACGGCGTGGCCTGCCACTGCCCGAAGTCCACGGTGCGGCTGGGGTCGTGGACGACGAAGCTCCACGGCCCGGTGTAGCTGTTGTCGTGCCAGCGGTTCTGCTGCTTGCCGGTGATCGCGTCGGCCACCGGCTGGCCCTTGTACGGCGACCAGTCCGGGAAGGTCCCGTAGTTGGAGAGCACGGCCATCCGGCCGCAGTTCACCGTGCAGCCGACGACGGAGGGGTCCGTGGTGAAGCGGTTGTCGTGGATGTCCACCCGCTGGGTCTTCCATCGGCAGTCGGCGTAGAGCGGCGCGGTGGCGATCGCCGGCTGGGTGCAGCGGGCCGTGTCCTTCACCAGCAGGGTGCAGTCGCCGGAGGAGGTGTTGGCCGGGCTGTTGCAGAACCGGTCGGCGTTCTCCCACAGGGTGATCCCGGACCAGTTGTCCTCCAACAGGTTCCGGTCGATCTCGATCTTGTCGGTGCGGGCCGGGATCCGCGGCTCACCGCCGGACTCGGACAGGTAGACGGCCGGATAGGGGAAGTTGTCGCCGCGATCGGCGGCCCGGCGGCCCTCCACCCAGTCGTTGCGCCGGATCGTGTTGCCCGCGATGACGGCGTTGTAGCTGGTCTCGTAGATCAGCGCGGCGCCGTCGTTGGCCTCCAGGACGTTGTCCTCGATCCGGAAGTCGTTGTTGTTCGTGTCCGCCCACAGCCCGGTGCCCCGGTTGTCGTGCACCCAGTTGCCGCGCACGTCAGCGCCGTTGACGGCCCAGAACTTGACGCCGCCGGTGCAGCCGCAGCCCGGCTGCTTCTGCTCCCACTGGTCGGTGTCGTTGCCGGTGATCTCGTTGCCGTCGAGCAGCAGGTCGCTGATCGGGGCACCGGTCTTGTAGGCGTTGATGCCGTACTGCCCGTTGCCGCGCAGGCAGCTGGCGCGGACCCGCTGGTGGGCCCCGGCCATCAGTCCGGCCCCGGAGTTGTCCTGGATCGTGGTGTGCTCGATCACCCAGCCGTCGGCCGAGTCGTGGTTGACCACGCCCTCGTTCTGCGGCGCGACGAAGCCCTGCACGGTCAGGTAGCGGATGGTGACCTTCGCGGCGCTGCCGCCGAAGGCGTACTGGTTGGTCCGGCCGCCGTCCAGCACCGCGCCGGGTGCGCCGAGGTAACTGTCGCCCTCCTTGGGCAGGACCTGGGCGTAGCGGTCCGCTTCGAGCCGGTGCGTTCCCGGCTGGAGCCAGAACGTGCTGTTCGGGGGGCTGTTCCTGGTCTTCGCGGCCAGGTCGCCGACCACCGCCGGGTCGACCGTCACCGCGCCCGCCGGCGCGCTCGCCGGCCCGGTCCCGGGGGCGGCGCACACCCGGGCCACGGTGACGGGCCCGGGCGGCGCGCTGGTCAGCTTCGCCGGGGCGTCCGAGCCGCTGGTGCAGCCGGTCGCCGGCAACAGGGTGAGCGCTGCCACCACCGCCCCCAGGTGCCGCCTTCTGATCCCCACCTCCGCCCCCTAGCCCCGGAACCCGAGCACGGTGGTGAACCCCTGCGCGCCGTCGGCGAAGCCGGTGCCGATCAGGGTGGTGGCGGGTTCCTTGCGGCCGAAGCCGGCCGAGTACCAGCCCAGCGGCGGTTCGCTCTCGCCGCGGTGGGCCCGCCAGGTCAGCTCGCCGGGCAGCTCCAGCACCGCGGAGCGGTCCTCGCCGTCGCCGGTCCAGGTCAGCACGGCCCGGTGGCCGGTCAGCTCGGCGGTGACCGCCGGGCCGAGGTGGAAGGCCAGCCGCACGGCTGCCCGGCCCGGGCCGCGGACCTCGTCGACCACCCGCACCTCCCGCTGCTCAGCGTCCAGTTCGACCCGGCGGCGGTGCACGGCGGGCCGGTAGCCGTCGTGCTCGGCGCACCAGCGGGCCACCCGCCGGTCGGTGGTGTCGGCGACCAGCACCCGGCTGCGGGCGTGGCCGGTCCACAGGAACGGGCCGCCGGAGACGGACTGGTCGGCGCCGTCCAGCTCCAGGGTGTTGTGGCCCAGGGTCGAGCGGAAGTAGCGCCGCCACTCGGGCTGCCCGTGGTAGCAGTACGTCCCCGGGTCGGCGAGCACGTCGACGCCGTCGTGCCGGACCTCCAGGGACAGCGCGTCCGCGTGGGCGTGCGCGGCGATGGACAGGAAGCCGTGCGGGCCGCCGTCGCAGCGGCACCAGATCTCCCCCCGCCCCCCTTCCGCCGGGCTGCGCAGCACGGTCAGGCCCGCGTCGGCGAAGTGGGCCGGCCGGTGGGCCGGGCGGGTCACCCTGCCGTCCTTCCCGTACGGCCGGAGCAGCGCGG
Source organism: Kitasatospora sp. NPDC036934 (assembly GCF_055608425.1). Lineage (NCBI taxonomy): Bacteria > Bacillati > Actinomycetota > Actinomycetes > Kitasatosporales > Streptomycetaceae > Kitasatospora > Kitasatospora sp. NPDC036934. The sequence goes on along the minus strand of NZ_JBVJQR010000001.1, from coordinate 232,440 downwards.
CCAGCAGCGGGGTGCGCACATCGGCGACGGTCACCGCGGGCCACCAGTCGAGCCGGCCGAACACGGCGGCGCCGGTGGCAAGCAGCGAGGCCCAGCGGTCGGTGCCCGCGCCGTCCAGGACCAGGCCGTGGCCGTCGTCGGCGTCCCCCTGGCGCGGCGGCCGCAGCCGGGCGTCGACCACGGCCGCGAGGGCGTCGGTCATCCGCAGCAGCACCAGCCGGACGGTGGTGGGGACGGGCACGGCGGCGGCGTCCGCCTCGGCCAGCGCGGCCAGGCCGAGTTCCAGTACGAGTCCGTGGTAGTCGCTCGCCAGTTCGCGGTTGAGGCCGGAGGGGAAGGTGTTGCCGCGCAGGTGGCGCTCCAGCGAGCGCAGCGCGTCGGAGCGCCAGCGTGCCGAGGCGGGGAACCAGTCGAAGGCGCAGGCCGCGGCGAACTGCCCGGCGGCCTCGGCGATCACGTGGTTGTTGGCGGAGGAGCCCCGGCTGGGGAAGGCGGCCAGCCAGCGCTGGTGCTGCCGGATCTGCTCCAGCGCCACCGGGTTGGACTCGAACAGCGCGGCCGCGCCCGGCCAGCCGTCGAGCAGCCGGCGGATCCACACCCAGGACAGCAGCCGGATGCCCAACTCGATGCCGCTGATCCAGTGCACCCCGCGCAGCGGCGGGTTGGCCGCCCACCAGGAGCGCAGGTGCTCGGCGACGCGCTCGGCGTAGCGCTCGTTCCCGGTGACGGCGTAGGCGGCGGCGAGCACGGTCAGGTACTGGTGCCGGGAGGGCTCCCAGATCTGCTTGATGTCGCCGACCGCCGCCTCGTCCCGGTACGGCAGGTCGAAGGCGCAGCCGTCGGGGGCCCGGCGCCCGGTCTTCGGGTCGTACCACCAGTCCGGGGCGGCCAGGTCGTCGCGGCGCACGCCGAAGAACTCGCCGTGGCCGTCCATCAGCCGGTCCGCCTCCGCGGTGAGGCGCTTGACGGCCGCCGGGGGCATCGCGGCGAGCGCTCCGGCGGGCAGCACCGCGGTGAACCGGGCGCCGGTCACCGCCGGGCCGGGCGGCGGCGCCGGGCGCCAGCGCCGCCGGCGCACCGCGTCGCCCACCCGGCCGCCGATCTCCCGCGGCCCCATCCGGGACAGCCGGCGCAGGTACCAGCCCGGGCTCGTGCTCATCGCGGCCTCGCCAGCGTCACCGGGGCGCCGCCGGCCAGGCCGGACCGGACGGCGAGGGTGGCCGAGGTGGTCGCGACCAGCGACTCCAGCGGCACCGGCATCGGCCCGCCGGTCCGCACCGCCCGGACGAACGCGGCCAGTTCGGCGGACTGGCCCTTGTCCCGGGCCCGGGGCAGCCGGGAGCTGACCCACCGCTTTCGGCCGGCCGTGCCGTCGAAGTACACCGAGGCGCGGACGAAGTCGTCCAGCTTGAGCACCTTGCCGTCGGCGACGAGGTCCAGGGTCTCCTTGGGGAAGCCGGGCGCGCCGGTGGTGACGTAGCTCAGGGTGGCGGTGGAGCCGTCCGGGTAGCGCAGCAAGATCTGCGGGTCCTCGTTGCCGGACCGGGCGACGGCGTAGACCGAGACCGGGTCGGCGTCCAGCAGCCAGCTCGCGGTGTCGATGAAGTGCCCGCCCTCGCCGGCGAACCGGGAGCCCTCGGTGTCCTGTCGCAGGTACCAGCTGCCGTGCTGCAGCCGGCCGGCGTTGACCAGGTAGCGCAGGGCGGCCGGGCCGGTCCGGGGGCCGAAGTGGTTCTTGGCCTCGCGCAGCAGCGGCGCGAAGCGGCGGTTGAAGCCCACCTGGAGGCGGTCGTTGCCGGACTCCGCCACGGCGGCGAGCACGCCCGCCAGTTCCTCCTCGGTGAGGGCCAGCGGCTTCTCCACGAACACCGCCTTGCCGGCCAGCAGCGCCCGCCTGGTCAGTTCGGCGTGCGAGCTGTGCCGGGTGACCACGAACACCGCGTCGACGGCGTCGTCCCCGAGGACGGCGTCGAGGTCGGTGGTGGCGTGGGCGAAGCCGAACTTGCGCTGGGCGTTGGCGCCGGACAGCGCCGTCGTGGTGACGACGGTGGAAAGTGCCACGCCCTCGCGTCCGGCGAGGTGCGGCAGCAGCATCGAGGTGGCGTAGTTCCCGGCGCCGACGAAGGCCAGCCGGACCGGCGAGCCGGCGGGCCGGGTCGCGCGCCCGGCGCCGCGGGGCACCGCGGGCACCGCCACCTCCGGGGTCCTGACCGGCTCCTCGCCGGTGGCCCCGGGGTACCGGAACAGCACCGCCACGGCCTTCAACTCGCCGTCCTTGAGCCGCCGGTAGGTCTCCACCGCGTCGTCGAAGTCGGCGATGTGGGAGATCAGCGGCTCCACGTCGACCCGGCCGCGAGCGGCGAGGTCGAGGAAGCAGGCCAGGTTGCGGCGTTCCGTCCAGCGCACGTAGCCGATGGGGTAGTCCCGGCCCTCCAGCTCGTACTCCGGGTCGTAGCGCCCGGGGCCGTAGGAGCGGGAGAACCGGACGTCCAGCTCCTTCTCGTAGTACGCGTTCCACGGCAGGTCCAGCCGGCACTTGCCGATGTCGATCACCCGGCCCCGGTCCCGGGCCAACTTGGCGGCCAGCTCGACGGGTTGGTTGCTGCCGCCGCCGGCGGCCAGGTACACCTGGTCCACGCCGTGGCCGTCGGTCAGCTCGGCGGCGGCGTGCTCCACGGCCGCCGAGCCCGGGTCGCCGCAGGCCACCGCGCCCAACCGCTCGGCGAGTTCGCAGCGCACCGGGTCGGGGTCGGCCCCGACCACCCGTACACCGGCGGCGGTGAGCAGCTGCACGACCAGCTGGCCGATCAGCCCGAGGCCGATCACCAGCGCCACCTCGCCGAGCTGCGGCTCGCCCTGCCGGACGCCCTGCAGGGCGATCGACCCGACGGTGCCGAAGGCGGCGTGGCGCGGGGCCAGGCCGTCCGGCACCGGGGTGTAGAGGTTCCTGGGCACCCAGTTCAGTTCGGCGTGCAGCGCGTGCTCGTTGCCCGCGCAGGCCACCAGGTCGCCGGCCTTGACGTCGTCGATCCCGGCACCGACCTGCTCGACCACCCCGCACAGCGAGTAGCCCAGCGGCGTGTAGGAGTCCAGCTTGCCCATCACCTTGCGGTAGGTGGCGGGCAGCCCGTTGACGGCCACGCTCTGCATCGCCTTGGCGACCTGGTCCGGCCGGGAACGGGCCTTGCCCAGCATCGACATGCCGGCCTCGGAGACCTTCATCAGCTCCGTCCCGGTGGAGATCAGCGAGAACGCGGTGCGGACCAGCACCCCGCCCGGCTTGCACCCCGGCACCGGCACGTCGAGCACCGACAGTTCGCCGCTCTTGTAGTTCTGCACAACCTGTTTCACCGGAAGTCCCCTTGTTCCTCAGCCTGTTCGTGGTGGAGCGGGCGGCGCGGCCTCGGGCCCTATCCGGAGGTCGCGCCGCGGTACCAGTACTCGAGGGTCAGCACGTGCCACAGGTGCTTGGAGAAGTCCCGCTGCCCGGCGGCGTCCTCGGCGACCATCCGGGCCAGCGCCTCACGTCGCAGCAGGCCGGAGTTGACCAGCAGCCCGTCGTTCACCACCTCGCGCACCAGCGGCGCGAGGTCCCGGCTCATCCAGGCCCGCAGCGGGGCGCTGAACAGGCCCTTGGGCCGGTACACGATCTCCCTTGGCAGCACGGAGGTGGCCGCCTCCTTGAGGACGGCCTTGCCCTGCCGTCCGACGATCTTGCGGTCGCCGGGCACCGCGAAGGCCGCCTTCACCACCTCGACGTCCACGTACGGCACCCGTACCTCGGTGGACGCGGCCATGCTGGAGCGGTCGGTGTACGCGAGGTTGAGGCCCGGAAGGAACATCCGGGCGTCGGCCAGGCACATCCGGTTGACGAAGTCGTCGAGGTCGTTGTCCCGGTAGACGTCCGCGTGCTCGTCCAGCACGTCCTGGACCGTCCCGGCGAGGTCCGGGTCGACCAGGGCGAGCAGCTCCGCCCGGTCGTACATGGTGTAACTGCGCCGGAACGCCGTCTCCTCCGGCAGGTCGGCGAAGGAGAGGAAGCGCTTGGCGAAGCGCACCGAGCGGTACCCCCGGCGGGCGGTGGCGACCGGCAGCCGGTCCACGGCCGCGCCCAGCCCGCGCCGCAGCGGCCGTGGGACGCGCTGGTAGCGCAGCGCCAGCCGGTTGGCCAGGTGCTTGCGGTAGCCGGCGAACAGTTCGTCGGCGCCCATCCCGGAGAGCAGCACCTTGACCCCGGCCTCCCGGGCGGCCGAGCAGATCAGGAAGGTGTTGATCGCGGCCGGGTCGCCGATCGGCTCGTCCAGGTGGTGCGTGATCCTCGGCAGCAGGTCGAGCACGTCCGGGGCGATCTCGATCTCGTGCAGGTCGACGCCGAACCGCTCGGCCACCCGCCGGGCGTAGCGCAGGTCGTCCGGCATCGCCTCGAACCTGGCGTCCTCGGCGCGGAAGCCGATGGTGTAGGCGGAGATCCCGGGCTTGTCGCGGGCCGCCAGGGCGGTCAGGTAGCTGGAGTCCAGGCCGCCCGAGAGGAAGGTCGCCACCGGGACGTCGGAGAGCAGGTGACGCCGGGTCGACTCCTCGACGACGGCGGCGAGGTCCGGCCGCTCGCCGGCCCGGGCGCGGTCCCGGCCCTCGGCGGCGACCTCCCGAAGGTGCCAGAACCGGCCGTGCTCCACCCGGCCGTCGGGTCGGCACCGCAGCCAGCTGCCCGGCGGCAGCTTCTCCGCCCCGCGGAACGCGCAGCGGGAGTCCGGCACCCAGTAGTAGAGCAGCGAGGCGACCAGCGCGGCGTGGTCCACCTCCAGCGAGCCGCCGGTGGCGGCGGCCAGTGCCTTGAGCTCGGAGGCGAACACCAGGCCCCCGCCGCGCCGGACCAGGAACAGCGGCTTGATGCCGAGCTGGTCGCGGGCGAGCACCAGTTCACCGGTGCGCTCGTCGAAGATCCCGAACGCGAACATCCCGCGCAGCCGGGGCAGGCAGTCGGTGCCCCAGCGCCGCCAGGCCTCCAGCAGCACCTCGGTGTCGGAGGTGCCGCGGAAGCGCACCCCGGCGGCGGTCAGTTCGGCGCGCAGCTCGGGCGCGTTGTACAGCTCGCCGTTGTACGTCAGGACGAGGCCGCTCCTGGCCATCGGCTGGGCGCCGGTCCCGGAGAGGTCGACGATGGCCAGCCGGCGGTGCCCCAGCTGCACCTCGCCGTCGCCGACGGGGTGGCCGTAGCGGCCCGCGCCGTCCGGGCCGCGGTGGGCGAGGGTGTCGGTGAGCAGGTCGGTCACGGCCTTGCCGTCCGGCCAGCGGTACGTGCCCGCGATGCCGCACATGTGCTACCTCGCCTCCTGGTCGCTGTCGGGGACCCTTGAGGTCCACATCGGTAGTCGTTCCGTCCGCCGCCGGCCCGGCAGGCTCCGGGTCGGCCGGTCGCCCCGGCCGCGCGGCGCGGTGTGCGGCCCGTCCCACAGGGTGCCGTCGGTCCGGTCATGCGGATCGGGGTCGATCAGCACCACGCCGAGGACCGGGATGCGCTGCTCCGCGAGCCGGCGCGCCACGGTGTGCAGCCAGGCGGCGCTGCCGTGCCCGGCCCGGACCACCAGCACCGTGCGGGTGCCGAGGTAGCGCAGGTCGGTCCAGGCCGTGCCGGGGGCCACCGAGCCGACCCCGAGCCGGCGTTCCGACAGGGCAACGGCCGAGGCCCGCTCACCGCCGATCACGGTCGGGCCGCCCGGTTCCGGGCGGCGGTCGGCGAGCTGGAGGCCCGGCAGGCCGTCCACGACGGCCACCGGCCCCTCCGCCGACAGTTCCCCGGCGAGGTCCAGCGCGATCGCCACCGTGCTGTGCGCGCAGCCCAGTTCCAGCAGCGACACCGTCTCCGCCGAGCCGCGTACGGTACGGGCCAGGGTCGCGGTGAGCCTGGCCCGGGCCACCCTGGCCCGGCGCGACGGCCGGCGTCCGGCCGGGCGCCGGGGCGCCCGGTTCAGCTCGGCGATGACCGAGGCGCCGAGGTTCGCGGCGACGTCCCGGCGCAGCACCGGGCGGTCCGCGACCACCGCGCCGACGGCGGCCGCCGCGATGCCGAGGACCAGCCCGAGGACGGCGCCGATCCCGCCGTCGGTGGCGGCGGCGGGCAGGGACTGCGGCACCGCGCGCGCGGCGTCCACGATCCGGGTACCGGCCACCAGCCGGGGCGTGCCGACCTGCGCCTCGGCCGCACGCTGGCCGAAGTCGGTGATCCGGGAGGTGAGTTCGGCCCGGCTGGCGTAGAGCGACTCCAGGTTCGCCGAGGCGTTCGGTCCGCTCTGCTGCGCGCCGTCCCCGATCTCCTTGTTGACCTGGGCGAGTTGGTCCCGCATCCGGTCCCGCTCGTCGAGCAGGGCCTTGGCCTGGGCGTCGGCGGCGTCCCGGAGCCGCTTCACGTGGTCGGCGACGAACGCCTCGGCCAGCGCCTCGGCCCGGGCCCGCGCCTCGGTGTCGCTGCGGCCGGTCGCGGTGATCTGGAGCAGGTTGTTGGTCAGGCCGAGGCCCGTGTAGTCCCGCATGAAGTCCTCCGGCTTCTGCGCGGAGCCGAGGGCCTGGAGGGCCTTGCCGGCGATGCCGGTGGTCTGCAGCAGGGCGACATCGGTGCGGATCAGGGTGCCGGGGTCGTTGGGCTGGTCCGCCTCGTGGGCGACCAGCACCTCGGTCACCGCGGTCGGCGGCGGCGGCTTCAGGACGGCCACGGCCGCGCCGAGCAGCAGCCCGACCAGCGCCAGGGCGCACCAGAGGCGGCGCCGGCGGCGCACCGCGACCACCAGGGCTTGGAGGTCCAGCAGCGGGGCCGGCGGCGGCTCCGCGGTCGTGCTCGTCGTCACCCCGACCCTCTCCCCGTGTCCTCGCCGACCGCGAGGGCCGCCGTGGCGGCCTCCGGGTCGTGCTCCTTCCCGACGGACGGCGTGACGGCCTCCTGGTCGCGGTCCTCCGCGACGGACGGCGTGACCCCGTCCCCGGCTGTCCGGGCCCGCCCGGGGCGCCCCGGGCGGGCCCGGACGGTGCCGGCCAGCACGATCCCGAGCAGCTCGTGCCCGGCGTCCAGGCACGCCCCGCCGATGCCGGCCAGCTCCCCCACCGTCCGGCCGCCCGGACTGAGCACCACCACTGCGCCGGACTCGTCCGCGCGGTCCGGCAGCAGCGGCCGGTGCGCCGCCACCCCCACCACCCGCAGCAGCGGCTCGTCCCCCGCCTCGGCGAGGAGCTGCTCAGCGGCCCGGCGGGCCGGCTCGTCGCCGTCCGGGACGACGACCAGCAGCCGCCGGGGGCCGGGCAGCTGGTCCCGCAGCCGGTCGCACACCCGCCGGTAGCGGAGCCTTCGGTCGGCCTCGTCGCCGGCGCCGTGCGGGACGGGCAGGTCCCAGCGGGTGTCGATGCCCAGCAGCCGGCGGGCCAGGGCCCTGGGGCCACCGCCCCGCAGCCGCCGGGCGGCCCGCTCGGCGGGGACGTCGACGGCGCCGAGGACGGTCGCGCCCAGCGCCGCGGCGATCTCCGCCCCGGTGCGCGGCCGACGGCTGGTCCGGGCCGCGGCGAGGTGGCCGATGACGGCCAGCAGGACGGCCAGCAGCGCGCCGACGGCGATGAGTTCCGTCCGGGTCGGCGGTGCCTGGGCGGACGGCCGGGCGGCCGCGCCCATGACGACCAGGTTGGCCTTGTTGGCGCCCGGGTCGACCTGGTCCAGCTTCTTGATGGCGTCCTGCAGGGAGGTGCGCAGCTTCTCCAGCTCGGTGCGGGTCTGCACGCTCTCCACCGTCCGCCCCGGGTCGGCCGAGGCCGCCAGGTCGGTGATCCGGCGGCTGGCCTGCACCACCAGCTGCCGCAGCGCCTCGGGCTGCGACGCCTCCGGGTCGCTGCCGTCGCCCGCGACCCGGGCGGCGAACGTGACGAACTGGTGGGCCACCTGGTCGGCGAGCTGCTGGGCGCGCTCCGGGGTGTCGGCCGTGCCCGAGATCTTGACGATGTTGCCGTCCGCGGCCGTGGCGCTCACCCGGTCCTGCAGTTCGGTGCCGCTGACCCCGGGCCAGCCGAGCGAGGCGGCCGCCTGGTCGAGCACCACCGAGCTGGTCGCGATCTCCGCCTGGGTCAGCAGCTCGCGGTCCTGCCACACGCCCGGCAGCAGCACCGACGCGGACGTGGTGTAGCTCGGCGGGAACAGCAGCGAGGTGCCGTAGCCGGCCAGCGCCCCCACCAGGGCGAGGACGGCGAGCAGCCGCCAGCGCCGGCGGAGGATCCGGCCGACCGCGGCCAGGCGTATCGTGTCGTCACTCAACGGGGCGGCCTTCTGCGCACCCGGGCCGGGCGGCCCGCCGCTGCCGGGGCGCCGTCACCGCAGGCGGCGGCGTAGGCGGCGAGCAGCGCCCGCTGGGAGTTGCGCCAGGCGAGCGGCCCGTTGATCCGTTCCTGGCCGATTTTGCCCATCCAGGCCCGCTTCTCCGGGTCGTCCAGCAGCTGCGCGACCAGCCCGGCGAACGCGGACTCGTCGTTGGCGGGCGCGTAGAGGGCGGCGTCGCCGGCGGAGACCCGGGCCTCCCGGAGGTCGAAGGAGACGATCGGGCGGCCCATCACCATGTACTCCAGGACCTTGTTCATGGTCGACACGTCGTTGAGCGGGTTGCGCGGGTCCGGGGACAGGCAGACGTCCGCGGTGGACAGGTAGCGCACCAGGTCGGCGTCCGGGACGCGCCCGGTGAACTGCACCTGGTCCGCGAGCCCGAGCCGCCGGGACAGCTCCACCATGGCGTCGAAGGTGTCTCCGCCGCCGACGAACACCGCGTGCCAGTCGGTCCGGCCGAGTTCGTCGCGCAGCTTGGCGAGCGCCCGCAGGGCGTAGTCGACGCCGTCCTGGGGGCCCATGACGCCCAGGTAGCACAGCAGATGGGGCTTGCCGCGCTTCAACTCCGGCTCGGCCGGCACCGGTCGGAAGCGGTCGGTGTCGGGCGCGCTGCGCACCACGAAGACGTCCTCGGGCCGCCTGCCGCCGCGGCGCAGCGCGACGTCCCGGTAGCTCTCGTTGGTGGCGAGCACGATGTCCGCGGCCCGGTAGGTCCGGCGTTCCAGGGCGCACACGGCGCGGTAGAGCAGGTCCTCGCCGCGGTCGAACCGGGAGAGGTACAGCTCGGGCACCAGGTCGTGCTGGTCGAAGACGAAGCGCGCGCCGCGCCGCTTGAGCCACAGGGCGGGCAGGAACAGCAGGTCGGGCGGGTTGCAGGCGTGCACCACGTCGACCGGGCCGACCCTGCGGGCCAGCCGGGCCGTGTGCCAGAGCGCGGATCCGTACTCCTGGAGGTAGCCGGCCGGGCCGCCGGTGGCCGCACGCAGGGGGTAGCGGTGGATCCGCACCCCGTCGATCAGCGCCTCCGGTTCGGTGTCCCGCTTGCTGCCCTGCGGGCAGATGACGTGGACCGTCCAGCCCGCGTCGCGCAGCGTGGTGCACTCCTGCCACACCCGCCGGTCGAAGGGGACCGACAGGTTCTCCACCAGGATCAGCGCGCGGCGGCCGCGCCCGTCGCCGCCGGCGGTCTCGTTGAACTCCGCGTCACCAAGCAAGGCCCGTGTACCCCGGTTCGGCCCGGCGCGCCTCGGCGTCGGGGAGGCGGACGAGATCGACGATCGCCGGACTGCCGCCGTGCGGCAGGGCCGACAGGACGGCCGGGTCCTTCGTCCCGACCACGCACACCTCGGCGTGCTCCAGCACCTCCTGGACGGAGTCCACGAGCAGCTGGGCGAGGTGCGGCAGCCTGGTCTCGATGTACTCGCGGTTGGCGCCGAGCAGCCGGGACAGGTTCACGTTGGGGTCGTGGATCCGCAGGTCGTAGCCCTTGCCGAAGAGCTGCTCGGCCAGCTCGACCAGCGGGCTCTCGCGCAGGTCGTCGGTGCCCGGCTTGAAGGACAGGCCGAACAGGCCGACCCGGCGCTTGCCGGTGCGCTCGACCAACGCGACCGCGCGCTGCAGGTGTTCGGCGTTGGACGGCAGCACGTGGGAGAGGATCGGCACCGCGACGTCGGCCCGGTGCGCCGCGTGGACCAGGCTGCGCAGGTCCTTGGGCAGGCAGGAGCCGCCGAAGGCGAAGCCGGGCCGCAGGTAGGCGCGGCTGATGTTCAGCTTGCGGTCGGCCAGGAAGACGTCGATCACCTGGTGCGAGTCCACCCCGAGGGCCTGGCACACCGCGCCCAGCTCGTTGGCGAAGCCGATCTTGAGGCCGTGGAAGGCGTTGTCCGCGTACTTGATCGCCTCGGCCGTCGGCACGGGCACCCGGAACACCGCGCCGGGCAGCCCCTCGTAGAGTTCCTCGACCACGTCGCCGCTCGCCGGGTCGAGTTCGCCGATGACGGTCTTCGGCGGGTCGAAGAAGTCCCGCACACTGGTGCCCTCGCGCAGGAACTCCGGGTTGACGGCCACCCCGAAGTCCACTCCGGCGGTGCCGCCGGTGTGCTTCTCCAGGATCGGAACCAGCAGGTTCAGACAGGTGCCCGGGAGCATGGTGCTGCGGAACACCACGGTCTGCCGCCCGCCCCGCTCGGCCACCGCGGCGCCGATCTGTTCGGTGACCCGCTCCAGGTAGTCGGTGCACAGGCTGCCGTTGGGCTCCGAGGGCGTGCCCACGCAGACCAGCGACACCTCGCTGCCCATGATCGCCTCACGGACGTCGGCGGTGGCGCGCAGTGCCCCGCTCGCCACCACCTCGGCGATGAGTTCGCCGATCCGCTCCTCGACCACCGGGGCCTTGCCGCCGTTGACCAGGTCGACCTTGACCTGGTTGACGTCCACCCCGATGACCTCGTGGCCCAGGCTGGCCAGGCACGCGGCCGACACGCAGCCCACGTAACCGAGCCCCAGGACACTGACCCTCATGACCCGTTCCTCCCCTCGGGCAGGCCCTTGTGGCCGGCCGTCCGCACGCCGTCCGGACGGACGGCGCCCCCACCCATCAGTAGGCCCCCTGCCCCTGGAGCACGGCCCGCAGCGTCTTCCAGAGGATCACCGTGTCCAGGGCGAGCGACCAGTCCTCCACGTACCGCAGGTCCAGCCGGACGGCCTCCTCCCACGGCAGATCGCTGCGCCCGCTGATCTGCCACAGGCCGGTGAGGCCGGGCTTGACCAGCAGCCGCCGCCGGATGTCCGGGCCGTACGCCGCGCACTCCTCCGGCAGCGGGGGCCGCGGGCCGACCAGTGACATCGAGCCGGTGAGCACGTTGACGAGCTGCGGGAGCTCGTCCAGCGAGTACCGGCGCAGCACTCCCCCGACCCTGGTCACCCGGGGGTCCCGGCGGAGCTTGAACAGCAGGCCGGCGCCCTCGTTGCGGTCCGCCAGCTCGGCCCGGGCCCGGTCCGCCCCCGGGACCATGGTGCGGAACTTGACCAGGGTGAACGGGCGGCCGTCCTTGCCGACCCGGTGCTGCCGGTAGAGCACCCCGCCCCGGCTGTCCGCCGCCACCAGCAGGGCGACCAGCAGCATCAGCGGGGCGAACAGCACCAGCAGGACGGCGGCGCCCAGCCGGTCGACGACCTCCTTGACGGCCCGGGGGCCGCCGGTGAAGGCCGGCATGCTGACCCGCAGCATCGGTATCCCGAGCACCGCGTCGACGTGCAGCCGTGGACCGGCCACCTCCATCAGCACCGGGGCGACCACCATCTCGGCGTCGCCGCCCTCCAGGTTCCAGGCCAGCCGCTGCAGCCGGTCCGGGGTCCAGTACGGGTCCGGGGTGACGGCGACGACCCGGTAGCCGTCCCGGCGGACGTGGTTGGCGACGTCCGCCAGTCGGCCGACGACCGGCACCCCGTCCAGCCGGTCGGCGCCCCGGCCGAGGGTGTACGGCGTGCACACCGCCTCCACCCGCCAGCCCAGGTGCGGGAACTTGCGGGTCCGGGTGATCAGGTCGCGCACGGTGGCCGGGCTCCCGGCGGCGAGCACCGGGCGCAGGCACCGCCCCTGGTTGCGCTGCTCGTGCAGCCACAGCCGCAGCAGGTACCGCTCGGTCATGGTGACGACCGTGATCGCCGGGATGGCGACGAAGATCCAGAGCCTGATGTTGTGCGAGCCGAGGGCGATCCCGCCGAGCGCCAGCACGACGGCGGCCGTGAAGAGCGAGCGCCCGAGCCGGCGGAACTCCTCGGCGCCCTGACCGAGCACGGCCGCGGCCCACGCCCGGCTCGTCGCCAGCGCCCCCAGCACCAGCAGTTCGGTGCCGAAGGCGAGGATGCCCCACTTCTCGTGCCAGTTGGCCGCGTCCCGGACCCCGAAGAACCCGCCGATCGCCGCCACCACGAAGGCGGTGGCCACGATGTCGCTGATGATCACGGTACGGCGGTACCGCTGCTCCCAGTCGCTCTCGGACCGGCCGATCGTCCCGTTCGCCACCGGACGCCTGCGCACCGAGGGCGACGGGCCGGCTAACTCTCCCTCCCCCTGCTCCACATCCCCCTTCAACTCACCGCTGGGTTCGACGTGTTCGCTCCACACGGTTCCTCCCCCCAGGAGGCTCGCGCCCCTGCCCTGTCCCTCCCCGGGAGACCCCGCCTCCCGTGTGCCGCGCTGTTCCTGACCGCCGGGAGACCCCTTCCCGGCGAATGGCAGATGGCGAATGCGAATGGCGAATGGCAAGTTGCAAACGGCGAATCGGCTCGGTGCAGCGCTACCTGAAACGTCCCACCCGGGCAGCGGCGGACTCGCTCGTCCTGCCGGATCCCCTGGGTGCGCGGGAGACCGTCGACGACTGCGCCCCGCACTCGTGGCCCCGTCCCGGGCCAGGATGATCACAGTCCGTCGTCACCCCGCTTCCGTCCGTGCGGGGCGAAAATCAATGTAGAGCATCCGGGCCGCCCAATGAGGGGGATGTGTGAAACGCGTGCTCCGAATCTGAACTGCGGGTGATCGAACAGCGGCTGCCCGTGGGCATGTTGGGGGTGCGGACGGGCACCGTGACCTGCCCGTACGGGAGTTCGGCGATCACCGGACCAAGCCGCCCCGGGAGATCGACCGACTGATCGTCAGGGTCGGTTTCACGCAACGGCGTTCGTATTCGGCCACCCGCCCGGCGACCGCTCCCCGCTCACCCGCTCGGCGGGTTCCGGTCCAGGAAGCGGAGGCCCTGCCGGAGGTGGGCGCGCGGGTTGGTGGTCAGGTGGCGCGCCCAGTCGGGTCCGGTCTCGCCCCGCCGGTGGGCGTAGCAGGCCAGTGCGTACCCGAGCATCCGCTCGCTCAGGTAGCCCAGCCGCGAGGTCGACCGACCCCGGCCGTTCCGGGTGAGGTCGACGGCGGAGTTGGCGGTGAACACGCCGAGGCCGAAGTGGACGGTCAGCAGGTCGGTGAGCGGCTCGTGGTCCCGCCGGACCGTGGTGATCCGCCGCTCGTCCAGCAGGCGGACGTGGCCCAGCTCGTGGGCGATGGTGGCGACCAGAGCGACCGGACGGGCCGCCAGGCGCCGGTCGATCGCGATCACCGGGCGCCCGCCCTCCCGCCGGTAGTGCCCGGTGGCGGAGCGGGACCGGTAGCCGAACCCGAGAGCGTCGGCCATGGCCCGCTCGCCGTCGTCCGGCTCGATCTCGACGGTCAGCCGCTCGGGCGCCACCTCCAGGTACCCGCAGAGCCGGGCGACCACCCGCCGGATGTCCCCCTCGGAGCCCGCGTACGGCCCCGGGAAGAACTCGGCGGTCGGCAGCACGGGGGCCCGGTCCAGCACCTCGCGGCCGAACTCGGCGGCCAGCCAGGCCATGGACTCCTCGATCCAGACCCGCTCCTCCGGCCCGACCGGGCACTTGGGTGCGAACAACGGCATGACCGCCATCATCCACCACCGCCCTCCGTCACCCGAGTGCCGGGCCATACTGGCGGCGGCAGCGCACTGCCCGCACCGTGGTCGGAGGGGCGATCAGCACAAGGACGGTCAACATGGGCACGAACGACTCCGCACCTCGCGTCGTGGTGGGTGTCGACGGCTCCCCGTCGTCGTACGCCGCACTGCGCTGGGCGATCCGGCACGCCACCCGGATCGGCGGCGTGGTCGACGCGGTGGGCGCTTGGGAGCCGCCGAGCCACTACGGCTGGTCGGCACCGGTGGTCGACACGTCCTTCGACAAGGACCTCGCCCAACAGCGCTTCGCCGACGAACTCCGCGACGTGCTCGGCCCGGACCGGCCGGTGCCGGTACAGGAGCGCCTGGTGATGGGCGACCCCTCCGACGTCCTGCTCGACGCGGCCCGGGGCGCCGAGCTGCTGGTGGTCGGCAGCCACGGCCGCAGCGGCTTCACCCGCGCCCTGCTCGGCTCGGTGAGCACGCGCTGCGCGCAGCACGCCGACTGCCCGGTGGTCATCGTCCGCGCGTAGTGACCCTCGCCCTGCTCCCTCGTCCTGTTCATCCCGCCCTGCCTTGATCGTCCTTCTTGTCGAGAACGCTCTCCGTCGGACGGCCGAGGCCGTTGACACCGTCAGGGCGGGCTCCTAGCGTGGCGCAATCGATTACCCATGAGTAGGGACCGTTGATGGCCGCGCCCCGCCCGTACGACCTCGTCCTGTTCGGTGCCACCGGGTTCACCGGCGGACTCACCGCCGAGTACCTGGCCCGGACCGCCCCTGAGGGGTGCCGCTGGGCCCTGGCCGGGCGGGACGAGGACAGGCTCGCCGCCGTCCGGGCGCGGCTGGCGCGGATCGATCCGCGGTGCGCCGACCTCCCGCTGCTGGTCGCGGACGCCGCCGACCGCGAGGCGCTGCGGGCCGTGGCCGCCCGGGCCCGGGTGGTCATCTCCACGGTCGGGCCGTACCTGCGCTACGGGGAGCCGCTGGTGGCCGCCTGCGCGGAAAGCGGCACCGACTACGTGGACCTCACCGGCGAGCCGGAGTTCGTCGACCGGATGTACCTCCGGCACCACGAGCGGGCGGTGGCCAACGGCGCGCGGCTGGTGCACGCCTGCGGCTTCGACTCGGTGCCGCACGACCTCGGCGTGCTGTTCACCGTCCAGGAGTTGCTGCGCCGGGGCGGACCGGCGGCCCGGGTCTCGACCGAGGGCTTCGTCCGGGTCGGCGGCACCTTCTCGGGCGGCACCTTCGCCTCGGCGATGACGGCCTTCTCCCGGCCCCGCGCGATGGCTCGGGCCGCCCGGGCCCGCCGGGCGGTGGAGCCCCGGCCGAAGGGGCGGCTGGTCCGCACCCCGGTGGGCTTTCCGCACCGGTCCCGGGCGGCCCGGGCCTGGGCGGTACCGATGCCCTCGATCGACCCGCAGGTGGTGTCCCGCTCGGCCGCCGCACTGGCGGAGTACGGCCCCGACTTCGGCTACGTCCACTACGCGGCGGTGCGCCGACTGCCGATCGCCCTGGGCGGCGTCGCCACGGTGGTGGCGCTCGCCCTCGCCGCCCAACTGCCGCTGCTGCGCCGGGCGCTGGGGCGACTGTGGCAGCCGGGTGACGGGCCGTCCGCGGAGCAGCGGGCGCGCTCCTGGTTCGCCGTCCGGTTCGCGGCGCGGGCCCATGACGGGCGGACGGTCCTGACCGAGGTGTCCGGCGGCGATCCCGGCTACCAGGAGACCGCGAAGATGCTGGCCGAGTCGGCGCTCTGCCTCGCGTACGACGATCTGCCGCCGGTGGCGGGGCAGCTGACCACGGCGGTGGCGATGGGCCGCCCGCTGATCGACCGGCTGATCGCCGCCGGCCTCTCCTTCCGGGTGCTGGACACCGCGCCGAAGGCCGCACCCGGCCGGTAGCGGCCGGGGAGAAAGGTAGCGGCGGTCGCCGCACGCCCCGCCGTCACGCCCCGCCGGTCGGCCTGAGTTCGCGTTCCAGCGCCGCGAGCGCGAAGGTGTACGCGGACATCCGCTGCCAGCGCGGCCGCCCGAACATCACGTCCTCGGACAGCCCGTTGAGCATGGCCACCGACCTGATGACGAACTCGGGAAGGTCCACCTCGGCGAACTGTCCCAGCGCCCGGCCCTCCAGGATGACGGCCTCCAGGCGTTCCTCCCAGGCGTCGGAGAGCGCGGTGAGGACGTTCCGTCCCTCGTCGTCATGGCGCTGGGCCAGGACCTGCGTCCACAGCGCGTAGCGTTCGTCGCCCGGCTGGCGGGGCAGGTAGAAGCGGACGTACAGCGCCAGCTTCTCGGCGGGGGACGCGGCCCCGGCCGCGGCCTGCTGGAACCGCGCCCCGAGGTCCGCCTCGCTCCACACCAGGACTTCGAGCAGCAGGCGGTCCTTCTTCCCGAAGTGGTACAGGATGTGCCCGGTGCTCATGCCGGCCCGCTCGGCGATGTCGGACATCCGCACGGCCGCGGCGCCCTTCTCGGCGATGGCACTGATGGCGGCCCGCATCGCCCGGTCCCGCGCCCCGTCGCCGCTGGGCGTGGCCAGCAGGCGCGGCGGCCGCGCGGGCTGGGGCTCCGACATCGCCATGTCCTCGTCTCGCTCTCACCGTCTCGACTGCCCAGACCGGCTCGACCAGCTCGGCCGTCTCGCTTCTGGGCATCTAGATCGCTAGTCTAGACTGAAAATCTAGTCAGCGAGACTGGGGGCCGCACGCCCGCACGATCGCCCGCACGATCGGCCGGACGACCAGCGGTCCGCCCGGCCCACCCGAACAGCCAGGAGGCATCCGCATGACGCGGGGATTCGACGTCGTGGAGACCAACATCGCCGACCTGCGCGCGGCGCTGGAGAAGGGCGAGACCACCGCGGTCGGGCTGCTCGACGCCTACCTCGCCCGGATCGACGCGTACGACCGGCCGGGCACTCCCACCGCGCTCAACGCGATGGTGGTGATGAACCCGAACGCCCGCGCCGAGGCAGAGGCCTCCGACGCCCGCCGCGCCCGCGGCGAGACGCTCGGCCCGCTGGACGGCATCCCGTACACCGCCAAGGACAGCTACCTCGCCGAGGGCCTGACCGCCGCGGCCGGTTCGCCGGCCTTCGAGCACCTCGTCGCCCAGCGCGACGCCTTCGCCATCGAGCGGCTGCGGGCCGGCGGCGCCGTCCTGATCGGCCTGACCAACATGCCGCCGATGGCCAACGGCGGCATGCAGCGCGGTGTGTACGGCCGCGCCGAGAGCCCGTACAGCGCCGACTGGCTCACCAGCGCCTACGGCTCCGGCTCCTCCAACGGCTCGGGCACCGCGACGGCCGCCTCCTTCGGCGCCTTCGGCCTCGGCGAGGAGACCTGGTCCTCGGGCCGGGCGCCCGCGTCCAACAACGCGCTGTGCGCCTACACCCCCAGCCGCGGCGTGATCTCGGTACGCGGCAACTGGCCGCTGGTGCCGACGATGGACGTGGTCGTCCCGCACACCCGCACCATGGCCGACCTGTTCGAGCTGCTCGACGTCATCGTGGCCGACGACCCGGAGACCCGCGGCGACCTGTGGCGCGCCCAGCCGTGGGTGGCACTGCCCGCGGCCTCGCAGGTCCGCCCCGCCTCCTACCCGGCGCTCGCACCCGCCGACCCGGCCGCGGCCCGCGCCGCGCTGGCCGGCAAGCGCGTCGGCGTCCCCCGGATGTACATCAACGCCGACCCCGAGGCCGGCACCAACCCCGAGGGCGGTATCGGCGGCCAGACCGGCCGGCGGATCGACACCCGCCCCTCGGTGATCGAGCTGTGGAACGCCGCCCGCCGCGACCTGGAGGCGGCCGGCGCCGAGGTGGTCGAGGTCGACTTCCCGGTGGTGTCCAACTACGAGGCCGACCGCCCCGGCGCGCCCTCGCTGTTCACCCGTGGCCTGGTTGGCCGCGACTTCCTCACCGTCGAGATCGAGGACCTCTCCGCCTGGGCCTGGGACGACTTCCTGCGCGCCAACGGTGACCCGCGGCTCGCCACCCTGACCGAGGTCGACGGCGCCCTCATCTTCCCCAAGCAGGAGGGTGAACTCCCGGACCGCTACGAGGGCTTCGACGACGCCATCGGCGAGTACCCGCGCTTCGTCCGCGAGCGCCCGTACGCCTCCTTCACCGACATGCCGCACCTCGAGGAGGGGCTGCGCGCGCTGGAGGAGACCCGCCGGGTCGACCTGGAGCTGTGGATGGACGAACTGCGCCTGGACGCCGTGGTGTTCCCCACCGTCGCCGACGTGGGGCCGGCCGACATGGACGTCTCCGAGGCCTCCGCCGAGCTGGGCTGGCGCAACGGCGTCTGGGTCGCCAACGGCAACCTGGTCCCCCGCCACCTCGGCATCCCGACGGTCACCGTGCCCATGGGCACCATGGCGGACATCGGCATGCCGGTCGGGCTGACCTTCGCGGGCCGCGCCTACGACGACAACGCCCTGCTGACCCTCGCCGCCTCCTTCGAGGCGACGGGCGACCGCCGGACGGTCCCGCCGCGCACCCCGCGCCTGCCCGCCGAGTGACCTGACGGCGCGCGGCACCACCGAGCGCGGTGCCGCGCGCCGTCGCGCCCATCCCTCCGGGCGGCCTCAGGCCGGATGACGTCGAAGGCGCCGACGCCGTGCCGGCCGAGGGCGGCCGGTCCGACGATCGAGCCGGTGGCTACGAGGGGCATGGTGCTCCTTGAGCGGAGGAGGGCGGGGGTGCCGGGTGCACCGGCCGGACCGTCACCTCGCCCAGCAGCCGCTGGTGGTCGGCCGGGGCGAAGCTGCCGGCGAGCGGGGCGAGGACGGTCGCCGCGGCCAGGGCCACGGCGTGGGCCAGGCGTTCGGGCCAGGGGGTGCCGGCCACCAGGCCCGCGGTGAGGGCGGCGACGACGGAGTCGCCGGCCCCGGTCGGGTTGCCGCGCACCCGCTGCGGGGGCCGGGCCCGCCAGTCGCCCTCGGGGCTGCTGAGCAGCAGCCCGCCGGGGCCGAGGGAGACGGCCACTGCCCGGGCACCGGCCGCACGCAGCTTGCGGGCCCCGGCGAGCGGGGCGACCGGGCCCGCGGTGGCGACGAGTTCGGCCGCGTTGGGCTTGACGAGCGCCGGACCGGCGGCCAGTCCCGCGAGCAGCGCCGGACCCTCCGCGTCCAGCACGGCGGGGACGCCCGCGTCGACCGCGAGGGCGACGAGGGTCCCGTACGCGTCCGGCGGGACGCCGGGGGGCAGCGAGCCGGACAGCACGACCGCCTCCGCGGTGCGCAGCAGTCGGCGGTACCGGGCAGTGAACCGGGACCATTCGTCGCTGCTGACGACGGGCCCCGGTTCCAGGAAGACGGTCGCGTCGCCGGCCGACTCCTCGACGACCGTCACGGTGCGCCGGGTCGTCCCCCCGATCGGGACGAACTCCTCGCGCAGCCCGGCCTCGGCCAGGTCGGCCCGCAGCAGGTGTCCGGTGGCACCGCCCGCGAAGCCGGTGGCGACGGCGTCGTGGCCGAGAGCGGCGAGCACCCGGGCGACGTTCACCCCCTTGCCTCCGGCCCGCTCGGCCACCGTCGTGACCCGGTTGCTGCCGTGCCGGGCCACCCGGTCCAGGTGGTAGGTGGTGTCGACGGCCGCGTTGAGCGTGACGGTGAAGATCACCGGGCACCTCCGGGGGCCAGGTCGAGGGCGAGCAGCGCGGCGCCCAGGCTGCCGGCCCGGTGGCCGAGTTCGGCCCGTACCAGGTTCGGCGGGGGCCGGAAGGTCAGCCGCTCGGCGAGTGCCCGGCGGAGCGGGCCGAGCAGGTCCTCGCCGGCCCGGGCCAGGCCGCCGCCGACGACGACCCGTTCCGGGTCGAGTAGGCTGGTGGCGGCGGCCAGTCCGTCGGCGAGCGCGTCGACCGCCTCGGCCCAGACCCGTACGGCCGCCTCCTCGCCGGCGCGCAGCTCCCGGTGCACGTCCTGGGCGGTGGCCGCGGGACGGCCCGTGCGGCGGGCGTACCGGCGGGCGACGGCGGCGGCCGAGGCGACGGTCTCCAGGCAGCCCCGGTTGCCGCAGGCGCAGTGCTCACCGCCGGGCCGGACGACCAAGTGGCCGAGTTCCCCGGCCGCGCCGAGTGCGCCGGTGACGGGCCGGCCCTGGTGCAGGACGGCGGCGGCGATGCCGGTGCCGACCGGGACGAAGAGGAAGGAGTCGCTGTCGCGGCCCGCCCCGAGCAGTGCCTCCGCCAAGCCGCCGGCCCGGACGTCGTGCCCGAACGCGACCGGCAGGCCGAGGTGTTCGGTCAGCCACGGACGGATCGGGACGTCGTACCAGCCCAGGTTGACGGCGCGCAGGACCGTCCCGGTGCGCTCGTCGACCACTCCGGGGACGACGATCCCGGCCGCCACCGGCGGGGTGTCCGCCCGGCGGGCGGCGTCGGCCAGTTCGCCGGCGCAGTCGAGGACGGTGTCGATGACGGCTCCGGGGCCCCGGTCGGCGCGGGTGAGCCAGCGTTCGGACCGGAGCACGGCGCCGTCCTCGGCCACGACGGCGCCCTTGATCTCGGTGCCGCCGACGTCCACGGCGACGACGGTCACGGCTGGGTGAGGATGATCGAGCGGGTCAGGTTGCGCGGCCTGTCGGGGTCGACGCCCCGGGCGTCGGCCAGCGCGACGGCGAGCCGCTGGGCGCGGATCAGTTCGGCCAGCGGGTCCAGGTCGGAGTGCACGACGGTCGCTCCGGTCGCCCGGACCTGGTCGAGCAGTCCGGCCGGCGGCTCGCCGAGGAACCAGACGACCCGGCCGGGGGCGCTGATGCTGACCGGGCCGTGCCGGTACTCCATGGCCGCGTAGGACTCGGTCCAACTGCCCGATGCCTCGCGGACCTTGAGGGCCGCCTCGTGGGCGAGGCCGGTGGTCCAGCCGGTGCCGAGGAAGGTGAACTGCTCGGCGGTGACCACGCCCTCGGGCAGGTCGCGGCGGAGCGCGAGCCGGGCCTGCTCGGGCAGTTCGGCGGTGGCGAGGCCGAGGTGGCCGCGCAGCAGGGCGAGGGAGGTGGTTGCGAACCGGGTCTGCACCACGGACTTCTCGTCCGCGAAGGAGAGGTCGACGATCGTGTCGGCCGCGCCGGTGACCGGGGTGTCGAGGTCGCCGGTGATCGCGGTCGTCGGGGTTTCCGAGGTGCGCCGGAGGGCGTCTAGCACCTCGGTCGTGGTGCCGGAGCGGGTGATCGCGAGCACCCGGTCGTAGCGGCGGGCCCGCGGGAAGGCGGAGGCGGCGAAGGCGTCGGTCTCGCCGAGGCCCGCGTCCTCGCGCAGGGCCGCGTAGGACTGCGCGATGTAGAGGGAGGTGCCGCAGCCCAGGACGGCTACCCGCTCACCGGGGCGGGGCAGGCCTTCGGGCTTCGCTTCCAGTGCCCGCGACCAGCATGCGGGCTGGCTGGCGATCTCCACGGCGACGTGTGACATGAAAACTCCTGCGCAAAGTTGCAGTGTTCTGCTTGAAGATGAGCACAACATAGACTAATCAATCAGAAATGAACACAGGCCCTCGACTGGCCCCAACCGCACCAGCCAACCGCGCAGTCGGTCGCCGAGCGTGTCGCTCGGAGAGCAGCATCCGCTTGGGGTACACCCGGTGCGCGGCCGGGACGGCCGGGTTGGTCGGGTTGGTCGGGACGGCAGGACGAAGACCACGCCGCGCAGGCCCGCCTCGGCCGCGGCCACGTCGACCACGTCGAAAGGCATGAAGCCGAAGACCTCCTTGCGGCATGCCTCCAAGCGGGCCCGGCGGCCCGGCTCGCCCTCGCCCTCGCCCTCGGGGCGGTCCCAGGGGGCGGGGCCTCCGGTGACCGGGGCACCGTCCACGGTGACCGGGTGCGGGAGGCGGGCGCCGTAGTGGGTGACCCGTTCGGTCACCGCCCGGCGGGTGAGCAGGTGCTCGCAGCCGGGCCGGGGCCGCAGGGTGACGGTGGTGCCGGTCTCCGGGCGCTGCTCGCCGGCGGGCGCGGGCTCCACCGAGTAGGCGCCGTCCGAGCGCCCGTGCCAGCGCACGGTGGGCCGGCCGGCCCGGCGAGTGGTGACCCCGGAGACCATGAAGCAGGACAGCAGGCCGATGCCGAACCGGCCCGTGAACTCGTGCCGGGCGAAGCCGAGGTCGTCGCGCTTGGAGCTGCGCCCGATCGTCGCCGGCAACTCGTGCACCTGCGCCTCGTCGAGGCCGATGCCGTTGTCGCTGACGGTCAGCGAGCCGTCGCCGGTCGCGTCACTGGACGTGATCTCGATCCGCGCGTCCGGCGACGCCGCGCCCGCGTCGCCCGACTGCCGGGCCGTGATCGCGTCCACGGCGTTCTGCGGCAGCTCGCGGACGTACACCTGCGGGCTGGTGCACAGGTGGTGGCTCAGGAGGTCGACGATCCCGCGCAGGTCGACGCGAAAGGTCCGGCTCAACGGACTCTCCCGGTTCGTGTCGGGAGCACCTGGAACGGGGGGTGCGACACCGCGGCCGAATATCCGCGCGAGCGGCGGCTGGGCGGTCGAACGACTGGGCGGCAATCCGACGGTGAGGGGATCACCGCAGGTCAGCGACCTGGTGATGGCCAATGGTTCGGACAGGGTAAGGAGCGCGCGCGGATCGTTGGCGCGCCCCCCGAGGCTGGATAGACTCGCCCGCCCGACCGGACGTCAGCTCCCGGCCGGCACCGGAGCGACGCCACACCACCCCGCAGGCACCTCCCGCCGACGACCATGGGGGTCTCCATGCAGTTCCGCACCAGGACGTCACTCGCCACCGCGGCCCTCGTCCTCGCCGCCCTCACCGGCGGCACCCCGGCCGGCGCGACCACCGCCGGCGCGCCGCTCGCCCTGATCTCACCCGGGGATCCGTACGCCGCCTGCAACCTCGCCGCCGACGGCCCCGGCACCAACTCCCCGGCGGCCGAGGACGAACCGTACGCCGCCGCCAACCCGCTCGACCCGACCAACGCGATCACCATCTACCAGCAGGACCGATGGTCCAACGGCGGCGCCCGGGGCCTGAGTTCGAGCTACACAACGGACGGCGTGCACTTCACCCAGACCGCCCTGCCGTTCACCCACTGCGCGCCGGGCGGGCTGGCCTACCAGCGGGCCTCCGACGGCTGGGTGAGCTTCGGCCCGGACGGCACCGCCTACGCCAGCGCCCTGGTCTTCGACGCCACCACACCGCGCGGCGCCGTGGCCGCCGCCACCTCGACCGACGGCGGGCGCAGCTGGCAGCACGTCACCGAGCTGATCGCCGACGACGACCCGGCGATCACCGACGACAAGAACGCCGTCACCGCCGACCCGGTGCACCCGGGCGTCGCCTACCAGGTCTGGGACCGGGTGGACCAGGCCGCCGGCCCGACGCCGGTCTTCGACGGACCGGGCTACCTCTCCGTCACCCGTGACCACGGCCGCACCTGGTCCCCGGCGAAGCCCTTCGTGATCACCGGCACGACGCCGAACACCCAGACCATCGGCAACCAGATCGTGGTCGATCCGCGGACCGACACCCTCTACGACTTCTTCGACTGGATCACCTTCACCGACGCCACCGCCACGACGGTCAGCGATGTGCACTTCGGCATGGTCAGCTCCACCGACCAGGGCCGTACTTGGAGCCGACCGGTCCGGGTGGCCGCCGACACCTCCGTCCCCGAGGTCGACCCGAACGCGCCGGCCGACGCCTCCAAGTCCCTCCGGGCCGGCGCCGGCCTGCCGAGCGTGGCCATCGACCCGACGTCCGGCGAGCTCTACCTCGCCTACGAGGGCTCGGAGTTCACCGGCGGCCGGTACGACGCGATCCAGCTGGTGCACTCCACGGACGGCGGCCGGACCTGGAGCGGTCCGACCCGGCTCAACCAGGCCCCCGGCTCCCCGGCGTTCACCCCGTCCATCACCGTGACCGCCGACGGCACCGTCGCCGTCAGCTACTACGACCTGCGCTACCTCACCCCGGGCAACACCACCACCCTGCCCACCGCCGCCTGGCTGCTCAGCTTCCCGCGCGGCGGCGAGGACAGCCCGGTCGAGCGGCAGATCACACCGGTCTTCGACTGGCTCCAGGCGCCCGACGCCGGGGGGCACTTCCTCGGCGACTACCAGGCGCTGATCAACGACGGCCGCCAGGTGCGCCCGGTGCTGGTGACCGCCAACAGCGCCGCCCCGCTGAACTCCACCGACGTGTACAGCGGCCGGTTCCAGCCCGGCACCCTGCGCAGCCCGGCCGCCGGCGTGCCGAGCGCACCGGACGCGCACGCCGCGGCGCCCACCACCACCGCGCGCGCCGTCCAGCACCTGCGGCGCTGAGCCGCCGCACCCGGCGGACGGACGGTGTCCTGCGGCCCGTGGAGCCGCGGGGCGCCGTCCTCGTTCGGGAGGTCAGGCCCGCACCGTCCGGGGCCGGTCCACGGGGGCGACCACCGCCGCCGGGTCCGCCGCCGAGAGCTGCCAGGCGGCCCGGCCGAGCAGCAGGCAGAGCGGGGTGTACACCAGCAGGTTGAGCCAGTAGAAGGTGTCCCCCGGGTCCGCCCAGGCACCGGTCACCCAGACGAGTCCGGCCGCGCCGCGGGCGAGCAGTCCGGCGGCCACCGCCCGGCTCGCCCAGCGCGGCAGGACGGCGGGCAGCCGGGCGGCCAGGGCCGGCAGCCGTCCGCCCTGAGCCAGCACCAGCGCGGCGCCGGAGAGGAGCGTCCCGGCGAGCGGCACCAGGACCTGCGGGGTGAACGGCACCTGGGCGTTGAGCACCAGCTGGGAGAGCCGGACGGTGCCGTCCACCGGCCAGGTCCGTCCGGTGGCCCAGTAGAGGTGGACCAGACCGTCCACCGCCAGCACCGCGCCGACCGCGGCGGCCCTGCCGCGGTTCCTCGTCGACTTCCCCGTCGAGTGCGTCGTTGCCGTCTTCGTTTCCGTCTTCATCGCCGTCTTCATCCCAGCCTTCATTGCCGTCTTCATCCCAGCCTTCATTGCCGTCACCTCGCGGAGTGTCAGGGCGCTTGGACACCCGGAGGAGCCCCCCGCCCGCCGATCCGTTCCTGTGACGAGGAACACTGCCGCCGGACGGAAACCGCGTGGAACCTTTCGCCCTCCCGCGGCCTCCCTCCACGGACCCCCTCGTTTGCCCGTCGACGGAGAGAGCGGAGAGCGCACCATGCAGGAGCCACCGCCCGGCCTTGCCGAGCTGGTCCGGGCCGCCCAGGGCGGCGACCAACTCGCGGTCGGCCGGCTGCTGGACCTGCTCACCCCGTACGTCCGCCGGCTCTGCGGCCCGATCGCCCTGGAGGACGGCGCGGACGCGACCCAGGAGGCGCTCATCGTGGTCTTCCGCAAGCTGCGCCAACTGGAGGAACCGGCCGCCCTGTTCGGCTGGGTGCGGGCCATCGCCGTCCGGGAGGCCGTGCGGTACGCCACCCGGGCGGCGCGCTCGCGGCCCGCCGAACTCGGCGAGGTGCCCGCGCCCGGCGACCCCCAACTCGGCGCGGACATCCGCGACGTGCTGTCCCGGCTCTCCCCCGAGCACCGCGCGGTGCTGCTGATGCGCGACCTGGAGGGCCTCGACGAACGACAGACCGCGGCGCTGCTCGCGGTCGCTCCCGGCACGGTCAAGTCCCGGCTCTCCAGGGCCCGGCTCAGTTTCCGAAAGGCGTGGCAGCAGTGACCGGTACCCCGACGCCGAAGGAGCCGCAGATGCCTCTGGTCCCTCCTGTGCCACAAGAGCCGAACGAGCCCCAGGAGCCCCAGTGGCCCGTCGCCGGCTTCGACCCGGTCCGGCGGCTGCACGTGATCGCCGCGACCGCGCCCGGATCGGCGCGGATCGGCGAGACCGTCCTGGACGCGCCGTTCGAACGGGTCTGGGCCCTCGCCCAGGACCTGGAGCGCACGATGCCGCTCTGGATCCCGGACGTCCGCACGGTACGGCTCTCCGCTTCCGAGCGGGCCGACGGCGCGCTGCTCCGAACCGCCTCGCTACAGGCCCGGATCCACGGCCGTTCCCGCCTCCGGGCCACCTTCGGCATCGACCTCGCCCCCGGCTGGTGCCTGATGCAGAGCCGCCTGGTCCTCGGCGGGATGGCGGCCCGCCCGGAGTCCGACCGCACCACCCGCTTCGCCTTCCTCGGCGGCCTGACCTTCCCCGGGGCGCGCCTGCTCGCCCCCGCGCTGCGCCCGTTCACCGGGGATCCGCTCGCCCGGTTCGCCGCCCTGCTGGAGGAGGCCGGGGCGTAACACCCACCACGACCACCGGACCGGCCCCGCGACCCGTCGCACCTCTCGTTCCTCGGCTTCCACCCGCTGGCCGGCCGTGGACAGGATGCCGTTGACGAGGGCGTCGACGTTCCGGCCTCGGGTCGATGCCCGAAGGTCGTGGGGCCGTGCGATCCGACCGGCATTCCAGGCCCTGTCCGCTCGCTCCGCTCCGCCTCCCAAGGGAGTTGACGATGGCCCCCTGTCTTGGGGCATGCGCGTTCTTGCCGCCTCCGCCGTCGCCGCGACGGTGGTCCTCACCCGGGCGGGAACCGCCGCCCTCCCCGCAGCCGCCCTCCCCACTACGACCCGTCCCACCGTGGCCCGCCCGTGGCCGGTCCGGACCGTCCGGACCGCCGGGGTTACCGCATCGTGGACCTCCGCACCCTCCTGAACGCGCCGGCCCCGTAGCCCCGCCGGGCCGGTCGTGGCCACCGTCCCACGGCCGGCCCCGCTCCGGCTCACCCCGCCGGCCTGCTCCGTCCCACCACCGGCCCCTGTTCCCGCTCACCCCACCCCCGCAGCGGGCGGGAGCACCTGGACGTCGGCGGCCCGCAGGAACGCGAGCCGGTGGTTGAAGCGGATGGTGTAGTAGGTGTCCTGACCGACCACCAGGGTCCGGTCGTTCGGCACGCTCCCGTCGATGGTGCGTTGCTGGAAGAAGTCGGCGGGCCGGGGCGTGCCGTCGACCGCGACGTACGCCTGACCGGCGGCGATGGACGCCCGCAGCGCCACCACCGGAAGCGGCCCGATGCCCGGGTACGGGGCGTACGCGGACGCCTCGGGGTAGGCACGGCCGTACACCGGGACCGTCTCCAACCCCGGTCTCGGCGCGAGCAGCGTTCGAACGGTTCCCCCGGGGCCGGACGGCGCGGCGGGCCACCGGTCGCGGCGGGTCCGGCGGCCACCCGGGTCGAGGAACCAGCACTTCTGCCCGTCGTACCAGATCGCCGTCCAGTCCCCCGTCCGGTCGGCGACCACGTAGCTGGCGCCGGTGACCGCCGTGTCGCTCCAGTCGTCGAGCGCGGTGCTCCCGCCGTTGACCAGCGGGGCATCGGCGGACGGTCCCGTGTGCAGCCGGACGATGGTGCGCGGCTCGCCGTTCGCGACCGGTGCGGACGGTGCGGACGGTGCGGACGGTGCGACCGGTGCGGATGGTCGGCCGGTCTCCTCGGTGGCCGAGGCGATGGTCACGGTGTCGCCAGGGCGCGGCGGACCCTGGTCGGGGCTCGTCGGGAGCGCCGCGCCGAGCAACTCCAGGTAGTGGTCCCAGTCCCAGAAGGGGCCCGGGTCCGTGTGCATGCCGGACACCGCCTCCTGGGTCGGCGCCGGGACCTCCTCGTGGCCGATGACGTGCTGCCGGTCCAGCGGGATCCCGAACCGCTCCGCCAGGTAGCGCACCAGCTCAGCGGAGGAGCGGTAGAGCTGCTCCGAGTACCAGGTCGGGCGGTCGGTGGGGAGTGCGAAGCCCTCGTGCTCGATCCCGATGCTGTGCATGTTGACGGTCTTGTTGCCCGAGTGCCAGGCGATGTCCCGCGTGCGCACCAGCTGCGCGACATGGCCGTCGGAGGCGCGCACGAGGTAGTGCGCGCTGACCTGCTCGCGCGGGTCCTGGAAGGTGTCCACCGCCGAGGTGTAGCTGCCCTCGGTGTCGTGCACCACGATGTGGCGGATCTGCAGACCGTCCGCCGGCCGGTCGACCGGGTTGTAGTTCCCGTACGAGGAAGGGTCCTTGGGATCGATCAACGCGTACGCGGCGGGCACGAACTCGCAGTCGAGGTGTTCGGGGCACTCGGCGGCCGGCCCGGCGGCTCGGCGCGACGGCGGTCGGGTCCGCTCCGGCGGCACGAGGTCCGGGTCGGCGGCCAGCCGAATCCGGGCGCCCTCGGCGGTGGTCCGCGCCGCGCCCGTGCGCATGGTCTCGAACACCCGGTCGGCGAGCAGACCGCCGCCGCCGCCGTCGCCGCCGCCGTCCGCTCCCCCGTCGGCCGGGGCGCCCCTCCCGAAGGCCGTCACCGCCCCGTACCAGTCGCCCGGCCCGCCGCCTGCCGAGCCTGCGCGGGTGCGCCGGAACGACGCCAGCAGGGCGGCGCCGCCGCGGAGGTTCTGCAGGGTGTCGCGCCTCAACTCCTCGGCCGGGCGGCCGATCAGCGCGGCCGCGGCGCGCAGCGTGTGCAGCGCGGGCGAGTCCTTGCCCCGGGCTGCCGCGAGGTCGACGTCGGTCAGGCCCAGGACCCCGTAGTTCCCCGTGGTGCTCGGCCTGCCCTGGTGGGACTCCCAGCGGCTCTCCTGGTAGGCCAGCGCCAGGAGCACCCCCACCGGCACTCCGAACTCCGCTGCCGCCGAGGCGAATTGCTCCTGCAATCGGATCTGTCGGCCGTCGCCCGGCACTTCGTGGGCCGCGCCCGATGCGACCTGCGGGGCCGCGCAGACGGTGGCGAGCAAGGCGGACAGGACGCCCAGGACGGGTCTCACGATGACAGTCACCACTCCGGTTTCAGCGGACCCTGAAGCTGCGCAGCACGCCGTAGTGCTCGCCGCCCGGGCCCAGGACGAGGGTCTGATGGGCGCAGTCCGCCCGGTCGTGCAGTCGGTTCTGCGGGCGAGGACGCCCAGTGTGCCGGCCCCGACCGGGCGCCGGGGGGCTGACCTCACCCGCGCTCCGGTGACCCCCAGATTTCTAACACGCGGCCGCGCCCCGCGGAGGCCCGCGGTGTCCCCGCGTGTCGGTCCTGGACGGCAGCCCCGGTGCGCCCGCATCTGCAACCACGGCTGGCCCCGTCCGCGCCAACCCCGGCACCGACGTGATCGTGGACCGGGTGCTCACCGGGGCCCGGACCGGCTCGATCGTCCTCAACCACGACGGCTTCCTCACACCCGAGTTCGTCCCGGCCCCGGGCGGACCGGCCGACCGCTCCCATACCGCCGAGGCCGTCCACCACTACCTGCCGCGGCTCCGCACGGCCGGCTACCGGTTCACCGTCCCCGGGGACTCCTGACACCCGCCTGACCGCCGCAGCGGAGCGGTGCACCGCAGTGCGGGACCACGGCGCACCGTCGCACTATGGCAGGTCGCAGCTCGCAGGTCGGCAGATCAGGGGCGGCGCAGCGCCTCGCTCAGCTGGCCGGCCGCCTCGACCACCGCCTGGGAGAGGCGGGCGCCGGGGTGCCGGGTGAGCCGTTCGATCGGGCCCGAGACGGAGACGGCGGCCACCACCCGCCCGCCCGGACCGCGCACGGGCGCGGCGACGGAGGCGACGCCGGGCTCGCGCTCGCCGACGGCCTGGGCCCAGCCCCGGCGCCGGACCCCGCTGAGGGCGGTGGCGGTGAAACGGGCGCCCTGGAGCCCCCGGTGGAGGCGCTCGGGCTCCTCCCAGGCGAGCAGCACCTGGGCGGCGGACCCGGCCTTCATCGGCAGGGCCAGGCCGACCGGAACGGTGTCGCGCAGGCCGAAGAGGCGCTCGGCCGCCGCCACGCAGACCCGGACCTCGCCCTGCCGGCGGTAGAGCTGGGCGGTCTCACCGGTGACGTCGCGCAGCTGGGTGAGGATCGGGCCGGCGGCGGTCAGCAGGTGGTCCTCACCCGCGGCCACCGACAGCTCGGTGAGCCGCGGCCCGAGGACGAACCGGCCCTGCAGGTCACGCCCGAGCAGGCGGTGGTGTTCCAGTGCGACGGCGATCCGGTGGGCGGTCGGCCGGGCCAGGCCGGTGGCGTCGACCAGGCCGGCCAGGGTGGCCGGTCCGGCCTCCAGGGTGCCGAGGATCGAGGTGATCTTGTCGAGCACGCCGACACCGCTCGTGTTCTCCATGGACGGGTACTCCAGTCTCAGATCCCGTGGCCGTGGATGGGTTCGGCTCACGGGCGCTCCGGTGGGGGGGTGGGAGCGGGGCGGTCAGCGAGGAGGGGCCTGCGAAGCGGGCCGATTGCCTGCGCCGGACACGAGATGGGTACGCGAAAGGGCCGGGGCGGGAAGCGCCCGGACGAAGGACAGCACAGAGAGCACCGTGTCTCCTCATCTTCCCCGCGCCACGTTGGCGACAGGCCGGAGTTGGCACTGACCCCGAACGGCACGGCGCGTACTTCGGACGCCGGGTCGAACGGGGAGTTGCCGGGGCTTCGTAGGGCCGGTCCCTCCACCCCTCTGGATGATTCGCGGAGAACCATACAAGATTTCCGGGGCATCCCGCCAAACCTTTCCCGCACCTCCACACCCGGAACCCCAGGGACCGACGCACCGGGACCGGTCGGCGGGGTGGCCGGGACGCGGAAGAATACGACGGGTGACCAGCACTCAGCCGCCTCCCCGGGGCCTCACCGCCCTGATCCCCGACGCCCGCGCCAGGGCCACGCCCGGTGAACGGGCCGCCTCCCAACTCCTGCACCTGCGCGAGGCGACCGTGCCGGTTCCGGTCCTCGCCGCGGCCGCCGAGCTGATCGCCCCTCAGCTGCAGGACCCCGACCCGGCCACCCGCGCGGCCGCCACCGCCGTGCACACCCGCCTGCTCGCTGCCATCGAGGACGCCGGGCCGGGCCGGTAGACCCTGCCAGGCCCGGTGACCGCCACCCGACCGAGCGACACCGGTCCCCGGGCCCGCCGGGCCCGGGGGCTCAGGGCAGGGCGCCCGACGCGCGCCGAACGGTGAGCATGTCCTGGGTGTGGCCGATCGCGTAGCTGCCGTCGGGCTGGGCGAAGTGCTCCCGGACGTAGGCGGTGAGGGCGGCCCGGGTGGGGAGGGGGTCCAGGGCGGCGAGGTCGGCGACGTTGACCATGAACTCGGCGACGTCGACGGCCTCGGCGAGGTGGGGCGTGCGGTAGTGGAGGTCGAGGGTCTCCAAGGCGTAGCTGTGGGCCGGGCGGTGGGCGCGCAGGCCGTCGAGGAGGGCGCTCAGGTCGTAGCGCACGCCGGTGAAGTGGGCGGCCATCCTCATGCAGGGGCTCTCGGGGTTCTGCAGGACGACCAGCAGGGTTCCGCCGGGGGCCGTCCACTCGATGGCGCGGGTGACGGTGGGGAGCCAGTCGGGCTCCGGGACGTAGTAGAGCACGTGGGAGAGGTGGACCAGGTCGGCCGGCTCGGACGGCTCGGCGCGGTCCAGCGGTTCGGGGAGGACGACGGCGCCCGGGCAGGCGGCACCGAGCTTCTCCCGCATGGCGGCGCTCGGTTCCACGGCGATCGTGCGGTCGAAGTACCGGGCCAGGTGGGCGGTGGTGCGGCCGTCGCCGGCGCCGAGGTCCAGCAGGACCCGGCGGTGCGGGAGAGCGGTGGCGACCTCGGTCAGCCTGGCGTGGGTGCGGGGCTTCTCGTCGGTGCCGGCGAGGAAGAGGTCGAAGGCCCGCCGGTAGTCGGTGCCGGAGGTCTCCAGCACGCGGACCGGATCGGTGTCGTCCGCCAACTGTTCCATCTGGTGCCCCTCCTGGGGATCGATACGGCCGAGGTGCGGATTTGGATGGGCGCCCATTGCAGCCCGCCGCCTCGACCATCGGGCGCAGGCACGTTCCTGCCCGCGTGTTGCGCGTACATCAGATTGACTGCCCGTCGTCAATTCACCGAAGACCAATTTCACCTAGTGGGGTGGTTAGCTTCCGTTTTTCCGTAGGTAGTCGAACCGACCCACGATCTCAGGCCTGGTACGAATACGGAACGACAGGAAATCAGGAACGGGCGGGGGAGTTGGTACGGATGACGACGAGAACGACGTCAACGACGGCGAGGACGGAGACCCGGACGGTCGCCGTGGCCGGGGTCGAGTTCGGCTGGGGCAGTTCCGGCAAGCTGAGCGCGGTGCTGTCCGCCCTCCGGGGCCGCGACGGCGACCGGCTGAGATTCATCGGGCTGGCCTCGGGGCTGGGCAGGCCGGTGCTCGCCGAGCACCCGGTGGAGCGCTGGTTCGACCTGCCGGAGCACCGGTCGGCGGAGGAACTGACCCGGATCGTCCGGACGCAGCGCGTGCAGGCGGCGCTGGTGGTGCTGGACGGCGGCCTGGCGAAGGCGCTTCGGGCCTGCGGGGTCCCGGTGGTGTTCGTGGACAGCCTGCCGTTCCTCTGGACGGACGGCGACCGCCCCGACCTCCCGCTGGACACCGAGGTCTACTGCGCCCAGCGGTGCGTGGCGCTGCCGCCGGAGGGTGCCCGGGTGCTGGCCGATGTCCACCGGCTCCGCTGGGTGGACGCCGTGATCGCCGACGGCGGAGCCGCCCGCGGCAGCCCGCCGACACCCCGCCCCCGGCGCGCCCTGCTCAGCCTCGGCGGGCTGCGCGCACCCCAACTCACCGACTGGGCCAGCTATCCCCAGCTCGTGCTGCCCGCGGCCCTGGAGGCACTCACCGCCAGCGGGGTCAGCGAGGTCCACATCGCGGGCAACCTGCCCGCCTGGCTGGCCGCGCAGCTGGTGGACTCCTGCGCCCACCCGGCCACCACCACCGTCGGCGCCCTGCCCCACGAGGAGTTCCTGCGCCGCCTCGCCGAGTGCGACGTCCTGCTCACCTCCCCCGGCCTCACCACCCTGCTGGAGGCGGGCCGGCTCGGGACACCCACCATCTGTCTGCCCCCGCAGAACCTCAGCCAGATCTTCAACGGCCGCTTCCACAGCCAGGCGCTGGGCACCGACACCCGCGTGCGCTGGCCGAAGGAGGTGTTCGACGAGGACGAGGCGCTGGCACTGCGCGCCCACGGCGAGGGCAAGGCCCTCGACGTGATCTACGGCGGCATCGCCCGCGCCGCAGACCTCGGCCGCCACCGGGCGGCGACGCCCGTACGGGAGGCCCTGGTCGAGCAGCTCGGGCGCCTGGCCACCGACCATCCCGGCACCGACTGGACGGCGCTGACCAGCGCGGTCGGCACGGCCGGCGCGGAGCAGGTCGCCGACGCCCTGGTCCGGCTGCTGGCCGAACAGCCCCCGGGGGCCGCCGATCCGGTCCGCTGATGTGCCCGTGCCACCGACGGAATCGATCCCAGACGGAAAGGCCCCAGGTGTCCTCGTGTCCCCCACCACGCATCCGCGCCCGCGCTACCTGTTCATCCGCATCCTCGAAGCCTGCAACGCCGACTGCTTCATGTGCGACTTCGCACTCTCCCGCGACACCTTCCGCTTCTCCTCCACCGACTTCGCCGAACTGCTGCCGAAAGCCCGCGCGGCCGGAGTCGCGTACATCCGGTTCACCGGCGGCGAACCGCTGATGCACCCGGAGGTGGTAGCGCTGGTCCGGGCCGGCACCGAAGCCGGGATGAAGATGTCGGTCATCACCAACGGCTCCCTCCTCCCCAAGTACGCCAAGGACCTCTCGGCGGCCGGGCTGGCCCAGGTGATCGTCAGCCTGGACGGCTCCTCGGCCGAGACCCATGACATCTACCGCCGCTCCCCCGGCATGTTCGAGGCCGGACTGCGCGGGCTGCGGCTGGCCGCCGAACTCGGCGTGCTGCCCCGCGTCAACACCGTGGTCGGGCCGCACAACTACACCGAAATGCCAGCCCTCCAGCGGGTGTTGACGGACGCCGGGGTCCGCCAGTGGGAGCTGTCGGCGCTCAAGCTGGACCGCACCATCCGCTACCCCGACCCGGACCACGTGCGCGCCGTCTGCGACCCGCTGTACCGGGCCGACCCGGCGGCCGTCCTGGTCCCGATGGGCAAGCGCTTCTACGGGGACACCCCCGAGGAGCAGTGGCAGTACTTCGAGGACTCCACCCCGCCCCGGGCCTCGCTGCCGCTCTGCCACGTCACCGACGACGTGATCTACATCGACGGCAAGCGCGGCCGGATGCACGCCTGCAGCTGCATCCCGCACCGGGACGACGGCGATGGCCTGGGCGGCGCACCGCTGCGCGAGGGCGGGGTCATCCTGCTGGACACCCCCGCCTTCCGGACCCACGCGGACCACTTCCGCGACCGCGGCCCGCAGGTGTGCAGCGGCTGTTCGACCACGGCGGCCGGCTACAGCGACGACGTCGCCCGACTGGGGACGGTGACGCCGTGGCAGTACTGACCGGCGGCCGCGCCGTCCTGCTCACCTGCCGCGAGGAGCAGCTGGACTCCCTGCTCGCGCTGCGCCGGATCGCCGCCCACCTCGGGGACCTCCCCCGACTCGGGCGCGAGGACGCCCGGCAGCCCGACGCCCGGCGGCCGGGTGCCGCCCTGGTCTGCGACGACGAGGCGGCCACCGCCCACCTCGTCCGCCTCGGGGTGCCGGTGCTGCACCTGTCCTCGGCCCCGTTCACCGCCGCCGGCCCGCCCGGTGCCCTCGCCCGCGCCCACTGGCCCGACTGGCTGGACCGCCCGCCCGGCGTCCGCCCGACCGGCCTGCTCGCCCCGACCAGGCTGACCCGCAACCGCGACCGGCGCGGTGCCCTGCTGCTGCTCTCGCTCTGGGGCGTCCCCGTGGCGGAGGCGGAGTCCTTCACCGCCGACCGGCTGCCGGCCCTGATCGACGAAGCCGTCCGCCGCACCGGCTGCTGCACCGTCGTCTGCGACACCGCGCTCGACCTGGTCCGCGCCGCGGCCACCGGCCGGCCCGGGGCGAGCGTCGCCCGCGCCGCCGACACCAACGTCGACGCCCGGCACGCCGAATCCGAACTCCTTCTCGCCTCCCCCACCATGGCCGCGCTGGCGCTGGCCCGCGCCCGCCGCGCCCCGCTCTCCTTCCTGCCCCCGCTCGGCCCCGCCCAGCGGGCCCTGGCCGGGCAGCTCGCCCGGCTCGTCCCTATCCCGACCCTCGACCAGACGGGCCTGACGGCACCGCCGCCCCCGACGCCTCCTGCGGGCCCGACGGCCCCAGCCGACCTGGTGAACCCAGTCGGCCGGACCGGCTCAACGGCACCGGTCGGCCCAACGGCACCGGCCACCTCAACGACACCGGCCGCCCCGGCCGGTCCCGCCCACCCGGCCGGTCCCGCCGTCTGGCTGCCGCCCTCACCCGAGGTCCAGTGGGCCCCGCTCGGCCCGGAGCTGGACGACCTGCGCGGCGCCCAGGCCGTCGCCCGTACCGTCCGCCAACTGCTGCTCGCGCCGCTCTAGTCGCCCGACACCCGCCTCCCCGTACGGAGCCACCGTGTCCCACACCGCCCGAACCGAACGAAACCTCAGCACCGTCGAGCCCCAGCCCACCCCCGCCGAATGGGACGACTGGCGCTGGCACATGCGCAAGCGCATCAACACCGCCGAGAAGGCCAGGCAGTGGATCAACCTGACCGCCGACGAGGAGCGCGCCATCGCCGGGGTGGCCGGCCGCTACCGCTGGAGCATCACCCCGTACTACGCCTCCCTGATGGACCGGGACGACCCGCTCTGCCCGGTCCGCCAGCAGGCCGTCCCGGCCGCCGAGGAGCTGCTGGAGTTCCCGGGCGCCGAGGTGGACCCGGTCGGCGACACCCTCTACCGGCGGACCAACCGGGTGGTGCACAAGTACCCGGACCGGGTGGTCCTGCTGGTCACCGAGGCCTGCCCGGTCTACTGCCGGCACTGCACCCGCAAGTTCCACACCACCGACCTCGAGGGCAGCTACTTCCGCGACGACGAGGGCGGCGCCTACGACGAGGACCTGCGTTACATCGCCGATCACCCGGAGATCCGGGACGTGCTGCTCACCGGCGGGGACCCGCTCTCCTACCAGGACGGCCGGCTGGAGGAGATCATCGCCGGCCTGCGGGCGATCCCCAGCGTCGAGATCATCCGGATCGGCTCCCGCTTCCCCGTCCTGCTCCCCCAGCGGATCACCGACGAGCTGTGCACCATGCTCGCCCGCTACCACCCGGTCTGGCTGAACACCCACTTCAACCACCCCAAGGAGATCACCCCCGAGTCCGCCGCCGCCGTCGACCGGCTGCTGCGCCACGGCATCCCGGTCGGCAACCAGACCGTGCTGCTGCGCGGCATCAACGACGACGTGCCCACCATGCGCCGGCTGATGACCGAGCTGCTGCGGATCCGGGTGCGGCCGTACTACCTGTACCACTGCGACAACGTCACCGGTGTCGCGCACTTCATGACCTCCGTCGAGAAGGGCTGGGAGATCATGGACGGCCTCCTGGGCCACATCACCGGATTCGGCGTGCCGCAGTACGTCCTGACCACGAAGATCGGCAAGATCCCGGTCTCCCGTCCCTCCTTCACCGAGACGCCCGACGGCGGGCTGCTGCTGCACAACTTCCGCGGCCAGCAGCTGCGCGTCGACGCCGCCACGCACCCGATCACGGAGGCCGACGCCCGATGACGCTCCACGACCGCCAAGGCCAGCGCTTCCTCCCGTACGGCGCCAACTACCTCGACTGGCAGGACATGGCGGAGCTGCGGGAGGTGATCGACCACCAGGTGCTGTTCCGCTACCAGACCGAGCAGGAGAGCATGGCCTCCCGGCTGGAGCGTCTGGTGAGCGAACGCCTCGGCGTCGCCCGCACCCTGGCCGTGCACAACTGCACCGAGGCGCTGCGGCTGGCACTGATCTCCACCCGCCCCTCGGTCGGCGACCTGGTGTACATCCCGGCGGTCACCTTCGTCGCGGTGGCCGGCGCGGTGCTCTCCTGCGGGCTGATCCCGGTCCTGGTGGACGCCGACGAGTCGTTGTCGATGGACCGCACCCTCCTCCCGGCGGACGCCCGGCGGGTCGTCGTGGCCCACATGGAGGGCTCGGTCGCCGCCCTTCCCGAGAACGTGCCGTACGTCATCGAGGACTGCGCGCAGACCCTCGGCGGGCGCTTCCCCGACGGCCGGGAGGCCGGCACGGCGGGCTACGCCGGGGTGTACAGCTTCCACCACAACAAGGTGCTCACCTCCGGCGAGGGCGGGCTGGTGGTCAGCCACGACGAGCAGGCCTGGGCGGCGATGCGCTGCTACCACGACCACGGCTCGGCGCGCGTTCCCGGCCGCTACCCGACCTGGGACCAGGACGCCTACTACGGCGAGAACTTCGTCACCAGCGAGGAGGTCGCCGCGATCCAGTGCCAGCAGTTCCGGCACCTGGACGAGGTGCTGGCCGGCCTGGAGCGGATGTACGGCCTGGCGATGGAGGCCCTGCCCAACCGCACCGACCTCCAGGTGCTCCCGCGCGCCCGGGGCGACGTCAAGGTCAGCCTGCGGTTCCGCTGCGAGTCCCGCGAACTGCGCGACGCCGCGGTGGCCGCCCTCACCGCCGAGGGCATCGCCAACTGGACGCTGGGCAAGTACCTGCTGCCCGAGCACCCGGTGCTGACCGGCCGCCGCTCGCTGTACGCCGACGGCTTCCCGTGGAACCTCGCCCCCGAGGGCCGGCCGCTGGCGCTCAGCCAGGACGGCTTCGCCCGCACCCGCGACCTGCTGGAGCGCACCCTGTGCGTGCCGCTGTCCCCCGAACTGCCGCAGGAGCAGCAGGCCGTGGCGGTCAAGGCGATCCGGCGCGTGCTGGAGGCGGTGTGAACACGAACCCCGCGAACCCCGCGACCGCAGCACCCTCCGCACGCGGCGCCCCGTCCGAGGCGCCGGTACTGCTCCTGGTGGACGACCGGCCGTCCTCCTTCACCCGGTACGCGGCCCGCACCCTCCCGGAGCACCTGGTGCTGCTCCGCTTCGAGGAGCTGCGCGGCGACCTCTCCGAGGACCACCTGCGCCGCACCGCGCACCTGCCCGCCTTCTGGGTGCGCGCCGACGTGCCCCTGGCCCGGGAGGCGGCGCGCTACCGCGCGTGGGCGGACGGACTGCCCGTAGCGCCGACCACCTTCTGCAACCCGAGCGAGCCCCGCCAGGCCCTCGCCCACCGCTTCGCCGAGCTGGCCGGGCTGCCGCACCTGAGCAGCCGGCAGGTCACCTGGGTGCGCGACAAGGCCGAGATGAAGCAGCGCTTCCGTGAACTTGGCCTGCGAACCGCCGAGTTCACGCGGGTCCGGACGGCCGCCGAGATCAACCGGTTCGCCACCGCGCACGGCTGGCCGCTGGTGCTCAAGCCGGTGGACTCCTTCGCCTGCGTGGACACCCACCGGCTGGACGGCCCCGGGTCACTGGTCGGCATCGACCTCACCTCCCGGGACTGGATGGTCGAGCAGTTCCTCAGGGGCACCGAGTGGGAGGTCTGCGCGATCATCCACCGGGGCGAGGTGCTGGACGCCTGGCCGAGCGCCATGCCCTGCCGCCCGCTGGACATCGTGGACGGCGCGATGAACGCCAACATCAGCGTCGGCACGGACGAGGCCCCGCCGGTCGACCTGCGCGCCCTGGTGCAGCGGATCGTCACCGGCATGGGCATCGACCACGGATACGCGCACATGGAGTTCTTCCTGATCGACGGCCGGCTCTACGCCGGGGAGATCGGCCTGCGGCTGGCCGGCTGCGAGATCCCGGCCAACCACGGGCACGCGTACGGCTTCGACGTCTTCGGCGCCACCCTGGACGTCTACCGGGGCATCCGCCCGGCCCTCGAGTACCGCCGCCGCCAGTGCGCCGGGGACCTCCTGCTGCCGCTACCGGGCTCCGGGACGGTCCGGCGGATCACTCCGACGGAGGAACTGCTGCGTGTCCCCGGGGTGGTCGAGGCCGTTCTCAAGGTGGGTGTCGGCGACGCGGTGTCCGCCCGGCGGGCCTCACACAACGCCTCGGGGTACGTCCATGTGGTCGGCGCCTCGATCGAGGAGGTGGAACGGCGGATGCGCGAGGTGCTCGGCGCGTTCACCATCGAGCTCGGCCCGGCGACGGACGGCCCGGCGACGGACGGCCCGGCGGCCGAGGGCGCTACGGCCGAGGGCCCGGCCCGGAGCGGCACAGCCGACGGCGACGCGGTCCCGGGCGGCGGCGCAGCCGGGAGCCCGGCGATGGAAGGCGCCCGGTGAGCGACACTCCGACCGACGGGACCGCACCCGCTCCCACCCCGCCGAGCCCGCCGGCCCCGGCGGGCGACACCCTGGCCCGCCGCCTCGGCGCCCTGCTGCACCGCCCCCACGTCCCGGCCGTGGCCGGGTGGAGCGTGGTGTCCCGGCTACCGGTCTACCTGATGTCGCTGGCCACCGTCCTGGTGGTGCGCGAGCAGGGCGGCAGTTTCGCCCAGGCCGGGCTGACCAGCGCGCTGTACACCGCCGGGATGGCGGCCGGCGGTCCGCTGGTCGCCCGGCGGCTGGACCGCACCGGGCGCCGGCCCGTACTGCTCGCCACCGGCCTGCTCTACCCGACGGCCCTCACCGCGTTCGCCTGGGCCACCAGGCCGGGCAGTTGGGCCCAGCTGGTCGTCGTCGCCCTGGCCGGGATCGCCCTGCCGCCCGCCAACGCCTGCATGCGCTCGCTCTGGGCCCGCCTCCCGCTGGCCGACACCGAGCGGGACACCGCCTACCTGTGGGAGGCGGTCCTCGCCGAGGTGCTGGTGATCGGGGCGCCACTGATGCTGGCCGCGCTGATGCTGGCCGGATCCGCCGCGCTGGCGTTGACCGTCGTGGCGGCGCTCGGCGGCACCGGCGCGCTCGGCCTGGCCCTGGTCCGGCTGCCCAGCGGGACGGACCCCGCGCCCTCCACCGGGCGCCGCGACCTGCTCGGCCCGCTGCGCAGCCCGGCCATGCTGGCGCTGACCGCCGTGATGGCGGCCTGCGCGGTGCCGATCGGGCTGCTCACCCTGGCCATCCCGGCCTTCGTCTCCGCCCACGGGTCCCCCGGCGGCACCGGCGCGGTCTACGCCTGCTGGGGCGTGGGCAGTGCGCTGGGCGCCGTCTGGCTGGGCCGCTCCCAGTCCGACGTCCCGGCGCCGGTGCGCTTCCCGCGCCTGGTGCTGGCGTACGCACTGGGCACCGGTCTGACCCTGGCCGCCACCTCCCAGCCGCTCCTGGCGCTGGCGCTGGCGGTCGGCGGCGCGCCGATCGCGCTGGTGTCGGCGGTCGAGATGACCCTGGTCGGCGCGGTGGCGGACGGCCGTTCGCTGGCGGAGGCCTTCACCTGGGCCTCACTGGCCACAGTGCTGGGCGACGCGGCGGGCCAGCAGACCGGAGGGCTACTGGTGGAGCCACTCGGGCCGCGCGGGGTGTTCGCGGTCGCCTTCGGCACGGCGCTGGCGGCGGCCGTCCTGGCCTTCGCCTGCCGCCCGCTGCTCTCCCGCACGACCGCCACCACCGCCACCACCGCCGGGGCCGACGCCGACGCACCCGCACCGGTGGGAGCCGCCCCCGAGCCGGAGCGCACCACCTGACCATGCGAGCCACCCTCCCCGCCCGTCCCCGAGGTCACCGAGGTCACCGACGATGAAGTCCGCAGGCCCGCTGTTCCGGCCGGTCAAGTTCGCCCAGTTCCCCACCGCCGTCAAGGAGTTCCTCGAGTTCCTGGAGTTCCGCGACGTACCCGACGATGCGCAGGTCCCCGTCCCGGTCGAGGGCCGGGACGACCTCGCGCAGAGCGTCGAACTCGCTGCCCGCCTCTACACGGCGCTCCAGCACCCCCGCGCCCTCGACCACGGAGTCCTTCTCGGCGCGGAGCAGCTCCCGGACGGCCTCGCCGACCTGGTTCGCCCGCTCGCCGACAACTGGCTGGCCGAGGAGCAGCTCGCCGACGCCCCGGCCTTCCTGCGCGACCACCCGGGCGGGCTGCTGCTGGTCGGCTGCTACGACCGACTCACCCTCGACCCGGTGCGCTCGCTGCTGCTGGCCACCTACCGCACCCGCACCCACGCGCTGACCCTGCTCAGCGGGCGCGACGCCGCCTCACTGGCCTGGAGCATCGCCAAGCAGTACGCCGTTCCGGACCAGGAGGTGGCGGCGCTGGGCCTGTTCACCGACACCGACCGGCCGCCGCACCTGCCCGGAGTGCAGGTCTTCGACGACCGGGACTTCGAGCGGGTGGACATCCAGTCCGCGATCCTCGGCAGCCGCTGGCGCAAGGTCGCCTTCCAGGGCCACGGCAAGGACGACAGCGTCAACCTGGGCGAGTTCACCATCTGCGGCCTCAACCCGGCCGCGCCCGCCCGGCCCGGCCTGCTGGGCCCGCGCTGCGCGTACGGACTGCCCTGCTACAAGCCGGAGGACAAGCTCGTCCCGCTGTACCGGGTGCCGGCCGTGGAGGTGGTGCTGAGCGCCTGCAACAGCGGGCCGCTGGCCGATCTCGCGCTCTACGACCCCAAGTACCAACTGCTGCTCAACGCACTGGACGGCCCGGCCCGTACCGTCGTCGCGGCGGTCTCGGTGCACGATTCCGACCGGCCGGAGAACGTCGCCTGGATGCGTTCGGCGCTGGTCGGCGGCGACACCGTGGACACCCTGAACGCCAGCCTGGCCGGCTCGCACCCGTACCCGGCCTTTCTGCGCTTCGGGCTCCCGGACCGGGCACCGGCGGCAGCCCCGCCCGCCTTCGCCGAGCACCGCCCCGATCCGCTGCTGCTCACGGTCGGGCGCCGGCTGACCGCCCTACTCGGCTCCGAACTGCTGCCGCACAACCACGCGTTGCGGCCGCGCCTGACCAAACTGGCCCGCAAGGTGGACCTCTGGGTGGCGCGCCCGACGCACCTCGCCGACCAGTCCGCCGAGGAGGTCCGCAGCTCGCTCACCGCCGACCTCCAGTCGCTCGACCACGTGATCGCCGGGCAGGTCGCGGCGAACCCCGAGGACGAGCTGATGAACTACCCGGCGCACTTCGGCGACCGCAGCTCGCTCGATCCCGAGGTCCGCGAGGTGACCTGCCACTGCGGCCGGCCCTCCCAGGAGTTCACCCGGCGCGGCCTGCTGCCGAACGTGCTCGACACCACCTGCGCGGTCTGCATGCGCTGCGGGGACGTCACCTTCCGGCTGCCCGAGGCGCCCGCCCTGCTCGCGTACGGCGCGGACGAGGTCCGGCAGGGCGAGGTGCTGGAGGTGCGCGCCGTCCTCACCGCCCCTCGCGGCGGGCCGGTCCGGCTCGGCCTGTTCGTCCCGAGCTACCTGCGCGAGGAGGCCACCGTCGAGCCGGAATTGGCGAAGGTGCGGGCGGTCGGCGGCCAGCCGCAGGACGTCGGCTTCCGGATCCGCTTCGCCCCGGACACCGCCCCGCAGGCGTACTACTTCACCGTCTTCGCCGTCCAGGACCTCGCCGTCTCCACGGCCCGGCGCCACTTCGGCGTACTGCCCCGCTGACCCCCGACCCGAGGACAGTGCCATGACCACCACCCCCGCCACGCCTACCACCCCCACCACGCCTACCACCCCCGCCACTCCCGCCTCCCCCACCGGCAAGCCGGAGATCCGACTCATCGAGCAGCACGGCGAGGTGACCCTCAGCATCGGCGGCGAGCAGGCCATGCAGGCCTGGGAGCGCGACCTGATGTGGGCCAGCGCCGACCTGCTGTGCGAGTACGGGCAGGACTTCTACGAGGTCGGCCTCGGCCTCGGGCTGTCCGCCCTGCGGATCGCCGGGAACCCGGGCACCCGCAGCCACACCGTGCTCGAACTCTTCGACGAGGTCGAGGAGTTGTTCCGGGCCCAGCACCCCGAGCTGCCCGCCAACCTGGCCATCGAGCGCGGCGACTTCTTCCGCCGGATCTTCGAGCTGCCCTCGGAGAGCGTCGACGGCATGTTCTTCGACCCCGCCCTGGACATGGAGGTGTGGACCGACACCGAGCTGTGGGCCCGCACCATGCCCGAGGTGGTCCGGGTGCTGCGCCCCGGCGGCGTGTTCATCCCGTTCTTCAGCACCAAGCCCGAACTGCGCTGGCAGTACACCCCGCACTTCCGCCGGATCCGGGTGGAGCGCCACCAGTACACCGCGTACGACACCACCGAGTACACCTACGGCACCAGCGGCGACGCCTACATCCAGTGCTTCCTGAAGGACTGAACGCCATGACCCGACCCACCGGCGCCACCCCGCGCTCCCTCTTCCTGGCCGGCCCCTTCATCCAGTTGCTCGACCCGGCCACCGGCGAGATGCCGGCCGACGCCCGAGCCCCCTTCGACCTGCTGATCAAGCACTTCGAGGCCCAGGACATCGCCGTCCACAACGCCCACCGGCGGGAGGCCTGGGGCGCCGAGCTGATGCGGCCCGAGCAGTGCACCGCGCTCGACCAGGACGAGATCCGCAAGGCCGAAGTGTTCGTCGCCCTGCCCGGCTCCCCGGCCTCACCCGGCACCCACATCGAGATCGGCTGGGCCAGCGCCTTCGGCAAGCCCATCGTGCTGCTGCTGGAGCGCGGCCGGGAGTACACCTTCCTGGTCCAGGGCCTGCACACGGTGGCGACGGTCGAGGACGTGGTCTACACCGACCTCGCCACCGCGCTGCCCGCCGTCGACCGGGCGGTCCAGCGGGTGCTGGCCCGGCACCGCGGCTGACCCCACTGCTCCACCCCGACCCCAACCGCCCTGCCACCGACAGGAGTTCACGGCGTGCGACGCCCCCTCCCGCTCTTCGCCGTGCTCGCCGTGCTCCTGTCGGTGGCCGCCGCCCCGGTAGCGGCGGCC
This sequence comes from Kitasatospora sp. NPDC036934, assembly GCF_055608425.1. Lineage (NCBI taxonomy): Bacteria > Bacillati > Actinomycetota > Actinomycetes > Kitasatosporales > Streptomycetaceae > Kitasatospora > Kitasatospora sp. NPDC036934. The sequence goes on along the minus strand of NZ_JBVJQR010000001.1, from coordinate 189,077 downwards.
CCGGCCGCTCCGGTGATCCCGGCGCCGCCCGGCCTCGCCGCCGCCGACCCGGCCCGCACCCCCGACGCCCCCGTCTACACCGTCGACCTGCGCAGTGACGCCACCGGCGCCCACTGGCGCGGCCACGAGCGGATCACCTTCACCAACACCTCGCCCGACCCCCTCCAGGAGCTGTACCTGCGACTCTGGGACAACTTCCGCGGCGGCTGCGCGACCCCGTCCGTCCGGATCACCGGGCTGGACGGCTCCCCCGAGGTCGACTGCACCGCCCTGCGCGTGCCACTGGCCCGTCCGCTGGCCCAAGGCGCCACCGCCACGGTCGAGTTCGACCTCGCCATCGACGTCCCGGACGGCATCGACCGGTTCGGCCGGGACGGCGCCTACAGCTTCGTCGGCAACGCCCTGCCCGTCCTCGCCGTCCGCGACGAGGCGGGCTGGCACCTGGACCCGTACAGCCGGCTCGGCGAGTCCTTCTACGGCCTCGCCTCCGACTTCGCCGTCACCCTGGACCACCCCACCGACGTGCTGGTCCCCGCCACCGGCACGGCCGTCGACACCCCCGGCGAGCCGGGCCGCACCAGCACCCGGATCGGCGCCCGGAAGGTCCGCGAATTCGCCTGGGCCGCAGGGCCGTTCCACCGGGTCGAGGGCCGCTCCGCGGACGGCGTCCGGGTCTCCGTCTACTCCGTCGCCAACGTCACCGCGGACGACGCCCGCGCGATGCTGGACCTCTCCCTGCACACCATCGACGACCACTCCGCCCGCTACGGCGCCTACCCGTACGGAGACATCGCGACGGTCCTCGACGACGCCTTCGAGTTCGGCGGCATGGAGTACCCGGGGCTCGTCCTGGACCGTATCCGCCCCTCCGCGGTGGTCCACGAACTGGCACACCAGTGGTGGTACGGCATCGTCGGCGACGACCAGTACCACGCCCCCTGGCTGGACGAGTCCTTCGCCGAGTACGCCATGGACGTGGAACTGGGCAGGACCAAGGAAGGATGCACCGCCGCCACCCCCTTCCAGAGCGCCGACGAGCGCCTCACCGGCCCGATGAGCTACTGGGACACCCACCCCGACCGCTACGAGGCCGTCATCTACGACCGCGGCTCCTGCGCCCTGCACGAACTACGCCGCCTGATCGGCCCGGAGACGATGTCCGCCCTGCTGCACGACTACGCCCGGGCGCACTGGTACGGCGTCTCCACCACCGCCGAGTTCAAGGCCGCCGCCCAGGCCGCGACCCGCGTCGACCTGACCCCGTTCTGGCGCGAGCACCGAATCGACTGAACCCGCCCCCTCTCCGTTAATCGATGGCCAGGCCCGTTCACCGGCTCCTACAGTGTCCGCCGGATCAAGGACGTCCAGGGAGCCTGACATGCGCGTGCACTACCCCCGGACGCCGCATCTCCCCTGGTCGCCGGGGGCGGCGGCGGACGACGTACGGACCGGGGACGTCTCCGGCCTGGCCGGGGCCGAGGTCGTCGTCACCGAGAAGCTGGACGGCGAGAACACCACGCTCTACGCCGACGGCCTGCACGCCCGATCGCTGGACTCCGCCCACCACCCGTCCCGGGCCTGGGTCAAGGGCCTGCAGCACCGGATCGGCGCCCGGATCCCGGCCGGCTGGCGGATCTGCGGCGAGAACCTGTTCGCCCGTCACTCCATCCCGTACACCGCCCTGGACAGCTGGTTCTACGGCTTCTCGGTCTGGACGGACCAGGACCACTGCCTGGGCTGGGACGACACCGTCCGCTTCCTGCGCCGCCTCGGCGTCCCCGCACCCCGGGTGCTCTGGCGCGGCCGCTACGACGAACGGGCCCTGCGCGCCCTGCGGTTGGACCTCGACCGGCAGGAGGGCTACGTCGTACGGACCGTCCGGGGCTTCCCCCGGGCCGAGTTCGGCGAGCGGATCGCCAAGTGGGTCCGCCCTCAGCACGTCCGCACCGACACCCACTGGATGCACGCCGCCGTGGTGGAGAACGGTCTCGGCCCCAACGCCGCGCTCTGGGACGTCCGTTCGGGCCGATCGACGGACCTCCCGCTGCTGGCCGGAGCCCTGGGCCTGAGTGCGGACGAACTCGACGCCAGACCGGAGGAGTTGGCCGAGGTCTCGGCGCGGCTGGACGAACTCGGCCGCACCGGCGACGCCCGGCTGGCCGGCGTCCTCGCCGCCGCGCTGCGCACCACCCCCCGGGACCCGCTGGCGCCCCAGCCCGCACCCCCGCCCGCACCTCAGCTCGCACCCCGACTCGCCGACCGGCTCGGCCTGCCGCTGGCCCGCCGGGTCGCCGACCTGGTCGGCCTCCACCCCGGCCTCCACCAGCCGTACCCGGACGAGGAGCGCCGCGCCGGACTGGTCCGGCTCGCCGGCGCCGCCGACCTCGGCGTGCTGCACGCGGTGGCCGCGGCCGCCGCCCCCGGGCGGGCCGAGCGCGAACAGGTCGCCTGGTCCGCCCTGCACGCCGAGGACGCCGGACTGCTCGAAGCCGACCCGCTGGCCTGGCTGCGCACCGGCCTGCGCGAAGCCATCGCCGACCTCGACCCCGTCGCCGCCGACCGCTGCTGGGCCCAGGCCCGCGAGGCGTACGCACTCGGCCGGATCAGCACCGTCGAGGAGGCCGTCGCCGCCACCTGGCGCTGGCGGGACGGCCGCTTCCCCCGGCTGGTCCACCTGAGCGGCCCGTCCGGCAGCGGCAAGAGCACCTTCGCCGCCACCCTGTCCGGCGTCTCCGCCCGGATCAGCCTGGACGACCTGCGCGCCGCCAACGGCTCCCGCGCCGACCAGCGCAACAACCCCGAGGTGCTGCGCACCGGCCTGGCCCGGCTGGACACCGCCCTGGCCGACCCCGCCGCCACCGTGGTCTGGGACGCCACCTCGCTCAACCCCGAGCAGCGCTCCCACGTCCATGCCATCGCCCGGCGCCGTGACGCCCTGCTCACCCAGGTGGTGCTGCTGGTCGGCGAGCCGGAGCTGCTGCGCCGCAACGCCGTCCGCCCGCACCCGGTACCGCCCGAGGTGCTCACCGCCCAAGTGCACCGCTACCGCCCGCCCCACCCCGGCCAGGCGCACCGCACCTGGTACGTCGGCCCGGGTGGCACCGTGGAGGACACGGCGGGCATGCTCGACTCCGAGGAGGAGTGATGCGGCCCATCGAGCAGATCTGCCAGCGCATCCGCTGGGACGCCCGCTTCGACCCGGCCCGGTTCACCCTGGGCGTGCGCCAGCGCGACGACCGCACCAAGCGCGTCCCACTGGAGGCCTTCACCGCCTCCGGCGAGATCCCCTGGCACCGGGTGCGCTGGGTCGAGGCCGACGGCGTCGTGGTGTGGGACCGCACCACCGGCGTGGACCTCCTGGACACCACCACGGCCGGGCACCGCACCGAACCGCGCCGACTGCCCTCGCCCTTCTTCACCGCCACCACCCCGTACGCCTGGCGGCCGGACGTCGGCTGGGGGCCCGGTGCGGCCGACACCACCGCCACCGGCGGGGACACCCTGCGCGTGGTCACCTGGAACACCCTCTGGGACCGCTACGACGGCGACCGGATCGACACGGCCCGACGCCGGCCACTGCTGCTCGCCGAGCTGGCGGCCGCCGACGCCGACGTCATCGCGCTCGAGGAGGTCGAGCCGACCCTGGTCGTCCAGCTCCTGGCCCAGCCCTGGGTCCGCGAGGGCTACACCCTCGGCGCCGACCCGGCCGGCCGCGACGTGCCCGAGTACGGCCTGCTGCTGCTCAGCCGCCTCCCGGTGCTGGAAGCCGGCCTGCACGTGCTGGGCCCGCACAAGGCCGTCACCGCCGTCACCCTCCGGACCGCCGACAACACGCCGCTCACCGTCGCCGCCGTCCACCTGAGCAGCGACCACTCGACGGACGGCCCCGCCCGTCGGCAGGCCGAACTCGCCCGGCTGGCCGAGGGACTGGCCGGCGTCGAGGGCGAACTGCTGCTGCTCGGCGACTTCAACGACGCCCGCTCCGGGCCGGCCGGCCCCGCCGCCGCCCTCGGACTGCGCGACGCCTGGAGCGAGGTGCACGGCCCGGCCGACGACACCCCCACCTTCGACCCGACGGTCAACCCGCTCGCCGCCGTCTCCTCGCTCACCGGCCGGCCCGGCCGGATCGACCGCGTCCTGAACCGCTCCGACCGGGCCCGCGCCACCGCCGCCGTCCTGCTCGGCGACCAGCCGACCACCGACGGCCTCCACCCCTCCGACCACTACGGCCTGGCCGTCGACCTCGCCCTCGGCGGCGCCCACGCCCCGCGGACCCTCGATGCCGCGCCCACCGCCCGCACCGCCGTCGCCTGGCTGCCGCCCGAGGAGCTGTGGCCACCGATCCAGCGGCTGCGCGCCGCCTACGACCCCCAGCTGCACCGCTGGCCCCCGCACGTCAACCTGCTGTTCGGCTTCGTGCCGGAGTCCGAGTTCGACCGCGCCCTGCCGCTGCTCGGCGCGGCCGCCGCCGAGGTCGCGCCGTTCACCGCCCGGCTGGAAGGCGTCCACACCTTCGGCCACCGCGAGGACGCCACCATCTGGCTGGACCCGGCCGCCGCCACGCCCGAACCCTGGGCCGCACTGCGGCACGCCCTGGAACGCCGCTTCCCCCGCTGCCGCGGCCGCGGCCTCGCCGAGGGCTACACCCCGCACCTGAGCCTCGGGCGCAGCGACGACCCCCAGCGGGTGGCCGCCGACTGCGCCGCCCGGCTGAGCGGCCTGGTCGCCCGGGTCGGCGAGCTGGTGGTGCTCTCCCGGCGGGGCGACGAGCCGATGCGCCCGCGTGCGGTGGTCACCCTGGGAACGGGCGAGGTGCGGGAGCTACCGGAGGAGCCTCCGGCGCCGCTGCGACCCGAGCCGGCCGAACGTACCGCCCGCGCCGCCGAGTTGGCCAGGCTGGTCGCCTCGACCCTGCCGGAGGGGGTGGTGCACACCGTCGGCTCACGCCGCTTGGGCTGCCAACTGGACGGCAGCGACCTGGACTTGGTGGCGGCCCTGCCCGGCCCGGCCGACCTGCCCGGGGTGCTGGCCCGGGTCGCGGCCGCCCTGCCGCAGGCCCGCCGACTGCGCGAGGTGCGCGGCGCCCGGGTGCCGGGGCTGCGGTTCGAGGCGGACGGGCTGACGGTCGACCTCGTCGTGGTGTTCACCGGCACCCTCGACCCCGCCCAAGCGGTGCCCCGACGCGCCGAGTTGAGCGAGGCGGCGGCCATCGCACTGAGCGCCGTCACGGACGCCGAGGCGATCCTCTCGACGCTCGGGGACTCCACGCTCGGGGACTCGACGCCCGGGGAGCGGCACGCCCGCTTCGTCCGGCTGGCCCGGCAGGTCAAGTCCTGGGCCCGAGCGCGCGGCCTGGACGGCGCGCCCTTCGGCCAACTGCCGTCGCTTGCCTGGTCGGTGCTCGCCGCCCGGACCGTCCTCGACGCCTCCGACACCGCCCCCGACACTGCCCCCGACACCGCCGCCGGGGACGATCTGTTCCAGCGCTTCACCGCGACCTGGGCCTCCTGGGACTGGCGCCAACCCGTCAGCCTCACCGGCGAGTTCGGCGATCAGCAGCCGGCCCCGCTGACCGTCCTCACCCCCTCCGCCCCCGTCCGCAGCTGCACCACCCAGGTCGGCCCGGACACCCGCGACCTGCTCACCGAAGAGCTCTACCGTGCCTGGGAGCTCACCACCACGAGCCCCGACCCGTGGCCCGCCCTGCTCACCCCACCCCCACTGCACCGCCGGCACGCAGCTTGGGCCGTGGTCACCGCCGACCCGGACTCCGTCGGCCCCGCCCGCGGCCGCCTGCGCGCCCTGCTCAGCGCGCTCGAAGAAGCCGGCGCCACCCGCCTTCACGCCTGGCCCCAGCCCTACCGCACCCGCGACAACCGGACCCACTTCCCGATCGGCCTCGGCACCACGCCACTCCCCCGCGCCCGGCTCACCCCCGTCGCCACCGGCTGGTCCCGCAGCCTGCCCGGCGTCCACGTCGAACACGTCGAGTGCGGCGCCGTCCCGACCCTGCCCCGCTGACGTCCGTCCGCCTCTTGGTGGCGCGGTGCGGGTGCGGCGCCGGGGGCCGGAGCAGGGGCGCGGAGGGCCCCGCACGAAAACCCTGAAGAACGTGGATTCGCGCAGGCGGATGCCGTCGTCGGCCAGGAACGGCGCGCTCCAGTTCAGGGGCTTGCCGAGGACGTCGATCCGGTAGGCGCCGGGCTCGCAGTTGAGAGCGGCCTGCGCGCTACTCACGGCGGCCTTGGGCAGCACGTCCGGTCACACACCCGGAGAGATCAGAAAGTTTCCTTGCGCAGTTTTCATTGCGCAACTTTTCTTTCGGACCTACCGTAGAGCCATGGACCAGCCGACCCCCCCGCAGCACGCCGAGACGGAGCGGATCACCGACCTCTCCCGACTCAAGGCCTTCACCAACCCGCTGCGCATGCAGCTCTACCGGCTGCTCTACGCCGCCGGCACCGCCACCGCCTCCCGGCTCGCCGAGCAGGTCGACCAGGCACCGTCGCTGGTCAGCTACCACCTGCGCAAGCTCGCCGAGCACGGCTTCGTCACCGTGGCGACCGGGCAGAGCTCCGACGGGCGGGAGCGGTGGTGGCAGGTCTCCTCCGAGGAGGGCTGGGGCTTCCGCGAGTCCGATCTGACCGGCACGCCGGAGGGTGCGGCCGCGGTCGGCGCGGTCACCCGGGGACTGGTGGACAGCCGGGCCGCCCAGTACCGCACCTACCTGGACCAGAGCGCAGCCTGGGGCGCAAAGTGGACGGACGCCGCGTTCACCTCCGAGTGGCTGCTGGACCTCACCCCGATCGAACTCGCCGAGATGAGCGGAGAGCTTCAGGCACTGGCCCGACGCTGGCGTGAGCGCGGCAAGGCTGCCAAGGCGGCCGGCGACACCGAGGGCCGCGAGCACGTGTCCGTGCACGTCTACGGCTTTCCCTTCCGGCCATGACTCAGCCGGCTTCCGACTCACTGGAGCGAACCATGGCCGCCCAAGAGACGCTCCTGCCCGAACGCGCCGCTCACCCGGCTCACCGGGACGGCATCGTGCTGCGCTGGCTCACTGCCTACACGGTCTCCCTCATCGGCGACAGCGTGTACTTCGTCGCCCTGGGCTGGTCCGCCCAGAAGGTCGCCGGTCCGGCCGAGGTCGGACTCGTCATGGCCTCCGGCGCGCTCCCGCGAGCGTTACTGATGCTCGGCGGGGGTGTGGTGGCCGACCGGTTCGACCCCCGGCGGGTGATTCTCGGCAGCGATGCGCTGCGCTGCCTCCTCATCCTGGCGGTGGCCGTCGGCATCGCACTGACGGCGCCCGCCCTGTGGCTGCTGGTGGCGGTCGCGCTGGTCTTCGGCGCCGTGGACGCGCTGTTCGTCCCCGCCGTGGGCGCCCTGCCGCCCCGGATCACCAGCCCGGACCAGCTCGCCCGGGTCACCGGCCTGCGCTCGCTCGCGGTGCGCCTCGGCCAGATCGCCGGCCCGCCGGTCGGCGGCCTGGCCATGGGCCTCGGCGGCCCGGCCGTCGCCTTCACCGTCGCGGGCGCACTGTTCGCCCTCTCGCTGCCGCTGCTGCTGTCGATACGGATCCAGCCCCTCGACCCGGCCCCGCACCCCGGCACTGCCGCCGAACCAACCGGCCCCCGAGCGGACTTGGCGGACGGCCTTCGCTACATCCGCCACCACCGCCTGCTCGCCCCGCTGCTCCTCACCGGGGCGGTCTGCGAACTCGGCCTGACCGGGACCCTCAACGTCGGCATGGTGCTCCTCAACGCCGAGCGCGGCTGGGGTCCGTCCGGCTACGGCCTGATCGTCGCCTGCTTCGGCGCGGGTGCCGCCGCCAGCGCCGCCCTGCTCGCCGTCGCCGGCCGGCTGCCCCGGGCCGGCGTCACCATGGCCGTGACCCTGCTGCTGGGCAGCGTCGGCGCGGCCGCGCTGGGCCTGGTCCCCGCCCTGTGGTCCGCTGCCGTGCTCGCCGCACTGGTCGGGCTGAGCGCGGGCGTCTTCGGCAGTCTGGACGGCGCCCTGATCCAGACCACCGCCGACCCGCGCTACCTCGGCCGGGTCACCTCCGTGGCGATGCTCACCATGGTCGGCCTCGCCCCGCTCAGCTACCCCGTGGTCGGCGCCGCCATCGGCGCCTGGGGCGCGGCCCCGGTCTTCGTCGGCTGCGGCGCCCTCTCCTGCCTCGGCGCGCTCTATGCCCTGACCTCCCGGGCGGTGCGAGAGGCCGAACTGCCCCGGCGGTAACTCCACCGCGCTCGTCGTCACTTGACCATGCGGAACTCCGGATGCCCGAGCCAGACGGTCAGGACCTCCAGGTCGCCGACGTGACGTACCAGCGACCGCCGCCGAAGGTCGCGTACGGCAGCTCCCGGATCCGGCCGGGCAGCGCGGACACCGAGGCGCGGGCCTCGCTCGGTGTCGCCGGGCTCTCCAGGCCGTCGAGCGGGACACGCGCGTAGAAGCAGAGGACCGGTTCGCTCGCCGCGCCTGGCACCGCATCGTCATGTCGCCCGGCTCCGCGTCGGCGGCGAGGTCGTCCCGAAACTCCGGGCAATGCTCGCCGACGGCGACTTCGACCGCCACTGGACCTTCCATCTGGGCCAAGAGCACCAGCCCAACCACCAGGCCCGCTACCAGCTCGCCGCTTGACCAACGAGTCACTCCCCGCGACCCGCCCAGGCCACCGGCACCGGATTGGCCTGCGACACCCGCTCCGGCCGGCACTAGCCTCGGCCTGACCACCGATCAACGGAGAACCACCATGCACCCTGAACTCGCCGCCGACCTCGACCGGTTGCCGGCCCTGCTGGAGGAGGCCCGGCAGCGGGCCGTCGGCTTCCTGGCCGGCCTCGACGACCGCCCGGTGATCCCGCCGTCTGCCGGCCACCCGACTCCGTCCGGGCCGCTGCCCGAGGACGGCGGCGGACTGCGGGCGGCCCTGGCGGAGTTCGGCGAGCGCTGGGAGCCGAGGCTGTCGGCCAGTGCCGGGCCGCGCTACTTCGGCTTCGTGACGGGCGGGGCGACCCCGGCCGCCCTGGTGGGCGACTGGCTGACCGCGACCGCCGACCAGAACTCCAACTCCTCGCTCGACCCGGCCGGCCAGCACCTGGAGCGCGAGACGGTCGGCTGGCTGCGCGAGCTGTTCGGGCTCTCCCCCGTGCACAGCGGCACCTTCGTCAGCGGCGCCACCATGTCCAACACGGTCGGTCTGGCGATCGCCCGGGAGTGGCTGGGCGAACGGCTCGGGGTGGACGTGGCCGAGGACGGGGTCGCCGCGCTGGGCCGGGTGCGGGTGCTGTCGGGCGGCGCGCACTCCAGCGTGTCCAAGGCCCTGTCCGTCCTGGGCCTGGGCCGTACCGCGCTGACCACCGTCCCCGCCCTGCCCGGCCGGGAGGCGGTGGACGTGGCCGCGCTGGAGCGGGCGCTCGCCGAGGTCGACGGCCCGTGCGTCGTGGTCGCCAACGCGGGCACCGTGAACACCGTCGACTTCGACGACCTCCGGGCGATCGCCGCGCTCCGCGAGCGCTACGGATTCTGGCTGCACGTGGACGCCGCCTTCGGCGCCTTCGCCGCGCTCTCCCCGCAGCACGCGGAGCTGGTGGCCGGGCTGGACCTCGCCGACTCGGTCTGCGTGGACCTGCACAAGTGGCTCAACGTCCCGTACGACAGCGCCGTGCAGTTCACCCGCCGCCGCGACCTCCAGGCCCGGGTCTTCCAGAACGCCGCCGCCTACCTCGGCCCGGTCGGCGACCACCCGGACCTGGTGCACCTGACGCCGGAGAACTCCCACCGGCTGCGCGCCCTGGCCGCCTGGTTCACCCTGCGCGCCTACGGCCGGGCCGGGCACCGGGAGATCGTGGAGCGCTGCACCGCCGGCGCCCAGGCGCTGGGCGAGGCGATCGGCGCGATCGACGGCCTGCGCCTGCTCGCGCCGGTGCGCCTCAACGTCGTCTGCTTCACCCTCGCCGAGGACCCCACGCCCGAGCGCCTCACCGCCCTCGCCGCCCGGCTCTCCGGCCAGGCCTTCCTCACCCCGACCCGCTACGCCGGCCGGCCCGCCCTGCGCGCGGCGTTCAGCAACTGGCGCACCACGGAGGAGGATGTCCGGCGGACGGCCGCCGCGCTCGCTGCGGCCGTCCGCACCCCGGAACCCGCCTGACCACCGCCCCGGTCCGACCCACGCGGGGGGCGCTCCCGACCACGCGGGGACGTCCTCGTGGTGCAGGTCGTCGGAGAACTCCAGCAGTTCCCGGGGCCGGTAGTCGGCAGCCATCGTGCGGTGCTCCCTCGGGTCGGACCGGCGCTGCGCTCAGCGCCCGGATCAGTGCTCGGTGACGGTTCGTCACACCCCGTCGTCTCCCGACCCCGGACCCCGGGCGGCGCCCGCCACCGGCGATTCCGCGATTCCTCATCTTTCGGGGTCAATCCGGCGCCGGCGCCGCAACACGTATGCCGCGCCTTGACCTTCACACCGGTGTGAGGCCCGATGATGCTCCCATGACCGCCACTGCTCACGACCCGTACGCCCTGCTCGCACAGAGCCGCCTCGGCATCCTGGCCACCATCAAGGCGGACGGGCGGCCTCAGCTCTCCCCCGTTCTGCCGTTCTATGACCGATCCGCGAACGCCATCCTGATCTCCACCCGGGATGGCCTGGCGAAGACCGCGAACCTCCGCCGGGACCCGCGGGTCAGCCTGGAGGTGACCGGGCCGGACGGCCGCTCCTGGGCCACCGCCGAGGGCATCGCCACCCTCACCGGCCCGGGCACCGACCCGGACGGGCCGGAGGTCGAGGCCCTGGTCGACTACTACCGCCGCGCCGCCGGGGAGCACCCCGACTGGGCGGAGTACCGCGCGGCGATGGTCGCCGACCGCCGGGTGCTGCTCACCGTCCCGGTCGACCACGTGTACGGCGCCGCGCTCTGAGCCGTCGCCCCGGCCACCGCGACGGGGGTGCGGTGGCCGGGTCGGCCCTCCTTCGTACGGTCTCGGGACCCGGCTTCGTTCGGGCTCAGGATCCGACCTCGTACGGCCCCAGGACCCCGGCTTCATCCGGTCTCAGGATCCCGGCTTCATGCAGCCTCAGGAGCCGGCCGGTAGGCGCAGCCGGAACAGCGCGCCACCGCCCGGGGCGGACTCGGCGGTGAGGGTGGCACCGTGGGCGTGGGCGATCTGGCGGGCCATCGCGAGGCCCAGGCCGGAGCCGGGGAGGGCGCGGGCCGCGGAGGCCCGGTAGAAGCGGTCGAAGACGTACGGGAGGTCTTCGGGGGCGATGCCGGGGCCGTGGTCGCGGACGGTCAGTTCCAGCCGGTCGTGCCCGTGGCCGAGGCGGACCTCGACGGCGGCGCCCGGGGGGCTGAACTTGGCCGCGTTGTCCAGCAGGTTGGAGCACAGCCGGACCAGTCGGGCCGGTACGCCCGCGACGGTTCGCTCGGCGGTGTCGTCGTCCAGGGCGAAGACGGTCCCCGGCCAGTGGTCGCGGGCGGTGTCCACGCAGTGGGCGACGAGCTGGCCGAACGCGACCTGTTCGAGCAGCGGAAGCGGCTCCTCGTCGCGGGCCAGTTCGATGAGGTCGTTCACCAGCCCGGTCACCTCGCGCAGTTGGCGGTGCAGTGCGGCCGCCGCCCGGTCGCGCTGGCTGTCGGTCAACCGGTCGGCGCGCGAAAGGAGTTCGGCGTTGGTGCGGAGCGCGGTCAGCGGGGTGCGGAGTTCGTGCGAGGCATCGGCGACCAGCCTGCGCTGGGCGGCCACCGACTGCTCCAGTTCGCCGAGCATGGTGTTGAAACTGCTGGCCAGTCTGGTCAGTTCGTCCTCACGGCGTCCCGGCGGCAGCTCGATCCGCAGCCCCGCGTCCCGGGTGGCGGCGATCCGCTCGGCGGTGCGGGTCAGCCGGGCCACCGGGGCGAGGGCCGTGCGGGCCACCGTGAGCCCGAGCGCGGCGGCCAGCAGCACACCGGCCGCCGCGACGGCCGCCATCAGCTCCGCGGCCTGCCGCACCGCCTCCTGGACACTGTCGGTGCGCAGCGCGACCTGGACGGCCTGCCGGGTGCCGGGCGGCGCCGCGATCATCGGCGTGGTGAGCATCCGGGCCGGGTGGCCGCCGATCGTCAGGTCGGTGAAGTAGCCGGCCCGCTGCCGCTCGGCGACCTGCCGGGTGGCCTGGGTGACGGGCAGCAGGTACGGCTCGTTCGGCGCCTTGGCGGGGTCACCGGAGACGATCTGCGTGCAGGCCGGGGCGGCGAGGTAGTTGCACTCGCCGTAGACGACTTGCGGGCCCTGGTTGCGGTACTGCTGCTGCACCTGGGTGGCCTGCTGGGTGAGGTGCTGGTCGAGCTGGTGGTTCAGTTCGTAGCGCACGATGCTGAACGCGGCCGCGCTGATGCCCAGCGTGGCCACGGCGACCGCGGCGGTGCAGGCGAGTGCGAGCCGGGTGCGCAGCGGCCGCCGGCGCCGCCAGCGGGCGTGCGCCCGCGAGCCCGCTCCCCTCGCCCGCGCCCGCGCCCTCGCCCTTGCCCGCGCCCCGGAGCTGTCCGCCCGCACCTCAGGCCCGGTCCAGTCGGTAGCCGACCCCGTGCACGGTGTGCACCAGTCTCGGTTCGCCGCCGGCTTCCAGCTTGCGGCGCAGGTACCCGACGTACACCGCCAGGGAGTTGGAGTCCGGGCCGAAGTCGGCGCCCCACACCCGCTCCATGATCATCTCGCGCGGGAGCACCTGCCCGGGGTGCCGCAGCAGGGCCTCCAGCAGGGCGAACTCGGTGCGCGAGAACTCCAGCGGCCGCCCGGCCCGGTTCCCGGTCCGGGTGACCGGGTCGACCTCCAGGTCGGCGAAGCGGTAGCCGGGCTCCTCGACCGGCGGAGCGCTGCGCCGCAGCAGGGCGCGCAGCCGGGCGGTCAGTTCGTCCAGGGCGAAGGGCTTGACCAGGTAGTCGTCGGCACCCGCGTCGAGGCCGTCGACGCGGTCGCTCACCGAGTCGCGCGCGGTCAGCACCAGGATCGGGATCCGGTCGCCGAGCGCCCGCAGTCGGCGGCAGACCGCCAGACCGTCGAGGACGGGCATCAGCAGATCCAGCACCATCGCGTCGGGCTGCCAGCCGGCCACCTCGCTCAGCGCCGCCAGCCCGTCGGCGGCGCCGCGCACCTGGTAGCCCTCGACCGTCAGCCCGTCCTCGACCGCGGCGCGCACCTCGGGATCGTCGTCGACGACCAACACCCTCTGCCCGTTGCTCATGCGGACAACCCTCTCAAAACGACTCTGAGAAGTCTCTTAGACGGCCTCAGCAGGGTTTACGGCATGCGGACAGAACACGGCCCTCACGGCCACCAGAACGACCGCCCCCTGTCGGTGGTGATCGGTGCCGGCGGCACCGGCGGGCACATCTACCCCGGCCTCGCGCTGGCCGAGGCGCTGCGCAGGGCCGACCCCCGGGCGGTGATCTCCTTCGTGGGCACCGAGCGCGGGCTGGAGACCACCCTGATCCCGCAGGCCGGCTACCGGCTGCACACCGTCGACATGATCCCCTTCGACGCCTCCCTCGGCCCGCGCCGCTACCTGCTGCCCGCGGCGCTGCTGCGCTCCGGGCGGGACTGCCGCGAGATCCTGCGGGCCCAGGGCGCGCAGGTGGCGGTCGGCATGGGCGGCTACCCGAGCGCGCCGGTGATCGTCGGCGCCCGGATGGCCGGGCTGCCCAGCGTGGTGCACGAGTCGAACGCGGTGCCCGGCCGGGCCAACCGCTTCGCCGCCCGGCTCACCCCGCACATCGCGCTCGCCTTCGACCGCACCCGCGAGCACCTGCCCGCCGGCCGGTCGGCGCAGACCGTCGGAATGCCGCTGGTCGGCGCCGTCGCCCGGCTCGACCGGGCGGCGCTGCGGGCCGAGGCCCGGCGGCACTTCGGCGTGCCGGACGACGTGCGGCTGCTGGTCTTCAACGGCGGCAGCCTCGGCGCCGCCCGGCTCACCGCGGCCGCCGTCGAGCTGGCCGCGCGCTGGCGCCACCGCACCGACCGACGGCTGCTGATCAAAACCGGCCCGGCCGCGCTGGCGCAGGTGACGGCCGCGCTGGCGGGGAACCCGACGGCGCACGCGGTCGCGTACCTGGACCGGATGGACCTCGCCTACGCGGCGGCCGACCTCATGGTGTGCCGCTCCGGCGCGGCCACCGTCGCCGAACTGTCCAGCCTCCGGATCCCCGCCGTGCTGGTGCCCTATCCGCACGCGCCGCACGACCACCAGACCCACAACGCGCGCGTCCTCTCCGACGCGGGCGCCGGCCTGCTACTGGCGGACGGCGACTGCACCGGCGACCGACTGGCCGCGCTGGTGGAGCCGCTGCTCGCCGACCCGGCCCGACTGGCCGCGATGGAGCGGGCGGCCGATCCGGGCGACCACGCCCGGGCCGCCGACCTGCTGGCGGCCAAGGTGCTACGCGTCATCGGCCGCACGCCGGCGCCCGAGCCCGAGCAGCCTTCCGTCCCCACCCCGTCCGTCCACTGACTCCCGACCGATCGACACCTGGCCGGTCGACACCCGGCCGATTCCGAACACCCTACGGAGGAACCCCCATGACCGACTTCGACACCCCCGGCGTGGCACAGGACTGGAGCGGGCGGAGCGTCCTCGTCACCGGCGCCGAGGGCTTCATCGGCAGCACCCTGGTCGACCTGCTGGTCGCCCGCGGCGCCCGCGTCCGGGCCCTGGTGCACTACAAGCCGTACGCCGAGCGCGGGTACCTGGCCCGCTACCTGGCCCAGCCGGACCCCTCCGTGGAGATGTACGCCGGTGACGTCCGGGACTACGGCCGAGTCCTGGACGCGGTCGCCGGCTGCGACACCGTCTTCCACCTCGCCGCGCTGATCGGCATCCCCTACAGCTACCAGGCGCCCGAGGCGTACGTGCAGACCAACGTCGTCGGCACCCACAACGTCGCCGCCGCCTGCCTGCGGCACGGCGCCCGACTGGTCCACACCTCCACCAGCGAGGTTTACGGAACGGCGATCACCGCGCCGATCGACGAGCGGCACCCGCTCCAGCCGCAGTCCCCCTATTCCGCCTCGAAGATCGGCGCGGACATGATGGCGCTGTCCTACTGGCACACCTTCGAGCTGCCGGTCGCGGTGGTCCGCCCGTTCAACACCTACGGCCCGCGGCAGTCCGCCCGCGCGGTGATCCCCACCGTGCTGGCCCAACTCCACTCAGGTGCACGGGAGGTCAGGCTCGGCTCGACCACCCCGACCCGCGACTTCACCTACGCGACCGACACCGCCGAGGGCTTCCTGGCCGTCGCCCGGGCCGACCGCGCGCTCGGCGAGGTCGTCAACCTCGGCACCGGCAGCGAGGTGTCCATCGGCGACCTCGCCAAGGCCCTGATCGTCGCCTCCGGCCGGGACGCCGAGATCGTCGTCGACCCGAGCCGGCTGCGCCCGGGCGGCAGCGAGGTCGAGCGACTGCTGTCCGACAACCGCAAGGCGCGCGAACTGGCGGGCTGGCAGCCGCTGGTGGGCCTGGACGAGGGGCTGCGGCGCACCTCCGACTGGGTCGCCGAGCACCTGCACCTGCTCGCCCCGAACCGCTACCAGGTCTGACGGCGCAACACCGTGCTCGGGCCCGCCGGGGTGCTTCCCGGCGGGCCCGACCCAGCACCGGCCCGGGCTGCGCCCGCTACGGGAGGCACCGGCTACGGGCCGGCCGCAACGCCTCCGCCCGCCGCGGCGTGGCGAACGCCCGCGAGGTACCCGCGCCGGGCGCGGCGCTCCCCCCGGGCCGCCGCGTTGCCCGTGCGCACCACCACCACGGCACCGAACGTCACCGGCAGCTTCATCTGGCCGATCCGCACCACCACCCCCGCCGACCCGAGGTACGCGGCACCCAGCGCGACGGTCTGCCGGTCGAACCGCGGCACCTGCCGTGCCGCCTCACCCGCCTCATCGGTCACGGCGCGACCGTGACAGCGCATTCAGGACGGTCCGCCACGGGACCGGGGACCACGGGCGGCGGCAGCGTCGAACGCGGGCGGCCGACTGGTCAGCTCCTCGTCGCCATGACCACGGTGGCGTCCAGTTCCTCCTCGCGCCTCACCTCCGCCGCCAGGCCCGCCGCCCGGGCCACCGCCAGGGCGGCGGCCGCCTGGCGCTCACTGGTCTCGAAGAGCAGCGCCCCGCCCGCCGCCAGCCACCCGGGCGCCGCCGCGGCCACCCGGCGCAGCACGTCCAGTCCGTCGGCCCCGCCGTCCAGCGCGGGCCTCGCCTCGTGCAACCGGGCCTCGGGCGGCAGCAGTTCGAGGTCGCCGGTCGGTACGTACGGGACGTTGGCGATCAGCACCACCACCCGCCCGCGCAGCGCGTCGGGCAGCGCGTCGAACAGGTCGCCCTCGAAGACCCGGGCGCCCGTGCCGGCGAGGTTGCGGCGGGCGCAGTGGACGGCGGACCGGTCCAGGTCGGCGGCATACAGCTCGACGGGGTGTCCGGCGCCGGCCGCCACGGCGGCGCCGAGGGCGCCGCTGCCGCAGCACAGATCGACCACCACGGCACCGGGCCCGGCCAGTCGGGCGGCCTCGGCGGCCAGGAACTCGCTGCGCCGGCGCGGCACGAACACGCCGGGGTCGACGGCGATCCGCAGCCCGGCGAACTCGGCCCAGCCGACGACGTGCTCGAGCGGCCGACCCTGGGCGCGGGCTCGGACCATGACGGCCAGTTCGGCGGGTGTGGCGGCGGCGGAGAGCAGGATCCGCGCCTCGTCCTCGGCGAACACACAACCGGCGGTGCGCAGTCGGGAGACGACGGAGGAACGGAGAGCAGCGGAGGCGAAGATCGGCAAAGGGAACCCCTTGGGCAGGACAGGAGGAGAACGGAGGACTCCGTCAGGGCTCCCGCCAGGGCCGACGCCGCTTCGGCGCGCCCGCGCTATCCGCGCGGTGCGCCCGCACGGCCGCGCTCCGGGAGCACCCGCTCGGACATACCGGTAATGGGTCTCACCTCCCTGGTTCGCAATCGTGTTCAGCGTCGGTCACCCTACCGCACCCGCAGCGACCATGATCGGGCCTCCGGCCGACGGCCTCACCCCAGGAAGTCGGCCACCAGGACGGCGAACTCCTCCGGGGTGGCGACCGGCACCCCGAGCTCCTCCGCCTTGGCACGCTTGGAGCCCGCCTTCTCGCCCGCGACCAGCAGGCTGGTGCGCTTGGACACCGAGGAGGAGGCCTTGCCGCCCGCGCGTTCGATCAGCTCGTTCATCTCGTTGCGGGAGAGGTCGGCGAGGGCGCCGGTCATGCTGCCGGTCACCACCACGCTCTGCCCTGCCAGCGGGCCGGCCGCCGCCCCCTCCGCCGCCGTCCGCTCCGCCGCCGGGCCCGCTGCCGCCGCCGCTGCCGCCACCGCGACCACCGGCTCGGTGACCTCCGTCCCCACGCCCTGCTCCGTCAGCCGGTCCAACAGCGCCGCCACCTCGGCGAGTTCGGCCACGATCACGGCCGCCTTCTCCGCCCCGATGCCGTCCACGCCCGCCAGCGCCTCGGCGTCGGCGGCCCGGATCGCGGCCATGCTGCCGAAGTGCGCGGCGATCCGGCGGGACATCGTCCGACCGGTGCCGCGGATGCCGAGCGCGCAGAACACCCGGTTCAGCGGGCGGGTGCGGGCGGTCTCGACGGCGGCGAGCAGGTTGTCGGCGCTGGTCTCGCCCATCCGCTCCAGGGTGAGCAGTTGCTCCTTGGTCAGGGTGAAGAGGTCGGCGAGGTCGGCGACCAGCCCGGACTCGACCAGTTGGACGGCCCTGGTGCCACCGAGGCCCTCGATGTCGAGCTGGTCGCGCCCGGCCGCGTAGATCACCGAGGCGACGGCCTGGCAGCCCCGGCCCCGCACGCAGCGCCAGCGCTGCTCGGCCCGGTCGATGGCGTCGCCGCAGCGCGGGCAGACCTCGGGGAAGGCGATCGGCTGCTCGACGCCGGTGCGCTCGTCGACCAGCGGCGCCTCCACCCGCGGGATGACGTCCCCGGCGCGGTAGACGAACACCTGGTCGCCGATCATCAGCCCGCGGCGCTCGATGTCGGCGGGGTTGTGCAGGGTCGCGTAGGTGACGGTGACGCCGTCGATGACCACCGGATCGAGCACTGCGCGGGGCGCGATGATCCCGGTGCGCCCGACGTTCCACTCCACCCCGAGCAGCCGGGTGACCTTGTGCTGGGCCTGGAGCTTGCGGGCAACGGCCCAGCGCGGCGCCCGGGAGCCGGAGCCGGCCTGCTCCTGGTCCACGACCGCGTCCGCCTTGACGACCACGCCGTCGATGCCGAACGGCAGCGCGGCGCGCAGGGCGGCGATCTCCTCGACCCGCTGCTCGGCCTCGGCGAGGGTCGCGCAGCGGCGGGGCGCGGCCTGGGTGGTGGCGGCGGTATTCGCGCCGAGTTCGGCGAGGCGGGCGAGCAACTCGGCGTGGCCGAGTCCGGGCAGGCCGTGGGCGTCGTAGCCGAAGAAGGTGAGTTCTACCCGGTAGGGGCGGTCCTTGGCGCGCAGGGTGCCGGCGGCGCCGCTGCGCGGGTGGGCGAACGGGGTGGCGCCGTGGGCGGTGCGGACCGCGTTGGCCTGTTCGAACTGTTCGTGGGTGAGCAGCACCTCGCCGCGCAGTTCGACGTCGAGTGGTTCGGCCAGCCGGGCGGGCAGGCCGAGCACGGCGTCCACCGCGTGGGTGATGTCCTCCCCGGCCAGGCCGTCGCCGCGGGTGAGCACCTGGGTGAGCCGGCCGGCCCGGTAGCGGGCGGCGACGGCGAGGCCGTCCAGCTTGGGCTCGACGCACCAGGCGGCGACCGGTCGGCCGAGTCTGCGCTCCAGCCCGGCGGCCCAGGACTCCAGCTCCTCGGCCGAGAAGACGTTGTCGAGCGAGAGCATCGGGGTGCTGTGCGGGACGTCGCCGACGGCCGCGCCGCCGGCCACCTTGCCGCTGGGCGACTCCGGCAGCACCTGGTCGGGGTGCTCGCGCTCGTAGGCCTCGATCGCCCGGACCAGCGCGTCGTACTCGTCGTCCCCCAGCGGGGTGGAGCCGTCGTCGTAGTACGCCGCGGCCGCCCGTACGGCGGTGGCGACGGCGTCGGCGTAGGCCTCCGACGTTGCGGGAGCGGCAGGAGTGGCTGGAGCGGCAGGGGTGGTGGCCGTGGTGGCTGCGTCCTTCATACCGCCATCATGGCGAGCCACACTGACATTCGACCCCTCGGCCGCGGACGGCCGCGGACGGCCTCAGGCCGGCTGGGCACCAGCGGCGGCCCGAGGTACCCGACCGAGGTACCCGGCGGCACGAGACGGGGCAGCAGCCAGCCCCCCAGAGCGTCCACCGCCCGCGAATCGTCACCCACCGCGACCAAGCCGGGGCAAACCGAAGGCGGCGTCGGACCCCTGTGGATCCCGCGCCGCCGCCAATTCGCCCGCCGGGCCGGTCAGCGCAGGCCGACCCCGCTCGCGACCGCCTCGACCTCGGCCCCCGACTCCGACTCCGCCGGCCGGCCGTCGCCGCCCTCCTCCGCCCGCCCGGCCGCCGCGACCTCGGCGACCACCTGGGCGCCACGGTCCGGCCCCATCTGCAGCGAGCCCAGCACCCCGGGCACCGCGACGCTCGGCATCAGGTGCTGGAACAGGCCGGACACCCGGAGTTCCAGGTCGGCCCGAGCGGAGAGCTTCTGCGACTGGATCTGAACTCCCGTCCAGGCCGCGGTGATCAGCCATGCCGTGTCGGCCGGGACGACGTGCGGCAGCAGTTCGCCGCGTTCGCCTGCGGCCACCAGCAGCGCCTCCATCCTGCTGATCCAACCGGGGATCGCACCGCCGCCGAGGTCCTCGAACACGTCCTGGCCGAGCGTGAGCCGGGCGCCCGCGCTGAGCAGCGGGTCACGCGGCATCAGATGCGCGACCACCATCCCGATATCCACGAACTCCTGGAGTTTGCAGCTGCGTTCGGGCACTCCGTCCTGGACGAACTGCTCCTCGACGACGCCGTGCGCGAGATCCCGCTTCGAGGCGAAGTGGAAGTACACCGCACCTCGCGTCACACCCGCCCGGGAGACCACCTCCCCGATGGTGGCGCCCTCGTAGCCGAACTCGTCGAACACCGACGCGGCGGCCTCCAGGATCAGCCGACGGGTCCGGAGCGCCCGTTCTTGCCGTACCACCGCAACCACCCCGCCCTGAGTTCCGGGAAAACAAAACCAAACACCCCGTATCTTAGCTGTGGGCCACCTGCGGGCGACAAGACGCTGTCGGGGAATCAGCCGGCTCCATCTCCCCTCCCCGCCCATCCCACATGTCCTCTCCCACGGGCCGTCAGATCCCGACCGGACGAACGGAAGTCGCATCTCCCCGGAGACCCGTCGACGAGCACGGCCGCCGCCGGTCACTAGCACCCAGAAACCGAACGATCGGTTTCCTTCTCCAGCGAGACATTCCACCCGAAACCCACCTCCATCCCTTCCACAACCAAACGGTTGAGGAAGGGGACGGGCCGGAGTAGCGTTGTCCTCAACCAATCGGTTGTGGATGAACAGAGGTGCGCGGTGGCCGTCGACCAGCTCTCCCGGGCGTTCGTCGCCCTGGCCGATCCCACCCGGCGCGACATCGTCGCCCGGCTCTCGGTCCGGGACGCGACCGTGGGCGAACTGGCGGAGTCCTACGCGATGTCCGTGCAGGCCGTCTCCAAGCACCTCAAGGTGCTGGAGGAGGCCGGACTGGTCAGCCGCAGCCGGGACGCCCAGCGGCGGCCGTGCCACCTGGAGCCGCAGGTGTTCGACTTGATGACGGGCTGGATCGAGCGCTACCGCCGCCAGTCCGAGGCCCGCTTCGGCCGCCTGGATGCCGTCCTCGCGGCCATGACCGAAGCCGACCCGGAGGTCGGCGCGGAGCCCGGCCCGGACACCGGCGCGTACACCAGGGCCGGCACCGGCGCGGAACCGAAGCCGGCCGGTCCGCACGCCCCGGACGCCTCCAGCCACCCCGACCGTCCCCGGCACACCGAAGGAGCCCCGTGATGACCTCCACCACCGGTCGCCAGACCCGCGTCGAGGCGGACCCGACGCTGCCCGCCATCCGGATCGTCCGCGAGTTCGACGCCCCGCAGGAGCGGGTGTTCCGGGCCTGGATCGAGCCCCAGCTGGTCGCCCAGTGGCTCGGCCCCGACGACCTCGACATGAAGATCGACGACTGGGAGCCCCGCACCGGCGGCCACTACCGCTACTCCATGTATCGCGAGGGCCGACTGATCGCCGCCTTCTACGGCTCCTTCCACGAAGTCCGGCCGGCCACCCGGCTCGTCCAGACCTTCACCTTCGAGGGCGTGCCGGACGGCGTCTCGCTGGACACCGCCGTCTTCGAACCCGTCGGTGAGGGCCGCACCCGCGTCACCATCCTGTCGGTGGTCGACAGCCTGGCGGCCCGGGACGCGATCCTGGCCAGCGGCATGGAGCGCGGCATGGTCGAGGGCTACCGGAAGCTGGACGCCCTGCTCGCCGCAGCCTCCTCCTGAGCCCAGGACCGACCCAGCCCCCGACCTCCTGAGCCCCGACCTCCCTGGCCCGTCAGGGCAGCACGGCCACCGCCTCCACCTCCACCAGCTGGTCGTGGTAGCCGAGCACCGAAACGCCGACCAGAGTGCTGGGGGCGTCATGCGCCCCCAGGTACTCCCGGTACACGTTCCAGACCTTCACCAAGTCCGCCTGATCGCCGGAGGCCACGTACACGGTGGTCCGGGCAACGTCCGTGACCCCCGCTCCCGCGTCCTCCAGCACGGTTATCAGATTGCGCATCACCTGGTGGGCCTGGCCCTCGTAGTCCCCGACGGCGACGGTGCGCCCCTCCTCGTCCAGCGGGCAGGCCCCGGCCAGCCAGAGCGAGCGCACCGGGGCGTCGACCACCGCCGCGTAGGCGTAGTCGACGGCCTGGGTCAGCCGGGTGTTGCGGACCAGCTTGACGGCGCTGTTCACGAGGCCTCCGAGGATCGTCACCGAACGTTCGCGCCCATCGTTGGCCTCTCCCGAACGACCGTCAAACCGTTTTCCGGTGAACTCCCGCTCCCGCCAAGGCCCGTGTGACCACGATTCACCGTTACGGGTGATGGCGGACGATGCCGCCGGACCGCGATCCTGGTGCGGCCCGTGCCCATTCCCGCGACCAGCCCAGGAGAGCCGACCGATGGAATCCCGACCGCCCGGCCACGACCAGGACTCCGGAGTCGCCCGCCGCCGCATGCTCGCCCTCGCCGTCGGCGCGGGACTCGCTCCGGCCCTCGCCGCCGGGGCCCAACCCGCCAGCGCCCTACCCGCCGGGGCCCAGTCCGCCCTCGCCGCAGGCTCGTCCGGCTCCGCCGCGGACCCACTCACCGCCGCCGCCCTCGGCCGCCGGGTCGCCGACGCCGCCGAGGCGCAGGTCGGCATCCCGTACGCCTGGGGCGGCGGCGACCGGCTGGGCCCGAGCCTCGGTTTCTGCGACGAGGAGAACGGCTACCTCAACGGCGTGTGCCTGGGCGAGAGCACGGTCGGCTTCGACTGCAGCGGGCTGTCCCTGTACTGCTGGTACCGCGCCAGCCAGGGCACCGTCGAACTCGGGCACTACACGGTGGCCCAGTTCAACCGGAGCGCCCCGGTCGAACGCGACGCGCTCGCCCCCGGCGACCTGCTGTTCTTCTCCCGCCCGGACGCTCCGCTGCACCACGTCGGCATCTACGCGGGCGACGGCGCGATGATCCACGCCGAGCGCACCGGCACCCTGGTGGCCCGGCTCGAGAAGGTGCTCGACCTCCCGCGCTGGGCGGGCGAGTTCGCGGGCGCCCGCCGCCCCGGGACGGCCTCCGGCTGAGGAAAACGCGCGGCCCGTGGAGTACGCGCGGCCCCGAGGAGCACGCCCGCCCTCGGGGTCACACCGGGCCGCGCCGCAACGCCGGCCCCTGACTCACCTTCAGCAGCAGCTCCTGCAGCAGCAGCCGCTCCGCCGGGCACAGCGGCGCCAGCACCTCGTCCTGAACCTCCCGTGCCTGCGCCTCCAGTTCGGACAACAGCGCCCGCCCGGTGTCCGTGACCGAGACGGAGACCCGCCGCCGGTCCGCCTGGTCCCGGGTGCGTTCGACGTACCCGGCCGCGCCGAGCTGGTCGGCGACCTTCGCGAGGTCGCTCGGGTCGATGCCGAGTCGCCGCACCAAGTCCCGTTGGGCGTGCGGCCCGAAGTCGGCGAGCGCGGCCAGCACGGCCATGTCCCAGAGCCGCAGCCCGCGTTCGGCGAGCTGCTCGGCGAGCCGGCCGCGCGCCGTCCGGCCGATCCGGGCCAGCAGGAAGGTGCTGAGGTCCACCAGGGTCGGCGGCAGTGCGTCGGTCGGGGCGGGGTTCTCGGAAAGCTCGGGGTGCTCGGAGACCATGGCGACATTCTATGGTTGCTCCCTATAGTGGGCGCCGACCCACTATTCTCTGCGCAGGAGTTCACCCGTGGACGCCCTCTACCCCCGCCTGCTCGTCACCCGCTTCGCCGACTGCTTCGGCTTCTACCGCGCCGTGCTCCCCACGCTCACCGGCGCCACCCTGGTCAAGGGCACGCCCGAAGGCCCGTACGCCAACTGGGACGTCGACGAGCAGGCCGTGCTGACCCTCTTCGACCGCGCCTCGATGGCCGCCGTCCTCGGCACCACCGGCCTGCCCGCCCGCCCCGAGGCCCCCGCCCAGGACCCTGCGATGCTGGTCCTGCGGGTCGAGGACGTCGACGCGGCCCTCGCCCTCTGCCTCGCCCACGGTGGCACCCTGGCCGCCCCGGCCACCGACCGCCCCGAATGGGGCCCCGGCCTGCGCAGCGCCCATCTGCGCGACCCCGAGGGCCACTTGATCGAGCTGCAGTCCTACTGACCGTACGGGGCGGTCGGGACCACCGGGACTACCGGGACTACCGGGACCGTGGCCGTCCACGGACGACCACGGCCATCGCCGCGATCGCGGTCGGACGCCTCAGCGGTGGAAGACCTGCAGCTCACGGACCGCGTCGTTGAAGTTCGCGCCCAGCTGGGCCGCCGGAAGGTCCATGGTCTTCTCCACGCTGAGGGTCGACCAGAGGTGGACGGCGTTGCAGTTGTTGTAGCCCTTCATCGAGGAGACGCTCAGCGCCACGTCGAAGTAGTTGACCAGGTGGTAGCCGGTGCCGTCGCAGCCGCCGGCGTCGCCGAAGAAGGAGTAGATGACGCCGCCCCCGTAGTCGACGTCCTTGAACTCCTCAAGCAGCAGCGTCCGGTCGGCCGGCTCCTCGGCCGTGCGGGTGCGGCCGTCGGCCCGGGCGAGCGCGTCGGCTCGGGAGTCCGACGAGCAGGCCCGGCCGAGCACCGGGGAGGCGCCGCCGGCGCCGGGCAGATGTCCGAGCACGGCGGCGCAGTACTGGACCTCAGGGATCGGCAGCGGGCGGAGCCCGGCCGAGCTCGGCGGGGCCGCTGCGACGGCACCGGCGAGGGCGAGACAGGCGGTGAGGACGGGAGCGACGAACCTGCGCGAGCCGCGCATGGACACCTCCGGAACGATGGGACGCACGGGGACGGCGGCGGCCGTGGACCGGCCCGCCGCGCCCATTCGACGGGCGGCCGCCTCCCCCGGCCCCGCCGACACACCGCTCACCGCACTAGTCGTACGTATGCTCCCGGCTCACCGGGCCGCAGCGTGCCGCCACAGCTCGGCGCTGCAATCGGCGACCAGCGCGCCGATCCGGCTCCAGGCCTCCTCGGCCGGCATCGGCTCCAGCCGGCGGCCGTCCCGTAGCCGCAGCGCGACCCGGTCGTCCGCCGCCTCCCTGGCGCCGATCACCGCCTGGTAGGGCACGAGCCGGGCCTCCCGGATCCGGGCGCCGAGGGTGCCGTGCTCGGGCCCGGCGACCTCGGCCCGCAGCCCGAGGTCCAGGCAGCGCTGCCGCAACCGCTCGGCCTGCGGAACCTCGGCCCCGGAGATCGGCACCAGCACCACCTGGGCCGGTGCCAGCCAGGCCGGGAACGCTCCGCCGTACAGCTCGATCAGATGGGCGACCACCCGTTCGACGCTGCCGATCACGCTGCGGTGCACCATCACCGGGCGGTGCTTGGCGCCGTCCTGGCCGATGTAGTGCAGGTTGAAGCGCTCGGGCTGGTGGAAGTCGATCTGCACGGTGGAGAGGGTGAACTCGCGCCCGGCGCCGTCGGCGATCTGCACGTCGATCTTGGGCCCGTAGAACGCGGCCTCGCCCTCGACCGCCTCGAACGGCGCCCCGGAGCGCTCCAGCACATCGGCCAGCAGTGCGGTGGCCCGGCGCCACAGTTCCGGGTCGGCGACGTACTTGCCGCCCTCGCCGGGCAGCGAGAGCCGGTAGCGGACCGGCACGATACCGAGCGCGCGGTGCGCCTCGCGGATCAGCTCCAGGGCGGCGACCGCCTCGTCGGCGGCCTGCTCCGGGGTGCAGAAGACGTGGGCGTCGTTCAGCTGGATCGCCCGGACCCTGGTCAGCCCGCCGAGCACGCCGGACAGCTCGGAGCGGTACATGCCGCCCAACTCGGCCATCCTCAGCGGCAGTTCCCGGTAGCTGTGCGGGCGGGAGCGGAAGATCAGCGCATGGTGCGGACACAGGCTGGGCCGCAGCACCATCTCCTCCGAGCCGAGTTCCATCGGTGGGAACATGTCCTCGCGGTAGTGGTCCCAGTGGCCGGAGATCTCATACAGCTCGCGCTTGCCGAGCACCGGCGAGTAGACGTGGCGGTAGCCGGCCCGGCGCTCCCGGCCACGGATGAACTCCTCCAGGGTGTGCCGGATCGCGGCGCCGTCGGGCAGCCAGTACGGCAGGCCGGAGCCCATCAGCGGGTCGGTGTCGAACAGGTCCAGCTCGCGGCCGAGCCTGCGGTGGTCGTTTGCGGGCCGGTCCTGGACGGGCTGGACGGGCTGCGCGTTCATGGTGGTCTCCACTCGGGACGGGTGGGCGAGTGGAGCCGGGAACGACGGAGCCCCGGGGCACTCGCCCCGGGGCTTCGGACTTGGTCAGCAGTCAGCGCGCCGGGACTCTTTCCGGCGTGGTCGTGGCGAGTGCAGCGCGCTTCATGCCTTCCACGGTAGCAGCTCGCCTGCGCCCGCGTTGATCTTTATCCGCGTCGATCTTCAGGGGCCGGCTCACATCAGGCCGGCTCACATCAGGACCATGCAGCCGCGCTCGGTGAGCGCCTCCATCAGGTGCTCCGGCACCTGCACGTCGTTCCACCGCAGGTCGAGCTTCTCCAGCGCGGGCAGCGCCGCCGGATCGGCCAGCCAGTCGGGCAGTTCGGTGATCCCGTTGGTGCGGAGGTCGATCCGGCGCAGCTTCGGCAGCCCGGCGAGCACAGCGGGCAGTTCGCCGAGGGCGTTCTCCCGCAGTTCCAGCTCGCGCAGTTCGGAGAGCAGCTTGAAGGAGGCCGGCAGGGCGGTCAACTCATTGCCACGCAGCCACAGTTCGCGCAGTTCACCGAGGGCGCCGATGGACTCCGGCAGGGCGGTGAGCCGGTTGTGCTGGGCACGCAGTTCAACCAGCTCGGCCATCTTGCCGATGGCGAACGGGAGTTCGGTGAGCCGGTTCTCGCCGACGTTGAGGTAGCGCAGCCGGGTGAGCCGGCCGAGGCCGTCCGGCAGACTGGTCAGCTGGTTGTCGTGCAGGTAGAGGAAGTCCCGGAGCCAGGTGAGCCGGGTCAGTTCGGCGGGCACCTCGGTGAACAGGTTGTGTCCGAGGTCGAGGGTCCTCAGCCGCATCAATCTGCTGATGCCGGGCGGCAGTTCGGAGAGCGCGCCTTCGGCGAGGATGAGCACGGTCAACTCGGTGTGCTCCCACGCCAAGGTGAGCGCCTCGGCGGCCACCGGGCCGAGCGGCTGCCGCCAGAGGTTGAGCGTCATGTCTGTCACGCCCGCCATTGTCCGCCCCCGCCGAACCGAACCGCGCCGGGCCGAACCGGGCCGAACCGCGCCGCGCCGCGCCGGGCCGGGCCGGGCCGAAACCGGCACCCGCCACACCCTGGGCCCCGACCCCCGTACGGTGCCCGGGGGTACGGGCCGGCGCCGGGGGTCGCCAGGGCCCCCGGCGCCGGACCCCCGGCGCGTGCTCAGCGCCAGGTCTGGTAGCGGTTGTAGGTGCAGGGCATCATGCGCAGGCCGTACTCGCTGTCGTCGAGGCACAGGCCGTTGGCCTGGTTCTCGAAGCTCACCTGGTCGCCCCGGGCGTGCACCCACCAGCTCTGCTCCTTGGAGGAGTCGCAGGCCCGGGTGTCCGGGTGGACGCCGGCCCCCACACCGCCGTAGATGCACCGGTTGGTGGCGATGTTGCGGAACTGGCGGGTGCCGTCCTCCTGCCAGATCCGCACGTTCCAGTTCTGGAAGTCGCTGTTGTTGCAGCCGAAGCCCCGGAAGCCGTACGCGAAGCTGTCGTCGAGGCAGCCGCCGGTCGCCATGTTGCCGAAGTGCTCGACCGCCGCCAACGCGGCGGCCCGGTTCCCCGTGGGCGACGGATCACCGGTCGCAGCCCCGGCGACGCCGGTCACGGCCGCGCCCAGGCAGGCGGCGGAGACGAGGACGACGGCCGTCCGGCGGAACCGCCGTCCGAGCGTCGGGTTCTGTGCGTTCATCGTGTTCCCTTTCCTGTGGCGCGTGGTGCCGCGCTCCTCGGTGCGCCTTGCTGCTGCCGGCCCCCAGGGCACGCCTACGGGTACTCGCAGTACACGGGGCTGGAGTTGGTCTCGACCGGCACTCCGGGCACCGGGCCGTCGTTGGAGCCGCCGCTGACGTACACGGCGCTCACCCAGCCCAGCCAGCCCCCCGGCGTCACGATCTCGACCCAGTAGTGGTTGTAGTAGGACCCGTCGGTGACGTTGCCGCCCCAGCGCTGGCAGAACGCCTGCACGTTGACATTGGTGAGCCGCTCCTGCGTGGCCAGTCCGCAGGAGGTGTCCGTGCACTCACGCACCCGCACCTGGCTGGCCCAGATGTGGACGGTCGAGTTCGTGAGACTGGCCGACGCCGACGCGGACGCGGTCGTCTGCGCCTGCGCGGGCGCCGCCGTCACCCCCAGCACGGCCGTCAGGCCGAGCACGGCGGCCCCCAGCGCTCGCAGCGGGAACAGGCGGGTGGTGGACTTTCCGGACACGATGGGTGCCCCTCTCGGTGGTTGGACGGAAGAAGACGGAAGAAGACGGAGGAACAGGACGCGTCACCCGGGAGACGGCGTCCGGCGGCCGTTCGTATGAGCGTCCGCACCGCCGTGGCTCCGGGTCAGTGGCAGTCGGACTCCAGGGACAGCCCCGGCACCGGCTGGTCGTTGTCGCCCCCGCGCACGTACACCGCGCTGATCCAGCCGACCGGGCCGCCCGCGTCCACCTGCACCCACCAGTTGTTGCGGTACGGGCCGTCGACGACCTCGGTGCTCTGGCCCTGGCAGAACGCCGTCACCCACCGCCGGCCGATCTGCGCGCCCTCGATCGGCGGGCAGGACGCGGAGGTGCCCGCACAGGCCCGGACGTTCACGCCGGTCGCCCACACGTACAACCGGGCATCCGTCGTCGTCGCGTGAGCCGCTCCGGGGAGCAGCAGGGGAAGCGTCGCCGCCGTCGCGACGACGCCGGCCGGGAGCGCGCACCGCAGTGAACGGGCGGCGGTGCGAAGGGATTTCGTCATGTCGACTCCTCGTTCGGTGAACCCTCGTCACACCGTCGACGGGCCGCGCTCACGTTCCGTATGAGCACCGTTAGCGAGCCGCCGTTGCCGGCGGGCTTCCGCCCGGGATTTCCCGAGGCCCTCGCCCGGCCCGGGGGATATCGTTGTCAGGTACCTTTCGCGCGGAGAGCTGCTTGACGGGGAACGATGATCGAAGTACGCCTGCTGGGCCCGGTCGAGGTGCGGGACGACGACAGCAGGCGGCTGCCCCTGGGCGGATCGAGACCCGTCGCGCTGTTGTCCGCGCTGGTCGTGCACCTGGGCGAAGTCCTCTCCACCGCTCGGCTGGTGGACCTCGTCTGGGAGGACAGCGCCCCCGCGACGGCGGGCGCGCTGGTCGCCACCCACGTCGCAGCCGTCCGCCGCGCCCTGGCACCGGCCGGCGCCGCCCCGGTGATCCGCACCCGGGCCCCCGGCTACCTGGCCGACCTCGCGCCCGGCCAGGTCGACGCCAGCCGGTTCGAACGGCTGCTGGCGGCCGGGCGGCGGGCCTCGGACGAGGGCCGCGACGGCGAGGCGCTCGACCTGTTCACCGACGCCCTCGCCCTCTGGCACGGACAGGACGCCCTGGAAGGCCTCACCCAGTCGTTCGCCCGGATCGAGGCCGCCCGTCTGAACGAACTGCGCCTGGTCACCCAGGAGCACCTCTACGCGCTGCGGCTGCGGCTGCGGCAGGACACCGAGGTGGTCGCCCCGCTGCTCGCCCACGTCGCCGCCCACCCGCTGCGCGAACGGCCGCGCGCCCAGCTGATGACCGCCCTGTTACGGGCCGGCCGGGCGCCCGACGCGCTGCGGGTCTTCCAGGAGGGCTGCGACATCCTCCGCACCGACCTCGGTCTCGACCCCGGCCCCGAACTGCGCGCGCTCCACCTCGCCGCACTGCGCAACGACCCCGCGCTCGCCGTCGGGCCCGCCGGGGCGACCGGAGCAGCGGCCACGACCGGCGGACCCGGCCGCACGCCCGGCGGTCCGGTGCGCCCGGTGGACGCGCACGTGACGACGCCCGCCGCTGCGGCCGGTCCCGGCAGCCCCTCGACCCGCAACCCCACGACCACCGGCCCCACGACCACCAGCCCCGCCGTCGGCCTGGCAGTCGGCAGCCGGACGGTCAGCCCGCCCTCCCACCTCCCGCCGGACGTCGCCGACTTCGTCGGCCGGACCCGCCAGGTCGGCTGGGTCACCACGCTCCTGGGCCGGGCCCGTGACACCGCCAGGACCGCCCCGCCCATCGCGGTCATCTCCGGCCGCCCCGGCATGGGCAAGACCACGCTCGCCGTCCACGCCGCCCACCGCGCCGCCCACCTCTTCCCCGACGGCCGTCTCTTCCTCGACCTGCGCGCCTCCGACACCGCCCCGCTCACCACCACCGACGCCCTCACCCGGCTGCTGCGGGCGCTCGGCGTCGACCCCGGTGCCGGAGCCGGCCCGGACGACCTGCTCGGCCTCTACCGGACCCGGCTGGCCGGACGACGGATCCTGCTGATCCTGGACAACGCCCCCAGCGAAGCCCGGCTGCGGCCCCTGGTGCCGCCCGGCCCCGGGTCGGCCGTGCTGATCACCAGCCGCCGACGGCTGACCGCGCTGGAGGGCGCGGTCCGGCTCGACCTGTCGGTGCCCGATCCCGGGGAGGCACTGCGCCTGCTGACCACGGTCGCCGGCCGTCCCCGCCCGCAGCCCGGGCCGGGCGACCTCGACGAGATCGTCTCCCTGTGCGGCCAGCTCCCGCTGGCCCTGCGGATCGCGGGCGCCCGGCTCGCCGCCCGGCCGCACTGGACCCCCGGGCAGCTCGCCGGGCGGCTGCGCGACGAGCGCGGGCGCCTCAACGAACTCCGCGCCGGCGACCTGGAGGTGCGCGCCAGCCTCGAACTGGGCTACGCCGAACTGGACCCGCCCGAACGCCGGGCGCTGCGCCGCCTCGCCCTGGTGGACCTGCCCGACTTCGCCGCCTGGATCGCCGCGCCGCTCCTCGACATCGACACCGCGGAGGCGGAGGAGGCCGTCGAGCGGCTCGTCGACTGCCACCTCATCGAGGCCGTGGGCACCGACGGCACCGGCGAGAACCGGTACCGGATCCACGACCTCGTCCGGGAACACGCCCGCGAGCGCTGCCTGGCCGAGGAGGCCCCCGCCGAACGCCGGCGCGCGGTGCGGCGGTTGGTCGCCTGCTGGCTGGCTCTCGCCGACCGCGCGGCGGTCCAGGGACCGGGCGGGGTCTCCTGGCTGCTGCCGCCGCCGCGCCCGGAGTACCGCCTCGATCCCCGGGTGCAGGACCGGCTGCTGCCCCGGCCCGCCGCCTGGTTCGCCGCCGAACAGGGCTGCCTGGTCGCGGCCGTCCACCACTGCGCCGCCCAGGGCATGACCCGGGACGCGCGCGAACTGGCGGGCGCCCTGATCGCCAGTTCCGCCGCCCTCTACAACCGCTTCGACGTCTGGGCGCAGACCCACACCGTCGCCCTGGACGCGGTACGCCGCGAGGGGGACGGCGAGGGCGAACCGTGGCTCCTCCTTGGCCTCGGCCAACTCCGATACGAGCAGGACAGGTTCGAGGAGGCGTACACCCTCCTGGACCGCGCGCGACGCCTGTTCGACGCACCGGCGCCGGCCACGGACGACACCGCCTGCCCGCGCGGCACCGCCGCACCCCCGGACCGCACCGCCGGCTCCCCGGACGGCACCGGGCGCGACGCCCTGCGGGGCAGCGCCACCGCCCTGGTCGCCATCGGCACCATCCGCCGCGAACAGGCCCGGTTCGGCGAGGCGTCCGAGGCACTCGCCGCCGCCCTGGAGCGGTACCGGACGATCGGCGACGACGCGGGGACGGCCCACACCCTGTACGGGATCGGCTACGTCCACCGCGAGCAGGGCCGCGGCGACCAGGCCCGGGAGGTGCTGAGCCGGTCCCTGGCGCTGTTCCGGCGGCTCGGCGACCGCCAGGGCGAGGCCATCACCCTGCGCTCGATCGCCCTGTGCGAGCGGGCCCGCGGCGCACTGACCGAGGCCACCGGCCTGCTCACGGAGGCACTGCGCGTCTTCACCGCCATCGGCGACACCTTCGGTCTGATGTACACCGAACAGGCTCTGGCCAAGGTCGAGTTGAGGCAGGGCCTGCTCGACCCGGCGGACCAGCGGCTCGACCGCTGCCTGACCGTGGCCCGGGAGCGCCGGGACCGCTTCGGCGAGGCCCTGGTGCTGCGCACCCGTGGCGAGTGGCACCTCGCGGCGGGGGACCCGGACGCCGCGGAGGCCCCGCTGCGGGAGGCGCTGGCCCTGTGGGAACGGCTCGCCCTGCCACTCTGGCGGGCCCGCACCCTGCGGGACCTGGCCGAGGTGCACGCGGCGCACGGCGACCGCCCGGGCGCCGAACTGGCCCGCCGCCAGGCGCACTCGGCCTTCCTGGCCTTCGGCAGCCGGGAGGCGTGGGAGGAGCGCGACTGACCGGCCCCGGGCACCGCCGGGGAGCCGCTCGGCACGTACAGAGCATCTACAGGGAATCTGCAGAGCCCCCGGCGAGCATCGTCGTGTGACCGACATCATCACTCTCGCCAACCCCCGCGTGGCGGCCGTCCCGCTGGACGACTGCGGGGAGCCGCTCGTCGACCTCCGGGGCGTACCGCAACTCCTGCTCGACGACCGGCAGGCCGACGACTCCGGCGCCTACGCCAGGGTCCGCTCCGGCGTCCTCGACCGGCTCCTGCGGGCCCAGGCCCTCCTCCCTCCGGGGACGCGGTTCCTGGTGGTCGAGGGGTTCCGGCCGCCGGACCTCCAGCGCAGCTACTTCGAGGCGTACTCGGCGACCCTGCGGGCCGCCCACCCCGAAGCCTCCCCGGCCCGGATCCGGGAGCTCGCCAGCGCCTACATCTCACCGCCCGAGGTCGCCCCGCACGCCAGCGGCGGCGCGGTGGACCTGACCCTGTCCACCCCGGACGGCACCGAACTCCCCCTGGGCACCGAGGTCAACGCCACACCCGAGGAGAGCCTCGACGCGTGCCGCACGGACGCCCCCGGCATCGACGCCACCGCCCGCGCCCACCGGGAGGCCATGCGCCGGGCGCTCACCTCCGCCGGATTCGTCAACTACCCCACGGAGTGGTGGCACTGGTCCTACGGAGACCGGTACTGGGCGCTGCTGTCCGGGCACCGGTCCGCCCGGTACGGCCCCGTGGCACCGGCCTGACCCGGACCGCCCTCGCTGGACCACTTCCGCACCGACTCCGCACCGACTCCGTCCGCACGTCCGGCCGGCGCCCTGCCCCCCGACCGGACCACCCTCAGCCCACCCCGACCCGACCGACCAACGACATCGCGTGCACCTGGGGGAATCGTCCGATGCGCATCACCGAGCCCTGCGACACCGTCGTCGACCGTCCGCTCGACGGCATGGACCCGGCCGAGTTCGACGCCGCCTTCACCGAGGCCATGCCCCGGCTGCGCCGCCGACTGCTGGCCCTGACCGGCAATCCGCACGACGCGGACGACCTGCTCCAGGACACCTACCTGCGCCTCTCCCACCGGGCCAGGCAACGCACCCTGACCGCCCAGCAACACCCGTACGCCTACGCCTCGGCGACCGCGCTCAACCTGCTGCGGGACTCCTGGCGGCGGCCGTCCCGCCGGGAGACCGCCACCGGCCGGCTGCCGGAACCGGGCTGGGACGGCGGGATGGAGCGCTGCGAGGCCAGGTGCGCGGCCCTGTCGTTGCTGGCGCTGCTGTCGCCGAAGGAGGCGGCGGCGGTGATCCTGGTCGACCTGGAGGGGCTCAGCCACGACGCGGCCGGGGAACGGCTCGGCGCCCACCGGGGGACGGTGCAGCGCAACCGGATGCGCGGCCTCGCCAAGATGCGCGCCGCACTGGCCGACCTCCGGACCCGCTGACCGGGCGGTGCGACACGGCGGGGGCGGGGCTCGTGCCCCCGCCCCCGCCGGGTCGCACCGACTCAGCACCTCGCATCGGCCGGCAGCCCCGCGTACTCGTCCCCCTTGAGGTAGACCGCGCTGGCCCACCCCTCGGTGAAGCCGATCCACACGTCGTTGGTGTAGCCGTGGTCCCGGACGGTCTCCCCGTGGGTCCAGCAGAGGGCGTCCGTACGGGTCTCCCCGGCCCGGATCCGGTCGAAGGCCCGGGAGGAGGTGTTCGGCCCGGTGCGGATGTTGACGGTCTCGTACGCCGTGACGCTGTACGGACCGAACGTGGGCGCCCCGCCGGCGGGGGCCGTCACGGCTCCGGCCGTCGGGGCGGTGGCCAGCAGCACGACCGCGGCGGCCACCACCACGGCGGCGGGCCCGGCGGCGGAGCGGCGGAGGAACGGGAAGCGGGACACAGCACTCTCCTCACACGGAACGGCTGACACGGAACGCCTCCGCCGCGCGGCGGGACATCCGGGAGACGGCGGACGGGCCCGGCGGATATGAGCGCCCATCCCTCCGGGAGGTGTGATGCACATCACTACGACCCGCGCATACCGCCACGTCCCCGGCGCGGTCCCCCGGATGACACACCGCCGACCGAGGACGTGCACCGTGAACACGACCACCAGGACGCGACGCACCGCCGGCCGTACGCTGGCCGCCGTCGCCGCCTTCGCCCTCTCCGCCTCCCTGCCCGTGACGGCGTACGCCGCGACGGCCTCCCCCGCCGCAGCCCCCGCCTCCGAGCAGGCCGCCTGCGACGTCCTCGCCCCGGGCGCGTCGGCCACCGCCGAGGCCGCCGTCCGCGCCGCGTGCGGCCAGCTCGGCGTCTGGTACAGCTGGGGCGGCGGCCACGGCGCCACGCCCGGCGCCACCTACGGTTACTACGACGGCGTCGACCCGGCCAGCCAGCACGACAACGAGCGGAAGGGCTTCGACTGCTCCGGGCTGACCCGGTACGCCTACGCCCAGGCCACCGGGAACGACCTGCTCAACGGCACGGCCGACGACCAGTTCCACACCTCGCACGCGTCGGCCAGGTTCTCCGCGGCCCAGGGTTCGGCGCCCCTCCTCCCCGGCGACCTGATGTTCTGGGGCAGCGGCCACGTCCACCACGTCGCCGTCTACATAGGCGCCGGACAGATGGTGGAGGCCTACCAGTCGGGCACCCACATCCGGGTCACGCCGGTGCGCACCGGCGGCGACTACGCGGGGGCCGTCCGGGTCGACGGCTCCGGCACGGTGCCGCCCCCGCCCGCC
The DNA here is from genome assembly GCF_055608425.1 of Kitasatospora sp. NPDC036934. Taxonomy (NCBI): domain Bacteria; kingdom Bacillati; phylum Actinomycetota; class Actinomycetes; order Kitasatosporales; family Streptomycetaceae; genus Kitasatospora; species Kitasatospora sp. NPDC036934. Next base: position 154,248 of record NZ_JBVJQR010000001.1, on the reverse strand, counting down.
AACGGCGGCACCACCTTCGAGACCTGGGGCACCGGCGTGCGCACCCACTCCTCCCCCAGCGTCGGCGCGTCCGTCGTGGACACCTTCCCCGGTCCCGGCCAGGTGTCGGTGATGTGCCAGGAGCACGCCGAGACGGTCACCGCGGAGGGCTATACCAACGACATCTGGTCCCGGCTGTCCGACGGCTCCTGGCTGACGAACATCTACATCAAGGGCCCGGCGTCGCTGCCCGGCGTCCCGGACTGCGGCGGCACCTCCACCCCGCCGCCGAGCGGCGGCAGCAAGGCGTTCCAGACCTGGGGCACCGGAGTGCGCACCCACTCCGAGGCCAACGTGAACGCCGGCGTCGTGGACTACTTCCCGCAGCCGACCACCGTCAACGTGGTCTGCCAGGCCCACGCCCAGACGGTGACCGCCGAGGGCTACACCAACGACGCCTGGTCCCGCCTCACCGACGGCTCATGGATGACCAACATCTACATCAAGGGCCCGGACTGGCTGCCCGGCGTCCCCACCTGCTGAGTTCCCACCTGCTCACTCTCCACCTGCCGAGTCCGGCCGCCCCTGGGGCGCCTCGCGGCGGGAGCCCCGGCCGGTCACCAGCCCGGCCGGGGCTCCGGCGCGACGGTGATCACGGGGTGGAAGCGGGCGAGCTCAGCCGGCTCGTCGACGGGGCCTCCCACCAACGTAGTCACTACGCCGAACAGGGGATCCGACCGGCCGCCGACAGGCTCCGCGCTCAGACCCCCGGCGTCGGCCGGACCGGGTGCTTGCTCATGATCGACACCCGGTTGAAGGCGTTGATGGTGATCGCCACCCAGATCGCCGCCGAGATCTCCTCCTCGGTGAGCGCCGCGCGCGCCAGCCCGTACGCGGCCTCCTGCGCCGCTGCGTCCGAGGGATTGGTGGTCGCCTCCGCCAGCGCCAGCGCGGCGCGCTCCCGCGCGGTGAACAGCTCGGTGTCCCGCCAGGCCGGGAGGACCCCCAGCCGCTGGGTGGTCTCGCCCTCGCGCAGCGCGGCCCGGGTGTGCACGTTCAGGCAGTAGGAGCAGCCGTTGATCTGCGAGACCCGCAGGTTGACCAGCTCCACCAGCCGCCGGTCCAGCCCGGCCTCGGCCGCGACCTCCCGGGCCGCCTCGGCGGCGGCGAGCGCCGCCTTGTACGCCTTGGGGCTCTGCTTGTCGATGAAGACCCGCCGCTCCGCCGGAACCACCGTCACATCACTCACCTGTACTCCTCGACTCCCCGTACCATGATCGGCGCGCTGCCGTTCGACACTCTGCCATGCCATAATAGTTGAATCTAGAACTACCTGGTAGCCGAGACCTCCCGGGAGGGACCACCGCCGTGAGCAGCGCCGAGACCGAGCCGCGCCCCATCGCCGCACCGCAGGACCAGCAGGACCCGTACGAGGCCCCGCCCGTCGAGGTGCTCTCCCCCCGGGACGTCCCACTCGGCGGACCGCGCGCGATGACCGTACGCCGCACCCTGCCGCACAGCTCCCGCCGGCTCATCGGCGCCTGGTGCTTCGTCGACCACTACGGCCCCGACGACGTCGCCCGGACCGGCGGCATGGACGTCGCCCCGCACCCCCACACCGGCCTGCAGACCGTCAGCTGGCTCTTCACCGGCGAGATCGAGCACCGGGACAGCCTCGGCGTCCACGCCTTCGTCCGTCCCGGCGAGCTCAACCTGATGACCTCCGGCCACGGCATCTGCCACTCCGAGGTCTCCACGCCCGAGACCACCGTGCTGCACGGCGTCCAGCTCTGGGTCGTGCTGCCCGACGAACACCGCGACACCGCAAGGGACTTCCACCACCACGTGCCCGAAGCCGTCGCCCTGGACGGCGCCGAGGTCCGGGTCTTCCTCGGCACCCTGGCCGGCCGCACCTCCCCCGTCCCCACTTTCACCCCCCTCCTCGGCGCCGAACTCACCCTCGCCCCGCACGCCACCGTCACCCTGGCCGTCGACCCCGCCTTCGAGCACGGCGTCCTCGTCGACCACGGCGAGGCCCGCCTGGCCGGCACCGACCTCCACCCCGGCGACCTCGGCTACCTCGCCCCCGGCCCCACCACCCTGACCGTCACCAACACCGCCGACGCCCCCGCCCGGCTCGTCCTCCTCGGCGGCACGCCCTTCGAGGAGCAGATCGTCATGTGGTGGAACTTCATCGGGCGGTCTCACGAAGACATCACCCGAGCCCGCGAGGAATGGATGAGCTCCGACAACCCCTCCCGCTTCGGCGCCGTCGAGGGCTACCCGGGCGACCGCCTGCCCGCCCCGGAGCTCCCGGGAATCCCCTTGAAGCCTCGCGGAAACGTGCGCTGACCTGCACATTAGAGGATCGGGGGTGTGGCGGCCCGAGCCACCACACCCCCGCCCCGAAGTACCGCTGCGCTCACCTCGAAGCACCCCCGTCGGCACTCGCTTCCGCACTCGACACATGACACGGTTCGACCATCCGCGACAGCCTCTGGCAGGACCGATGCTGACTCAATGCTGAGTTTGCTGACGGTCCATCAGAATCGACCTGGACGCTCCCGGAGTCCGGGAAGTCGTCATCGGGTGCCACCGCGAGAACCACGAATGCCCTGACGCACCCCCTCGCCGGCTGCCGAAGGACGGTCACCACCGAAATGGGCAGGCCGGAGAAGACAGCCACCATGCCGCCCGCGCCGCCACCGACGATCTCGCTTCAAGCCAGTTATCAGACCCGAGACCCCTGCGGGGCGTTCCGAGCCCCTCTGCTGGCAAGAGCCCGCCACACCGGCCCCGACCCGGCGCTGGGGTGACCTCATGGCGGACGCCCCGGCGACAGCAGCACCCTCGGTCGTGGCGCTGGACGCCCTCGTCGACCGAGCCTGCGAACCGCCGACCGGCATGGCCCGGGCAAAGCAACTGCGCTGGGTCGCCGGCGAACTGCGCACCGCCCTGGAGCGAGGCGCGATCGTGCCCACGGCCGCCGACTCATTCACCACGCTCCTCGCGCCGGACACCCTCGCCTCCTATCTCACTGCCGCCGAGCGAGGCCTGTTGCGCCGCCGTCGGCCGACGGATCAGGCGTTGGATGGCGCCCTCAGTCGAAGTTCTGGATCACCGCACTGCATGCCAGGCCACACATCACGCTCACCGCGGAGGCGACGAAGCGCCATGTAGCCCAGCGCGCCCGGGGCGGCAGGACCCAGGCAGTCACGATGAGCACCACCTGTACGGCCATCAGGCTGTGGGCAACGTCGTACTGAAGGCCCCAGTCCCGCCCGCAGGCACCCCGTGGCGCACACTGGTCGACCTCGGCCCCGCGCACCAGCGCGAAGCACCGGTAAAGGATCTGGCAGACCGGCAGCAGAACAGTCGCGATGAGCGGAAACCTCCACGCGTCGCGGTCATGCGGTGGCGATGCGGACCCGGCCGCGATGTTGTCCATGAACCGATTCCACCGTGCCGCCCCGGACCGACCTCCAGAACGTCCTCCACGGCGGCCTGACGGCCACCCAGCGGCCCCCGGACGCAGCGGCCCCGGTTCCCGGGCTCACGTCAGTCTGCACAACGCGCGCCACCCCAAAGAGCCACCCCAAAAACCAGGGATCCCGCCAGGTACTCGGCCGCTCGACGAACTCAATAATGGGTGGTGTTCCTCCGGCCAGGCCGGAGGAACACCACCCGCAACCGCGGGCAGGGCCCTGGGTGCCACCAGAACCCCGCCCAGGGTGCAGAGGCGGGGCCGGCCGATCACATCCCGGCCGGGCCTGCCTCACAGGCCACAGCCTTCCAACCGGTCCCATCACCGTCCGCGCGCTGCTACCGCGCGAACTGCGCCACACACGCCGCGATCGGACTCACCGCACCGAGCACCGCGATCAACACCTGCGCCCGCACGTCCGGATCCAGCCGCCTACCCCGGCCCGGACCCCTCGCCCGCTTCCGCATGTCCACCTCCTCCCTTGGAACGACGCCAGCAGACCGGCGCGCGCCGGCCACACACCGCAGCGCGGCCACGCCCACCACACACCCGACCGCCACTGGCCTGCCTGACTGGCGACCCCTGGCAAAGAGTGGCGAATGCCCGTCGGCGACGGCGCGCAGCACCGCAATCTGCAGCGCGAGGCGCAAGAGTTCCTCGTTGGTGCGCTGGGAGCGGAGGTCGGCGACGGCGGGGAGGTTGAGGAGCTCGCGCAGGTCCTCATCGGTCACCATCGGCACGAGAACCGGTAGTCGGCGAGGTAGCCGTGCTCGATGCCTTGTCCGAGCGTCCAGGTGAAGCAGGTCTTGCCGTAGATCTCCTCCGAGTCCATGGAGCAGAGGACGGGCAGCTTCTCCGCGCCTTCGGCGGCGGCGAGGTCGGCCAGGCCGTCCTTCGCCCGCCGGTCGTCCGCGATCCGCGGGGTGGCGGTGAAATACAGCCGGCGCTTCGCCGGGATCTGGGCGTCGTCGTGGACGGCGGCCCACGCCTTGCCCTCCGAACCGGCCATGCGGTGGACCTCGTCGATGACCATCAGGTCCCAGGCCGGCAGGCCGAACTGCCGGTGGGCCTGGACGATGCGCTCCAACGAGGCGTAGGTGGCGTACAACTCGATGAGCCAGCTCGTCACGCCCGGTGACCTGAACGCCGACGGTATCAACGACCTGGTCGCCAGGGACGAGAGCGGCGACCTCTACGCCTACCCGGGCACCGGCGCCCTCAACGGCATGAACACCCTCGGCGCCCGCACCCAGATCGGCACCGGCTGGTAGTCGAAGCCGACACATCGTCAACTCTCCCCAGAGGCATAGGGTCGGTCACGGCATCACCGATGCACGGACGGCCCTGTGCGGGCTTCCGCAGGACGAACTACCGGGCCGACGAAACCTTCCAGGCACGGTGAGAGGACGAGCCCCCATGACCACCCCGCCCCGCCGCAAGACACGAGTACGAAGTGCCGGCGCACTCGCCACGGCACTCCTCTCACTGACCGTGGGAGCCGCGAGCAGCCCGGCCTCCGCCACCACCGCGACCACCGTCCCCGACGGGGCCGTCGCGACCTACAACACGGTCACCCGAATCGGCACCGACGGGCTGGGCTTCCAGTGGGACAACGGCCGGGAGGCGGCCCGAGCAACCACCTTCGAGTCCGCGCACCCCTCACTCAAGCGCACCGGCATCAACGGCGTCCTCGCCGCCACCGACACCTCTGCCCGCGCCCTGTGTCACCCGTCCAACATCACCGGCGCCCAGGGCTTCTGCTGGTCCGCCCAGGACGACGGCACCTCGTCCTGGGTCCCGCAGGGCCTCACCGGCTCCGGCGAGTCACCCCAGGCGCAGACCCTGGTGAACGGCCGCAAGGTGCTCATCGCCAGCTGGCACGGACCCTCCGACAGCACGGAGCGGATCACCTTCACTGATGTCACCGACCCGGCCCATGTGACGTACAAGCACGCCCTGCTCGTCGGCCTCGCCCAGGACGGCACCACCTTCACGGCGCTCGGCGGTCACGCCAACTCCGTCGTCTGGTCGGGCAACCGGCTGTACGTCGCGAGCAGGGGCGACCGCCTCGACGTCTTCGACCTGAACGACATCTGGCAGATGGACGACACCTCCGACACCGCGGTCGGCCTCGACGCCAACGGCAGGACACACGCCGCGGGCCACACCTACGCCCTCCCGCGCGTCGGCGCCTACACCTACACCGGGACGGGCTCGCCCGGCGACTGCGGCGCCTACGCGGGTGTCCCCCAGCGCCCCTGCCTCACCTCGGCCTCGCTCGACCTCACGGGCTCCCAGCCCGCCCTGGTCACCTCCGAAGGCGACCCGCACAAGGTGGAGGGGGACTTCGGCAGGGCGAGTGCGCCGATCGTCCGCTGGCCCATCGACCCCGTCACCGGCAAGCTGAAGGCCGACGCCTCGGGCCGGGTCCAGGCCTCGGACGCCTTCGCCTCCCCGATGGGCGGCGTCCAGGGCGTCGCCATGAACAACGGACGTTTCGTCATGGCGGGCCCGTGCCCGGAGTTCGTGGACGCCTCGCACGGCGGCACCAACATCCCCAGCTGCCTCTACCACGCCCGTCTCGGCGAACCGGTGCGGCTCGTCACCCGTACCGGCGTCAACATCGAGAACCTCTCCTACTGGCCCGGCACCGACGAGCTCTGGATGGCCAACGAGAACGACTACAACCGCATCGTCGTCCACACCGCCTGGCCCGCTCAGCCGGCCCCGGCGGGCATGGTCAACCTGACCTCCGCCGACTTCACCGGCGACGGCAGGAGCGACCTCGTGGGCACCGAGGCCGCCACCGGGAAGCTGTGGCTCTACCCGGGCAACGGCAACGGCTTCTTCGGAGACCGCATCCAGATCGGCTCCGGATGGGGCTCCATGGGCATGATCGCGGCCGGCGACGTCACCGGCGACGGCAAGGCCGACCTGCTCACCGTCGACACCGGCACCGGAAACCTGTACGTCTACCCCGGCACCGGCACTGCGGCCGGAATGAGCACACTCGGTGACCGGACGCAGATCGGCTCCGGCTGGAACGGCATGCGGGAGGTCACCGTCCTGGACGTCGACAACGACGGCAAGCCGGACGTGCTGGCCATCGACCGCAGCGGCGCCCTGTGGGTCTACCCCGGCACCGGAGAACTCAACGGCAGCTCAACTCTCGGAAACCGTAGCCAGATCGGTGCCGGCTGGGACAGCATGTCCGAACTCGCCAGCCCCGGCGACCTGAACGCCGACGGCAAGGCCGACCTCGTCGCGGTCGACCGCGACGGAGTGCTGTGGGCCTACCCGGGCAACGGCTCCATCAACGGAACGAGCACTCTGGGCAACCGCGTCCAGATCGGCACCGGCTGGGACAGCATGCGCCAACTCGTCGGCGCCGACTTCAACGGCGACGGCAAGGGCGACCTCGACGCGGTCCAGGCGCCCACCGGCTCCACCGGCGGCCTCTACTTCTACCCGGGCACGGGCAGCACGGCGTTGGGAGCCCGCACCCAGATCGGCCAGGGCTGGTAACCGGTCCGAGAGCCCCCTTCACCGGACTCGACATCGCCACGGCCGACGACGGCACCGACGTTGGGGACCTCCGATGGTCGCCTCCGCCCTCGCACAGGCTGGCCACCTCATCCGACCCACCGTGACGGGGACCAAGCCCACGCAGGCCGGGGAACCTGTGGCCGGGTACCACCGGGCCCGCCCTGCACGTTCCGCCGAAGGAGCTCGGCGCCCTCACGGCAGGGCGGCGCCAGTTGCCAGCCATCGCGTCGACCGAGAATTCGACCTTCTCTGCCATGGCCTGCACGGCTCGCGATCGCAAGCTGCCTTTACTGCTCCAACTTATGACATTCCGTCAACTCTGATCCCAGTTGGTCGAACGCGGCTACGATGTCGACGGTGAGCTTGAAGCCGTACCAGAGCTGGGCAGAGGTCCACCGGGACCGGGCGCTGCTGGCCTGGCTGGGCCTGGCGGGGGCCGAACCCGCACGCTACGTCGCCCCGGAGGTGGTGGTCCGGCAGGCCGGGATCCCGTGGGAGGTGCTGGAGGCCCTGGTCGACGGGGGCTATGCGGAACGGGCGCCCGCCGATCCGCGCATGCACGTGGCCACCGTCCCGTGCCGGCTCAGCATCGTCGGATTCCGGGCCGCCCAGCAGTTGCGGACCCTGTCGCAGGACCGGGGCGCGCGGTGGACGTACGCCGAAGAGGTGATGTTCCGCTGGGTGGACCGTGAGTCGGCGGTAGGGGGTTGGGCCGTTCCGAAGGGCTACTCCACCAACCCGGCCTCCTGGTTCTGCGGCACCGAACTGAGCCGCGACGAGCGGGCCATGGCCGTGGAGGCCCTGATCGGCTACGGCTTCGTGATCTTCGACCCCCGCATCACAGGGAGCCGCCTCTCGCCCGAGGGCCGGCTGCTCGCCCGATCCGGAAAGACTGTGAGGGAGTACATGGCAGAGCAGAAGCAGCCCGGCGCCGTGAACTACACCGTGGGCAACGTGACCATCGGCAACGTGGGCGGCTCCGTCACTCTCGGCAACAACAACTACACGGGCGGCACCAGCGCCGAAACGTCGGACCTCGCCGCACTGCTGGCCGAACTGCGCAGCATCGCCGACTCGCTGCCCGCGCGGGAGGCCGAGGAGATGCGGGGTTACGCGAGCGACCTGGAGGGGGCCGGCGAGGACCACGGTCGGGCTGCGCGGGTCTGGGGCGGCATCCGGCACTTCTTCGGCACGCTGGCCGCTACGGTGACGCCCGACCGGCTCGGCACGGCGATCGACCTGGGGGAGCGGCTCTACCGGCAGCTGGGGTGATCAGCGCCGGACGACGTCCTGGGCGGTGGCGAGGTTGCGGGCGGCCAGTTGGGCGAGCTGCCGGTCGCCCACCGCGCGGAAGAGGGCGGCGGCCCCAGTGAAGGCGTCGACCGCCTCCTCGTACCGATGCTCGTCGTACCGGGCCTTGCCGAGGCAGTTCAGCACCCCGGCCTCGTGATGACGGCCACCCCGGCCGAGGTCAGCTGTGGACAGCGGTGCCGACGACGCAACAGCGCGCCCGAGCCAGAGGTCACCGGCTGGGGCGCGCTGCGGAAGGGTCGGTCAGAACTGGCTGCGGCGCCTTCTGGTCACCGCCGTTCCTCCTCAACGCGCACGATCCGGTACAGGCCGTCCACCAGTGGAGCATCCGGTCGGCCGGCTCCTCGTCGGCCAGCGCCGGGTCGGTGCTTTTCACCTTGATGCGGACAGCTCGCGGTAGCGGGGGATCTTCGCGGCGCCGTCGGCCGGCGTCATGGTGGAGCGGTCGACCTCGACCATCAGGACCGGTACCCCGTTCTGAGGGGCCTGCCACACCCCGTCCGGGCGCACCTTGCGCTTGCCGCCCGGCAGCAGGAACCCGACCTCGGTCGCCCAATCGGCCACGGTGCCCACCCCGTCCGCGGCCCCCGGTGCGCTGCCGCCGCGCACGAACGCAGCGATCGTCTCGCTGACATCCGGATTCTTGGAATTCGTGGCCCAGCAGCCACCCGAAACAGTGCCGCAGACGGTCCCCAAAGGGCCGCGGCGGGATTGCGGTGGCAGTGCGCACCTCTCCCGGCCGGGCGCTCCCGATTGCCCCTCAGGAGCCCGTCCACGGCCTCACCAAACCGGCCCTGACCTGGTGTTTTCTCAGAAATGCCCTAGGCTGGGGAAGCTCTGTCGGACACCCTCGGAGGGGGCATCATGAGCGAGGAATCCACGGCGTACGACGCCAGCACGATCGTGGTTCTGGAGGGCCTGGAAGCCGTTCGGAAGCGGCCGGGGATGTACATCGGATCGGTCGGTGAACGCGGCCTTCACCACCTGGTGTTCGAGGCCGCCGAGCGGGCGCTGGGCGAGATCCTCGGCGGCACCGCCAGCCGTGTCGAGATCACCCTCACCGCCGACGGCGGTATCCGCGTCGCCGACGACGGCACGGGCGTGCCCGTCGAACTTGCCGGCCACGGTGACGGCCCTGCGCTGGAGAGCCGGCTGGCCGTGCTCTGCTGCGGGGCGCAGCCTGTCAGCCGGCGCTCGTTGTCCGATAGCTTCGTCGGTGTGGGACTGGCCGTCGTCAACGCACTGTCGGGCCGTCTGACGGCCGAGGTACGGCGCGACGGCGCCCGCTGGGTGCTGGAGTACGAGCGAGGCGTAGCCGTCGCGCCGCCGGCCTGCACCGGACCGGCCGACAGCAGCGGGACCGCGATCACCTTCCGGCCCGATGCCGAGATCTTCGAGACGCTGGCGTTCTCGTTCGACACACTGGCCGATCGCTTCAGGGAACTGGCCTTCCTGAACCGTGAGTTGGACATCACCCTGGCCGATGAGCGCGACCCCGCGATGCCCCGGGCCGTCCGCTTCCACTTCCCGGGCGGAGCGAGGGACCACATCGCTGAGCAGAACACCCCCCTCCACCCGGACGTGATCGGCTTCGAGCGCGAGTACCCCACAATGGAGGGCACCGTCGAGGTGGCCCTGCGCTGGTGCGACTCCGCCGAGGAGCGGGTCTCAAGCTACGCCAACAGCCGGCCGACCACCGGCGGCGGCACGCACGAGCTCGGCTTTCGTGACGGCCTGGCGGCCGCGGTCAACGCCTACGCCCGCGAGCAGCAACTGCTCACCCCGTCCGACCCCGACTTCACCCCCGCCCGGCTCGGCACGGGCCTGATGGCAGTCGTGTCGGTGAAGCTCGATCACCCCGAGTTCGAGGGGGCCATCCGCGACCGACTGGGCAACGGACCCGTCCGCGCCTGCGTCGCCGAGGCCGTCCGAGAACACCTGACCGCCTGGCTCCGCACCCACCCGGCGCAGGCGACGGCCGTCCTCACCCGGATCTCGACGACCACCCGCCACTGACACCCGAGGCGCGCCGAACGGACACCAGCTCGCGCTTGGTCGGGGGCGGGCAGCACCAGCGGACCCAAGTCCTTCGTGGTGCGGGCCCGCACACACCCCGGGCACTCCAACCGGTGGGGGCCGGCCTTCTTGGTCAGCTCCAGCAGCGAGTCCTTCTCCCCGTCGGTGGAGCCCCAGCCCGTCCAGCACGCGCGCAGCGCGGCGTTGGCCGCGCGGGCCGCCTCCAGCTGGGTTGGGGCCCTGGCCTGTCGCCCCTCTTCCTGCCGCTGCTGGTGCTTGTCGTGGCAGGGCCAGCAGCGGCCGCCCGGGCAGCGGGTCCACTCCATCTGTCCCTCGGGTCCGTACTCCCAGCTGCTCTCCTCCTTCGGGACCTGGCCGCAGTCGGCGCGGGCGGGGGTGCGCATCAGCTCGCGGTGCACCTGGCGGGTCTTCTTCTCCCGGGCCTTCTGGCGCTCGTCGTACGCCTCGCGGGTGTCCGGGCTGTCCAACGCGTCCAGCAGGGAGTGCCGGCCTTCACGGCCGTAGCGCCACCAGACCGGGCCAAGGGGGCCGTGCTCGGCCAGCAGCTCCAGCGTGGTGGCGACGACCGGCACCGCGTCGTCTGCTCCCGCCGGCCGTCCCCGTCGTCGTCGTACCGCGTGACGGTCCACCAGGCGCCGCCTCAGGTATCGGAAGAGAGGACAGCGCTGGTCGCAGCCCCCCACATTGTTCGAATGGACGTCGAGTGCGGTTGCCTGCAGTGCGGTCAGGAGGCAGCCGGGACGCAGGACGCTCCCCGCCTCCGGCCGGGGCGTCGCCGACGTACCCGGATCGATGCCCGGCCCCGGCCGGGCCTCGCTACAGTCGGCGCATGCGCCTCAGCACCGTGATCCTCCCCGTCCACCGGTGGAGCGAGGGACAGAAGCTCTGGCGGCGGGCCGAGGAACTCGGCTTCCATGCCGCCTACACCTACGACCACCTGTCCTGGCAGTCGTTCCGCGACAAGACCTGGTTCGGTGCCGTCCCGACGCTCACGGCCGCCGCCACCGCCACCGAACGCATCCGCCTCGGGACCCTCGTCACCAGCCCCAACTTCCGCCACCCCATCACCCTAGCAAAGGAGTTGATGACGCTCGACGACATCTCGGGCGGACGGCTGACGGTCGGAATCGGCGCCGGGGGCACGGGCTTCGACGCCCAGGTCCTCGGCGGCGGGGACTGGACGCCGAGACAACGGGCCGACCGCTTCGCCGAGTTCGTACCCCTGCTGGACGACCTTCTGCGCCAGGACGCGACGACGCGGGCCGGCCGCCACTACACGGCCGTCGAGGCCCGCAACATCCCCGGCTGCGTCCAGCGTCCGCGCGTGCCGTTCTGCGTGGCCGCGACCGGCCCGCGCGGACTGAGGACCGCGGCACGGTACGGCCAGGGCTGGGTCACTTGTGGGGACCCAGCCGACCCGGACGTTCCGGCGGAGCGGGCCCCGGGTGTCGTGGCAGCGCAGGCGGCGGCGCTGACCGCAGCCTGCGAGGCCGAGGGCCGGGACCCGAGCTCGCTCGACAAGCTGCTCCTCCAGGGCTTCACCCGCGAACGCCCGCTCGCGTCACTCGCCGCGTTCGCCCAATGGGCTGGCACGTACCGGGAGTTGGGGATCACCGAACTGGTCGTGCACTGGCCCGTCCTGGACTCGCCTTTCGCAGCCGACCCTACCGTGTTCGAGCGGATCGCCACCGAGGGCCTGGCGCAATTGGATTGAGAGGGTGGCGGAACCGGCAGCAGCAGCTCAGGCACCCGGGTGGGCCAGGAGCGTGCCGCCCGCCTCGGCTACCGGCTGCCAGGCACCCGGCTAATTACGTCACACAGCAGTTGGACCGTGCCCTCGGTGAGGACGGTGCAGTGTTCCTCCGCCAGGGTGAGCAGTTCGGCGGCCTGTGCGAGGCCGGCGCCGAGGGCCGGGACCGCGCGGGTGAGCCAGGGGTGCGGGGTCAGTTCGCGGATCCGTGTGGTGGCGTCGGTCCGGCCCGGGGCGGCGAGCCGGGGGTGGGTGTCGCCGCTCGCGAGGACGGCTGCGCGCAGCGCGGTGAAGCGGTCGCGCCGGCTCAACAGCCGGTAGCCCGCTCGCCGGACAGCCGGCCGCTGCGGGGCGGTGAGCATGTCCCAGAGCGGGTCGGCGGGCAGGTGGGTGGCGCTGGGGAGGAGGGTCGCAGCGGCCTCCTGGACCACCGCGGCGGAGTCGTCCCACAGCAGCGCCGTGACCCGGGGCACGGGCACCACGTCGAGGCTCCGCAGGGTCCGCAGGACGTGGGGACCTCCCGGCGCCCGGGCGGAGCGCACTCTCGGGGCCGGGCCGTCAGGACAGCGGGCCGGCCAGTAGTTGGGAGGCCAGGTCGTGCAGTTCGGCCACCAGCTCCTCCGTCAGCCCGCCGCTGTGCTCCTGCTGGTCCTCCGCGCGGTACAGCCATCCACGGACTGGAAGCAGCGGCGAGCCGGAGTCGTCGGCGGGGCACAGCTCGAAGCCGATCCGCTCGGCCGCCGCCAGCGGATCAAGGCGGCCATCCAGCAGGTCCCGCAGGCAGTACCGGGCCAGCTCCCGGTCGCGGCACTCAACGGTGGCGGGCAGCCGCAGCACCGGCCAGAGTTCCTGCTCCACCTCGGCCAGCAGACGGCGCGCCTCCAGGACCTCCCTGTCGGACAGCACGCCGAGCTCCCACAGACTCGGGGTGTCCACCCCGCCGGCCAACGCCGCCCAGGCAGCCTCCACCGCCGCAACGACCGACTCCGGACAACCGATGGTGCGTCGCTCCAGCAGCACCCGGCGCAACGGTTCCAGTGCCTCATCCAGCTCCATCGCGCGAGCGTAACCACCCACTCCAGCCCGGAGCGACCCGTTTTGATCCGACGGCAGCCGGGGCCCTCCGGCCGGCAGCCATGAGGCCGCCCCAGCCGTGTCCCAGCTCCCTCGCGAACCGCCCCCACCAGGCGAAACAGGGGTGGACCGTCCCAGGAGAGGCCCAGATCCGCCCCAGCAAAACGTCCGAAACGGACACCCGGAGACGAGGGTAGGACAGGGTTGGGACACCCCCGCCCCCACCGGAGCCTGGGCGCGCGAGACGCAGCCCGGCCAGGTCCCGGGGAACAAGGGGATGTTCCGCAGGACCCGGCCGGTGGGAGGCCAGCCGTACCTGGGTCACGGCACGGCTGCGCTGGCCGGCGACCCGGCGCCGCTGTGGCGGGGCCGCCGTGCTGGGAATGCCAGGCCTCGGACGCCGTGGTGAACAGTGCCCTGACCTGGGATTTTCCGGCCGCGAACATGTCATCCGGAGGGATCTGCCCCTCCAATGGACCGGTGGTGTCGAAGGGGATGTGCCCCGGCCGGCGACGCGCCACGATGACGCGATGAACGACAGCATCCCGGCGATGGTCGACCTCCTGCGCGAGCGCTACCGCACCAACGTCGGCACCCACGAGCGCCTCTTCTCCGCCTTCGCCAACGGCCAGATCGGCGCGGACATGGGCGGCACTATCGAGAGCCGCAGGCGCTATGAGCGCTGATTCCTAGTACAGGATCATGGTCCAGTCCTGACCGGTGGCCCCGGCCGCGCTCCACTGCTGGACGCGGGCGCCGTTCTGCCGGCTGGAGTTCTCGATCTCCAGGACCTTGCCGCTGTTCTTGTTCTGGATGTAGTAGCCGCTGCCGTCGGGGAAGTCCAGAGTGCGCCACTTCTGGGTATTCGCGTTGACGCAGTCCCACTGCTGGGCGGGGGCGCCGTTTTCCGTACGGGAGTCGGCGATCTCCAGGCACTTGCCACTGTTGCTGTTCACGAGCCAGTACCAGTCGCTTCCGACGCCGCCCGAGCTAGGCTCGAAGATCCGGAGCCACCTGGCGCCCGCCTGCCCGACGCAGCCCCAGCTCTGCGCGCGGGCGCCGTTGCTCTTGCTGGAGTTCTCGATCTCCAGACACTGAGTACCCTGGGACAGGCTGATGCCCGAGTCAGCGGCACTCGGACCGGCCGTCATCACGACCGTGGACGCCACGGCTGCAGCCAGCGCCATGGCCTTCGGAATGTACTTGCCCACAGGGCCCCCTTGTCCTTGTTCGCGCGGATCACGCGAAAACGATCAAATCGTATGTGTACGTCTCGGCCGCCGGCAACCTTGCTGCAGACACCTGACGATCAGTCATGAAGTCGCAGGTCCCGCCAGGGCGAGCACGTGCGGTACTTCCACGCGATCGCCTCCAGAGTGCGGCGGTGGTTCGCCCACCGCCGCCCGCGGACCGGATCGGCCGGCATCAACGGCTCGATCCGGTCCCACACGGCATCACTGATCACCAACCGGACAGACACATCCGATCAACAGCTCAACCCATCAAAGATTCATGCTCTGGTCGGCGAGCAGGACGGCCGGCAGCGGGGCCTTCAGCACCATGTCCCGGGGGAGTGTCAGACCGAAGTGCCGCTCCAGCACCCCCAGGACGGTCCGGTGCACATCGCGGCCCGCTCGCTCCTCGTCCGGCAGACCTTCCGCACTCAGCAACTCTTCGACCTTACCCGCGACTTCGGGGTCTCCGACGACCTTGCCGTTGCCCCAGGAGTCGTCCAGGTGCAGATTGAACGAGCACACCGTCCGGCCGTCCCGGTGGTAGTGGAAGGTCGGCGGCACCGGCTTGCCGTTCTCCTCCTCGTACTCCACCAGGAAGACCTCGGCCCCGCCCGCGGAGATCGCCGGATCATTCTCGAACTCACCGAACCAGCCCCCGTACGCCACCGCGAAGGTCCACCCGCCGCTCACCCCCAGCCGCAGCCCGATCCCGTCCCAGGCGTCCCCGAACTCCTCCTCCAACGCCTCGACCAGCCCGTCCCCGGTGAGCTCCCCGACCGGCTCCACCGTCCGCTCCGACCACTGGGCCGACGCCGCGATCCGCGCCGCCAGCGCCTCGACCTCGAGCCCTCGGGCCAGCGTCACGCTGTAGCCGCCGAAGGCGATGCTCTGCGGCTCCGCGAGCCAGGCGATTCCGTCCGTCATACAGGTGATCCTGCCGCACCACACCGACACACCTCCGCCCCGGGCCGCCGGCCTGCTCCGACCCGGTCGCCCACCCGGCCCGACAAAGAGACAGGCCCGGTGCCGCGATGCCACCCGGCGTCAGCTCGGCGCGAAGTGCCCACACCTCGCCGAGGAGAAGCACGGCACGTTGATTCTGTTCACAACAAGGGACAGGGTTTTTCACCGGTTTGGACAGCAGACGCCACTGGTAGCTGGTTCGAAACGTTCACGAGTTTCGACAGCAGCGACAACGACACCCGGGTGTTGTCGTCCCGGGGTGGGATGGCCCTTGTCGTCGGGGGGGGCTGGCCGGCGGTGCGCACGGCAGCGTGCCGGGGCACGGTGGCGTCCGTCCGGATCGGGTTCATGCGGCCGCGTCGACGAGGGCTTGGAGCAGGCGTTGGGGGTCTTCGGCGAGTCGGTTGCAGATGTAGAGCCACCATTCCGTGCCGAAGACGATGTACTCGCGGGTGGGGTGGCCACGCTCGGCCATTGCGTCGAGGCGGTCGGGCCCGAGGCCGAGGAGGGTTTCGAACTCCCAGGGGGCGGAGCCCTGCTTCTTCCTGCCGACGTAGTGGTCGATACGGTCGATCAGTTCCCAATCGTGGGTGGCGAAGGAGCACAGGTGACCCGAGTCGGCCAGCTGTTGCGCGTACTTCAGGTAGGCGGTGGTCAGGGCCGGTGCTTCCCGGTGGTGGGCGATGGTCTCGGGTTCGAGGAAGGCGCCCTTGACCAGGCGGATGCGACCGGGGCGGGTGAGCAGTTCCGGTAGGTCGTCCGCGGTGCGGTGCAGGCGCGCCTGGACGGTGATGCCCACGTGGTCGAACCGCTCGCACAGCGTGCGGTGCAGGGCCAGGACCGCGTCGGTACGGTCGGAGCCTTCGGCCGAGATCATCATCTCCCGCCCGGTGGCGGCGGTGGCCTGGGCGATGCGGGCGGCGTTGGCCAGCGCGAGCTCCGCGTCGACGGCGAGGCCGATGTGGGACAGGTCGAGGGAGATCGAGCACTCGGGCGGCAGCAGCCGGGCGGCGGCGAGGAATGTGTTTGTCTCTTCGGTGGCCCGCTGCGGGTCGCGGCAGCTCTCGCCCATGTACTCGACATTCACGCGGTGGCCGGCGGCCAGGATCTGCTGCGCGCGGTCCAGGGCGTCGGGGAGGGTTTCGCCGGCGACGTACCGCCGGGCGACCTTGCGGGCCAGGGGGCCCAGGACGGGGTCGCCGGGGATGCGCCACTTCAGCTCCTCGTCGAGCGCGAGTGCGCGCAGGATCTGGGCCGTCTGTGACGAGAGGGCGGCGTTGGTGGCGGGAGTGTGCGTGGTCATCCGGGTTCCTGGCTGTTCGCGCGGTTGAGAGGGAACGCCTTCGAGCCTTCCAGGACGGAGCACCCGCTGGGAGTGGCAGAAACGACGGATAGGCTGAAGTTCCTGCCACCGTCGTGAGAGGAGATCGGGAGCCGGTGCTTCGCGATGTCGCCGTCCTGGCCCTTCAAGGCGCCCACGCCTTCGAGCTGGGTGTGTTCTGCGAGGTCTTCGGCATCGACCGCAGCGACGATGCCCTCCCCGTCTACGACTTCGCCCTTGTCTCAGGAACCGGCGACAGCGTGCCGATGCGGCACGGCTTCGAGGTGCGGACCCGGCACGGCCTGGAGCGGCTGGCCTCGGCGGACCTCATCTGCGTCCCGGCCTACGACCCGTACGTGCGGCAGCCGGACAACCTGGCGGAGGAACTACGGGCCGCCGTCGAGCACGGCGCCCGCGTCCTGAGCATCTGCACCGGGGCCTTCCTGCTCGGCGAGGCCGGGCTGCTGGACGGGCGGCGCTGCACCACCCACTGGCGCTACACCGACGAACTCGCCCGCCGCCACCCGCGCGCCCGGGTCGAGTCGGACGTGCTCTACATCGACGAGGACCCGGTCATCACCGGCGCCGGCACCGCCGCAGGCGTCGACACCTGCCTCCACCTCATCCGCAAGGAACACGGCAGCGCCGTCGCCAACGCGATCGCCCGCCGCATGGTCGCGCCCCCGCACCGCGACGGCGGCCAGCGCCAGTACCGCGAACGCCCCCTCCCTCGGCACGGGACCGGTTCCCTTGCCCCCGTCCTGGCCTGGATCGAAGCCAACCTCGACCAGGACCTGACCGTCGAGGCCATGGCCCGCCAAGCCCACCTCTCCCCGCGGACCTTCGCCCGGCGCTTCCGGCAGGAGACCGGGACCACCCCGCTGCAATGGCTCACCGGACAGCGCGTCCTGCTTGCCCAGCATCACCTGGAGACCACGGACGAGCCGGTCACCGTCGTCGCCCACCGCGCGGGCTTCGGCAGCATCGACACCCTCCGCCACCACTTCGCCCGGCGTCTCGGCACGACGCCGCAGGCCTACCGGCGTACCTTCGGAGCCCCGCCCACCAGCGGATGACCCGCCCAAGTCCACAGCTCCACCGGACCGTGGCCGGCTGGATCCTCCGCCGACCCGAATCCCTGGCTGAGGCCGAGCACCTGCAGCTCAAAACCGTCCTGGCCAAGTGCCCCGAACTGGACGCTCTTACCCGACACGTCCGTTCCTTCGCGGCCATGCTCACCGAACGCCGCGGCGAGCGCCTGCCGGAGTTGGCTCAACGCCGCCTGGCAGGACGACCTGCCCAGCCTCCACCCCCTTGCCGCAGGCATCGACCGCGACCGTGACGCCGTCATCGCAGGCCTTACCCTCCCGTGGAACTCCGGCGTCGTCGAAGGCCACATCAACCGGATCAAGATGCTCAAGCGCCAGATGTTCGGCCGCGCCGGCTTCGACCTCCTGCGCAAGCGTGTCCTGCTCGCATGACGAGGCCGCACCCTCGAACCGCAGGAGCAGCTACACCGGCTCCTCGTACAGCTCGATCTCGGAGGGTCTGCGATCACGCAGCAGCGCGAGACGCCCCTCCATGGCAGCGAACCACTCATCAAGGTCGGCATCGGCGGCGTGGAAGAACCAGGAGTCGAAGCTTCCCAAGGCATCCAGGTCCGGTTCGGGCTCGTAGCGAAGTTCGCAGTGAACCTGCACGTAGTGGTCGTGCTCACCGTCATCGTCGGTAACGTCGAACTGCCGTGTGAGGTCCACGGTGAACATCGGTCGCCCGCTGAAGGCATACGTGCCGTATTGAAAGAGCAAGCCGTCGGAGTCGGGCGTGGGCGCTGTGTCAAAGCGCCTCCGCCCGAAACGTACGAAGGCGAGCCATGCACCCCGAGTGGTCCACCCGGTCATCTCCGATTGCCCGGTCGCCAGCTCAGCCCGCAGGACGTCGAGGGCTTCCTGCAGCCGTGGTCTGTTGGGCACGTCGGCTTCCTTCGCTCAGTGAATCAGCACCCCATGATCTCTCATCACTTGATCAGCTTTGAAGACGACTCCTGGGCCGTTGCCCGCCGGACACGGTAGTTCCAGCGGGCGAGTGACCTGACGACGGCTTCGGCACCGATGGGGTTGGCGCTGTGGACGAAGACAGCTCCGATCTGAAAGGGCTGTCCGTTGAAGGCGGCTTCTTCCATGAGGGCCACCACCGGCATGATGGTGTCGTCGCCGCCGAGATCGTGGTCGAGCCACAGCTCGTCGATGAAGCTGTTGCGGTGCTCTTCCAGAAGCTGGATACCTTCACGGCTGGTGCGGGCGATCCGCGTGGCCCGGGGAAGGGGGCGGAGGTCGTCTATGCCGAGGACGACGGGCATCGGCGAGGCGGGGGCTTCTTTCACTGGGTGATTGTCACAGTAGGCGGGCGGGATAACCACGGAGTATTGAGGCTCCGCGGTGCACGCGGTGTCCGCGTACTCGTGGAGGTGGAAGTACGCCGACAGCTGGCCAGGCTGTGCTTCACGTGGCCGCGCTCCGCTCTATCGGGAGACCTCAACGGACCGGGCGGGCCCCACGGGGCATCACACCCCTGGCGCTCGAACGGCCCGGCGGCAATCCCGGGCTCCCACCAGCCGCTGGCAGGGAATCAGGGCATCACCGGCCCCACCCCGCAGGCTCGTGTGGATCTCCCGCGCGCTTCCCGGCTGCGACGCGCTCTGGCGGCAGGGCGGCTTCGGTGGCGCCGGCGCCGTAGAACACGCCGATGTGCAGGCTGACCGCCTCCAGGCCCTCGGCGGTGAAGGCCAGTTCCTCCTTGGTGCGCATCGCGCCGACGTGCCGCTGCAGCTACGGGCTCCGCCGGACGGCCCGAACGCGGCGCCGTCCTCGGTGGGCGGGCGACGTGGTCGCCGCCGCCTCCGGGTCGGGCGTTCGTGGTCAGCGGGGCCGCGGGGCGAGTTCGAGGGCGGTGAGCCAGCGGTCGAGTGCGTCGACGGCGTCCTCGTCGACCGCGCCGCTGATCCATGCCTGCGCCCGTTCCCAGGCGGGCTGGGCGTCCGCCAGCGCCTGGAGGCCGGCGTCGGTCACGACGACACGGGTCGTTCGCCCGCTCGCCGAGGTCTCTGCGGCACGGACGTATCCGAGTTGGGCGAGCAGGTCAAGGTTCCGGCTGATCGTGGAGCGTTCGATGCCGAGCCAGCCGGCGATCTCCGACGGGCGGACGGGCTCGCCGCAGGCGGCCATCTCGGAGAGCACTTCGACCTGCGGCAGGGTGAGTCCCGACTCCCGCAACTCCGCCTCGAAGCGCCGCGAGACGAGCCGGTGCAACCTCGCGATGCGCCTGCCGAGACACCGGTCCGCCATCCACAGGGCTTGCCGCTTCGCTTCTTCCGACCCATGGTGTTGCATACGCACCTCCTCGTGTAGTGCAGCCGACGAGTTAGACGTCGCAGGTACACCACATGGAGGAACCGTGTCTCACTTCGACGAGTTCTTGAAGCGCAACCAGGTTTTCGCGGCGAACGTCGACCTCGCCCGGTTGGCGATGCCGGAATCGATGCCGGAGCGGCTGCCGCTGGTGCTGGTCTGGATCCGGCCGCGACGGTTCGGCGCGACGTCGAGAAGCTCCTCGCCGACCCGCTGATGACCGGCGAGGTCCTCGCGTCCGTGTCGGGATACGTGCTGCGACTGGAGACCGGGCTCGTCGAGACCATCGTCGAACACGTCGTCGGGACCGCCGCCGAACCCGTTGCGCCGGCCAGCAGGTAGCCGAGCGGGAGGTGAGCTCCGACGGGTCAGTCGAGGACCGTCGCCGTCTGCCAGGCGCCCGGCCGCAGGCCCGTCGCGTTCAGGAAGAAGAGCGAGAAGTTCGACGGGTCCGGGAACCCGAGTTCGCCCGCACACCGCGCCGCGGTGACGCGTTCGTGGGCCAGCAGGCGCTTCGCCTCGAGCACGATCCGTTCCACGATGTACGCCTTCGCGGTGAGCCCGGTGACCTGCTGCACTGCCCGGGTCAGGGTGCGCGGGGCGAACCCGAGCGCGGCCGCGTAGTAACCGGCGTCGTGGTGGGTCCGGAAATGCTCCTCGACGCTCGATCGGAACAGTTGGAACGTCGGGTTCG
The DNA here is from genome assembly GCF_055608425.1 of Kitasatospora sp. NPDC036934. NCBI lineage: Bacteria > Bacillati > Actinomycetota > Actinomycetes > Kitasatosporales > Streptomycetaceae > Kitasatospora > Kitasatospora sp. NPDC036934. The sequence goes on along the minus strand of NZ_JBVJQR010000001.1, from coordinate 133,447 downwards.
CCGAGCGCGCCTCGCGATGCGGGGGCTCGACGCGGGTGATCAGCGCGGACAGCAGGATCGCGGGCAGCTCCGTCGACGGGTCCCCGGCCAGGGCGGCCGCCTCTAGGACAAGGTGCCTGCGCGCCGCGTCGGCGAACGGCCAGGCCTCGGCCGGCACCGGCCACCGGGCGACGAGATCGGGAGAGGCGACCAGCTCACGAGTGCGGTGCGTCACCGGCGCGGTCGGGACGAAGAGCACCAGGTGTCCCGCGACGCGGGTGATGTCGTCCCAGCGGTGCACTGCGCCCGGCGGGATCCACACCGCGGTCCGCGCCGAGAGCCGGTGGGAGACGAAGTCGACCGTGACCTCGCCGTCCCCTTCGTCGACGAGAGCGAGGACGTGGAAGTCGGCTCGCTGCGTGCCGCGGTCGTTGATGTCCCGGAGCCGTTGGAACGTCATCACCTCCACTGACGAGGCCCCGCGGTCGACGGGCTGATAGCTCATGTGCCGGATCGTTGCCACGAGTCCAGTTTTCACCATCGGCCGTCCAGTCGTGCCGATGTCCCGTTCCGCGCTCGGCGGTCCAATGGAACCAAGGCAGAACCAGCCGCGAGACGAGACCGAAGGACCCCCTCATGACCAGCACGCAGCACCTTTCCCTGCCCGCGTACGACCATCACAGGGGCACGGGCCCGACCCTGGTCTTCCTCCACTACTGGGGCGGGTCCGCCCGCACCTGGGACCTGGTCGTGGACCGTCTTCCCGGCCGCGACACGCTCGCGGTCGACTTCCGCGGGTGGAGCCGTTCGAACACGCTCCCCGGGCCCTACACGCTCCGCCAACTCGCCGATGACACCGTCGCCGTCCTCGCCGACGCCGGAATCGACGACTACGTCCTGGTCGGGCACTCCATGGGCGGCAAGGTGGCGCAACTCGTCGCCGCGACGCGACCCGCCCGTCTGCGGGGGGTGGTCCTCGTCGGGTCCGGACCGGCCAGGCCGGCCGCGGAGATCACCGCCGAGTACCGCGAGTTCCTCTCCCACGCCTACGACACCGAGGAGTCCGTCGCCAGCGCGAGGGACACCGTCCTGACCGCCACCGACCTGCCGGCGCGAGTCAAGACTCAGATCGGCGCGGACTCCCGGGCCGGCGCCGAGGCGGCGCGCACGGAATGGCCGCTGCACGGGATCGCCGAGGACATCACCGAACACGCCCGCATGATCAGCGTCCCCGTCCTCGTCGTCGCCGGCGAGTACGACCGCGTCGAACCCGCCGACGTGCTGCGCCGCAACCTCCTTCCCTACCTCTCCGGAGCGCAGTTCGCGGTGATCGCGAACAGCGGGCACCTCATCCCGCTCGAAGCCCCCGACGAACTCGCCGACGCGATCACCGTGTTCGCACCGGCCTCCTGACCGGCGACCCGCCCCGAAACGGTTCCGCAGCAAAGAAGTCGCACATCACGCAGCCGCCACCGTGCGGGGATGGGACCGGAAGCCGACCTGGTACCTCGTCTCCAACGACGACGACTCCATCCCGCCGCAGCCGCAGCGGGACATGGCCGACCGGAGGCACGCGCACACCGGGGACATCGACGCCTCCCACACGGCCTAATGGGGCGCGAAGCCAGCGGATCGCTTCCATACTCCTGGTCCGGCGAGACCTCGACGAAGACCGCGGCCGCTGGCTTCACTTCGGTGGTGATCAGCCAGCATCCGGTGAGCCATGCGGCACCCCTGGGCCTGGAGCACTCGGACAAGACCTGGCCCCGGGTGCCGGCCGACCGCCACCGAAGAGCACGGTCGTGAGGGCACCCGGCGCCAGGGCCACTCCTGCGATGTGCATGAGGCGTGACCTCCAGCAAGAGACCGGCGGGCCCTGGCGTCCGACGCTCTCACGACCGTGACCGATCACATGATCGAACCGTTGGTGCTCGTGGTCCGAGCCCTCCGCGGGGAACACCTCTCACTTCACCGGGACGCCACCGAGCTCCTGCACAGACCGAGGACCCCGCGGACAACTGGGGTCACGAACGACTAATCGGATGACGGGCCTTGAGCCCTTCCATTAGGGAGTCGCGTGCCTCTGCACGGCTTTGACCAGCAGAAACGTAACCAGATCGGAAGGATGTGAGAGACGCCCATGAGGGTGTTCTGCGGGATCGACTGGGCCAGCGACCACCATGACGTCGCCCTGGTCGACGCCGACGGCAAGCTCGTCGGCCGGGCCCGGATCGATGATGACGCCGCCGGCCTGCAGCAGCTGCTCGACCTGTTAGCCGAGCACGGGGACAGCCCGGACACGCCGATACCGGTGGCGATCGAGACCTCCCGAGGTCTGCTGGTGGCCCGCCTGCGAGCGACCAGCAGACCGGTCTACTCGATCAACCCGATGGCCGCGGCCCGCTACCGCGAGCGCCACACCGTCGTACGCAAGAAATCCGACCACCTCGACGCGATGGTGCTGGCCAACATCCTGCGGACCGACGCCGACGCCCACCGGCAGCTGCCCGTCGACAGCGAGCTCGCCCAGGCCGTCGCCGTTCTGGCCCGAGCCCAGCAGGACGCCGTCTGGGACCGCAACCAGGCCGGCAACAAGCTCCGCTCCCACCTGCGCGAGTACTTCCCCGGCTACCTCGCAGCCGTCCAACCGATCAGAGAAGGCCTGTGCTCGCCGATGGCCCGCGAGCTCCTGGCCGCCGCGCCGACCCCGGAGCAGGCCGCCCGGCTCACCCGCACCCAGCTGCGGGCCGTGCTCAAGCGGGCCGGCCGCAAGCGCGGCATCGAGGAGGAGGTCGAGCGCCTGCACGCCGCCCTGCGCGTCCCGCAGATGCGCCAGCTGCCGCTGGTCGAGGAGGCGATGGGCCGCCAGGCCCTGACCCTGCTACGGAAGCTGGATGCGGCCTGCACCAGCGCGGACGACCTCGCCGAAGCCTCGGTGGAGTCTTTTGAGAAGCACCCGGACGCCGAGATCATCACCAGCTTTCCAGGGCTCGGGTCTCTCACCGGCGCCCGGGTGCTCGCCGAGATCGGCGACGACCGATCCCGCTTCGCCGACGCCAAGGCACTCAAGGCCTACGCCGGCTCCGCACCGGTGACCCGGGCGTCGGGCAAGAGCCTGACGGTCATGGTCCGGCGGGTCAAGAACCAGCGCCTGGCCGCCGTCGGCTACGTCTGGGCCTTCGCATCCCTGACCGCCTCACCCGGCGCCAGAGCCCACTACGACCGCCGACGCGAAGACGGAGACCGCCACTCCTCCGCCCAGCGCAACCTCTACAACCGACTCCTCGGCTGCCTCCACCACTGCCTCACCAAGCGCGTCCACTACGACGAGAGCACCGCCTTCCCCGCCCAGACCAAGCCCGCCCTCGCGGTCGCAGCTTGACCCGCTAACCGCATCGGATGTCTTCGTCGCACATCCCAGGCGCGTCGCCGGCTTCGTCGAGCGCGCCACCAAGGACTCGCCGAGTACGGCTCCCGCTCGTCCGGGCGGGCTCCGGCCGTGGCCTGGGTGAGGCCCCGGGCGGCGAGGGTGCGGGCCATCCGGTCGAGCGCCGAGGGGCCGCCACGGTCAGGCCGGTGCGGCGAGCCGCAGTTCGACGTCGGCCACGCCGGGCACGGAGCGCACCAGGCGCTCCAACAGGGGCGCGGAGACGGTGTCCGGGAGTTCGCCGGCCAGGGTGATCCGGCCGTTCTCGGAGCGGACGTCGGTGTCCACTGCGGCGCTCGGGCCGAGGGTGGCGACCAGTTCGAAGCGGACCCGGTCGGCAAGTTCACGGTCGTCGCCGAGGTAGACCTTCAACAGGTCGCCCCGGCTGACGATGCCGACCAGGTAGTCCTCCTCGTCGACCACCGGGAGCCGCTTGAGGTGGCCGCGCGCCATCGCCCGGGCGGCCTCGTTGAGCGGACTGCCGGGGTGCACGGTGACCGCCGGGACGGACATCATCCGCCCGGCCGTCAGCGCGTCGGCGCGCCCGCCGTCGCGGTCCCGGGCGGTGAGCAGGTCGGCCTCGGAGACCACCCCGATCACCCGGCCGTCCCCGGTCAGCACGGGGAGGGCGCTGACCTGCCAGCGCTGCAGGGTCTCCGCGATCTCGCGGAAGTCCGCGTCGCGGCCCACAGCCACCACGGCATGGGTCATGACGTCGGCGACGGTGCTCGGTGCGCTGCTCATCGTGGCCTCCTACGACGTCGCGCGGTAGGCGCGGGGGTGTTCCAGAGCCCGGTCGGTGTCGTCCTCGGTCCAGTCGAGGGCGGTGTGGACGGCGACCACGCCGTCCACGGCGCGGCAGAGCTGTTCGGTGATCGGGACGAGGCTGCGCCGGGGCAGCCTCCCCTTCAGCGTGACCACGCCCTCGTGCACGGCGACCTGGACGTCACCGGGGGCGAGCCAGAGGGTCTGACCGAGCACGTCGTGGTTGATCTCGTCCCGGATTGCCGCGTCGTGCCGCAGGAAGACCTGCAGCAGGTCCCGACGGCTGACGATGCCGACCACCCGGCCGACCTCGTCCACCACGGGAAGCCGCTTGACCCTGTGCTTGCCCATGGCGCGAGCGGCCTCGGGCACCGACCAACCCGGGCGGGCGGTGACGGCAGGGCTGGTCATCAGCCCGCCGGCGGTCTCGGCCTCGGCCCGGGCACGCTCCCCGGCGTCCAGCCAACGGCCCGGGAAGCGGCCCTCCGGGTCCGGCAGCACGGCCGCCTTCCGGAGCAGGTCGGCCTCGGACACCATGCCGAGCGGGCGCCCCTGGTCGTCGATCACCGGGATCGCGGTGATGTCGTTGCGGTGGAACAGCGCCGCAACCTCCTTGAACGGCGTGTCGGGCCGGGCGGTGACGACCTCACGGGTCATCACGTCGTTGACGCTGCGGTGCTGCATCGTCCTCACTCCTCCTCGGGTGGTCCCGCCCTCACTCTCCGCCCGTCGGACGCCGACGGACAGGGCCGGACGGTCCCCGCCGACAGGGCCGGACCGGCCCAGGACAGCGCGGTCGGTCGGCAGGACGATGAGAGGGACCTCGCACACCGCTGGAGGCGGCCATGACGACGGACCCCACGACGAGCGGCACCACCGACGCCGGCGCATCCCGACCGCAACCGCGACCAGGCCTGCTGACCTTCCTGGGCGGCGTGGGCACCGTCACCGGCAGCAAGTTCCTGGTCGAGACCGACCACGCCCGTCTGATGATCGACTGCGGCCTGTTCCAGGGCCTCGCCGAACTGCGCCGCCGCAACCGCCGCCCACTGCCACTCGACCCCGCCGACATCCAGACCGTCGTGCTCACCCACGCCCACCTGGACCACTGCGGCTACCTGCCCCGGCTCGTGCGCGACGGCTTCCGCGGGCCGGTGCTCACCACCCCCGACACCGCCCGGATCGCCGAGCTGATCCTGCGCGACAGTGCCCACCTGCAACAGGAGGAGGCGGACCACGCCAACGAGCACGGCTGGTCCAAACACCGCCCCGCCCAGCCGCTCTACGACGAGAAGGACGTCGAGAACGCGCTGCGGATGTTCGACCCCGTCCCGCTGGACACCGACATCGAGATCACCGCCGGCATCCTGCTCCGGCTGCACCGCGCCGGGCACATCCTCGGCTCCGCCTGGGCCCACCTCACCCTGGAGGACGGCCACACCCTCGCCGCCAGCGGCGACCTCGGCCGCCCCGTCCACCCCCTGCTGCGCCCGCCCGAGCCGTTCACCGGCGCCGACGTGCTCCTCATGGAGTCCACGTACGGCGACCGCCACCACGAGGAGACCGCCGCCCGCGAGTGGTTCGCCCGGGCACTGGAGCGGACCATCGCCCGCGGCGGCACCGTCGTCATCCCGTCCTTCGCCGTGGACCGCACCGAGGTAGTGCTGCACCAGCTCACCGAACTGCGCAAGGCGAACCGACTGCCGGCCGGCGTGCCCGTGTACGTGGACAGCCCGATGGCGCTGGCCACCCTACAGATCTACCGGGAGGCCTTCGCCGCCGGATCCGGCCAGCTCCGCCCGGACGTCCTCGCCCAGGGCCCGACCGCCCTCGATCCCGAGCCGTTCACCCTGATCCACTCGCTCCAGGAGTCGCTCGCCCTCGACCGCGCCCACGGCCCCGCCGTCATCGTCTCCGCCTCCGGCATGGCCACCGGCGGCCGCGTCGTCCACCACCTCGCCCGCCTGCTGCCCGACGCCCGCAACACCGTCATCGTGGTCGGCTACGCCGCCGAGGGCACCCGCGCCCGGAACCTGGTGGACGGCGCTCGCACGCTCAAGATGTACGGCAGCTACGTGCCGGTGCGCGCCGAGGTGGTCAACGTCCCCGCCTTCTCCGCACACGCGGACGCCGCCGAGGTCATCGAGTGGCTGCGCCCCGCCCCGCCGCCGAGCGCGGTGTACCTCGTCCACGGCGAGCCGGAGGGTTCGGAGGCGCTGCGTGACCGGATCGACCGCGAGCTCGGCTGGACGGCCGTGGTCCCGCGCTCGGGCGAGCGGGTGCTCGTACGGTGAGGACGTGCCGATCGCGACGGTCGGACGCCTCATCGGCTCCGGCCAGGGCCGAACAGCCGGAGCCGAACGACCAGGGCCGAACAGCCCGGGGCCTGCGGCGGCAGCGAACTCGTCGAGCGCCTCCTGATACTTCGACGCCTCCGGTGGTTTCGTCTCGGGGGCCTGGATGCCCAGGACGTCCTCGCCCGGGCCGTTGCCGGCTTGTGGTCCCGGCCGGTGGCCCGGCGGACGTGCCCGCGCGGGGAGGTGCGCGAGCCGGGGTGCCTGTGTGCGGTGGCTGCGGCGGACATGACGCGCCTCCTCGGTGCCGGGGGGCCGCTTCTGCTCCCACCGGTCAGCCTTCCGAGCCCACGCGGTCCCCCGAGGGCCGGACGGGCCCGGCAGCCGGGTCCGTCCGGCCCCTGCCAGGGCCCTCGTCCGGTGGTGCCATGGAGGTACGAACGGCCAGGGCAAGGCCCCGGCCCCGATCCCGGGAGGACGGTATGAAAGCCGCCGTGGGAGACCGCATCATCGTCCAGGGCACCCGGCCGGGTGCGGCCCGCCGGGACGGCGAGATCGTCGGCCTGCACCACCCGGACGGCAGCCCGCCGTACGACGTGCGCTGGTCGGACGACGACCGGGTGACCGAGTACTTCCCCGGGCCGGACGCCCGGATCCACCACTTCGGTCACGACCCCGAGGACACCGGGACCGCACCGGTCGCTCCGCACCTCTTCGCCGACTGACCGGCCACCGCCGTGACTTCCGCCGTCCGCACCCACGTGTGCGGACTGACCACCGCCGAGGCCGCGCGGCTGCTCGCCGAGCACGGCCGCAACGAAGTCTCGGTCGACCGCCGGGTGCCGCTGTGGGCCCGGGTCGCCGCCCAACTGCGCGACCCGCTGATCACGGTGCTGCTCGCCGCCGTCGCGCTGACGCTGGCCATCGGCGACCACCCGGACGCCGTCGTCATCGCGCTGGTGATCGCGGTCAACACCACCGTGGGCGTGGTCCAGGAGGTCCGGGCGGAAGGCGCCGTCGCGGCGCTGTCCCGGCTCTCCGCCCCGGCCGCGCGAGTGGTGCGCGACGGGGAGCAGCGCAAGGTCTCGTCGGCCGAGATCGTCCCGGGCGACGTGGTGGCGCTCGCCGAGGGCGACATCGTGCCGGCCGACGCCCGGCTCGTCGAGGCAGCTGCCCTGCTGCTCGACGAATCGATGCTGACCGGCGAGTCCCTCCCGGTGGCCAAGGCGGTCGGCACGGGGGCATCGGACGGGGAGGTGCTGCGGGCGGGGACGGTCGTCCTGCGGGGACGGGCCCTGGTCGTGGTCACCGCCACCGGCACGGACAGCGCGCTCGGCCGGATCGCCGCCCTGCTGCGGCCCCGGCCCGAACCCACGCCGCTCCAGCGGCGGCTGGCCGGGCTCGGCCGGGTCCTGGCAGCGGTGGCGGTCGGCCTGTGCGCCCTGGTCTTCGTCCTCGGCCTGCTCCGGCACCAGCCGCCCGGCGAGATGGGGGTGACGGCCATCAGCCTGGCCGTCGCCGCCGTGCCGGAGTCGCTGCCCGCCGTCGTCACGCTCGCGCTCGCCCTGGGCGCGCGCCGGATGGCCGCCCGCCATGCCGTCGTACGGCGGCTGCCGGCCGTGGAGACGCTCGGCTCCGTCACCGTGCTGGCGACGGACAAGACAGGCACCCTCACCGAGGGCCGCATGGTGGTGGAGCGCCTCTGGACGCCGCATTCAGCGGCCACCGTGACCGGCCTCGGGTACGGGCCGGGGGGCGAGGTCCGCCTCGACGGGGCTCCGGACGGCGAGGTGCGGGGCCTGCTCACCGCCGCCGTGCTGTGCAACGACGCCGCCCTGGGCCCGCCGGCCGACACGGACGGCGAGTGGCGGGCGCTCGGCGACCCCACCGAGGCCGCCCTGCTGACGGCCGCCGGCAAGGCGGGCCTGGACCACGAGCAGCTGCGGGTGGCCTTCCCCCGGGTCGCGGAGACGCCGTTCGACAGCACCCGCAAGCGGATGAGCACCATCCACCGGAGGCCCGGCGGCGGCCTGACGGTCTGCCTCAAGGGCGCTCCGGAGGCCGTCCTCGGCCCCGCCGTCCTGTCCGACGCCCCGGAGCTGCTGGAACAGGCCCGGCACGCGGCCGCCGGGCTCGCCGCCGAGGGCTTTCGCGTGCTCGCGGTGGCCGAGCGGCACCTCGACCACCTCCCCGAACCGACGGAGGACGCCGAGCACGGACTGCGCCTGCTCGGTCTGGCCGCGATGGCCGACCCGCCCAAGCCCTCGGCCGCCGCCACCCTGGCCGCCTGCCGCCGCGCCGGCATCCGCCCCGTCCTGGTCACCGGCGACCACCCGGCCACCGCCCGCGCCCTGGCGGTCCGGGTCGGGCTGCTGGAGGCCTCCTCGGCGCCCGGAGCAGTGGTGAGCGGGCAGGCCCTGGCCGATGCCGGTGACCTCACGAAGGTCCGGGTGTTCGCCCGCACCGACCCCCGGCAGAAGCTGGACATCGTCCAGGCCTGGCGCGCCCGGGGCGCCGTCACCGCGATGACCGGCGACGGCGTCAACGACGGACCGGCCCTCCGCCAGGCAGACATCGGAGTAGCCATGGGCCGACGCGGCACCGAGGTCGCCCGCCAGGCCGCCGACCTGGTCCTCGCCGACGACGAACTCGCCACCGTGGTCGGCGCGGTGGAGGAGGGCCGCCGGGTCTACGACAACATCCGCCGCTTCCTGGTCTTCGGCCTGGCCGGCGGCGCGGCCGAGATCCTGGTGATGCTGGCCGGCCCGCTGTTCGGCCTCGCGCTGCCGCTGCGGGCCGGCCAGATCCTCTGGATCAACCTGCTGACCCACGGCCTCACCGGCGTCGCCATGGGCGCGGAGCCGGTCTCCCCCGGCGCGATGGCCCGGCCTCCACGCCCGCCGCACCAGCACATCCTCGGCTCCGGCGTGTGGCAGCGGGTACTGCTGCTCGGCTGTGTGGTCGCGGCAGCCGCCCTCGGCTCCGCCGTCCGGGCCCACGGCGGCGACCGCCCCTGGCAGACCGTCCTGTTCCTCGCCCTCCTCGCCGCCCAGCTCGGCGTCGTCCTGGGCCTGCGCGAACGGCTGCTGACCCGCGCGAACCCCTTCCTCCCGCTGGCCGTCCTCTCCTCCGCCGCGCTCGCGGCCGCCGCCCTCTACCTGCCGTTCCTCCGCGACGTGCTCGACACCGTGCCGCTGTCCTGGAGCGACCTCGCCGCACCCGCGGCCGCCGGGCTCGCCGGTTTCGCGACGGCCAGGCTGTGCAAGCAAGGGATCTGACGCCATCGCCGGTCGGGGTGTGGGCGGACGCCCGTACCTGGACGCCGCGTACAAGCCGGTCGAGTACGACGGGCGGCCGACGATGAAGCTGTCGACGGGGAGGGCCACGGCGCCGGGGGCGAAGCAGGTGCGCCGGGCACCCGGGATCTCCGACACCATCGCGCTCCGGAACGAGCCCGCCCCGCCGGGATGTCGCCGCTGCTGCGGACGGTGATGACGGGCGGCAGGCGGACGGACCCACCGGGCGCACTCGCCGACGCGCGGGCCGCGTTCCAGGCCGACCTCGTCGACCTCCCGCCCGGCGCACGGAGGATCAGCTCACCGCAGATGCCCGCAGCGTGCGTTTCCGGGCCGCTCGCCCGGTCGGCCGTCATGGTTCGGCGGAGCATCGAGCAGCGGGTCCGCGGCGCTCAGTAGGGCAGCCGGCGGCCGGACGGCGTCCGCAGGTCCAGCGGCGCGGGCTCGTGGGGGCGGGTCGGCCGGGTGACGACCTTGATCCGGACCATCACGGCCACCTCCTCGTTCGGTTCGGCCTTCCTCGTTCAGCTCGACTTCCACCCTGCCGTCGGGAACCCGCGGGGCCCCAGGGCCCCGCGGGCCGACCCTCGTCGCCGGTCGGGGGCGCGCCGGGCGGGCCGCCGGGCTCGGGGCTCTGGGCCGGTCGGCCCTCGCGGCCGGGACGGGGCCCGCCTAGCGTGGGGACAGGTTCCGGTCGCACGACCGAGGAGGAGCTATGACATCCGACAGCCCCTACCGTGGGACGCATTCCGTCGTCCTCGGCGTCGACGCGCGCGACACCGGCAGCATGACCGCCGCCTGGGCCGCCGACGAGGCCGACCGGCGCGGTCTTCCGCTGCGGCTGGTGCACGCCGTCCCGTCGGTGTTCCGCGAGTTCCGGCCCTTCGACGAGGGCCGCTACCACAAGGCTCTGGTCGAACGCGCCGGGCAGGCGTTCGACCGGGCGTCCGCCGTGGCCTGGGAACGCCACCCCGGTCTGGCGCTGACGACGGACCTCGCCGAGGACCTCCCGGCACCGGCGCTGTGCCGGGAGTCCCACGACGCCGCGCTGGTCGTCCTCGGCTCCCGTCGGCTGGGCCGGACGGCGGAGGCGTTCAGCGCCTACTCGGTGACCGTCCCGGTGAGTGCCCAGGCGCACTGCCCGGTGGTCGTGGTCCGCGATCCTGAGCACACCAGCCAGGAGCCGCCGTACGTCGTGCTCGGCGTGGACGGAAGTCCGTCCTCGGAGGCCGCCGTCGACTTCGCCTTCGACCTCGCCGCGGAACGCCGGGCCGCCCTGCGCGTCCTCTGGGTCTGGCAACGCCCGCTGGTCGGCAACTTCGACGGGCCCGCCACCGACCAGATCCTGCGCCGGCTGCTCTTCGAGGCCACCGCGGGCCGCCACGAACGCCACCCCGACGTCACCGTGACCCACGAGCTGGTCCACGGCCACCCGGTCGAAGAGCTTGCGCGGGCTTCCGCGCACGCCCTCGCCGTGGTCGTCGGCCGCCGGGGCAGCGGCGGCTTCACCGGCATGCGGCTCGGCTCCGTCCCGCACGGCCTGCTGCACCACGCACGCTGCCCGGTCGTGACGGTGCCCGCTCACCCGTGATGAACCGGACCGGCTCCGAGAAGCACCGATCGCGGTCACTGCCGACCCCCGGCCCGCCGCCCGTCGCAGCTGGGGTCCGGATTCACCACCAGGCCGAGGAGGACGCCGTGACCGGACCCGTGGTCGTCGGCTTCGACGGCTCGCCCGAGAGTCTGGCCGCCTCCGAATGGGCCGTCCGCGAGGCCCGGCGCCGCGAACTGCGCCTCGACATCGTCCAGGCCTGGCCCTGGCCCAGGCGGGACGTGGTCGGCAGCGACGAGACCTACCGCCTCGCCCTGTCACGACTCGCGGAGCGCGAGGCCGCGTTGCGTGCCCTCGCACCCGAGGTCCCGGTTTCCTCTTCGACCGTGTCCACCGAACCCGCCGAGGCCCTGGAAGCCGCCGCCCGGAGCGCCGCCGTGCTCGTGCTCGGCTCCCGTGGGCTGGGCACGATCCATGGTTTCCTGGTCGGCTCGGTGAGCCAGGAGGTGCTGGGCCGAGCCGACTGCCCGGTGGTGCTGGTGCGGGCCGGTGGCGGCGGGCACGACGGTCCCGTGCTGGTGGGCCTTGACCTCGCACACCCGGCGGACGAGGTACTCGCCTATGCCTTCGAGGCCGCCGCGGTCCGCTCGACGCCCCTGCGCGTCCTGCATGTCTGGGCGCCCCCGGCAGGCAGCGAGTACACGTCCTTCGATGCCGTCAGGAGTACGGAGAAGGATCCCTCCGCAGAGGAGAGGGCGTTCCTCGCCGAGGTCCTGGAGCCGTGGCATGCCCGCTACCCCGGGGTGGAGGCGAGGGCCGAGCTGGTCCAAGGCGGCGCCGCCGCGGCAGTCGTGGGCGCCGCGGCAACGGCCCGGCTGCTCGTCCTGGGCCGCCGAATGCGGCGGGGACCGCTCGGAGCCCGTCTCGGGCCGGTGGCGCACGCCGCGATCCACCACGTCGGCTGCCCGGTCGCGATCGTCCCGCACAGCTGACGGGGCCGTACGGTGACCCGATCCGGGCCGAACGGCCCACCTGCGTGGGGAAGTTCCGGAGCCAGGCTGGGGGTGACGAAAGGTGGAGACCATGCACACCGTGATCGTGTACGAGAGCATGTACGGCAACACCCGCGAGATCGCCGAGGCGATCGCCGAGGGCGTTCACCGGGCCGTTCCGGGGGCGGCCGTGGACTGCCTCCCGGTGGCCGAGGCGGACGCCGACCTCACCCGGTCCGCGGACCTGCTGGTGGTCGGCGGACCGACCCATATGCACGGCATGTCCTCCGGACTCAGCCGCCGGATGGCCGCAGCAACCGAGGCGCACAAGGAGGGCCGTGAGGCGGCCGCGGCCGAGGCCAGGGAAACCGTGGAGGGGCCGGGACTGCGGGCCTGGTTCCACGGCCTGCCGCAGACCGAACCCGGCACCCACGCCGCCGCGTTCGACACCCGGGTCGACATGCCCCGGGCAGGCGGCGCGGCCAACGGCATCGCCCACCGGCTGTCCGGCCACCACTACGACCTGGTCGTCGAACCCGAGGGCTTCATCGTCGAGGACAACGACGGACCTCTGCGCGCCGGCGAACTCGACCGCGCCCGCGCCTGGGGCGCTGGCCTGGTCTGAGCGGGGAAGGAGCAGGCGCCACCGCACCGTGCTGGGACCCCACCGCTGAGCTGAACGCCACCAGCCCACGCAGGCTCCGTCCGGAACCGTCCACACCGACGATGACGGGTCCGGTCATGGTCGGGGCTCCGCATCAGCCGTACTGGTACCCACCCGGCTCGCGGCCGGGCACGTCGGGCCCGACCCCTGCCTTCGTGCACCGCCCCCACCGCCGGACTCGCCCACGCAACCGTCGACAAGGCCGTCCCGGCCCGGGCACCGGGGCCGTTCTCCTCCGCCCGGAGGCCGGACGGCCCCGGCGCCCCGGGGCGTTCAGCCGCTGCCGGGCACGCGGCGGCCGGGCAGACTGGAGACCGGGAACCCACCAGGAGGTGGCGGCCATGATGTCAGCACTGCCCCAAGCGCTCGGGTGGTTCACCGCCCGGAGCCCGTTGCGAGCGCCACAGGCGTGACCGCCGCGACCGTTGTGACAGCTGCGGCCGGGACGGCCCGTCGGCGATGACGCGAGACCGGTCGAGGGGGCCGGAGGACAGGAGTGAACGGGATGTCTGACGGCGGAGGCGGCGAGTACCGCGCCCTGATCGGCGAACTGGCCGGTCTGGTGCGGCTGGCGCACGCCGCTCTACGCGGCGCGACGGCCGTACTGACGGGCCCGGGCGACGGCGGGGACGGGATCCCGGCCGCGGAGAAAGCCCTGGCGGAGCTGCTGGCGCGGATCGAGGAGGACGCCGCCCGGGCGCCCGGCGGACGCGCCGGGATCGTGGTGGGCGTCCACGTGGGGTGCGAGGTGGAGGCGCTCGGGCGGCTGGCCGAGCGGCTGCTGGAGGCCGCTTGGGCGCGCCAGGAGCGGGAGCCGTTCGGCGAAGAGCTTCGGACTCCGCTGCACGGGCTCGCGGGGGCGGCGCTGGACCTGGTCCCACGGTCCGCCGACGTCCTGGAGTCCGGGGCGCCCGAGGGCGTCGCGGACGTGCTGGCCGAGCTCCACGAGGTCGGGCAGCGGCAGCGGCTGCTGTACGAGCTGCTGCTCCGAGCGGAGCGGACGGACCAGGTCGATGTCACCGATCTCGTGCTGCTGTCCTGCTGCTACCAGCAGTGCGCCGACCGTGCGGCGGCGATCGCCCGCCACGCCGGGCTGTTCTCGCGCGCCGGCGTCTGAGGTCCTACGGAAGGCCGGCTGCGGCGGTCGCCTCCATCAGCAGCAGGCTGGTGGGTTCGTGCCGCACCGCGCCCCGGTCGGTCACCAGCATCGGGCCGAGGACCGGGTCTCCCGGAAGCGATCGGGCCTTCGACAGGCGGTCGAGCAGCGCGAGCGCGTTGTGGGCGTACGCACGCGAGGCGGTCCCGGGCGCTTGCGCCGCCAGTTCCCCTGCGCCGATCACCGTGATCCCGTCGCCGACCAGCGTCGTGGTGTCCGGCAGGACGCCCTCGATGTTGCCGCCCTCCGGACCGGCCGCCAGGTCCACCAGCACCGAGCCGGGCCGCAGCCGCGCCACCGTCTCCGGATGGAACAGGACCGGGGGCATCCGGCCGGGCAGGGTGAGGGCCGTCACCACGACGTCGTACCGCACCACGGCCTCGGCGAGCCCCGCCACCCACGCCGAACGCCCGTGGTCGAGGGCTTCCCGCAGCTCCCGGTCGTCCGCCACCGGCTGCAGCCCGGGCAGGTCCAGCAGGTCGGCCCCGAGGGCGGCGGCCGACGCGCGCTCGCGGTGCCGCAGCTCGACCGCGCCGACCTGCGCGCCAAGGCGCCGGGTGGTGTCGACCGCCTGAAGGCCCGCATGGCCGGCGCCGACCACCAGCGCCCGAACCGGGTCGAACAGCCCGTCCGTCGTTCCCCAGGGCGGCAGGCACCGGCCCAGTTGCCCGGCCGCGAGCAGCACCGCCCGGTATCCGGCCACCCTGCTCTGGGAGGCCTCGGCGTCCAGCGGGTAGGCGGCGGGCAGATCGGGCGCCAGATCGAGGCCGATCGTCGTCAGGCCCCGGTCCGCCCACTGCCGGACCAGGTACGGGATCCGCTGCGGTCGAAGCAGTGCGGCCAGCACCTGCCCGTGGCGCAGCTCGCGCATCAGGTCGGCGTTCGGCGGGTGGATGCCGAGCAGGACGTCCGTGCGGAGCCGCAGCTCGGCGCGCCCGGCCACGAGCGCGCCCGCGGCGACGTAGTCGGCATCGTGGTGGCCGGCGAGGGCGCCCGCGCCGGACTCGACCAGGACCGTCGCACCGAGGCGGCCCACGGCCGGAACCAGATCGGGCACGAGGGCCACCCGGCGCTCGCCGGGTGCGGTCTCCCGCAGCACTCCCACCGTCGTGGCCGTCATGGCTGCCTCCAGCGTCGACGCTCACGCCCAGTATGTTCCGTTTGCCCCGACAGTTCGCCCGGCCGGATACTCGTGCGCGGGGCCACTCACGCACGGAACGCCACGCGGCACGGCGGAGGGAGCCGGTCATGGCAGCCAGGGGCTGGCAGTTCTGGGTGGACCGGGGCGGGACCTTCACCGACGTGGTCGCGCTGACGCCGGACGGCCGGCTCGTGACCCACAAGCTGCTCTCGCACGACCCGGCCCGCTACCGCGATCCAGCCGTGGCGGGGATCCGGGCCCTGCTGCCACCCGACGCGGATCTCGAAGCGGACATCGACTCCGTCCGGATGGGCACCACGGTGGCCACCAACGCCCTGCTGGAGCGCACCGGCGAGCCGACCGTGCTGGTCATCACGCGCGGCTTCGCGGACGCGCTGCGGATCGGCTACCAGAACCGGCCGCAGATCTTCGCCCGGGAGATCGTCCTGCCCGATCCGCTGTACGCCCGGGTGGTGGAGGTGGACGAGCGGATCACGGCCGACGGCGAGGTGCTGCGGCCACCCGACCTCGACCGGCTCGCCGAGGACCTGCGCGACTGTCTGCGCGACGGCATCCGGTCCGCCGCCGTGGTCTGCCTGCACAGCTGTCTGCACCCGGCGCACGAGCAGGACATCGGCCGGCTCGCCGATCGACTCGGCTTCGACCAGGTGTCGTTGTCGAGTGAGGCGAGCCCACTGATGAAGCTGGTGCCGCGTGGGGACACCGCCGTGGTCGACGCCTACCTCAGTCCCGGCCTGCGTCGCTACGTCCGACAGGTGTCGGACGAACTGGCCGGTGTCCGACTGATGTTCATGCAGTCCAACGGCGGGCTCGCCGAGGCCGGACACTTCCGCGGCAAGGACGCGATCCTCTCCGGTCCGGCCGGCGGCATCGTCGGCATGGTGCGGATGTCCCGATCGGCCGGCCACGAGCGGGTGATCGGCTTCGACATGGGCGGCACCTCCACGGATGTCTCGCACTTCGCGGGCGAGTACGAGCGGGTGGTGACCACCCAGGTCGCCGGTGTACGGCTGCGGGCGCCGATGCTGGCCATCCACACCGTCGCGGCGGGCGGCGGCTCGGTGCTGCGCTTCGACGGCGAACGCCTGCGGGTCGGGCCGGACTCGGCAGGGGCGGATCCCGGACCGGCCTGCTACCGGGGCGGCGGGCCGCTGACCGTCACCGACGCCAACCTACTGCTCGGCCGCATCCAGGCCGAGCACTTCCCGCACGTCTTCGGACCGTCCGGCGGCCAGCCGCTCGACACCGACCTGACGAAGCGTCAGTTCGATGAACTGGCATCGGAGATCGGCGACCGGACGGCCGAGGAGGCGGCCGAAGGCTTCCTGCGGATCGCGGTCGGCAACATCGCCAACGCGGTCAAACGCATCTCCGTCCAGCAGGGCCATGACATCACCCGCTACACCCTGACCACGTTCGGCGGCGCCGGCGGTCAGGTCGCCTGCCCGGTGGCCGAGGCACTCGGCATCCGTACCGTCCTGGTCCCGCCGATGGCCGGGGTGCTGTCCGCCCTCGGCATCGGCCTGGCCGACACCACCGTCCTGCGCGAGCACGCCGTCGAACGGCCGCTGGCCGCACAGGAGATGGCCGCCGTACGGTCCCTCGCCGACGAACTGGCGGACGCCGCCACGCGCGAGCTGACCGACCAGGGCATCCCGCAGGAGCAGACCCGGCTGACGCACCGGGCCCGGTTGCGCTACCAGGGCACCGACACCACGATCGGCGTCCCGCTGGGCGAACCCGCCGACATGCAGGCCGAGTTCGAGGAACAGCACCGAGCGACCTACTCCTTCCTGATGGACCGCCCGCTCGTCATCGAGGCCCTCACCGTCGAGGGCACCGGCCTCACCGAGCAACCGGAGCTCGACACCCTCTCCCCCGCCCCCGAGCACCCCGCGAAACCCACCACCGTTTCGCTGTACACCGGCGGTGAGCGGCGCCAGGTCCCTCTGCTGGAGCGTGAGTCGATGCCGGCCGACGCGACCGTCACCGGCCCGGCCGTGATCGCCGAGGCCAACGCCACCACCGTCGTGGACGACGGCTGGAAGGCCACGGTCACGTCAGCCGGACACCTCCTGGTCGAGCAGATCAGGGCATCCGCCGAGGAGGCTGTCCCGACCACCGCCGACCCGGTCCTGCTGGAGGTCTTCAACAACCTCTTCATGGCGATCGCCCAACAGATGGGCGCCCGGTTGGAGGCCACCGCCCAGTCGGTCAACATCAAGGAGCGGCTGGACTTCTCCTGCGCGCTCTTCGACGCGGACGGCAACCTCGTCGCCAACGCCCCGCACATCCCCGTCCACCTCGGCTCGATGGGCACCACCGTCAAGGAGGTGCTGCGCCGGCGCGGCCCGGAGCTGCGCCCGGGCGACACCTACGCGGTCAACGACCCGTACCACGGCGGCACCCACCTGCCCGACATCACCGTGGTGACCCCCGTCTTCGACCCCGACGTCAACGAGATCCTGTTCTTCGTCGCCTCCCGCGGCCACCACGCCGAGATCGGCGGTACCGCCCCCGGCTCGATGCCCGCCGACAGCCACGAGATCCACGAGGAGGGCGTGCTGTTCGACGACTGGCCGCTCGTGGAGGACGGCCGGCTGCGCGAGGCCGAGACCGTGCGGCTGCTCACCGAGGCGCCGTACCCGTCCCGTGACCCCGACACCAACCTCGCCGACCTGCGCGCCCAGATCGCCGCCAACCGCAAGGGCGTCGACGAGGTCAACGCGATGATCGACCACTTCGGCCTCGACGTCGTCCAGGCCTACATGCGCCACGTCCAGGACAACGCCGAGCAGGCGGTGCGCCGGGCCGTCGACGGCCTGACCGACGGCACGTACCGCTACGAGACCGACTCCGGGGCCGTGATCGCCGTCTCGGTGCGCGTGGACCGCCGGGACCGCAGCGCCGTCATCGACTTCACCGGCACTTCGCCGCAGCTCGGCAGCAACCTCAACGCTCCTTCGGCCGTCGTCACCGCGGCCGTCCTGTACGTCTTCCGCACCCTCGTCACCGACGACATCCCGCTCAACGACGGCTGCCTGCGCCCGCTGCGGATCGTCGTGCCGCCCGGCTCGATGCTCGCCCCGGAGTACCCGGCCGCCGTCGCCGCCGGCAACGTCGAGACTTCGCAGGCCATCGTCGGCGCGCTCTACGCGGCACTCGGCGTGCAGGCGGAGGGCTCCGGGACGATGAACAACCTCAGCTTCGGCAACGAGCACCACCAGTACTACGAGACCATCGCCTCCGGCGCCGGCGCCGGCCCGGGTTTCGACGGGGCGGACGCCGTCCAGACCCACATGACCAACTCCCGCCTCACCGACCCCGAGGTGCTGGAGTGGCGCCTGCCCGTCCTGGTCGAGGAGTTCGCCGTCCGCCCCGACAGCGGCGGCGCAGGCCGCCACCACGGCGGCAACGGTGCGCTCCGACGGCTGCGCTTCCGCGAACCGATGACCATCAGCCTGCTCACCGGCCACCGGCGCGTCCCCCCGTACGGCCTGGACGGCGGATCCCCCGGCTCCCTCGGCGCCAACCGCGTCCTGCGCGCTGACGGCACGGTCCAGGACCTGCCCGGCTGCGGCACCGCCGACGTCGCGGCCGGTGACGCCCTGGAGATCCGCACCCCCGGTGGCGGCGGCTACGGCCGGCCGTAGCCGCGCCCGGGCCCATGAGGTGCGCACCGGCCCCGGCCGAGGGGGCCGGTCGGCCCTGCTGCCCGGTCGGGCCGCGTCCCTACGGTGATGGGGAGGCAGGCCGCACCACCCGGTGGAGGACGTGATGACAACCGCCAGCGAACACCCGGCAGGGGCACCCGCAGCCCGCGCCTCCGGGCCCGGGCCGACGAACGACCGGAACTGACCGTGACCGGCGACCGCCAGGCCACCCTCCGGCCCGGCCCACCGGGTACCGGTGAGGAAGCCCCGGACCCGCGCGAGCCCATCAGCCTCCTCTTCCGCGACCTGCGGACCTCGCCGGACGGCCTGACCGAGCGCGAGGCCGCCCGGCGGCAGACCGTGTACGGACCCAACGCGCTCGCGCGCCGGGAAACCCGCCGCTGGCCGGGCGAGCTGGCCCACCAGTTCACCCACCCCTTGGCGCTGCTCCTGGCCTTCGCCGCCGTACTGGCGGCCGTCAGCGGAACTCCGAACTTGGCGGGCGCGATCGTGGCGGTGATCGGGCTGAACGCCCTGCTCGCCTTCGCGCAGGAGCGGCAGGCCGAACGGGCGGTCGAGGCACTGGCCGGCTTCCTACCCGAAGAGGCGACGGTGATCCGGGGAGGCCGCAGACGGCCGGTCCCGGCGATCGAGCTGGTGCCCGGCGACGTCCTGGTGGTCGAGGAAGGCGACCGGGTCCCGGCCGACGCCCGGCTGCTGTCGGGCGGAGTCGAGGTCGACCTGTCGGCGCTGACCGGCGAGTCCGTGCCGGTGTTCCGCTCGGCCGAGTACGCCGACGGCGCCGGCCCCCTCCTGGACGCCCGCGACGTGCTGTTCTCCGGCTCCGCGTGCACCGGAGGCCAGGCCCTGACGGTGGTGACGGCGACGGGCATGCACACCGAGCTCGGCCGGATCGCCGCACTGAGCCAGCGCACCCGGCGTGAGGAGAGCCCGCTGGAGCACCAGGTGAAACGGGTCGCCCGGCTGATCGCCGTGATCGCGGTCGGGGTGGGCCTCGCGTTCCTGCCGATGGGCCTGGCTGCAGGTCTCTCGCTCACTGCGGCGGTGGCCTTCGCCGTCGGCCTGCTCGTCGCCAACGTGCCCGAGGGCCTGCTGCCGACGATCACCCTCGCGCTCGCCACCGGGGTGCGCGACCTCGCCCGGCGCGGCGCCGTGGTCAAACGGCTGTCCGCCGTGGAGACCCTCGGTTCCACGACGGTGATCTGCACCGACAAGACCGGCACGCTGACCGAGAACCGGATGAGGGTCACCGAAGTGTGGACTCCCGACAACGGGAGCACGGCGGAGGGGACTCCGAAGCAGAGCGGTGAGGTCCTCGCGCTCGCCGAAGCAGCCGCCACCTGTACGACCGCCGACCCGGTGGCGGGGCACGGCGACCCGACCGAACTCGCCCTCCTCGACCTGGCCACCCGCCTCGGCGCCGACCCCGACCCCCGCCGACGGGATCGCGAGCGCCGGGCGCTGTTCCGCTTCGACCCGCACGTCAAGCTGATGACCACCGCCGACGCGCGCGACGGCACGGTCGTCCTGCACACCAAGGGCGCCCCCGAGGAGGTGCTCACCCACGCCACCCACCTGCTCGACCACGGCGCCGAACGCCCGCTCACCCCGACCGACCGCACCGAGGTGGTTCGCGCCGTCGGTCGGCTGGCGGAGCGCGGGCTGCGCGTCCTCGCCGTGGCGCGACGGCCGCTCCCGCCCGGGCAACCGCCTCCGAGCCGCCGCGAGGAGGCCGAGCACGACCTCTTCTTCCTCGGTCTGGTCGCCATGGCCGACCCGCCCAGGCCCGAGGTGGCTCAGGCCATCCGGCAGGCCCACCAGGCCGGTGTCACCGTGCACGTCGTCACCGGGGACAACGGCCTGACTGCCGCGGCCGTCGCCGAGCAGGTCGGCATCGGCCACCGCGGCATGCGCATCGTCACCGGCACCGAACTCGACGCCATGGGCGACGACCGCTTGGACGCGCTGCTCGCGCGGGGGGAGGAGGTGATCTTCGCCCGCACCTCCCCCGAGGCCAAGCTGCGCATCGCCGACGCGCTGCGGGCCGAGGGCCACACCGTCGCCATGACCGGCGACGGCGTCAACGACGCGCCCGCCCTTCGCCGCGCGGACATCGGCGTCGCCATGGGCCGCTCCGGAACCGAGGTCGCCCGGGAGGCCGCCACCATGGTGCTCACCGACGACAACTTCGCCACCATCGTCGCGGCCGTCGAGGAGGGGCGGCGCACGTACGACAACATCCGCAAGTTCATCGTCTACATCTTCACCCACGCCGTGCCGGAGGTCGTCCCCTTCCTGGTCTTCGCGCTCGCCGGCGGCGCCGTGCCGCTCCCGCTGACGGTGATGCAGATCCTGGCCATCGACCTCGGCACCGACACCCTCCCGGCCCTCGCCCTCGGCCGCGAGCGCGCCGAGCCGGGGCTGATGGACCGGCCGCCCCGGCCCCGCTCGGAGCGGGTGATCCGCCCGGCCATGCTCGCCCGGGCCTGGGGCTTCCTCGGCCTGATCTCCGCCGTGCTCGTCATGGGCGGCTACTTCCTCACCCTCGGCCTCGCCGGCTGGCACGCCGGCGACCCGACCGGCCCGGGCTCCGCGCTTCACCTGCCGTACCAGCAGGCCACCACCGTCGCCTGGCTGGGCATCGTCGCCTGCCAGATCGGCACCGCGTTCGCCGCCCGCACCGACCGGGCCTCGCTACGGGCGATCGGCGTGTTCAGCAACCCGCAGCTGCTCGGCGGCATCGGCTTCTCGCTCGCGTTCGCCGCCGCGGTCGTCTACCTCCCGGCGCTGCAGAGGGTGTTCGGCACGGCCGCCCTCTCCCCCACCCAACTACTGACGGTGGCACCGTTCCCGTTCCTGGTCTGGGGCGCGGACGAACTGCGCCGTGCGGTCGTCCGCCGCCACACGACCGCGGCGAGGCCCTCGGCGACGCCCACCCCGGTACCGGCCGCCCCGGTACCACCCGCCCCGGTACCGGCCGCCACCGAGGAGACTCCGCACCACCCGCTCCCCGTCCTGCTCGCCCGGCACGGATGGAGCGCCCCCAGGCTCACCCACGCCCTCGGCGTCGGCGAGCACGCGGCCGCCGAGATCGTGGCCCACGCCCACCGCGTCGCCGCACAGCACGGTCACCGGGCCCGGTGAGCCCGGGCCGCCGCCCCGGCCCTCGCCCTGCCGGCGGACTCGGTGCCGTGGGGCGCCGTGGTCATCGCACCCGGCGCCGCCGCCTACGCCCTGCGCAAGGCGATCGCCCGCACGTGAACGCTCCTCGGGGGGTGGAGTCCATCCGATTCCGATCCGCCCCCCTGCCCGGCCCGGCGATCGGGGCCGAACGGCCCTGATTCGGCAGCCGATCGGGCCGGTTCCCCGGGGCGTACGCCTCTGCGCGCGGCGGGCGGCCCGGGTGGACAGTGGCAGGGACGGAGCCCTCGACGCGTCCCGCGCTGCGAGGACATGCTGCGAGCGCGCCTGGAGGAAGCCATGCGCCGTGTCATCCGCTTCCGCGAGGTCGGCCGCGAGGACGTCGGCCTGGTCGGCGGCAAGAACGCCTCGCTGGGCGAGCTGATCAACGGTCTGGGCCCCGCCGGGGTCCTGGTGCCGGACGGCTTCGCCACCACGGCCGACGCCTACCGCGAGCTGTTGGACACCGGCGGTCTGCGCGAACGGATCGCCGAGCAGGTAGACCGGCTGCGCGGGGGCGCCCCGTTGCCCGAGGTCGGCGCCGCGATCCGGTCCGCCGTTCTGGCCACTCCCCTGCCTCCCGCGCTCGAACGCGAGGTCGTGCAGGCCTACGGGCGACTCGCCCGCGAGGCCGGGCGGGAGGACCCGGACGTCGCCGTGCGCAGCAGCGCCACCGCCGAGGACCTGCCGGAGGCGAGCTTCGCGGGCCAGCAGGAGACCTTCCTCAACGTCCGGGGCGCCACGGCGCTGCTCGCCGCCTGCCGTCGCTGCTTCGCCTCGCTGTTCACCGACCGGGCGATCGACTACCGGGAGCGGATGGGCTTCGAGCACCTCGCCCTGGCGCTGTCGGTCGGTGTCCAGCTGATGGTGCGCTCCGACCTCGCGGGCGCGGGCGTGGCGTTCACGCTGGACCCCGAGACCGGCTTCCCCGGCGTGGTGGTCATCAGCGCCGCGTGGGGGCTGGGCGAGACGGTGGTCAGCGGGCAGGTGGACCCGGACGAGTACACGGTGTTCAAGCCGGTCCTCAAGGACCACCGCCTCGATCCGTTGGTCCAGGTGCAGCTCGGGGCCAAGGGCCGCAAGGCCGTGTACGCCGAGGACGGCTCGACCCGGACGGTCGACACCGACACCGGCGAGCGGGCACGCCAGGTGCTCGGCCTCGGCGACATCCGCACGCTCGCCGAGTGGGCGGTGGCGGTGGAGGAGCACTACGGCTGCCCGATGGACCTGGAATGGGCCAAGGACGGGATCAGCGGCACGCTGTTCCTCGTCCAGGCCCGGCCGGAGACCGTGCAGTCCCGCCGCCGGGGCGAGGTGCTGCGCCGCTTCCGGCTGACCGGTACGGGCGAGCGGCTGGTGGACGGCATCGCCGTCGGCGAGGCGGTCGGCGCCGGTCCGGTGTGCGCGCTGGCCGAGCCGGTCGGCCTGGACCGCTTCCCGCAAGGGGCCGTGCTGGTCACGGAGATCACCGACCCGGACTGGGAGCCGTTGATGAAGCGGGCCGCCGCGATCGTCACCGACCACGGCGGTCGGACCTCGCACGCGGCGATCGTCAGCCGCGAGCTGGGCGTGCCGGCGGTGGTCGGCACCGGCTCGGCGACCGCCCTGCTGGCCGACGGGCAGGAGGTCACGGTCTCCTGTGCCGAGGGCGCGGACGGGCACGTGTACGCGGGCCGCGTCGCGTACGAGTCGACGGAGACCGACCTCGGCTCGCTGCCGGCCACCCGTACCAAGGTGATGCTCAACCTGGCCGACCCCGGCGCGGCGTTCCGCTGGTGGCGGCTGCCAGCGGACGGCGTGGGCCTGGCCCGTACCGAGTTCGTGGTCGCCCACCAGGTGCGCGTCCACCCGATGGCCCTGGTCCACCCCGAGCGGCTGTCGGCCGAGGACCGGCGGCTCGTCGGCGAGTTGACGTACGACTACCCGGACCGCACCGACTACTTCGTGGACCGCTTCGCCCACGGCGTGGCCCGGATCGCCGCTTCCCGCTGGCCCGACCCGGTGGTGGTGCGCACCAGCGACTTCAAGACGAACGAGTACGCCCGGCTGGTCGGCGGGACGCCCTTCGAGCCCGCCGAGGCCAACCCGATGATCGGCTGGCGCGGAGCGAGCCGCTACTACGACCCCGGCTACCGCGAGGGCTTCGCCCTGGAATGCCGGGCACTGCGCCGAGCCCGGGACGAGCTCGGGCTCACGAACGTCGTCGTGATGATCCCGTTCTGCCGCACCCCGCAGGAGGCCGACGAGGTCCTCGCGGTGATGGACGACAACGGCCTCACCCGCGGCGCGAACGGCCTGCGGGTGTACGTGATGGCGGAGATCCCCTCCAACATCCTGCTCGCCGAGCAGTTCGCCGAGCGCTTCGACGGCTTCTCGATCGGCAGCAACGACCTCACCCAGCTCACCCTCGGCGTCGACCGCGACTCCGGCCTGCTCGCCCACCTCTTCGACGAACGGAACCCGGCCGTCACCCGCAGCATCGAGTCCCTGATCGCAACGGCTCACGCGGCCGGCCGCCACGTCGGCCTCTGCGGCCAACGCCCCAGCAACGACCCGGACTTCACCCGCTTCCTGGTCCAGGCCGGGATCGACTCGATCTCCGTCACCCCGGACAGCTTCGCCGCCGTCAAGCACGCCGTGGCGGCCGCCGAGGCGACGGGCTGACGAGGTCGAGGTCAGGCCGCCGGCCGGTTGTGCAGCAAGGCGTCGAGGGCGTCCAGGATGCGCGTCCAGGTGTCCTCGGGGGTGCGCGGGGGTGCGCGGGGTGTGCTGGGAGCTCCCGGCCCGTTCCGGGCGACGTAGCCGTAGAAGGTGCTGCCGAGCAGCTCGGCGCCGAGGTCACCGCGTGACCGGGGACGGGGTCTCACCCTGCGACCTCGCCGTCACCCTGGGCTGGTTGCCGACGCCGCCGGGCGCCGAGTGCCCTCGCGCCGGGTCGTCATCGCCGGGCTTCCACCGCCCGACGGACCTCGGCGGCGAGGCGCGGCACCGCGTCGGCGACGGCCGGGCTCAGGCCCTCGCCGATCGAGAAGTCCGCGCCCTCGACCGCGACGATCAGCAGCTCGCGCGGCAGTTTGCCGAGCGCGGCGGCCAGGGCGACGGCATGGCCGAGGCCCAGGCCGTGGGTGCCCGCCGCCGCCTCGTCCTCGGCGAGGGGGTCGGCGAGCAGGTGGTCGGTATCGACGGTGACGCGGTGGATCCGGCCCGGCTCTCCCGGGTGGCTGTGCACCGCGTCCACCACGATGGCGAGGTCGGCGCCCTCCCAGAGCTCCATCAGACGGGTGGACTCGCCGTCGCACAGGGTGAGCCGGTCGACGGCGGGGCCGTCGGCGGCGAGCTCCGCGAGGACGGCCACGGCGGCGCCGTCGTCGTGCCGGTACTCGTTGCCGACGCCGATGACGACGATGCGCCGGCCGACCACGCCGGTCACCTCCGGTCCACGGTGAGGTTGAGGAAGTGCGCGGCGCAGGAGATGCACGGGTCGTAGTTGCGGATCGCCTGCTCGCACTGGCGGGTCAGCTCCGCGTCGTCCAGGTGCAGCCGCGGCTCGACGAAGGCGCGCAGGTCGGCCTCGATCGCGGACTGGTTCTGCGCGGTCGGCGGGACGATCACGGCCCGCCGGATGAGCCCGTCCTCGCCGATGTCGTACCGGTGGTAGAGCAGCCCCCGCGGGGCCTCGGTGGCGCCGTACCCGGTGCCCGCGCGCGGCGGGACGGGGACGGCCGGGGCCGGTGGCGGCTCGTACCGTTCGATGATGCGCTGGGCCTCGGTGACGGCCCACAGCGCTTCTGTCGCCCTGATCACGATGCTGCGGAAGGGGTTGTCGCAGCGCGGGCCGAGCCCGGCCTCGTCGGCCAGGGCGCGGATGCCGGTGGGCAGCCGGTCGCCGGAGAGGTTCCAGCGGGCGAGCGGGCCGGTGAGGTGGGGCCGGCCGTCGAGGGTGGCGTGCAGGGCGGTGGAGTGCGGCACCTGGTGCTCCCGGGCGCGCTGCTCGAAGTCGGCCACCGGGAACGGGCCGGCCGAGGTTCCGGTGGGCGTGCCGGAGTCGATGGCGTAGCCGCCGGGGTCGGCGAGGGCGAGCAGTTCGTGCCGGACGGTCAGCGGTGGGAAGTCGAAGCCCGCCACCCAGCCGAGGGTGTCCTCGGCATCGGTCCGGGCCTGGCGCAGCACCGTTGCCAGGTGCTCGAGTTCGGCGCGTGTGGGGAGCCGGTGGAAGCCGCCGAGCCGGATGTTCACCGGGTGGATCGCCCGCCCGCCGAGGACCTCGACGATCTCGTTGCCGGCCTTCTTCAGCCGCAGGCCGCGCTGGAGCAGGGCCGCGTCCGTACGGGCGAGCGCCAGCGCGTCGGGCAGGCGGAGGAAGTCGGGGGCGTGCAGCAGGTAGATGTGCAGGGTGTGGCTTTCGATCCACTCCCCGAAGTACAACAGCCTTCTCAGCTGGGCGAGTTGGCCGTCCACCAGTACCCCGCAGGCGTTCTCCACCGCTTGGCAGGCGCTCATCTGGTACGCCACCGGGCAGATCCCGCAGATGCGGGAGGTGAGGTCGGGCGGCTCGGTGTACCGGCGGCCGCGCAGCAGCGCCTCGAAGTAGCGCGGGGGCTCGTAGATCTCCAGCCGGACCTCCTCGACCGCGCCGTCGCGGACGGCGAGGTGCAGCGCGCCCTCGCCCTCGACGCGGGCCAGCGCGCCGACGGTGAGCAGCCGTTCGGTGCGGTGGGTCATCCGGGCTCCTCGGTCGTCTGCCGGGCCGCTTCCGCGAAGTCGGGAGCCTCGGCGTTGAAGGTGCGGTAGAGCCGGGCGGCGTCCGCGTCGGTGACGCCGTCGCGGCGCAGCAGCGGCAGCAGGGCGCGGGTGTTGGGCCCTCCTTCGCCGTGGAAGCTGCCCACGGGCCCGAAGCAGCCGTAGCAGCCCCGCCCGTACGCCGGGCAGATGGCGCCGCAGCCGGCCTGGGTGACCGGGCCGAGGCACGGGGTTCCGTGGGCGACGGTGACGCAGGTGGTGCCGCGCAGCTTGCACTCGAAGCAGACGCTGTGGGTGGGGATGTCGGGCTTGCGGTCGGCCAGGTAGGCGGTGATGACCTCCAGCAGCTGCCGCTTGTCGATCGGGCAGCCACGCAGTTCCAGGTCGACCGGCACGTGGGCGGAGATCGGGGTGGAGCGGTCGAGGCTGTCGATGTACTCGGGGCGGGCGTAGACGACCGACTGGTACTCGGGCAGGCTCGCCAGGTTGCGCAGGGCCTGGACACCGCCGGCGGTGGCGCAGGCACCGATGGTCACCAGGTAGCGGGACTGCTCGCGGACCCGCCGGATCCGCTCCAGGTCGGCGGGGGCGGCGATGGAGCCCTCGACGAGGGAGAGGTCGTAGGGCGGCGGTAGTTCACGGCTGGAGGCCTCCAGGAAGTAGCCGATCTCGACCTCTCCGGCGAGCGCGAGGAGTTCGTCCTCGCAGTCGAGGAGGGTGAGCTGGCAGCCGTCGCAGGAGGAGAACTTCCACACCGCCAGGCGCGGGGTAGCGGCCATGGCACTCACCGCTCGGGGGTGGACAGCAGGCCTTCGGCGTGGTCCCAGCCGAAGACCGGGCCGTCCCGGCAGACGAGGACGGGGCCGAGTTGGCAGTGGCCGCACCAGGCGGTGGCGCAGCGCATGTTGCGTTCCAGCGAGACCCGGATGCGCTCGGCGGGCACGCCCCGGCGCAGCAGTTCGCGGGCGGTGGCGCGCATCATCACCTCCGGGCCGCACAGGTGGGCGGCGCAGTGCTCGGGGCGGAGGTCGACCCCGTCCAGCAGCGCGGTGACCAGCCCGACTGCGCCGCGCCAGCCGGGCTCGGGGCGGTCCACGGTGGTTCGGACGTCCGCCCGGGAGCGCCAGCGCGGCAGGTCTTCGACGAACAGCTGCTCGCCCGGTTCGCGGTATCCGGTGAGCACCGAGACCGTCCCGTAGGAATCGGCTCGGGCGAGGACTTCCTCGATCAGCGGGCGGAGCGGGGCGAGCCCGATACCGCCGGAGACGATCAGGACGTCGCTGCCTGCGGGTGGGGTCTGCCAGGCCGTGCCGTACGGTCCGCGCGCCCCGATCCAGTCGCCCGGCTCGGCCTTGCACAGCGCCTCGCTGACCCTCCCGACCGCCCGCACGGTGTGGGCGAGCGTGTCGCCGGTGATGGCGCTGACGGAGAGCGGGATCTCGCCGGTGCCGAAGCCGTACAGCATGGCGTACTGCCCGGGCCGGAACGGCCGCAGTGGGCTCGCGGCCGGGACGAGGTCGAGGGTGACGGTGTCGGCGGTCTCCCGGTGGCGGGCCAGGACCCGGTAGGGGACGGGGGTCGTCTCGTGCATCACGGTTCTCCGTCCGTCGTGGCGGCCTCCGCGCGCAGGGCGGTGACCTCCTCGGTGATGTCGATGCCGACCGGGCACCAGGCGATGCAGCGGCCGCAGCCGACGCAACCCGAGGAGCCGAACTGGTCGTGCCAGGTGCCGAGTTTGTGGGTGAGCCACTGGCGGTAGCGGCTGCGGGCGGAGGTGCGGACCGGGCCGGTGCCGTGCAGGTGGGAGAAGTCGAGGTCGAAGCAGGAGTCCCAGCGGCGCCACCGCTCGGCGTGGTCGCCGGTGAGGTCGGTGATCTCCTCGGTGGTGGTGCAGAAGCAGGTGGGGCAGACCATGGTGCAGTTGCCGCAGGTCAGGCAGCGGTTCGCGACCTGGTCCCAGCGCTCGGCGGTCATCGTGCCGGCCATCAGGGCACGCAGGTCGGTGGGGTCCATGCTCCGGCCCATCCGCCCGGCGGCCTCGGCGACGGCCGTACGGGCCCGTTCGCCGTCGGTGGGGCGGGTGGGGAGGGCGGTGAGGACCTCCTCGCCGTCGGGGCTGCCGGCGCGGACCGTGTAGTGGAGCCCGTCCGGTTCCGCCGTCTCGGTGAGCGCCAGGTCGTAGGAGGACCCCTGCGGGAGGCCCGGACCGGTGCCCATCGAGACGCAGAAGCAGACCGCGCTCGGTTCGGTGCATTCGGCCACGACGATGAACGCGCCGGCCCGCCGGGGCTCGTACACCGGATCGGTGTACGAGCCGCCGGTGAGCACCCGGTCCTGGACGGCGATCGCGCGCAGGTCGCAGGGGCGCACACCGAGGAACGCGTAGCGGGGCGGCGGATCGTCGTCCTCCCGGACGGTGACGGTGCCGTCCTCGGCTCGGTCGGCCTGCCAGAGCCGGGCCCGGGGCGGGTGCAGGAAGGTCTTCCAGGACTGCGGCCCGGCCGAGTGGGCGAAGGCCGCCCGGTCCGCGCGCGGGTGCAGCCGGTAGGTGCCGGCCTCGGCCTCGACGCCCCAGCCGTACGGCAGCTCCGCGGCGGAGGCCAGCTCGGCGAGCACGATCGCGCCGTCCCGCACGGTGGGGCCGACCACTGTGTACCCGCGCTGCCGCAGGGCCGCGACGAGCGCGGCGAGACCCTGTTCGTCCAGCTCCACGAGCGGAGCGGTGGTGGTGTCCATCATCGGGCTGCCCTCGGGCTCGTCGTCGTCCCCGGCACCGCCCGGGGCGGGCGGTGCGCGTGGTTCCACTGTCCATCGCGACCCGGGATCCCGCATGGGCCGCCCGGCCCCGCCCCGGGGGCCGTCGGGGCCGGGCGGCCCATCGGCCGCCGCCGTTCGGCGCAGCGTCGTGTGCGGCGCGCGGGAGGACGGGCAAGACTGGCGCCAGATTCTCGGTCCGGATGCTCGGAGAGGGGGCCGCCATGAGAGCGGCACCGCGAACGGGTGGCCTCGCGGCACCAGTCGACCTCAACCACCCCGGGCACTACGTCCACTGGGGCGTGGTGCAGATCTCGGTGGCGAACCTGGTGGTCATCGGCGTGATGGTGGTGGTCTTCCTGGCCGCGCTGTTACTCCCGTTCCCCGAGGGGCGGCGGCGCGATGACTGACTGGACCGGGGCGGTGCGGCGGTTCGCCGTCCGCAGGCTGCCTCCGGAGAAGCTGCTGCCCGGCACCCAGCCGGCGTACATGTCGTCGTGGATCTACGTCTTCGGCGTGCTCACGGTGTCGTCGCTGGTGGTGGTGCTGGTCTCCGGCGGGGTGCTCGCGCTGGAGGGTCCGGGCTGGTGGCACGCCTCCGGCGTCGGGAGGTTCGTCAACAGCGTCCACCTGTGGAGCGTGGAGCTGTTCATGGCGGTGATGGTGATCCACCTGTGGGGCAAGTTCTTCATGGCCGCCTGGCGCGGCCGGCGGGCGCTCACCTGGGTGACCGGCGCGGTCACCTTCCTGGCCGCGATCGCCACCGCCTTCACCGGCTACGCGGTGCAGCAGAACTTCGACTCGCAGTGGATCTCGGGACAGGCCAAGGACGCCCTCAACGCCGTCGGGATCGGTGCCTGGTTCAATGTGCTGGACTTCGGCCAGATGCTGATGTGGCACATCATGCTCTTCCCTCTCGTGCTCGTGGTGCTGACGGCCTGGCACGTCCTGTTGGTCCGGACCCGAGGGATCGTGCCGCCGATCGACGCCGCCGCACCGCGGGTCGAGTCGTGAGGCGCACCGACACGCCCGACCCGGGCGACTTCCCGACCCGCCCGTACGACCTGGTCAAGGAGTTCACCGTCGCGTTGGTGGTGGTGACGCTGTTGAGCGTGGGCCTGGCCGCGCTGTTCTCCTCACCGGACGAGAAGCCGACCACCCTGGCCTCCTGGTCGACCGCGGACCCGAACGACTTCACCGCCACCGCCGTGGCGGAACTCGCCGGCACCAGCACCTCGGCGGGCTACGGCCCGCCGTACAACCACGCGCCCGGTGCCGGGCAGAAGATCGGCCCAGTCGGGCTGCAGCGCGCGGCCGGGGTGCGCATCCCGGTCGATCCGGCCGAGGACTTCGTCCTGGGCCCGCTGCGCCGTTCCCCCGAGCCCGCCGAGGTCACCGCCGCACTCGCGGCCTGGAACGGCGCCACGGGCGACCAGCAGCAGTCCTGGAGTTCGGCGTACACCGACGCCCTCGGCAAGGCACCCGACGGCGACCCGGCCAAGGTCGCGCCCGGTGACTACGGCCCGGTACCGGTCCTCGCCGCCCGGCTCCTGGTGCTCGCCCAGTCCGGTTCCCTCGACGGGCAGCTCCTCGCCCAGGGCCGCTTCTACCAGACGGACTACACCCGGCCGATGCTCTTCCTCGCCGACGGCTCCCACCTGTCCGACCGGGCCACCTCCCAGCACCTGACCGGCAGCCAGTGGGGCATGATGAACGAGACCGGGAACTACCCGGGACAGGCCTGGCTGTGGCTGTACACCTTCTGGTACCAGATCGACCCGTTCAACACCTCCAAGAACGCGGACGCCGAGATCTGGGCGATCATGGCCGTTCTCAGCCTCGCCCTCGTCCTGGTTCCGTTCATCCCCGGCATCCGGTCCATCCCCCGCTGGACCAGGGTCCACCGGCTGATCTGGCGGGACTACTACCGCGGTCGGCGGTAGTTCCGCTTCAGCGTTCGTCCCTTCCGGCTGGTCAACGGTCCGAGTGCCACCGCCCGGAAGACGCCCGCTGAGTCCGCGCGGCCGCCGGAGGTCTCGCCCGGCGACGGCCGCTGACCGGGCCGACCGGAACCACCCTCCGTGGTGACCGCACAGCCCCGTCACCCCGTCGCGGTGTCACCGGGACCGCCCGGGCCCGTCAGGGCCCACCGGCCTGCGGCCCGGGACCGACCGGCCCTGCCCCGCCCGCCCGGCGGCGACCGACGATGAGAGCGGTCAAGCCTCCGCACAGAGCCGGTGACGGCGCCGGCCGGGGCCGACGAAGGAGTCTGCGATGAACGGCTTCGAAACCCGCCGCCCCGTGATCGTCGGCGTCGACCGCTCCCGGCTGCCGATGACAGGCAGCGGGCGCGCGTCGCGACGGGCGCCAGCACCGGGGTGCGGGAGCCGCCTCGGCGGCTCCCGCGGCCCGCTGTCCGGCTCCACCTGCCGCGCCCTCGTGCACCGCTGCACCGCGCCGCCGGTGATCGTCCCGAACAACGTCCCGGCCTGACCACGGAGATCGTCATGAAGACCACCAACGAACACCGGACGGACCCCTGTCCGCCCGACCCCGGCGACCTCGGCCGCCGGGTCGCCCACCGCCGTACCCAGCTCGGGCTCACCCGCGAGCTGGTGGCCGAGCGCGGCGGCCTGGATGCGGGGTTCGTCGCATACCTGGAGACGCACCCCGTTCCGGTCGGCGTCAGTACGCTCACCCGGCTCGCCGACGCGCTCGACACCACGGTCGGCAACCTCCTCGGTGGCGGGCGTGAGGAGCCGCCCGGCCGAGCCCGCGCCAACACCCGGGTACGGACCGAGGAACTGGACCCGGCGGCCTGCTGGAGCAGACTCAACCCCGGGGGCGTCGGCCGGGTGATCCTGACGGCGCCGCGCGGGCTGGTGGCGCTGCCCGTCAACTACCGCGTACTGGACGCCACCATCCTCTACCGCACCGCGGAGGACGGCACCCTCGCCCGCACCGCGGGCAGCGAAGTCGCCTTCGAGGTGGACCAGTTGGACGAGACGTTCGCCACCGGCTGGAGCGTGCTGGTCAACGGCACCGTCTCGGTCGTCTCCGACGAGGAGGCCGTGCGATGGTTCGAACGGCACTCCGACCCCCGCCCCTGGGCGGGCGGCGCCCGGGACACCTGGATGCGGATCCGGCCCACCGGGATCAGCGGCCGGATCATCCGCCCGGAAGGACCCCCGATCATCGACTCCGAGTAGGCAGGGCACCATCGCGATGAACGCCAAACCGCACGTGCTCGTGGTCGGCGGCGGCTTCGCCGGCCTGGAGACGGCCTTCGGCCTGCGCTACCTGCTCGGCGACCGCGTCCACATCTCGCTCGCCGCCGACCGGGAGGACTTCCTGTTCAAGCCCAGCACCATCTACCTGCCCTTCGGCGCCGCCGAGGGCCCGCTCCACATCCGCCTACCCGGCCCGCTGTTCCGCCGCCACGTCGCCTTCCACCAGGGCGCGGTGGCCGAGGTCGACCCGGACGCACTGGCGGTGGAACTGACCGACGGCACCCGTCTCCGCGGCGACTTCCTGGTCCTCGCCACCGGAGCCGCGATGCGCCCGCAGGAAGTGCCCGGCCTCGCCGAACACGCCCAGACGGTCTGGACTCCCCGCCAGATGCGCTCGCTGGGACGGAGGTTCCAGGAACTCAAGGAAGCCGCCGAGGCCGGGCAGCACCGCCGGGTGCTCTTCCTCGTCCCGCCGGACAACACGTGCGCCGGGCCGCTGTACGAGACCGCGCTGATGCTGGACACCTGGCTGCGCCGGGCGAACCTGCGTCCGCACGTCCACCTCACCTGGACCACCCATGAGACCGGCTACATCCAGGCCTTCGGCCCGCGCCTGCACCAAGTGGTGGAAGGCGAGTTCACGGCGCGGGGCATCGAGGGCCACACCTCGGCGGTGGTCGACGAGGTCGGCGCCGACGAGGTCCGCTACGCCGACGGCACCATCCGCCCCTACGACCTGCTGGTCGCCTTCCCCCCGTACGCCGCGGCCGTCGACTACCCTGAACTGCCGCACGATGAGCGGGGGTTCCTGCTCACCCATCCGGACACCCGGCAGGTGCGCGAGCACCCGCGGATCTACGCACCCGGCGACGCGGGCGATTTCCCGGTCAAGCAGGCCTTCCTGGCCTTTCTCCAGGCCGATGCCGTCAGCCAGCACATCTGCACCGTTGTCGACCCCGAACTGCTCGACCGGCCAGGACCGTTCGAGCCGATCAGCATGTGCGTGCTGGAGATGCTCGACAAGGCGACGTTCGTCCAGGTGCCGCTGGAGGAGACCGGCAGCACGGCCCAGCCCGTCCGCGTGGCGGTCGACGCCGATGGCGCCTACCGGGTCGGCACCTCCCCGCTCTGGCGCCTGGGCAGGAAGGCCCTCGGCCTCTACCTCCCGGTCCGGTTCCGCGCCGGCCTGCCGTTCCACGGCGGCCGCCCCTGGCAGGCCATGGAGCTCGCGCTCAAGGGCATGTCGCGCGTTCTCGCCACCTGACCTGCTCCGATCCGCACCCCTCGCCAAGTCATGGCGGTTCACTCCCTGCCGGCGGGGAGCGTCGGTGATTCGAACACCCGCCGGACCGGTGGTACCGGTCGAGGGTCCAACAGCCCCGACCGCTCCGGCCGGGCGGCACTGACCGCTGGGAGCCCGCACCTCACCGGACGGCCGGGGCCAGCAGCTCGATGTGCCCGGTGCGAAGGTGGTTGCGGTGTCCGTCGGCGAACTCCAGCCGGAGGCTGCGGTCCGCCGGGGTGTCCACGACCACAGCGTTCTCGATCGTGCCGTAGCAGGACTCGCGGTAGACGCAGACGCGGTCGCCGATGTGGAACTCCATGGTCTCCGAGACGATCACCGGACTCACCTTCTCTCCCCTGTTCCGGTGCCTCCACGATGACGCATACGTGCGGCGGCACCGAGAGGCCCAGGGCCCTCGCCCGCCGGTCTCCCCGCCCTCCCGCACCAGGGCATCCGGCCTGGGCCGGTTCCGCGCCAACCGGCCCAGTCGGTCCCGTCGGCAGGGCCCATCAGCAGGCCGAAGGGCCCTGCCGCCCCGCGCAGGTCCTCAAGACCGAATTCCTGCCTCCTGATCGGGAGGCGGACAAGAGCGCGTGGCGTGGAAGCAGTCGGTAGCTCGAGGAGTGGCCCGGCGACGGCACCGTGATCGCTCGGCAGCACGGTCGCAGCACCATCCATGTGCACCGTGACTTCGTCCGCGGCACAGCCCGGACTGTTCGCCGTCGCGGCGTTGGCGCGGACCCTGGGGGGTGACGGTGGACGAGCGGGTGACGGCCGCGGGTCCGGTGCCGGGTCCGTGGTCAACGGGCTACGAGGGCCGCACGATCGACTCGCTCAGGCCGCGGTCCGGGTCGCGGCGTCGTCGTCCCACCGGCCGGATACGGGCGGCGCTGTGCGGTGCGTGGTCACGGTTGAATGCTCCAGAGAGGTCGTCGGGAACGGCGGCAGGGCAGTGGCGGCGAGCAGAGCGGTGAGGACGATCCGCTGACACCGGCGACGCACGGCATGCCGTCGGGCACGGTGGGGAAGGACATGCACCCAGCATCGGCAGCCGGGCGGGCCGACGGTATCCGGCAGGAGTCCGGACTCCGCCAGCCGGTCGGCCGCGTGCCCCCGCCGCTCAGCGGGGTGCGGTGTCACGCTCGCCGCACCCCCGGAGGACGGAAACGGGCGTGCGGCGCCGTCAAGGGCGCAGACGGGGCCGCGGGAGTCGGCCGGCCTGACCGGGATCTCTGCGTCGCCACGGCACGGTCGGTCCGTCCGGCAGGGCGGTCGTCCGTCGGCTGTTCAGGCGGATCCCCACGAGGGCCTGCTACAGCCAGTCACGGCGCTTGAAGGCCAGGTACAGACCGGTGCAGACCAGCGCCATCAGGCCGATCGCGAACGGGTAGCCGAAGGCCCACTTGAGCTCGGGCATGGTCTGGAAATTCATGCCGTAGACGGTGCCGATCAGGGTGGGGGCGAAGAGGATGGCCGCCCAGGACGAGATCTTCTTGATCTCGTCGTTCTGGGCGTGGCCCGCCTCGGCGAGCTGCTTCATCTCCTCGTTCTGCCGCTGCGAGACCAGGGTGGCGTTGACCGTGAGGATGTTCTGCAGCATCTGGCGGAACCCGTCGACCCGCTCGGCCGCGTAGGTGGCGTGGTCCGCGACGTCGCGCAGGTAGCGCTGGAGCTCCTCGTCGGTCCCGTACTTCTCGAAGCCCGCCTCCAGGCTCCGCATGATGTCGAGGAGGGGGCGGGTGGCACGCTGGAATTCGATGACCTCGCGGGAGAGCTCGTAGATGCGGCGGGAGACCTGCGGGTCGCCGCCGAAGACCTCGGTCTCGATCTCGTCGATGTCGTGCTGCAGGCCCGCGATGACAGGTGCGTAACCGTCGACGACGGCGTCCAGGACCGCGTAGAGCACCGCCTCCGGGCCGAGCGCGAGCAGGTCCGGGTCGGCCTCCAGACGCCGGCGGACCGCTGAGAGGTCGGGAGCCTGCGAGTGACGCACCGTGAGGACGAAGTCGGGGCCGACGAACAGGTGGATCTCGCCGAAGTCGACCTCCTCGACATCGTCCAGGTAGCGGGCGGCGCGCAGTACGACGAACAGCGTGTCGCCGTAGCGCTCCAGCTTCGGGCGCTGGTGGGCGACGATGGCGTCCTCGACGGCGAGCTGGTGCAGGTCGAACCGCTCGGCGGCTTCCAGCAGCTGGGCCTCGGCCGGACGGTAGAGACCGATCCAGGTCATGGTGCCGGGTTTGCCGGGCAGCTGCCGGTAGACCTCCGTAAGGCTGGACGGCGTCCCGGTGCGGTGGCCGTCCCGGTAGACCGCGGCATCGACCACCGAGCGTTCGAGCGGGATCGCCGACGGCTCGTCGTGATGGTCGGGCCGGGGGTCCATCGAGTGCTCGGGCGCCGGGTGGGGGGTGTCGTGGCCGGTCGGGTCGGTCGGTCGGGTGAACGGACGCCTGCTCGCCCGGGTCGCGCGGGCACGCCAGTCGGACATGGAAGAAACCTCCACGGGAGAGTATCCGCCGCCGCTGCCCGCGCCGCCTCCGGGAGGCGGCGGTGCGGAAGGGGGTGGTGCGGGAGGGGGTGGTGTGCCGGCTGGCCGCGCGGTCCGGAGGTCTTGACGGTGCCGAGGGCCGACGGCGACCAGCAGGTGGCCGCCCGAGGCGGAACCGCCCATCCGGTGGCCGGCGGGCCGGTGAGCCGGTAAGCCGGTAAGCCGAGCCGGCACTGCGCCGCCTCGGCCCGCGCGGAAGCAGTCACTCGTCGTAGTGACCGTCGTCGCTGAACGCCCCGCCGAGCAGGGCCCCGCCCACCAGGCCCGCCGCGCCCGCGCCCAGGAGCGCGCCGGTGCCGAACCGGCGACCGCCACCCTCTGGCCGGTCCTGCCCGGCATCCTGCGCGTAGCCCTGCTGCGGGTAGCCGTGCTGGACCGGCTGCGGGTACCCCGCCGCCGATGCGTACCCGTTGCTCTGCGCCGGCGTGTAGTACGGCGGCGGAGTGGTCTGGACGCGATGGGCGCAGCCGCCGCAGGTCTGGACCTGGCGGGGAACACCCCACTGCGGGGACCACAGGACGGCTGTGGTGCCGGTGCCGTGCGAGGGGTCGAAGAAGCAGGTCATGACAGAAGTCCCTGATGGTTCCTTGGTGCTGAGGGTGGCAGCGGCCGGGGCGGCCGCGGGTCGGGCCGACCGTCTGACGGGCACCGGCGGCGGGGACCCCGTGGACCGTTGCAGCGTGCCGGGCCGACTGCTCCGGCCGGCACCCGGCACCCGGCCGGAGCAGCCCCGCCACCCGGCCGGAGCAGCCCCGCCACCCGGCCGGTACGCCCCCTCTGCTCGGCCGGAAGCGCCACCGGCCCGGCAGGGTCGGCTGGCCGCGGCCAGCCGGATTCGGCGGCACGCCGCACTTGATCGCCTCGGGTTGCCATGACGCCGCCGGGCCGGTGCGGCTTCGGCCCCCTTGGGCGCGGGGCCCAGCGGGGCCCGGCCCGGGGCTGCTGGTCAGCTCCAGGAAGCAGCCGCGGACCAGGTGGTGTCCTGGGCCCACGACGACGGGTTGTCCCAGGCGTTGGCACCGCCGTCGCTCGCGAGGTAGCCGGCGAGGCGGTAATGGCGGACGTAGTCGGCCGGGTAGTTGAAGGACCGGAGGGAGTAGCCGGTGCCGCCGTTTCCGGGCTGGACGCAGAAGGTGGCGTCGGCGGCGAACTGGCTGGTGCCGGCATCGGGCTGGAGGTGCAGCTGGAACGCGTAGTGCCTGAGGTAGCTGCCGGGTGTGTCGGCCGACTCGAAGGAGACGCAGCCGCTGTCCGCCAGGCCGGCCCGGACGATCCAGGTCGCGTTGCCCTTGTCCGCGGCGGAGCTGCCGGACGGCACCGGCGCGATCACCACCTTGTCGTCGGTCGTGTCGTGCTGCAGGTAGCCGCCGGTGCAGCAGGAGGTGGTGGCCTGGAGCGACACCTCCGCGCCGGGGGTGAAGGGGGTGGTGGCACTGTAGCCGGCCGCGGCGATGTTGGCCTGGACCGCGGCGTCGGTGGCGTCCGAGGGGTAGCCCTTGACGATGGCGCCCTCGTAGAAGGTGCCCGCGCTCGCGTTGCGGTTGGTCTGGCAGCAGTCGCCGCCGCTGCCGAGGATGACGGCGCCCTGCTTGTGCATCGGGCTCCATCCACTGGGCAGCGAACCGCTGTAGAGCTGGGTCAGGCTCCCGGACCGGGCGTCGGCTCCCTTGAGTGCCATCCGGGCGGTGCCGTCGTTCTTGAGCATGGCGGTGACGAAGCGGCTGGTCTGCGGGACCTGGTGGGGGTTCCACGTCTTGCCGCCGCCGGAGAACAGTCCGTTCTCCAGGTCCGCCTGCACCCACGGTCCGGTTCCGGTGCAGCCGCCGAACCAGCATTCCGTGCCGAAGTTGATCGCGTCCATGGCGCCGTTGCCGTCGGCCTTGTGGTCGATCTCCGTGTTGCCGTAGTCGAAGCAGCAGCCGTTGTTGACGTGGGTTCCGCTGGTGACCATGTACTCGCCCTCGGGTGAACTGCCGGTCGGCACGCCCCCCGTGGAGTTGTGGGCGAAGTAGCTGTTGCCGGGGTCGATGTGGAGCGCGTATGCCTTCCGGCCGCCGACGCTCAGCGCCTCCGTGTTCGCGGTGGCCGCAGTGTCGGCGCCGCCGGTCCCGCCGGGTCCCTGGTAGACCAGGGTGTTGCCGCCACCGGTCTGGTCGTAGACGCGGGTGATGGTGCAGGTGGTGCCCGCGCAGAAGGAGTCCTGCGCCGGGCCGTCGGCAACGCCCCCGGCGGACAGCACCCTGACGTCCTGCAACGTGCTGTCCGAGGCCCGCCGCACCTGGTACAACGGGCCGTTGTAGGAGGCGAACAGCGCGCGCGTGGTGCTGTGCGCCGCGACGCACGGCGTTCCGCCGCCGGCGTAGACGTCGCACGGCCCCTCGGCCGCGGCCTGAGCGGTGGCCGTGCCGGTGAGCAGGCCGGCGACGAGCAGGGCGGTCGCGCCCGCTGCCGACAGCGCCCGCCGGGCACGGCGCAGCCACGATCGTGTGGTCATGAACGGACTCCTTCACGGGGTGGGGGAAGGAAGAGGGCGTCCCAGTCTGTTAGCGCTAACAATCAGGCATCGCAAAGGCTGCACGCATAGCGTCGAGGGCACCGCCACCGTGCTGCGCCGGCCATCACTATTCCCAGGCGCCGGGGCACCGTCAAGAGATCGGACTGTCAGCACTCACCGCGAGTACCCCGGCCACCGGAGCGGGCGGCCCGCCGAATGCCCGCTCACACGCATCCGACTCGGCCAGGGGCCGAGCCGGGGCCCTGCCCGCCGGGCCGACCAAGGGCGGCGAAGCGATCAACGGCCAGAAGAATCAAGGGACTTAAGCTTGGCAGACATCACTCTACGCGCGTCATCATGTGCTGGCCGGGCCCCTCCCCGGCAGGGCTCACACGTGCGAGGTCAGGCGAGGGCGGTCATGCCGTGCCGGTCAAGCGCCAGTCGGCCGACGCCCGCGCGGCGTCGGGTCCTGAGGTTCAGCCACGACGGTCGCCCTGACGGCGTTCTCGGCAGCCTCGTGGCAAACCGGACCTGTCGAAGTCCGGCAGCTCGCCATCACCATCGACCTCCTCCGGGAACCCGCAAGAGGAGTGCGGGCGCCGAAGCGGTTCATCGACGGCAAGAGTCTGCGTCTGGTCCCGAAGACGGCCTGAGCCGCACACGACCCTGCCCCGTGCGGCCAGGAGCGGCGCGGGCAGAGGTGCGGCCTGCCCCTCAGTCGCCGTTGGCGGTGAGGGGGATGCGCAGGCTGACCCGGTAGCCACCCCCGTGGGTGGGGCCGGCTTCGAGGGTGCCGTGCAGGATCTCGGCGCGTTCGCGCAGACCGATCAGGCCCTGCTGGGAGCCCGGCAGAGCCAGGGAAGGACGAGCGGGCGCGCTGTTGGTGACGGTCACCCCGACGTCGGCCCCGTCCTGCCAGAGTTCGACGGTCGCGGTGGCACCCGGGGCGTGCTTGCGGGCGTTGGTGAGCGCCTCCTGGACCGTCCGGTACACGGCCCGCTGGGCGGAGGCGCCGAGGTCGGGCGGCAGTCCTCCGGTCAGGCGGGTCTCGATGCCGCCGGAGTCCACGAGCCGGTGCAGGTCGGCCAGGGTGGGCTGCGGGGTCAGTTCGGTGTCTCGGCCGCCGGAGGCGCGCAGCAGCCTGACCATGGTGCGCAGCTCGTCCAGCGTGGTGACGCTCAGGGAGCGGATGGTGCGGGCGGCGTCCTTGGCGTCCTCGTCCCGGGTGGACACCTGGAGCGCCCCGGCGCGCACGGCGATCAGGCTGACCTGGTGGGAGACCACGTCGTGCATCTCGCGGGCCAGTTGAGCGCGTTCGCGGGCGAGCACGGTCTGGGCGTGCAGGATCCGCTCGTGCTCCCTGGCCTCCTCGGTCTCGGCCATCTGCCGCTCCAGGTCCCTGCGGGTCTGGAGGAGTTGCCCGAACAGCACGGCGGCAGCCGCGGTGGCGAGGCTGTACACGAACGTGACCAGGGTGAAGGTCCGGCTGACCTCGAACGGGCCGCCGAGGGACCACGGGACGATACTGGCGAAGGCGGTACCGAGGGCGCAGAACGCGAGCAGCCGGCGGTTGCGGGAGCGTTCGGCGAGGGTGAACAGCGCCACGATCGGTGCGAGGGCGATGTCGTCCTGGGTGAAGGCGATCGGCAGGGTGAGCAGCAGCACACCGAGGGGGTACCTGCGGCGCAGTGCCAGCGCGGCGCAGGCGACGGCGGCCACGGCCAGATCGAATGCCCCCGGGCCCTCCGTGAGGTTCAGCCAGGCGTCGATGCTCGCTGCCAGGACCAGGGCGCCGTCCACGACGGGCGCCGGCACCCGTGCCCACAGTGCGCGGGCTCGGCCCGTCCCCGGCGTCTGCGGCTGGTTCCCGTCGACCGCCGTGCGACTCACCGCAGCCTCCCGCTCCGTCACCGCCTTCGTTCTCATCCGTGCCGCCTCGCCTTCGCTCTGTTCCGTCCCGGCCGCCCCGGCCCCGGGTCGTGGGCGGCGCCCCGGGGGCGACCGGGGTGGGCCGTCACAGGGTGCGGCCGGGCTGAGCCGGTGCGCGACCCGCTCCGGCAGGTGTTTCCGTCGGAGCCGACCCTAAGGCTTCGGTGTCGTCGGGGCGGTGGCCGACCGACAG
Source organism: Kitasatospora sp. NPDC036934 (assembly GCF_055608425.1). Lineage (NCBI taxonomy): Bacteria > Bacillati > Actinomycetota > Actinomycetes > Kitasatosporales > Streptomycetaceae > Kitasatospora > Kitasatospora sp. NPDC036934. Next base: position 92,133 of record NZ_JBVJQR010000001.1, on the reverse strand, counting down.
CTCCGGCCACCCGGCGGGGTGTTCACATCCAGTCGGCAGAGGGCGCCCGGTCACGCAGGCCCGTCGAGGTGGCGGGCCTTCCGGCGTCACAGGCGTTCCGCCCGGTCGGCGGGGGTGTTCCCGGCGGTCGGCGGGGTGACTGCGTACGGCCTTCGAGGTGGGATGGGGACCGTCCGCTGCGACACTGGCCGGCGGACCGGGGCACCTGCATGCTCGGGCGCTGCCAGGCATGTAGTCAGGACCGACGGACTCCTCCGGCGAGCAATGAGCCGACGACGGAGGTGTCCACCCCCGTCGTCGTTCGGAAGCGGAAGTTGCCTTGTTGATTCCTGTCCTGATCGTGATCACCGCCGTGGTGGCCGGCTGGTCGCTCGTCGCCGGGCGGCTCGAACGCCGGCACGTGCGCGCGCCGCTCGTGCTGGTGCTCGCGGGTGTGGTCACCGGCCTGTTCACACACAGTGAGATCGCCGCCGCCATGAACTCCGTGATCGCCCAGCGGGTGGCTGAGATCATCCTGGCCGTGCTGCTGTTCGTGGACGCCACCGAGCTGCGGGGCGGGCGGCTGTTCGGCCGCGATCCGGGCTCGGCCGCCCGGGTGCTGCTGGTCGCCCTGCCGTTGAGTCTCGGTGCGACGGTCCTGCTCGGCGGGCTGCTGCTGCCGGACCTGTCGGTCGCGGCGTTGCTGCTGATCGCCTGCGTCATCATCCCGACCGACTTCGCACCCGCCGAGATCCTGGTCCGCGACCGGCGCATCCCGGCCCGGGTGCGCAGCGTGCTCAACGTGGAGAGCGGCTACAACGACGGCATCGTGTCGCCGCTGTTCCTGTTCGCGCTGGTGCTGGCCGGGTCGACGGCCGAGAAGCGCACGCCGCTGGGGGCGCTGGGCACGACCGTGCCGTTCGCGGTCAAGGCGCTGGTGGTCGGCGCGCTGGTGGGTGCGCTGCTGGCCTGGCTGATGAACCGAGCCCAGCGCGCGCACTGGATGACCGACCAGTCCCGCCGGATCCTGGTGCTGATCATCCCGCTGCTGGCCTACACCTTGACCACCGCGGTGCACGGCAACGGCTTCGTCGCCTCGTTCGTGGCCGGCGTCGCCTTCCGGTACGTCCGGCGGGCGCCGGAACGCCATGGCGCCGCGGTGCCGGCCGGCTCGGACTTCCAGCTGATCGAGGACACCAACGCCATGATGACCATGGTCATGTGGTTCTTCTTCGGCAACGCGGCGGTACTGACGTTCAGCCTCGGCCTGGACTGGCCCGTGCTGGTGCTGTGCGCGGCCGCGCTCACCGTGCTGCGGATCGTGCCGGTCCTGCTGTCCTTGCTCGGTTCCCGGTTCAGCCGGGCCGAGCGGCTGATGGTCGGCGCGCTCGGGCCGCGCGGCACCACCTCGATCGTGTTCGGGCTGCTCGCCTTCAACGCCCTCCCGGACGGGCCGGCGGCCAACAGCGCACTCGACGCCATGGTCGTCGTCGTCCTCGGCAGCATCCTGCTGCACGGCGGTGGGTCGCTGGCCATCGCCCGCGCGCTGCGCGGCCGAGCCCGGCCCCGTCCGGAGACGGCGGTGGACGCCGGGAAGGCCGAAGAGGTCGGTGATGTCCGGGGCGGCGGGAGGGACGAGGCTCCTCGCTCCTCGGCCGGCGCACGGCGCGAGTGAGCCTCGATGCCTCACCTCACAGGCGCCGCGGCGTGGTGCCCGTCCCGTTCGGGACGTCGGCCAGCAGGCCCGCGCGCTGGGCGAGCAGCGCGGCCTGCACCCGCCCACCGACCCTGAGCTTGGTGAGGATCGCGCTGACGTGGTCCTTCACCGTTCCCGTCCCCAGGTGGAGGCGTACGCCGATGTCGGCGTTCGACAGCCCCTCGGCGAGCAGCACCAGCACCTCCCGCTCCCGGTCGCTGAGCCGGTCGACCCGCCCGGCCTCCTCGTCGACCACGGCCGGACCACTGCCGGGATGGCCGCGCAGCAGGCTCCGCGAGGCCTTGGGCGACAGGACGACCCCGCCTGCCGCGAGGGTGCGCACCTGCGGGGCGAGGTGCTCGGGCTCGGTGTCCTTGAGCAGGAACCCGGCCGCCCCGGAGTTCAGCGCGGTCAGGATGTACTCGTCCGCGTCGAAGGTGGTCAGCATCGCCACCACCGGCGGCGACGGCAGGAGGACCAGTTCCCGAAGCACGCTCAGCCCGTCCACGTCCGGCATCCGGATGTCGAGCAGGACGACGTCCGGACGGTGCTCCCGCACGGTGGCGACCGCCTGCCCCCCGACGCAGGTCGCCACCACCTCGATGTCCCCCGCCGCACTGAGGATCATTCCGAACCCCGACCTGATCAGCGCCTCGTCGTCCACCACCACTACCCGGATCACATATCCTCCGCCGCCGCAGGACCTCTGCCGTACCGCCCAATGATCCCTTGTCCGGCCGGCACCGGCGCACACGGGGCACCGGTGCGGCCACGCGCCACCCGGCGGGGAGGTACCGGCCGAAAGGCGGGGGTGATCCGGACGGTCACCGGATGGGGCGCAGCGCCGCGCGCCGTCACGCTGGACCCGTACGCCACCAGCTGAGAGGAATCCTGTGAACACCGCATCCGACCCGACGAGCGCGGACACTCCGTCGCTGTCCGCGCGGGCGACGTTCAAGGCGCTGTACGGCTATGTCCGGCCGCACCGGTGGACGGTCGCGCTCGGCCTGCTGTGTGCACTGGTCGGATCGGCCGGCGGCCTGCTGCAGCCGCTGGCCACCAAGGCGCTGGTGGACCGGCTCTCGTCCGGTCAGACCATCATCGCGATCGTGCTGTCCCTCACCGCGCTCGTACTGCTCGGCACGGTGTTCGAGGCGCTCAGCGGATACGTGCTGGAGCGCACCGCCGAGTCCGTCGTGCTGGCCGCCCGACGAAGCCTGATCGGACGGCTGCTGCGGCTGCGGATCTCGGAGGTGGACCGGATCCCGCCGGGGGACCTGATGTCCCGCGTGACCTCCGACACCACGCTGCTGCGCGCCGTCACCACCCGGGAGCTGGTCTCCGGCGCCACCGGCGTGGTCACCCTGGTCGCGGCCGTCGTGCTGATGGCCGTCCTGGACCCCGTCCTGCTGGGCGTGACGCTCGGCGTCGTGGCCCTGGTCGGCGGGGCCGTCGCCCTGGTGATGCCGAAGATCTCCGAGGCCACCGAACGCTCGCAGGAGGCGGTCGGCGAGATCTCCACCGAACTGGAACGCACCTTCGGGGCCTACCGCACGGTGAAGGCGTCCGGCGCCGAGGAACGGGAGACCGCCCGGGTGACGGCCGCCGCCCAGCGGGCCTGGCAGCACGGCGTGCGCAGCGCCAAGTGGGAGGCACTCGCGAAGTCCGCGGACGTCCTCGCCGTCGAGCTCGCGTTCCTCGCGGTGCTCGCCGTCGGCGGGGCCCGCGTGGCCTCCGGGCAGATCCCGGTCTCCACGCTGATCGCCTTCCTGCTGTACGTCTTCTACCTGATCGAACCGGTCTCCCGGCTGGTCGACGCCGCCTCCCAGTACCAGGAGGGCGCGGCCGCGATCTCCCGGATCACCCAGGCACAGCAGCTCGCCACCGAACAACGGGAACTGCGCCGGCTCACCCTGCCCGCCCGCACGGAGGACGGCGCCGGCGCGGGCCCGGCATCGATCCGCTTCGAGCAGGTGTCCTTCCGCTACGGCCCAGCGCTGCCCGACATCCATCACGAGGTGACCTTCGACGTGCCGGCCGGCGGGATGACCGCCTTCGTCGGCCCGTCCGGCGCGGGCAAGTCGACCGTCTTCGCCCTGCTCGAACGCTTCCACGAAGTGACCGGCGGACGAGTGCTGGTGGACGGCGAGGACGTCCGGGACTGGTCGCTGCCCCGTCTGCGGGACTCCATCGGCTACGTCGAGCAGGACGCCCCGGTCCTGGCCGGCACACTCCGCGAGAACCTGCTCTTCGCCGCACCAGACGCCTCGGACCAGGACCTGGTCGACGTCCTGACCCGCACCAGGCTCGACACTCTCGTCGCCCGCCTGCCCGACGGCCTGGACACCCTGGTCGGCCACCGCGGGTCCAAGCTCTCCGGCGGCGAGCGGCAACGCGTCGCCATCGCCCGCGCACTGCTGCGCAAGCCCCGGCTGCTGCTCCTCGACGAGGCCACCTCACAGCTCGACGCCGTCAACGAACTCGCGGTGCGGGACATCGTGGCGCAGGCGGCCCGGGAGACCACCGTCCTGGTGGTGGCCCACCGCCTGTCCACCGTGACCGGCGCCGACCGGATCGTGGTGATGGACGCGGGCCGCGTCCGGGCCGTCGGCACCCACGCGGAACTCGTCGAGCGGGACGAGCTCTACGCCGAGTTGGCCACCACCCAACTGCTGACCCCGGCCCGCTGACCCGACAGGCCGTACACCCGGCCGCGCGGTGCCGAAGCCGGCGCCGCGCGGTCCGGCGCCGGGCACCGTCTCCGCCGCGAACAGGGTGACCAGCCACGGCTCACCGCTGCCGCCCAGCTCTGGACGGCGTGCCGGTGCCAGTGTCAGACCGGGGTCGGCTCGGGGCGCTTGGGGGCGAGGTGGTCGCCGGAGGTCTCGCCGCGCAGGCGGCGGCCGACCCAGGGCGCCAGGTACGTGCGAGCCCAGTGGAGGTCCTCCCGGTAGTGCGCCGCGGTGGAGCGGGGCGGCTGGGCGGGCCAGGGGGCTTGCGGGTCCTGCGCCGTGGGGAGTCCCAGGGTGCGGGCGGCGAGCAGGGCCACTCGCTGGTGGCCCTCGGGGGACAGGTGCAGGCGGTCCCCGCTCCATGCTCGCGGGTCCTGCACCGAACCGAGCGACCACAGGTCCACGACCGTGCAGCAGTGGCGGTCCGCGATCGCGCGCAGGTGGCCGTTGTAAGTGGCGATCTTCCCGCGCAGATGCTTGAGCAGGGTCATGCCGCGGGTGTCGAAGCCGGTGAAGAGCACCACGGTCCCGGCTGCCCCGGTGAGCTGCGTGACGGCGGCCTCGAAGCGTCGGGCCACCTCGTCCGGGTCGCTGCCGGGGCGCAGGATGTCGTTGCCGCCGGCACAGAGGGTGACCAGGTCGGGGCGGATCCGGCTCACCTGCGGTACCTGCTCCGCCACGATGCGGTCGAGCAGCCGCCCGCGCACCGCGAGGTTGGCGTACCGGAACTCCCCCTCCGGGCGGCCCTCGGCGAGCATCGAGGCCAGGCGGTCGGCCCAGCCCAGGAAGGCTCCGTCGGTGCCGGGGTCGTTCATCCCTTCGGTGAAGCTGTCCCCGAGGGCGACGAACGAGCGGATGTCGGCCGGCTCCATTTGGTTCATGGCATCTATATTTCATGAACTGAAGGGTTTTCGCCAGTCGAGAGACCGCCTCGCCGTGCCCCGCCCTGGCCGCCGCTACCGGGGCCCTCCCGCTGGTCATCACCCCCGGGCAGTGCGCCGGCCGCACCCGGTTCGAGGCGGTCATGGACCGGATCCGGGTACTGCGGCTGACCTGCGGCAGGCCGCGCACGAAGCCGGACAGTCGGCTGGCCCGTGAGGTACCGGCCGCACCCGGCCAGGTGCGGCCGACCTCCCCGACGTGAAGTCAGACCCCCACGGGCTCACGGTCGGAGACCCCCGCGGCGGTCTCCTCCTCCTGGCCGAAGTGGGCCACCGCCACGGCCGCGGCGACGGCGATGACGAACCCGCCGACGGCGAGCCAGCCCAGCCCGCTGCGGGAGGCGTCGCCGAGCCACAGCACGCCGGCCGCGCCGGGGACGACGGTCTCACCGATCACCAGGGCGTCGGCGGCGCCGAGTGGTTCGCCACGTGGTCAGGTCCTCACGATTCCTGGTCTGCGGTCAACTCGGTGAAGGCTAGATCCGCCACCCGGCCACGCCGGCGACGGCGCGCCGCGCGGCGGTCGGTCCTACCGGGGATTGGAAGTTCCGCGCCGTCGGCCAGGGCTACGCCTCCGGGCTGGCCGGAATCGCCGCCGACTTCGGCGTGGACGTGCTGCAGCCCTCCGCACCACCACCGGCGCCAGCACCACTGCCGGTGCCGGTGCCGGTGCCGGCCGTCCCTGCCACGGCCACCCTCCTCACCAAGGAAACACCGGGGAGTTCACTCATGACCTGCTTCTTCGACCCCTCGCACGGCGCCGGCACCACCACCGCCCTGTGTTCCCCGCTGTGGGGCGTTCCCCGCCAGATCCACACCTGCGGCGGCTGCGCCCACCGCATCAGCACCACCCCGCCGCCGTTCTACACCCCGCCGCAGACCGGCGGGTACCCGCAGCCGGTACAGCCGGGCTACCCGCGGCAGGCCTACCACCAGGACGCCCCACCCGCAGCAGGGCCATCCCCAGGCCCCCGGACAGGAACGGCCGGAGGGACGCCGCCGCTTCGGCACCGGCGCGATGCTCGGCGCGGGCGCCGCCGGCCTGGTGGGCGGCGCCCTGCTCGGCGGGGCGTTCAGCGACGACGGCCACTACGACGAGTGAGGGCTCCGGCGCCCGGACGGAGGCAACGGCGTGCCCCTGGCAGCCAGGCCGAGCAGCCTGACGCCACCCCCGAACCGACCGCCGCGGATCGGGGCACCTGCGGACGGCTCCGATTCGCTGTGGTCGCAGCGCCGGGACGGGACAGGTGAACACCGCAGCGCCGCGGTTGGCTTGTGTCGGCAACGGGTGGGATTCAGCCGTTGCCGACATCGGCCGCTGACAGGAAGCCGCTCTGCGCGACCCATCGGGCTGTGCGCCCGTCCGGTTCCCGCTGCAGGAGCATGCCGGGACCCCAAGAGCTAGGTGCGTTGTTGATTAGTCGCATCGGTCGCCGGCGCACCGGGCGCTCGCTAGGCTGGCGGCATGGCTCTGCGCAACGCGATCATGTCGACCCTCCTGGAGGGCGAGGCGTCCGGTTACGACCTGACGAAGGCGTTCGACGCGTCGGCGGCGAACTTCTGGATGGCCACACCGCAGCAGCTCTACCGGGAGCTGGACCGGATGAAGGCGGAGGGACTGGTCAGCGCCCGGGTCGTCGAGCAGGAGCGGCGGCCGAACAAGCGGCTGTTCTCGCTCACCGAGGCGGGCCGCGCCGCGCTGCGGTCGTTCACGGCCTCGCCACCGCGACCGTCCGCGGTCCGGGACGAGCTGCTCGTCCAGGTGCAGGCCGTGGACGCGGGCGACCCGGACGCCGTTCGCGCGGCGCTGCTCGAACGGCTGGTGTGGGCGCAGGCCAAGGTGGCCCGCTACGAGCGCCTGCGGGCGCGGCTGCTGGACGGGCGTTTCGAGGACGAGTACCTCGCCACGGCCGAACGGATCGGGCCGTATCTGACCCTGATGCGCGGACTGTCGTTCGAGCGCGAGAACCAGCGCTGGTGCGAGCAGGTGCTCGCCGTTCTGGACCGGCGGGCCGCCGCGCCGGCCCCCGCACGGGGGCCGGCGCAGGGCCCGGTCTGACGGTCTTCGCGGGCGGCCGCTCAGTGCGCCGGGCGGGGAGCCCCGACCGGCCGCAGATCCGGGCGCTTCGCGACACGTCCGTCGCCGGAGGAGCGCCCGCGCAGGCGGCGCATCAGCCACGGTCCGAGGAAGGTGCCGATCCAGGCGGCCTCCTGGGCGGCTCGCCGGTGGAGCCCCGCTGCCGGGAGCGGTGGCAGCGGCTCGGTCCACCCACCGTCGCTGCCGGGCAGCGCGAGCGCTTCGGCCGCCGCGGCGGCGATCCCGGCGTGGCCGAGCGGGCTGGCGTGCAGCCGGTCCGAGCTCCACATGCGCGGATCGGTCGTCACCTCGTGCGGGAAGAAGTCGACGACCACGACGCCGCGGTGGTCGGCCGTGGCCCGGATGCGCGCGTTGAGGTCCAGGAGCCGGGGTCGCAGTCCGCGGGCCAGTGGCGCGATCCGGCCGATGTCGGGGAAGGTGAACGTGAGCACCTGCGCCCCTGTGGCCGTGAAGGCGGCGAACATCGCGTCCAGCTCCGCCACCACGCCGCCCGCGTCGAAGCCCGGCCGCATCAGGTCGTTCATCCCTGCGACCACGGTGACCAGGTCCGGCCGCAGTGCGAGGGCAGGGGCGAGCTGTTCGGCCCGCACCTGGCCGGCGAGTCGGCCGCGCACGGCGAGGTTGGCGTAGAGCAGATCGCGTTCGTGCCCGGCGATCGTCTCCGCCAATCGGTCCGCCCAGCCGCGCCATCCGGCCGCCTCGTCACCGTCCCCCAGGCCCTCGGTCTGGCTGTCGCCGACCGCGACGTAGCGACGGAAGCCCGTGGTCGCGATCATGCCGCGGACGCGCCCTGCGCTTCGGCGGTGATCCGCTCGAACTGCGCGCCCATCGCGGCGGCGAGCGCCTGCGCGCCGGAGAGGGGGCGGACCATCACCGTCAACTCGTCGACCAGGCCGTCCTCGTCGACGTGGAGGAAGTCGCAGCCGTGCACCTCACGGCCGTCGACGGTGGCCTTGAAGACGAACGCGTGGTCGCGGCCGTCGCCGTCGTTGATCTCGCGGACGTAGTGGAAGTCCTCGAAGACCCGTGCGGCACCGCGCAGGATCGCGGCGGTCATGGCCTTGCCCGGATAGGGCTTGAAGACGACGGGGCTGGTGAAGACGACGTTCTCGGCCAGAAGGGCCTCGAGGGCATCGTGGTCGCCGGCTTCGACGGCTGCGCGAAAGGGGTGCACGACGGGCTCCATAGTCAACAAATTGAATAGCTTGCCTGCGCGTGAGCCTAGTCGCGCGGTCCGGGCGATGTCGAGGATGCACCGAACCTCGGCGTTCGCGAGGGCGCCCGGGCGTTCCGGGCCGCGACCTGCCCCGATCGGGCCGGCGCCGGGCTGGACCGACCAGATCCGGACCACCAAGCTCTTCACTCCGATCAACACCGACGACGGCGACATCACCGACCAATGGGTGGGCCCGGCGGCAAGGAGCCGCCGGGCCGAACGTTCGGACGGGCCAGGGGTCAGCTGGTCTGGATCGCGGTGTCGTCGATCACGAAGCTGGTCTGGAGGGAGGAGTCCTCCACCCCGGTGAACTTCAGCGCGACGCTCTGACCGGCGTAGGCCGACAGGTCGACCGTCTTCTGGGCGTAGCCGGTGTTGTGGTCGAGGTTGGAGTACGTGGCCACCGTGGTGCCGTTGACGGTCACGGTGAGCTTGTCGTACTGGGCGGTGGTGGTGGTCTCGGCCGTGTCGATGTGCAGCCAGTAGCTCAGGGTTGCCTTGCAGCCCGACGGGACGGTGACGGTCTGCGCGAGGCTGTCGGTGTGCGAGGTGCCGTAGCCGTCCAGCCAGGCCTTCCAGGAACCGCTGTGGGCGGGCTCGGACGCCGAGTTGTCGATGACGCCGCTGGTCGCGGTCCACGGCGCGGCGGAGCCGGTCTCGAAGCCGGGGTTGCCGAGCAGCTGGGCCGGAGTGCAGGAGCCTCCGGTGCCGTTGACCGTCCAGCCGAAGCTGGTGGAGCCGGTGGCGCCGGTGGTGTCCTTGGCGGTGGCGGTCACGTTGTAGCTGCCGGCCGCCGTCGCGGTGCCGGTGATCAGGCCGGTCGCCGAGTTGATGGAGAGGCCGGTCGGCAGGCCGGTGGCCGAGTAGGTGAAGCTCTGGCCGGAGGCCGAGTCACTGGCCTGGACCTGCAGGCTGACCGAGGCGCCCTGCGCGGTGGTCTGGTTGCCGGGATTGGTGACGCTCACCGTGTTGCCCGTCGAGCCGCCGCCCACGATCGGGTGGGAGATCGCGCAGGAGTTGGTGTCGTTGGACCAGCTGGCCTGCTCGGCCCAGGTACCGAAGCTGCCGAAGGTGATGTTGGCCGCGCCGCCCGCGGTGCCCGGGGACAGCCAGGCGCACTCGTCGGAGTTCTCCTGACCGTTGTACGAGCTGCCGGACACGTGGTTGGTCCAGCCGCCGGCCGGGTTCTGGTCGGACATCATCTCGTGCCACTCGTGGCCGAGGGTCATCGTGAAGCCGTCCAGCGTACCGGGCGAGTTGACGAAGCCCACGCCGCAGCCGGCGCCGGAGTCGATGTTGTACGGCTGGTTGCTGAACGCGACGTCGCCGTACGGGGAGTTGACCGCGCCGCCGGTCAGAGTGGTGTCACCGTTGTAGTCGTGCCACGCGCAGTACTGGTTCTGGTAGTTGTCCGGGTTGGTGCCGTGCGGCGACAGGATCACGTAGTAGGCGTCCCGGTTGGACGCCGCCGTGGTGTTGCCGAAGTGCGCCGCGGCGTTGACGGCTTCCTGGCCCAGCTGGTGCCCGGTGGCCGCGCTCGGCGACGCCGCCGCGTTGTCGTACCACACGCCGGCGAGCACGCCACCGCTCTGGTACGGGACGAAGTTCGCGTTGGAGGGGCAACTGGTGGCCCCGGCGGCCACGTTCGGCCCGTCACACCACTGCGTCAGGTCCGCGGACCACAGCTCGTTGCCGGTGCCGATGCCCTTGAACATCTGCTGGGCGGCGCCCGCCGCCCCGGCGGAGTCGCCCGAGAACTTGGCGTTGCCGTTGGCGTCCGCGGTCTGCGTGCCCCACTGGTTGCCGTAGAAGACCAGGTAGACCTTGGAGTGGCCGCTCTGCACGCCGATCCCGTCGATCCCTCCGCCGTAGGAGAGGGTCTGCGGTCCGGTGGCCGCGCCGGCGCTGGGCTCCTGGTGGGTGGAGGCCCACTGCTTCATCTTCTCGTTCTGCGCGATGGTCGGCATGACGCCGTGTCGGTACGGGTGCTGGTAGGCGGGGCTGTACGGGTTGGTCACGGAGCCGTTCTGCGACGACGCCGACTCGTCCGCCGCCCGGGCGGCACCGCCGGTGATCAGGGCGGCGGTGACGAGGGAGAGCGACGCGACGGCGGCCAGGGCCGCTCGTCTGAGCGCACGAACGTGGGGGATGCCCATGGGTGGGGATTCCTCTCTCATGCCGGCTCCGGTGCCGGTCGGCCCGGATGACGGCTCGTGGCAGGGCGGGTGCCGGCGAGGACGCGGGCGCGAGGCGTAACGGTGGAGTGGCCCGTGCTTGCCGGCAGTGCCGTGGGGGCTGACGGACGTCGACCGACGCCGTGTCAGCGGCAGAGCTGCGGTGCGGGTGGAGCAGCGGAAACCAGGCCCGGTGGCCGGCCTGCGGAGGCTCCGGCGGGGGCGTGAACGGAAGAAAAGCAGCGGTGACGGGCCGCAGTCAACGGATAACGCAAAAGAAGGATGTGCGCGCCACCGAAACCTCTGCGAAGGAAAGAATCTGACGAGAAGTCAGCAACGGGACACTCTCGCGTCCGTCATTTCGGAATGTCCGGAACAGCACGCAGCCCGGGTCACAAAAGGCCCGAGCGATCGGCAGCACCCGGCTCGACGGTTACATCACCATCGGACCTGGCGTCAGACGGCGTCGCCCACTCCCCTGGATCCAACACCGAGGGCCGGCTGCGCCAACAGGAACGCAAGGGCTTCGCCGAGGCCGTCGGTCAAACCCGCGCCCGTAACCGGAAGCAGGATGGATCACCGGAAGTGGGCGCGATGTCCGTCCAGGAAGGCGTCGAGCGTACGGGGCGGCCGGCCGAGGACGTCGGCGACGGTGCTGGTGGGGAACTCGGGTCGTTCGATGGCGAGTTGCTGGATCTCCACGACGTGGTCGGCGAGCCAGGCAGGCATGCCGGCCTGGCGGACGAGGGTGTCGCGCAGCTCGTCCGGGGCGAGGTCGACGTACGTGATCCGACGGCCGGTCAGTTCGGTGAGCCGGGCGGCGAGATCGGGGTGGGAGACGGCTTCCGGGCCGGTCAGCGCGTACGTACCGCCCGCGAGGTGGCTCCGGGTGAGCACTGCGGCCGCGACATCGCCGACGTCGCGGCAGTCGACGTAGTTGCAGCGCGCGTCCCTCATGGCACCGAGGACGAGCCCCTGGGCCACGGTGGGCGCGAGGCGCAGCAGGTTCTGCATGAACGCGTAGGGACGCAGGACGGTGCCGGTGAGCCCGGAGGCCCGCAGGTGTTCTTCGACGGCGTGGTGCCCCCGGGATATCGCGACGGGCGACGTGGGCTCGGCCGCGGGGGCGGAGAGCTTGACGACGTGTCCGATACCGCTGTGGGCGGCGATGTCGATGACGCGGGTTTCGAGTTCGACCTGTGCGGGGCTGTTGGCCATGGCGAGGAAGAGCTGGTCGGCGCCCGCGAAGGCGGTGCGCAGCGAGTCCGGGTCGCCGGCGTCGGCGTACCGGACCTCGACGAGCCGGTCGTGCGGGCCGGTGGTGCCGGGGAGCGGTCGGTGCGGGGTGCGGGTGAGGGCACGGACGGGTACGTCGAGTGCGCGGAGGCTGTGGAGCAGGGCGGTCCCGGTGGTTCCGGTCGCTCCCATGACAACGATCATCGGGTTTCTCCTCGGTGCTTGGTGTCGTCCGCGGCAGCCGGTGCCGCAAGGGTGGGTTCGGTGCGTCCGGGCGCCGGTGGCCGGACCGCGGTGCCGGTCACGGCCGGGCTCACGGCCGGGCTTTCGCGACGCCGGCGCGCCAGCGCAGGGTGACGATGGTGGTGGCGAGGACGGCGGAGACGGGCAGGTCGATGCGCAGTCGCCGCAGCCAGGGCGCAGCGTGGACCGGGGTACGGGCCGGCAGCCACTCGGCGGCGAACCATCCCAGCGCCGCCGCCGCACCGGCGGTCACGATGACGAGCAGCGCGGTCAGGACGAACCGCGGCAGGGTCGTGGTCCAGCGTCGTGGCTGCCCGCCGTGCCGCAGCCAGGTACCGACCAGGTACGCCATCACCGCGGATGTGCCGGCGATGGAGGTGCAGGCCGCCACTGTCAGGTCCGCCTGTCCGGTGACGACTCCCGCGGTACCCGCCATCAGGGCGGGGGCGGCGTAGGCGGTCAACACCTCGCGCCACAGCGTGAACTGCGGGGCGGCCGCCGGGCTCGGGCCGGTTCTGTCCTTCGTTGCAGCCATCTTGACCTCTTCATCTCGTGGGAATTCCGGAAGGCGAAAGGGTTCTGCCAGGCTGCCGACGGGCCCTTGAAGAGCAGATAATTAGCTGGCTAATTACTGCTCCGCGAGAAGGGCTCCCATCCACGGGATGAGAGCCCGGGCCGGCCGCCGGCCGGGTCAGTCGGCGGTCAGGGCCGAACTGTCGCGCACGACACGGGCGAGAAGGTCCAGGAACACGGTTCGCTCCTCGACGGTGAGCCCCCCCACCATCGCCTCCAGTCGCCCGAAATGCTCGGGCGCCATGTCCCGCAGGCGCTGCGCACCGCGCGCGGTCAGGACCGCGACCGTGCCGCGACCGTCCTCGATGGACGGACGCCTGGCAATCAGGCCCTCGCGCTCCAGGCCGTCCAGCAGGCCGGTGACCGTGGCCCTGGAGACATCGAGGTCGGCCGCCAGTTGCGAGGGGGACTTCTCCCCCCCATGGCCTTCGAGGTCCGCGAGCAGCCGGTAGCGGCCCGTCGACAACCCGAACCTGGCGAAGTGGGCCTCGGCCGCCCGCCCGACCCTGGCACCCGCGGAGATCAGCCGCACCGCGACCAGCACGGCCTGCGGATCCACCTCCAGGCCGTAGTGCCGCAGCTGCCACTCGGCCTGCTCCAGCGTGGGCTGCTCGCCGTCGACTCCACCCTTTGCCATACACATAATATGGCAGCTAACGACCTGGGGCGTCAAGACGCCATGAGGCTCAGGCGGACCAGGCGGGGTCCGGCTACTTCTGGACCATTGCCCCGCTCGATCTCGGCGTGGGTCTGCCCGGGCCCTGAGGACCGCGGTCAGCTGACCGGCAGCACCGCGGCCGGACCCGAGGCGCGCACCCGGACGTTCCGGGTGCGCGCCTTCGCGCACCCGGGACCTTCGGCCCGGCCGACGGACCCGGGCGGCCCTGGAGCGGCGGGACCGCATTCGGCCAGGCTGGTTCCCCGGCCCCGGGTGGTTGTGCCCGGGGCGGTCCCGAGGAACGGAAGCAGGGCACAGCCATGAGCAAGTTCGTTCTGGCCGGAATCGACGGCTCGGCCGAGAGCACCGCGGCAGCGCAGTGGGCGGCCGACGAGGCGGTGCGGCGCAGCCTCGCCCTGCGCCTGGCCCACGCCTGGACCTGGCAGGACGACGTCCACGCCGATCCCGACCAGCCGGCGGAGGTACGCGCCCTGACCGAGCGCATGCTCGCCCACGCGGCGGAACAGGTGTGCTCGGCTCACCCGGGCCTGGAGGTGCACACCGAACTGCTGGCCGGCCACGAGCCGGCCGCGTCCCTGCTCGCCGCCGCGGCCCGCTCCGAACTGCTCGCCGTCGGATCCCTGGGCCTTGGCGGCTTCGAGGGTCTGACGGTGGGATCAGTCGGTCTGAACGCCGCGGCACGGTGCGACGTGCCCGTCGTCCTGGTCCGGTCCGCGCAGTCGAATCAGGTGGGCGCCGCCGACGGAGCCGAGGTGGTCGTCGGCCTCGACACCCGCGCCCCGGCGGACGAGGTCATCGACTTCGCCTTCCGGGAGGCCGCGGAACGCGGAACCGCGCTGCGCGCCGTTCACGGCTGGACCCCGCCGGCGGTCTGGGGCTACGCGGGGTGGACGGCGCCGCTGGTCGAGACCGAGCAGTTCCGCATTGTCGAGGCCGGGTTGCTCAGCCAGGCGCTCGACCCGTGGCGGGAGAAGTACGCCGGGGTGCAGGTGGTCGAGGACAGCCGGATCGGCAGCGGCGCCGGCGCGGTGGTGGACGCCTCCGGCAGTGCCGGACTGGTCGTGGTCGGCCGCCGGCGGCGCCGCCACCACCTCGGTACGCGGCTCGGTCCGGTCGCCCATGCGGTGATCCACCACGCCCAGGCGCCGGTCGCCGTCGTCCCGCACGACTGACGCGCCGCAGGGAGCCGTGGCGGGACGACGGCGAGCAGGGCGGTGAGGACGGCTGCGACGTCTGCCCGGTCTCTCTCGCCGGGACCGGTGGTGTCGGCGAAGAGGACCGCGTGCGCGGCGGCCAGGCGGGGTGCGAGGTGTTCGGCGGTGGCCGTGGCCAGTTCGAGGACCAGGATCATCCCGCACCTCCTCGGAACCACGCGGGCGGCCGCGGGCTGCGGTGCTACCAGCGGTACCAGCGGCCTCGGCTGCCCGCACTGCTGGTGCCGCGCACGACGAACCCGAGCAGCCAGACCACCAACACCACCACGGCCACCCACCACAGGGCCTTCAGTGCAAAACCCACACCGAACAGGATCAGGGCCAGCAGGAGCACGAGCAGAAGGGGAACCATCGTCAGCAACCTCCTTGGTCGGTCGAACGTCCTTCGTGTGGACTCGTCTGCCCCGCACCGCCCTCCCCATGCACGTTCAGAGCACAGGAGCGGTGCCCGCGGCGTTCGGCGCCAGGACCTGTGTGCTGACGCCGTGGTGCCGTTGGGGGTGCGCGCCTGGACACCGGCCCGGTCCGGCAAGCGGCTCCAATTCGGCGCCACCGATCACCATGGGCAGGACGAGCGACCCGCCCCCGCTCAGCGGGCCATGTGCAGGGCGCAGATGTCGTCGCGGCGCGCCTGTGGTCCGACGAGCGCCCGCGTGAGCGCGTCCACGCAGCGCGGATCGCCCACGTGGACCAAGGCGGTGCGCGCCAGACGGGCCAGCCCCTCGTCCAGGGTCTGGCCCGGGGTCTCGACCAGCCCGTCCGTGTAGAGGAACAGGTGGTCCCCGGGCAGCAGGTCGAGGGTGGACGCCTCGTAGTGCGCCTCCGTGGTGGCTCCCAGCAGCGTACCCTCGGGGGCCGGCAGGAAGCGGGCTCGGCCCCCGCGCACCAGCAGCGGGGGCAGGTGGCCGGCTCGGACCCAGGTCAGCCGGGAAGCGACCGGGTCGTAGCGGGCCATGATCATGGTCGCGGTCTCGAAGCCCTGGTCCGGTGTGTGCAGCAGCAGGGTGTTGAGGCGGGCCAGGATGGCGGGCAGCGGCGTGCCGGTAATGGCCATGCCCTTGCCGGTGAAGCGCAGCAGCGCCATGGTGGCCACTGCGTCGAGCCCGTGGCCCGCGACGTCGCCGACGACGAACAGCGCGTCACCGTCGGGCAGTTCGATGGCGCTGTACCAGTCGCCGCCGAGGCTGAGACCTTCCTGCACGGGCTGGTAGGCGACGTCGACGGTCAGGCCCGCCAAGATCCGGGTCTGGCGGGACACCGGAAGGAGAGTGTCCTGGAGACGGGCGGCCAGCCGGCGTTCGGCGGCCAGCTGGCTCTGCTGGGCGAGCGCCTCCTGCTGGTGATGGCGGAGCTGCTGTTCCGCGTGCTTGGCTGCGGTCAGGTTCTGGAAGAAGCCGTGGACTTCGACCGGGTCGGCGTGCGCGTCGAGTTCGGCTTCCGCGACGATCCGCACGTGCCGAACCTGTCCGCCCGGAGTGGTGATCCGGAACGTGTGATCGATCGGCTGACCATCGCCCAGCAGCTGATGGACAGCCCTTCCGAGGGCCGGAAGGTCCTCGGAGGGGACGTGGGAGGGCAGTTCCTCCAGAGTCATCGGGCCCTGGACCGGGTCACGGTCGAAGATCGTGTAAACCGCCTCGGACCAGGTGACCACGTTGCGAACCAGGTCCCAGTCCGCCCAGCCCATGCCCGCCAGGCGCTGCATGACCGCCAGACGGCGCTGCTCACGCTCACCCGTGTCCAGGCGGGTCCAAGAGACGATCAGCCCGCTTTGGCACGGCACCGCCCGCACCCCGTAACGCGAGCGGTGCGGGATGCCGGCCGCGACCTCCTCGTACTCCAGCTCGCCCTCATAGCACTCACCAGTCTCCAGGACCTTCAGGTAGCCGAGCCACAGCTCACTGCCCGCCGCCCCGGGATACGTCTGGAGGACGCTGAGCCCGATCAGGTCCCGGCCCCGCCGGCCCCCGATGTCCACCGCCCCGGGCGAGGCCGCCGCGAAGCGCAGATCTGTGACCTCTCCCTCCGGGCCGAGGACCGGCTGGAGGAAGGTCACCGATCCCGGGACCCCGGCCAGGACCTCCTGAACCGCGGACACCGCCGGCTCGGCGACCGGGTTCAGGGCGGGTGGCTGCTGGCGGGCCAGGTACCGGCGCGAGGAGAAAACACCACCGTAATCGGGTCCCCCGGTCCGCGTGACCTCGTGCTCGGCGTCGACATCCATGGGACGAGCATGCCACGTAGGCTCCGCGCGACAGCCAGTTCCCGTTGTTCGTCCCCCCGCTCCCACCAGAGCGGCCGGTCCGAAAGGCGCCGCATCGTACTCGGATGCATCCGCAGGGATGGCACTGCCGACCCCGAGTCCCCGCAGACGCCTCTGCGGCACAAGCCCCGCAGGCGCCCGAGCCGGACCCGCTCCTGCGGTCCGGTCCCGCACTGACAGGGATCTCCCGACAGCAGCCCACGGGCCCGGGCTTGGCCGGTGCCCCGCACGCTGTCGAAGCGTGCGGGGCACCGGCGGTGGTTCGGGGCGGGACCGGGGTTCAGCGGCCGGGATTCAGGACAGGGCCGTCCAACTCTGGCCGGCCGCAGCCGGGTTGGCCGGGTTGGTCATCCCGGTCGAGCCTGCGGTGGTGCCGGCGACGTCCAGGACCAGGCCGTTGCCGACGTTGGTGATGGTCAGCACGCCGGAGCCGTTCTGGACGACCTTCCACTTCTGCCAGGGGTTGTTGGGCGAAGGGTTGAGCAGGTAGGCGCTGCCGACCCCGCTGCCGCCGGCCAGTACGGTGTGCGTCTGGGCAGCGGTGTAGCAGTTGTCGCTGATCGTCACCGTGCCGTCCGCGTTGGGCGTGAACAGCCACTGCTGGGCGGCGTCGCCGCTCTGGTAGGCGTTGATGTCGGAGTTGGCACCGGTGACGGCGTAGCAGCCGCCCTGGACTTCGAGTGCCCGGCCGCCGGTGCCGCCCGCGCTGATCGCGTGGTACTTGCCGTCACCGACGATGCCCGTGCCGGTACCGGTGCCGGCACCGCCGCCCATGCCGATGCTTCCGCCGGCGATGCGGTAGAGCGTGACGCCGTGCGCGGGGATCCAGTTGCCGCCGATCGTGCCCGTGGTGGTGCCGGTGGCGCCGGTCCACAGGTCCCGGTAGGAGTAGCTGGAGCCGGTGAGGCCGAGGTCCGCGAAGCTGGCGCTGGGCATCGCCCAGTTGTTCGGGTCCTGGTTGATCAGCGCCACGGCCAGGTCACCGTTGGCGAGTTGGCGCTTGAGGATGACGGGGGCCGTCGGGGAGGCGGGCGGGTTGCCGACCAGGGTGGCGGGCTTGGCCAGGCTGTCCTGGTCGATGGCGATCATGTCCGGGTTCTTCAGCAGCCCCAGGGCGGAGGCGCTGATGCCGGTGGACCAGGTGTAGCCGTTCGAGGTGCGCTGCGAGTCGGCGGTGGTGCGCAGGTCGGCGCCGGCGATCAGCGGGGCGGCCATCATCGACAGGATGGACAGCTCGGTGCGCGACTCGTCGTCGGTGAACGGCTTGTTGCCCTTGTTGGTGTCGGTGACGCCCCAGATGCCGTTGGTGTCCTGCCAGCCGGCGAACATCATGTCCATGTCGTTCCAGCTGCCGGGGTGGACGTTGCCCGGATACTGCAGGGCGGTCTGCAACTGGCCGTTGTAGAGGACGCCGTCCAGCTCACTGTCCCGGTCGCCGCCGATCCGGCACAGGTTGGCGACCTGTCCGCACCACACGCCGGTGGGGTAGTACCCGGGCGCATGGTTCGGCAGGGTGCCGGCGGCCGCGATCAGCGGGTCGGTGCGGGCCGGGTCGTCGGCGTTCAGCAGCGAGGGGATGCCGGTGTGCGCGGGCTGCGCGGACAGGCTGAGGGTGACCTTCGGCCGGCCTGCGGCGGCGGTGGCCGCGTCCAGGGCGTGCTGGAAGGTCTGCGTCCGGGCGTAGATGGACCGGGTGAGCTCCTTGCCCTCGCCCTGCGGGTAGTAGCTGTAGTTGTTGATGGTGATCGTCGGCCCGTAGGGGCAGTCGTCGTACTTGACGTAGTCGACGCCCCAGGAGACGAAGTCGGTGGCATCGATGGACTCGTGGCCCAGGCTGCCGGGGTGGCCCTGGCAGGTGGTGTAGGTATCCGTTGCGTACAGACCGAACTTCATGCCCTTGCTGTGCGCATACCAGGCCAGGTACTGGATGCCGTTCATGGTCTGGCCGTTGACGGTCTGCGAGGGGAACGAGCCGGGGTCCGGGACGAGGTGGCCGCTGGTCGGGTCGTTGCCGCTGCCATCGGTGCCGGAGACCGGGTTGCCGTAGCTGTCGTACAGCTGCATCCCGTTGTCGGCGTTCTTCACGAAGTCCGTGGTCTGGCCGTCCCGGTGACGCATCGACCAGCCGTCGTCGATCGTGACGGTGTTGTAGCCCGCCTGCACCAGGCCGTTGGCCGACATGAAGTCGATGGTCTGCTTGACCTCGGTCTCGTTGATGGAGGCGCCGAAGCTGTTCCAGGAGTTCCAACCCATGGGCGGGGTCAGGGCGTTGCCGTTACCCAGGGCGGCGGCCGGAGCGGCGGTGACGAGGGTGGTGGCACCGAGGCCGGAGGCGGCGAGCACCATGGCGGCCAGCAGGCCGACGACGCGATGTGGCGATGTGCGCATGTGGGGGCTTCCCGAGGACTGGGTGCGCCAGGTCCGCATCCACCCGAAGGGGCGGGGCCTGGCCACGGCTGGTGGGGGGCGGCTCTGAGTTCTGACGCGCCTGGACGCGGTCGTGAACACGAGCGGGCACCCGCAGGCGCCGCGCTGGGAGAACATCACGACAGCACGTCAGACAGTCACCGTCGGTGGGGTGTTGACAGGGCGGATCGCTGGGCCGCCCGGCTCCGAAGGTGATGCCATATGATATTTCACCAATCAGAACCCCACAAGACTAAACACAAAAACCCACACGCCATGATGGCTGATGTCGCCTCCACGACCCTCCACCATCGCAACGCAACCGCGGGACGGACGGTCACCGCCCGGCAGATGCGAGCGCGACCGCCCGCAAGCAGTACTGCTCATATCTGCGCAGCTGGTTCGCACGGCCGCGTGATCGAAGGTGATCGCCTGACTGCGACAGACCGACTCGCTCCGGCCGGCGCCTGGCCGCTTACGCCGCCTTCACCGGCCTCATTGATCTCCATGTTCACGACCGTGCGACTTTGGCGGTGACGTGCAACTGCACCGATCATGCTCAAAGTTGAAGTTTTTTCAGACTTCTTGACATAACTGCGCAGCCCCAGTGCACTTGGGTGCGCACTGCTCCTCAGCATCCCGACGCAAGGAGTCCACCGTGCCACTCTTCCGCACGTCCCGGCGCCGACTAGCGGCCGGCGCACTGTCAGCCGCGTTACTCACGCTCTCACTGGCATCCACCACGGCGCACGCCTCACCCACCGCGACGTCGGGTGACGGCAAGCCGCTCGCCGTCACCCCGCCGATGGGCTGGAACGACTGGGCCCACTACCAGTGCGCCGTCGGCGAACAGGTCGTCACCGCCAACGCCGACGCCCTGGTCTCCACCGGCCTCGCCGCCAAGGGCTACAACACCGTCACCGTGGACGACTGCTGGATGTCCACCGCTCGGGACGCCAGCGGCAATCTGACCGCCGACCCGGCCAAGTTCCCGCACGGCATGGCCTGGCTCGGCTCCTACCTGCACGCCCGCGGGCTGAAGTTCGGCATCTACGAGGACGCCGGCTCCACCACCTGCGGCGGCTACCCCGGCAGCGGCATCGGCCGCCACGGCGAGCCGGACCACTTCGCGCAGGACGCCGCCACCTTCGCCACCTGGAGCGTCGACTACCTGAAGCTGGACGGCTGCAACCTCTACACCGCCCCCGCCCAGACCCAGGAGCAGGCCTACCACCAGGCCTACGACGCCCAGGCCGGCGCACTCCGCGACTCCGGCCGGGACATCGTGTTCTCCGAGTCCGCGCCCGCCTACTTCCAGGGCGGCGAGTGGGGCAACCAGAGCTGGTACGACGTGCTGTCCTGGGTCGGCCAGGACGGCCAACTCTGGCGCGAGGGCTACGACATCGCGACCTACGATGCCGCCCACCCCGACGCGAGCCGCTGGTCCAGCGTGCTCGGCAACTACGGCTACAACCGCTGGATCGGCTCCTTCTCCTCACCCGGCAACTGGAACGACCCCGACTTCCTGATCGCCGGCGACAAGGGCCTGACCGACGACGAGGCGCGCAGCCAGGTCGCCCTGTGGTCGATGATGGCCGCCCCGATGATCCTCTCCTCCGACGTCTCCCAGCTCTCCCCCGCGGGGCTGCGCGCGCTCGGCAACTCCGACCTCATCGCCATCGACCAGGACCCGTCGGGCCGACAGGCCGGCGTGGTGTCCAGTACGTCCTCCGCCGACGTCCTGGCCCGGCCGCTCGCGAACGGGGACCGCGCGGTGGCGGTGCTGAACCGCTCGAACAGCGTCCAGACGATCAGCGTCCCGCTGGGCGCCGTCGGACTGCCCGGCTGCTCCGTCGCGGCGAAGGACCTCTGGACCGGAACGGCATCCGCCTCGTCGTCCGTCCTGAGCCAGACCGTCCCGGCGCACGGCACCGCCGTCTGGCGGCTCACGCCCGGCAGCGGCTGCGGCACGGCCGTCCCGACCGGGCAGTTCACCGGCGACGGCGCAAAGTGCATGGACGACTCCGCCGGCGGCACCGCGGACGGCAACCCGGTGATCCTCTACGACTGCACCGGCAACGCCAACCAGCGCTGGACCAGGAACGCCGACGGCACCGTTCGGAGCCTCGGCAAGTGCCTGACCGCCAAGGGGAGTTCGGTCGGAAGCGGGATTGTGCTCAGCACCTGCACCGGCGGCGTTCTCCAGCAGTGGGCCCCCACACCGGACGGCACGCTGACCGGCTCCGGCCTCTGCCTGGACGTGACGGGTGGCAGCACCGCCTCCGGCACCAAGCTGGAGCTCTGGACCTGCGGCAACCATCAGGCCAACCAGTACTGGTCGCTCCCGGTCTGACCGGAGCACGGCATCTCTGCCCGGGGCAGGTCACCCCGGGCGGAGGTCCCACCGGCGTCGACGCGCTCGCGGTGGCCCCGGTGCTCCGGCCCCCGGCCTCGACGCCGGTCGCAGAGGCGACGGGATGTTCGGCACAATCGGTTCCGTTCTTGTCCGACCGCCCCCTCGCGGCGTCCGTCCTCGCCGCAACCGCCGTACTCGCCATCGCCGTCGGCGCCGCGCCGACCGCGTTCGCGCACGCGTGCGGTGCGTCCAGACCGAGTTGGGGCGGACGTGGATCAGGAGCCGGTCGCGGGTTGCCTGGCACCGGACGCATGCATTTCGCGTCGTGGCCGTGGATGGCGTACAGTCTCCCTCATCGACGCGGGGTGGAGCAGCTCGGTAGCTCGCTGGGCTCATAACCCAGAGGTCGCAGGTTCAAATCCTGTCCCCGCTACCACCAAGGCCGGGCCCGGTGCGCAGTGCGCGCCGGGCCCGGCTTTGTGCTCGCGCGTCGCGGCCGACGAGGCTGCGCCACCAACGGGAGCCCACGGAGAACCTGGACCGGCTGGGCGAAGTCCTCGGCAGTGCCGCGAACCTGCCAGGCCGCACCGACGACGGTGCTCGCCGAGCGCGTCAGCCTCTGGCGGCTGGTCGTCGTGGACGAGGACTGCCGGCCCTGACTCGCACAGCCCGACGGGAACCCCGAGGAGATCTGCGAGAAGCCGCGCAGCATCGCAGGCGGCGGACCTCATCGAGGGGGCGCGGCACTGAGCGACTCCCCCACCGCGGTTCGGCGTCACCCCGGGTGGGTGGCGGCGACTGCTGCCGGGGTCGGGCCGAGGTTGAGCACGTCGTCGGCGAGGGGTAGCAGGGCCTGGTCGTGGGTGATCAGGATGATCGTGCGGCCGGCCATCAGGCGGCGCAGCGGGGGGACGAGCTGTTCGACGGTGTGCGGGTCGAGTCCGGTGGTGGGTTCGTCCAGGACGAGGACCGGGGTGTCGCGCAGGAAGGCCCGGGCGATGGCGACGCGCTGGGCCTGCCCCCCGGAGAGCTGGAAACCGTCGTCGCCGATGACCGTGCGGTAGCCGTCCGGGAGTGCGGTGATGAAGTCATGGGCGCCGGCGTTCCGGGCCGCGCGCTCGATCTCGTCCGGCAGGGCGGCGGCGGCGCGGCCGTAGGCGATGTTGTCGGCGATGGAGGCGTGGAACAGCGGTGCCTGCTGGGGCAGCAGGGTGACGGCCTGGCGCAGGGAGGCGAGGGTGAGCTCCCGGATGTCCTGGCCGTCGAGGCGGACGGTTCCGCTCTCCGGGTCGAGGAAGCGGACCAGCAGTTTGGCGAGCGTGGACTTCCCGCTGCCGCTCGGGCCGACCACGGCGAGCGTCCCGCCGGGGCGGAGGTCGAGGTCCAGGCCGGCCAGCACCGGGGCCCCGGAGGCGCCCGGGTAGGCTGCACGGACGTCCTCGCAGGTGATCCGGCCGCGCACCGGCCCGGTGTCCCGGGCGCCGTCGCGTTCCCGTACGGGGCTGGTCAGGTCGTGCAGTTCCAGGAGGCGTTCGCCGGAGGCGCAGGCTACGCCTGCCAGGGGGACGAGCCCGGCCAGTTGCTGAGCGGGTTCGAAGAGCTGGGCCATGAAGGCCGCGAACGCAAGCAGGCCGCCGAGGCTCAGTTGGCCGTGGATGACCTCGAAGGCCCCGACGCCCACCACGACCAGTCCCGCGAGCAGCTGCAGCACCCCGATGAAGGGCTGGTAGAGGTCGGCCACCCGGGCGGCGGAGAGCTCGGCGTTGAGGAGCGCCCGGCCCTCCCGGTCGATCCGTTCGACCTCGCGGCCCTCCTGGCCGTAGGTCCGGGTGACGACGGCATTGCGCAGCGTCTCCTCCAGCAGCGCGGTGACACCGCCGGCACGGCGCTGGACCTGCCGCTCCCGGCGGCGGATGCCCCTCCCGAACAGGGTGGTGGCGAGGATGAACAGGGGTGCGACCACCAGTGCGGCCAGCGTGAGCGGCCAGCTGAGGTAGAACGCGGCGCCGGTGAACAGCAGCAGGCTGACGGTGGCCACCGCGCCCTCGACCAGCCCGGTGGCCACCATCTGCTCGATCGCGGCGATGTCGGTGGTGAGCCGGGCGACCAGGTCACCGCGCCAGCGGGTCTCCAGGGTGTCGGGCGGCAGGGTGTGCAGATGGGCGAGGGTGTCAGTGCGCAGCCGGAGCATGTACCGCTCGGCGGTCCTGGTGCTGGTGTACGTCCCCGCGTAGGTGAACAGCCCGGCGACGACGGCCGCGCCCAGCATGAGCCCGGCGAGCAGCCAGAAGTCGCCGAAGCGGCGCGGCACGAGGACTTCGTCGATCAGGTCCTTGAACAGCCAGACCGAGACGACCTCGCCGAAGGCGCCCAGGACGAGCAGGGCCGCGCTGAACGGGAGCCACCGAACGTCCGGGCGGACCCACGGCCAGAAGCGGCGGAAGAGCTCGCGTAGCGGGATGTCGGGTGAGTCCGCGACCGGGCCCTGGTCGGCAGCGGTCGGGTCCGCCCGGCCCCCCGAGGACGTTGCACCGTGCACGTCGGCACCCCGTTCGGCATGCGGAGGACAGGATGAGGGGCCGACGGCGATGCCGCCGGCCCCTGGTTGAGCTATGACGGACTACTCCACGCAGTCCTCATCGGCCCCACCGTCACCAGAATCCGAACCGCCTACGGCGGTGGTGACGACGACGACGCCGACGTCCGTGGTCATGGTCGCGACGGTCGAAGTAACTCATTGCTGACTTCTTTCTCTCGTCTCACCGGCGCTCCGCCCTCGCACTCGTCGGTTGACTTGACGGGGGAACGGCGTCGGATCTGCCGTGCCGTGGTCGGATCCGTCGGGCGGGGCCGTGGGCCACGCGCTACGCGGATTCGCTCCACTTCTTCAGTATCGCCCCGTCCCGGCCGCGCGCAGCCCCAGAACGGCACCGGGAGCAGCCTCACCCGCTCTGACCAGGCGAAACGTGATTCGGATTCGGTGGCGCCGAACGGGGCCGTGCCCAGGCTGCTACGGGCCGGAGCGGCGGTCGGCGGGACGGCCGAACGGGGCGGTAGCCAGTGTCTGCACGGGGGTGAGCGCGCTCGGCCGGGCCGGGCTGCCCGCCATCGCTCCGGGGTGCCGGTGGTGCGGTATCTCCTCGACGTGGTCGACGTGGTCGACGACCGGGTGCTCAGGTCGACCGGCATCGACCTCGCGCCACCGCGTCACCGTCCGTCACGGGCCCGCGGCCGCCACCCGCATCGCCCGTCTGTCCCGGACCGGACCCGCCGCCGTCTGCGACGTCAGCTGACGCGCCCTCACTCACCACCTGCCCGGGTGGGCCCGCGGCCGCCCCAGGATCTGCGGCATGGCGACACGACTCGTGCAGATCAACATGAAGGCCCGGGACGACTCCGCGCTCGGCCGGTTCTGGGCGGCGGCGCT
The DNA here is from genome assembly GCF_055608425.1 of Kitasatospora sp. NPDC036934. NCBI lineage: Bacteria > Bacillati > Actinomycetota > Actinomycetes > Kitasatosporales > Streptomycetaceae > Kitasatospora > Kitasatospora sp. NPDC036934. Next base: position 66,900 of record NZ_JBVJQR010000001.1, on the reverse strand, counting down.
CGGATGGGACGTCGACAGCGAGGGGCCGGGCGTGACCAACCTCGAACCCGTGGGCTTCGCCTACCCCGACCCGGCGGCCGTCTGCATCGACATCGTCGCCCGCCCGGAGCCCAAGACGGTGAAGAACTGGGTGCACCTGGATCTGGCCACCGAATCGGCCGCGCACCAGGCGGAGTTGGTCGCACGGTTGCAGGGCCTCGGCGCGACGCTCGCCGACGTCGGGCAGGGCGACGGCGTGCCCTGGACGGTCATGGCCGACCCGGAGGGCAACGAGTTCTGCCTCCTCAGCCCCCGCTGACCACCGGCCGCCCGCGCCCGCCGAAGGCCCGTCGTCGGTGGGCGCGGGCAGGATGTCCGATCACGAACGGCCGCCGGTGCGGGCGTTCACCGGGGGATGCGCGTCGTCACCGTCCGCGCCCAGGCCCGCGAGCAGGCGCAGCCCGTCCTCGGCGGGGCTGCCGGGGGCTGCGGACAGCACCAGCAGTTCGATGCCGGATTCGTCGGGCAGGGCGAAGTTCTCCTGGTGCAGCTCCAGCAGTCCGACCAGCGGGTGCCGGTACACCTTGCGCCCGTGTGTGCGGGCGCGCACGTCCGCGCGGGCCCAGAGGTGACGGAAGCGCTCGCTGCCCATCGCCAGTTCGCCGATGAGCGAGGCCAGGCCGGGGTCGTCGGGGTACTGGCCGGCGGCCAGCCGCAGGTGCCCGACCACGTCGAGGGTGCAGGCCTCCCACTCCGCGTAGAGGCCGCCGTCGAGTTCCTCCAGGAAGATGTGCCGGGCGGTGTTCAGACCCGGCATCGGGCGGCCGAGGAGGAGCCCGGCGAGGCGGTTCCCGGCGAGTACGTCCAAACGGTGGTTCATGATCAGCGCGGGTGCGTCGGCGACCAGGCCGAGGACGCGCAGCAGCTCCGGCCGGATCCGGCCGCCCGGCGACTTCGCGCGGCGGCGGCACTGCCGGGCGAGGCGGCCGAGGTGCCCGCGTTCGGTCTCGTCGAGGTCGAGGACGCGGGCGAGCGCGTCGAGCACCTGCTCGGAGGGCTGGGTCGCGCGGCCCTGCTCCAGGCGCACGTAATAGTCCACGCTGACGCCGGACAGGTGCGCGACCTCCTCGCGGCGCAGCCCTTCGACCCGGCGGCGGCGGTCGGTGGGAATGCCGGCCAGCGCCGGATCGACCCGGGCGCGCCGGGTCCGCAGGAAGCCCGCGAGATCGTCCATGCGGCCCAGTATCGCCCCCGGCCGGGCCCGCGAGGGTGGCCCTGCCGGTACCAGGAAGTCCGGTCCGACGGAAGCAGGGCCCCTGAACGCCGGGCGCCGGGGCGTCCAGGATCGAAGCCGTCCGATCCGAACGCATCCGATCCGAAGGAGTTCCCGTGAAGACGCTGATCGTCCACGCCCACCCGGAGCCGAAGTCGCTCAACGGCTCGTTGAAGGACCTCGCCGTCACCACCTTGGAGGAGGCCGGACACGAAGTACGGGTGAGCGATCTGTACGCGATGAACTGGAAGGCCGTCGCGGACGCCGCGGACTACGGCCCCGAGGCCTCGAACCCGCTGAGGGTCGGCCGGGACTCCGGCCGGGCCTTCGAGGCCGGGACGCTCACCCCGGACGTCCTCGCCGAGCAGCAGAAGCTGCTGTGGGCCGACACCGTCATCTTCCAGTTCCCGCTGTGGTGGTACACGATGCCCGCGATCCTCAAGGGCTGGGTGGACCGGGTGTTCACCCACCGCTTCGCGTACGGCGTCGGCGAGCACAGTGACACCAAGTACGGCGAGCGCTTCGGCGAAGGCACCCTCGCGGGCCGCAGGGCGCTGCTGTCGGTGACCACCGGCGGCCCGCGGTCGCACTACGCCGCGCGCGGGATCAACGGCCCCATCGACGACCTGCTGTTCCCGTTCCAGCACGGCGTCCTCTACTACCCGGGCATCGAGGTTCTGCCGCCCTTCGTGCTGTACGGCGCCGACCGGATGACCGAGGAGGACTACCCGGCCGTCGCCGAGGCCTGGGAGCGGCGCCTGCTCACCCTGGAGTCGACCGAGCCGATCGCGTTCCGGCCGCAGAACTTCGGCGACTACGAACTCCCCTCGCTGCACCTGAAGGAGGGCCTGGAACCTGCGGGCCGCACGGGTTTCGGCCTGCACGTGCGCGGCTGACCGCCGACGACGGACCGGGACGAGCAGGGGCGCGAACAGGACGAGCGGGGGCGCGGGTCCGGGCGCCCCCGCTCCCTCATCCGGTCAGCGCGCTCCTCGGATGCTGTCGATGATGCGGGTCCAGTTGTCACCGCCGTGTCCGTTCTCGATCGCGCGCCGGTAGTGGGCCTGCACGGCCATCGGAAGCGCGAGGTCGAGGCCGACCGAGGCACTGGTGTCGACGATGTGGTCGGCCGTCGCGCCCATCATGGTGACCGTGCTGAGGGCGCCGGGGTGTTCTCCGGCATCGAGCGCCGTGCCGGGGGTCTCCTCACCGGCCCTCAGGATGGCGCCGATCGAGTCGGCGGAGGCGAGCAGCTCCGGCAGCGCCGCCGTGGCCTTCATACCGGCCGTGCCCAGCATCGCGGTCGCCTGCATCAGTCCGGACAAGGTGCTGAGGAACACCGCGAGTTGGGCCTGGTACATCAGCTGCGCGAGCCCCGGGTCCTCCCCCAGGTACTTCGGTGTCCCCAGCAGCGTCAGCGCCGCCAGGTGGCGCTCCAGCACGTGGCCGTCGCCGCTGTAGTAGACCTGGGACGCCGCCGTACCGACCATCGGCGCGGGGACCATGACACCTCCGGTGAGGAAGGCCGCGCCGTGGCCCGCCGCCCAGGCCGCCGCCTCGCGCGAGCGGTCGGGGGTGTCGGAGCCGAGGTTGACCAGCGTCCGGCCGGCCAGCGACCCGGTGGCCCCGCCGAGGATGTCGTACATCGCCTGGTAGTCGGTCAGGCTGAGGATCACGAGGTCACTTGCCGCCACCGCCCCACCGGGCGTCGCCGCGAGTACCGCCCCGGCGGCGGTGAGGCCGTCCGCTCGGCCGGCGGTGCGGTTCCAAACGGTCACCGGGTGGCCGGCGGTGAGGAGGGTTCGGGCCATCGCCTGTCCCATCGGGCCGAGCCCGATCACGGTGACGGCGCTGTTCTGCTTGCTGCTGTGGTTCTGTCGTTCGTTCACCCCTCCATGCTCGGAGAGTGTCACCGCTCCCGGAAGTACCTACTATTTCCTGCGGTACTTACCAATAAGTAAGGGGGTCGGCGATGGCCAAGGCACCGAGGCAAGGCCCGTACATCTGCGGCATCGACGCCGCGCTCGACGTGGTGAGCGGCAAGTGGAAGGGGCTGATCCTCTGGGAACTCGACACCTGTGGCGTGCGCCGCTTCGCCGAACTCCGCCGCGCCCTGCCGGGAGTGAGCGAGAAGATGCTGACGCAGCACCTGCGCGAGCTGGAGGCCGACGGCCTGGTGCACCGGGAGGTCTACGCGGAGGTGCCGCCACGGGTCGAGTACTCCCTCACCGAGCACGGGCACACCCTCAATCAGGCCCTCCGGCCGCTCGGCGTCTGGGGGCGGGAGCGGATCGACCGCGAGGGCCACGCGGTGGTCGACGCGGCCGGGGATCCGGTCGACGGACAGACCGGGCGGCGAGTTCAGCCTCCGCTCCCCGGTCGCGAACTCGACGGCCCCGCCGGTGCCCGCTCGCACGGTGCTGCCCGGTTCACCTCGTGATGTCGCCGTCCGGCAGGTCGTGGACGGTGACCTCGGCGCGCGGCCGGCCCAGGAGCTCGGCCACCGTGTCGCCGATCCGCCGCGCGTCGCCCGTGGGCTCGGGGGGCGCTCCTTCGGTGTACCGCTCGACGGCCTTCTCGAAGTAGGAGGGGTTCCAGGCCCCGACGGCCCCGCTGACGTCGACGGCCTTCACCGGGCTGTGGCCGACGGCGCGCCTGATGGCGGGGAGGATCTCGTCCGAGGCGTACTTCCCCGGGACCTGGAACAGGCTCGCGTGGCCGCCGACCTTGCCGCCGTCCCGCAGGTAGACGGTGACGACCAGGCAGCTGGTCACGGACGGGTAGGTGATCGTGCCGCGCGGACCCACCCGGCCGACCTCTCCCTCGGTGAGCGAGATGCCGGGCGCGGCCGGCGTCCGCGGCACGAGGTGCTGTGCGCTGACCTGCCCGGCCCCGCCGAGCGCCGCGGCCCCGACCGGGCCGGCGCCGAGCCCCTCCGCCGACGCTCCCCCGGCCGTGAAGACCGCCAGCACCAGCGCCGCCGCGACGGCGCCACCGGCGCTCCGCACGCCCCGCCTGGACACCAGCAACGTCATGACCCCACACCCCCGGAAACCGATTCCGCTTCCGCGTGCACCCGTGCACACGCGCGGTGACACATGCTCCTGAGCACGAACGGTCTCGTCAACTCCGCGCCCCTCCCGTCCACCCCCCTCCCGCCGGTCGACCCGGGAAGGTCGCCGGAACGAACGGGCGCCCTTCGGACAGACGGCCGGACAACCAGCCCGTCCGTCCACCCGATCGGGCACTTCCCCGGAACATCCGCGAACGGGGCGGGACAGCAACCGGCCGCATGCGAAAGGCTCCGCGCATCCGGAGCGGGCCCCGTGGTTCGGCGGCCGGGATCGGCCGGATCGAGCCCACACCCGGAAGGTGACATGACCGTTCAGGACGTCCCGACCGCCCGCGCCGTCCGGCACGGCGACTTCGCCGAGCTGCGGCGACGCGTCGCGGAGGCCGGGCTGCTGCGCCGGCGTCCGCTGTACTACGCCTACCGCGCCGTTGCCCTGCTCATCGCCTCGGGGCTGGCGCTGGCGGGGTTCACCGCGCTCGGGGCGAGCTGGTGGCAGCTCGGCCTCGCGCCGCTGTTCGCCTTCCTGCTGGGGCAGTTGGCGCTGCTCGGGCACGACGTCGCGCACCACGCGGTGTTCTCCGGGCGCCGGGCGACGGACCTGGCGGGGATCCTGCTGGGCAACCTGGTGGTCGGCATGAGCTACGGCTGGTGGGTCAGCGACCACAACCGCCACCACGCGCACCCCAACCGCGAGGGCCGCGACCCCGCGGCGGACGCCATCCTCTTCGTCCGCACCACCGAACAGGCCGACCGGACAAGGGGGTTGAGGCGATCCATCGCCAGACACCAGGCGGAGCTGTTCTTCCCGCTGCTCTCCCTCCAGGCACTCGGCCTGGTCGTCGCCACCGGGCTGACCCTGGCCCGCGGCCCGCTCCGCCACCCGGTGCTGGAACGGACCCTGGCCACCCTGCACTACGCCCTGGCGGCGGCCCTGCTGCTGCTCGTCCTCACGCCGCTCCAGGCGCTCGCGTTCGCCGTGCTGTGCGGCGCCGTGCTCGGCGTCTACCTGGGGTGCGTCTTCGCACCCAACCACAAGGGCATGCCGATGACCGGCGCCGCCGAGGAGCACACGGACTACCTGCGCCGGCAGGTGCTACCCTCCCGCAACCTCCGGGCCGGGTGGTTCGTCCACTTCCTGTTCGGCGGCCTCGACCTCCAGATCGAGCACCACCTCTTCCCGGCCATGCCGGTGGTCGCGCTGCGCCCGGCCTCGCGGATCGTGCGCGCCTACTGCGCGGAGATCGGAGTGGACTACTGCGAGGCCGGGCTCGTCGACTCGTTCCGGGAGATCCTGCGGGACCTCCGGGCGGTCGGCCGCTCCATCGAGCCGGAGCCGCCGTCGGCCGCCGAGCCCGGGACGGAAGCCGGGCCCACGTCGGCCGCCGGGCCCGGGACGGAAACCGGGCCCACGATGGGAGCAGCCCGGTGAGCGCGGCCCCCTCCGGGGCGGCGGTACGCACCCCGGGCGGCCCGGTGCGCGACGGCGGCCTCCTGCGGGTGCTGATCGTCACCGAGTCCTTCGCCCCCCAGGTCAACGGCGTCGCCCACAGCGTGCTCCGGACGGCCGAGCACCTGGCGGCCCACGGCCACCGGGTACTCGTGGTCGCCCCGGCGACCCGGACCCGGCGGGGCCCCGAGCGGGCCGACGGCTACGACGTCCTCCGGGTGCCGTCCGTCCCGCTGCCCGGCTACCCGGAGGTGCGGATCGCCCTCCCCGGGCGCCGACTGGCTGCGGCCATCGACCGGCACCGGCCCCAAGTCGTCCATCTGGCCGGACCGTTCGCGCTCGGCGCGGCCGGGGCCGCGGCGGCCGGACGGGCCGGGATCCCGACCGTGGCGGTGTTCCAGACCGACATGGCCGCGTACACCAGGACCTACCTTCCGGTGGCGCGCGAGCCCGGCGCCCGACTCGCCTGGCGGATCCTGCGGCGCATCCACACCGGCGCCGCCCGGACGCTGGCGCCGTCCCAGGCCTCGCTGAGCGCGCTGGCCGCCCAGGGCGTCCCCCGGCTGCACCTGTGGCCGCGCGGCGTCGACGGCGCCCGCTTCCACCCCCGTCACCGCGACGAGGCCCTGCGCCGCCGGCTCGGCCCGCGCGGCGAGGTGCTGGTCGGCTACGTCGGGCGTCTGGCTGCGGAGAAGCAGGTCGACCGGCTGGCCGCGGCGTCCCGGCTGCCGGGCGTACGGCTGGTGGTCGTCGGCGACGGCCCGTGCCGGAGCGCCCTGGAGGCCGCACTGCCGGACGCGCTCTTCCTGGGCCGCCGCACCGGCCCCGAACTCGCTCGGCTCTACGCCTCGTTGGACGTGTTCGCGCACACCGGCCCGTACGAGACCTTCGGCCAGACCGTCCAGGAGGCGATGGCCAGCGGCCTGCCCGTCATCGCCCCGGCCGCCGGCGGGCCGCTGGACCTCGTCCGACCGGGGAGCACCGGCCTGCTCGTCCCACCCGGCTCGGGCGACGCGTTCCGGGCGGCGGTCGAACGGCTCGCCCGGGACGGCCGGCTACGGGCGGAACTCGGCCGGGCGGGCCGCGCGGCGGTGGCCGGGCGCAGCTGGGCGGAGGTCGGCGACCAGCTGATCGGGCACTACCGGCTGGCCATCGCGGAGACGGCCGGGCCGCGGAGTCGACCGGTCGGGACCGGCTGACGGCACCCGTCCGCGACCCGCCTCGGGACCCGTCGCGCCAGCCTCGCAACCCGCCTCAGGCCGCCGTCGCGCCACGCATCGAACCCCCCGAGATGAGGACCACCGTGCACCAGCCCCTCGCCGCCGAGTACCTCCCCAGTACGGCGCCCGCCGCCGACACCGCCGTGTTCCTGCACGGCCTCGGCGGGTGGACCCACAACTGGGCCGCGCTGACCGGCCTGCTGCGGCCGTCCGTCCACTGCCTCGCCCTGGACCTCCCCGGCTTCGGCAGGTCCGCACCCCCGCCCGACGGCCGGGTCACCGTCGCCCGGCAGGCCGCCGCCGTCGCCGGCCACCTGGAGCGCGCCGGGCATCGCCGCGTCCACCTCGTCGGCAACTCCCTCGGCGCCCTGACCGCCCTCCACCTCGCCGCCCACCGTCCGGGCCTGGTCGCCACCCTGACGCTGGTCTCCCCCGTGCTGCCCGCCCTGCCGCCGCGCCAGGCCCTGCGGCTCTCCCTGCTCGCCCTGCCCGGCGCCCACCGCCTGTACTCCCGGCGCCTCGCCGCCCAGAGCCCGGACCGCCAGCTCGACGACCTCTACCGGCTGATCTACGCGAACCCCGCCCTGGTCACCCCCGAGCAGCGGACGACCGAGGCCCGGGAACGCCTGCGCCGCGCCGAACTCCACCACACCCCGGGGATGCTGACCGCAGGCGTGCGCGCCGTCATCCGCACCTACCTGCGCCGCGGAACGTCCTCGCCCTGGCAGCAGGCGCGCCGGATCACCGCTCCCACCCTGCTCGTCTACGGCCGGGAGGACCGCCTCGTCCCCTTCCGTACCGCACCCCGCGCCTACGCGGCCTTCCGCGACGTCCGGCTCCTGGCCCTGCCCGGGACCGGCCACGTCGCCATGCAGGAACGCCCCGAGCCGGTGGCCGCCGCGCTCCGCGCCCTGATCATCGGGAGCCGCCCCGCCCTGCCGGACCCCACCACCGCGGCCCGGCCCGCCGTCTCCGGGCGCTGATCCGACCCGGCCGGCGTCAGAGGGCCCTGGACTCGCCGTCGACCATGCTGAGTTGAGCCCGGCCGGAGGCGGTCTCGATCACCTCGTCCAGGACCTCGCGGGAGCGGATCAGATCGGTGATCACCTGGTCGATCCGGTCGCGCTCGGCGGCGAGCTCCTCGACCAGGCGCGGGGTGGCGGTCGCGTTCGGCGCGCCGTCGGAGTCCCGCATGCAGGGGAGGAGTTCGGCGATCTTCTTGCTGCGCAGCCCGGCCGCGAAGAGCTCCTGGATGAGGACGACCCGGTCCACCGCGCCGTCCGGGTAGTCCCGGTGCCCACCCAGGGTGCGCTCGGCGGAGAGCAGCCCCTGTTTCTCGTAGTAGCGCAACGAGCGCTCGCTCACACCGGTGCGCCGGGCCAACTCGCCGATCCGCATCCCGTCCCCCGTCCCCCGTTCTCCGACGCGCCGTCACCTGGCGCCGGAGAAGCACTTGAACCTGACACCCATGTTAACTTCTGCGGTTTCGGCATGACGACGAGCGCCGGAACCACCGCCCCGATCCACCGCCGCAGGCGCGTACGTGCCCGATCTTGAGTACGCGTACTCAGGCGGCGCCCGGACGGATCGGTGAGGATCACCAGGGCAAGCCACGCGGACACCGCCAGGCTCGCCCGCACCGACGAGGGGCATCCGCCCCGGTCGGACCGATCATGATTTCTCCCGGGGGATTCCTTGCGCTCCGCAACCGTGCTCCGTACCACCGCCGTCCCGGCCGCCGCCGCGCTCGCCCTCCTCCTGACGGCCTGCGGGCCCGACAACAGCGACGGCCCCGCCAGCGCGGCCCCCACCGCCACCGCCGCCACGGGCCCGATCACCGCCCCGCCGTCGACGGCCGCCACCGCGGCACCGAGCATCACCGCCGCAGCGCCCACCGCGACGCCCTCCGCCCCCAGCCGCTTCGCCGGCGCGCTCGCGCCCGCAACGACCGCGAAGGGCACCTACACCGACAGCGAGAAGGGCGACATCTCCGTCGCCATCGGCCCCACCAGCGTGGTCAAGGGCGACATCGCGGACCTGGCCAGGTTCCTCAAGCCGGAGGACATGACGGGCAAGACGCCGTACTACGTGAGCGTCACCTACACCCACACCGGCGGCAACGGGATCTACGAGCCGTACTTCAACCGGCGGCTGCGCGCCATGATCAGCGACACCTCCCAGGCCCGGAAGGTCGACCTGCTCAGCGCCTTCCCCAAGTGCGAGAGCGACGTCCCCCAGGGTGGCAAGGACTTCGTCAGGGGCCAGAGCGAGCACGAGTGCGCCATCTACCTGGCCCCGGCCGACCAGCCCCTCAAGTACGTCCTGTGGCTCGACAAGGACGACAAGCCCCTGGCCTGGAAGGCCGGCTGACGCACAGCCGGCCCCCACGGCCACGATCAGCCGACCTGCTGCCGCTCGGCCTGCTCCTGCTCGGCCTCCACCTGGGCGTTCCACTCGCGCTTGGCCGCCCGCCAGGCCTCATCGCTCTGGCCGAGCCGCCAGTAGCCCGAGACCGACAGCCGCTCGCGCGGGATGCCGCGCTCCACCCGTAGCAGGCGGCGCAGTTCCTTCACGAAGCCCGCCTCGCCGTGGACGAACGCGGAGGCCGTGCCGGCCGGGAACTCCAGCGCGCCCACCGCCTCGACCAGTGCCTCGCCCACCGGGCGCGTGCCGCGGTGCAGCCAGCTGATCCCGGCCCTGGCGGGCGTGACGATCTTCTGCTCCTCCGCGGCGTCCGCGACCTCGATGAAGGCGTGCACCAGCGCGTCGGCCGGCATCCGCTCCAGCGCCGCGGCGATCGCGGGCAGCGCGCTCTCGTCGCCCGCCAGCAGGTGCCAGTCGGCGCTCGGGTCGGGGGCGTAGCCGCCGCCGGGGCCCAGGAAGCGCACCGTCTCGCCGGGCTGGGCGCGGGCCGCCCACGGGCCGGCCAGGCCCTCGTCACCGTGCACCACGAAGTCGACGGTCAGCTCGCACTGCGCCGGGTCCCAGGCCCGCACGGTGTACGTCCGGGTGATCGGCCGTTGCTCGGGCGGGAACTCCGCGCGGATCCGCGCGATGTCGAAGGGCTCCGGGTAGCCGACGCCCTCGGGAGCGAAGAGCACCTTGATGTAGTGGTCGGTGAACTCGGTGGCGTCGAAGTCCGCCAGCCCCGCACCGCCGAGGACCAGTCGCACCATGTGCGGCGTGATCCGCTCGGTGCGCAGCACCCGTGCTTCACGGGCCCGTGGCGTGCGGCGGGTCGGTTGGTCTGCCATGGTGTGTGCCCCCCTGGGCTTGCTGGTCGCGCCTTTTGAGCAGAAATGGTAAGGCTTACCTAAGTTACCACTCCCCGGGGGGCATCGACACTCCCGGGGCGTCGGCACTCAGCGGGGGCGTCGGCCCGCCACCGCGTGGTGGCGGGCCGACGCCCGTGCCGTCCGGCCTCCCGGTTGACCGGGCTCAGGGCCCGGCGGCCAGCCAGGCGGCCCCGGCGGCGGCGATGACCAGGGCGGCGTTGAGGCCGAGCCGGCGGTCCCCACCGCTCAGGTGGACGGCGACCGCCCCGCCCTGCAGCAGCACGAGGCCGATCGCCGCGGCCGGCGCCAACGCGGGCGCGATGCCGGTCAGCGGCGGCAGGAGCAGGCCCGCCGCGCCGAGCACCTCCACCACGCCCAGCGCCCTGAGGGCGGCCGGCGGGACGCGGTCCACCCAGGCCATCATCGGCCGGAGCCGATCCGGGCTGCGGACGGTCTTCAGCGTGCCCGCGTAGCCGTAGAAGAGCGCCAGCGGTCCCGCGACGATCCAGTAGACGAGACTCATTCGGCACCCGGGGCGGCAGTGGTCGCGGGCTCGGTCGCGTAGCGGCTCATCGCCTCGGTGTTCGCGCGGGGCGTCAGCGGCCGGCCGGCGGCGAGCACCTCCGCGAGGTCACGGAAGTACTGCACGTACAGGTCGGGGGTGAACGTGCTGAGCAGGACGGCGGGTTGGTCGGTCAGGTTGGCGAAGGTGTGCGGGGCGCCGGGCGGGACGATCACCAGAGTGCCCGCCGCGGCGTCGTGGTCCTGCTCCCCGACGGTGAAGCGCACGGTGCCGGAGAGGACGTAGAAGCCCTCGTCGTGCTGGGCGTGGCGGTGCTGCGGCGGCCCTTCGGTGTGCGGGGCGAGCACGGACTCGGCGATCGCGAGGCGGTGCCCGGTGTGGCTGCCGTCCTCCAGGACGCGCATCCGCGTGGTGCCCAGCACGATCGTCTCGCCCTCACCGGGGCGCACCAGGACGACGGCGGGGGTTGTCCCGGCGCCGGTTCCGGTGTCGCTCCCGGTGCCGCGTGCCATGTCTTCTGCGAGGTCTTCGGTCATGCCCACCACTCCACCGCCGGCGCCCACCGGGTGTCCAAGACCGGTCCCGCAGCGCCGATACCGGATGGGTATCGTGGCAGCGTGGAGCTACAGACCCTGCGCTACTTCGTCGCCGTCGCCGAGGAACTCCACTTCGGCCGGGCGGCCCACCGCCTGCACATGACCCAGCCGCCGCTGAGCCGGGCGATCAAGCGGCTGGAGACCGAGGTCGGGGCCCTGCTGTTCACCCGCTCCCCCGCCGGTGTCGCGCTCACCCCCGTGGGCGCGGTGCTGCTGGACGAGGCCCGGGGGCTGCTCGACCACGCCGACCGGCTCCGGGCCCGGGTGAGCGCGGCGGCCGGCGCCGCGACCGTCACCGTCGGCATCCTGGGCGACGGCACCGACCCGGGGATCTCCGACCTGGCCGCCGCCTTCCGCGGACGCCACCCCGGCATCGACATCCGCGTCCGCGACACCGATCTGACCGACCCGGTCTGCGGGCTGCGCGCCGGACTGGTCGACGTCGCCCTGACCCGGGCGCCGTTCGACGAGACCGCCCTGACGGTTCGTACACTCCGGGCCGACCCGGTCGGCGTGGTCCTGCGCGCCGACGATCCACTGGCCGGCCGCGACCGGCTGCGGCTGGCCGAGTTGGACGACCGCCGCTGGTTCCGGTTCCCGCCGGGCACCGACCCCGGCTGGCAGTCCTACTGGCACGGCGGCATCCCGCGCGAGGGCCCGGTGGTGCGGGCCGTCCAGGAATGCCTGCAGGCCGTGCTCTGGAACGGCACCGTCGGCCTGATGCCGCTCGGGCACGACCTGCCCGCGCAACTCGCCGTGGTGCCGCTGGCCGACATGGCACCGAGCCGGGTGGTGGCGGCGTGGAACGAGGGCGACGGCAACCCGCTGATCCGCTCCCTGGTCGAGCTCGCGACGGTCGTCTACCGCCGCCGAGCAGCGTCGGCCACGGGTTGAACGCAGTTCCGTGACAAGGGAGTCGGGCGAGATCCCGGCTGGGCCCGCCCGCCTTCGCCCCGCCCCGGACCCGAGGCTCCGATCCGAGCGGGAACACCGCGACACCGTTGCCCCCGACCGGCCGCTCCCAGGAGACTGGACGCCCGTACCGCACGGAGGAGTCGTGATGCAGGTAGCCGTGATCACCTTCGACGGGTTCAACGAACTCGACAGCTTCATCGCCTCGGCATTGATCAACCGCTGCCGCAGGGACGGCCTGGAGGCGTTCATCACCACACCGGCGCCGGTGGTCACCTCCATGAACGGCGTCGAAGTGACCGGGCAGCGCCCGATGGAGTTCGTGGCCGAGGCCGACGTCGTGCTGATCGGCAGCGGCGTGCGCACCCGCGACGTGGTCGCCGACGGCCGGACGCTCTCGCTGCTGCCGCTCGACCCCGCACGGCAGCTGATCGGCTCCCAGTGCTCCGGCGCCCTCGTCCTGGCCCACCTCGGACTGCTGGGCACCATGCCCGTCTGCACGGACCGGACGACCCGCCCCTTCGTCGAGGCCCGCGGACTCACCGTGCTGGACGCGCCGTTCCACGCCGAGGGGAACATCGCCACCGCCGGCGGCTGCCTGGCCTCCCAGTACCTCGCCACCTGGGTGATCACCCGGACCCTCGGGGCGGACGCCGCCCGCGCCGTCCTCGACTACGTGGCCCCGGTGGGCCAGAACCAGGAGACCGTCGACCGCGGCCTCCGGACGGTCGGCGCCACCCACGCCGTCCGCACGGGCGGGCCCGCCCTGCCCTGCCCCTGACCCGGGTCCTGACCCCGGCCGCGGAGCTGGTCGCGGAGCCGGTCGCGGGCCGGGGTAGGCGTCGCCCGGCGTGGCGTGAGAGGCTCGCGGCATGGAACAGCGCGTACTCGGCCGCACCGGCCGTCCCGTCTCGGTGGTCGGACTCGGCACCTGGCAGCTCGGCGCGGATTGGGGGGACGTCCGGGAGGAGGACGCCCTTGCTGTGCTGGACGCCTCCGTGGAGGCGGGTGTCACGCTCTTCGATACCGCCGACGTCTACGGCGACGGCCGCAGCGAGCGGCTGATCGGCCGCTACCGGAAGGAGCGCCCGGACGCGGAGGTGTTCGTCGCCACCAAGTTCGGCCGCCGGGTCGAGCAGCGGCCCGAGCACTATCGGCTCGCCAACTTCCGCGCCTGGGCGGACCGTTCACGGGCGAACCTGGGCGTTGAGCGGCTGGACCTGGTCCAGCTGCACTGCCCGCCGACGCCCGTCTACTCCTCCGACGAGGTGTTCGACGCCCTGGACACCCTGGTCGCGGAGGAGCGGATCGCCGCCTACGGGGTGAGCGTGGAGACGTGCGCGGAGGCGCTGACCGCGATCGCGCGCCCGGGCGTCGCGAGCGTGCAGATCATCCTGAACGCGTTCCGGCTCAAGCCGTTGGAGCGGGTGCTGCCCGCCGCCGCGGCGGCCGGGGTCGGGATCCTGGCTCGGGTGCCGCTCGCCTCGGGGCTGCTGTCGGGCCGTTACGGCAAGCAGACCGTCTTCGCCCCGGACGACCACCGCACCTACAACCGCCACGGCGAGGCCTTCGACCAGGGCGAGACCTTCTCCGGGGTGGACTTCGCAACGGGCGTCGAGGCGGCGGCGGAGTTCGCCGCGCTCGCGCCCGAGGGCGCGACGGCCGCCCAGACGGCGCTTCGCTGGATCATCCAGCAGCCGGGCGTGACGACGGTGATCCCCGGGGCCCGCAACATCGAGCAGGCCCGGGCGAACGCGGCCGCCGCCGCGCTGGCGCCGCTGCCGCCAGCCACCCTCGACGCCGTCCGGGAGCTGTACGACCGCCGGATCCGGCCGCAGGTGCACGACCGCTGGTAACCCGGGCCCGCCGCGCGGGCGAACGAACGGAGCAGGGGCGGCCCGAACACGGGCCGCCCCTTTTCCGTCACCGCTCCGCTCTCCCGGTCGGGCCGGACGGGCGGACGGGCGGACGGGCGGACGGGCGGACGACTTGCTCGCCCGCGGTGGGGCGTTACTGCCAGACGCGGTAGACCGCGTCGCGTGCCTGGCCGAGGTACTGCTGGTAGGTGCCGAGCTTCCAGGCCGCCCAGGAGGCCCACCCCCGGCCGGTGCCGTCGGTGTCGATCCTGAAGGCCTTGCGGGCCGACCAGCCCATGTCCTGCCAGTTCTCGGCGGTGACGACCTCGGCGTCGTGGTAGTGGACCTCGGGGTACCACCGCTCGTTGATCTGCCAGGCGCCGAGGTCCTTGGTGCCCGGGTCGGGGTCGGTGGGCTGGTTGGTGTGGACGGCCAGCCGGTCGCAGCCGGACTCGGCCATGGCGATCGCGACGGCGTAGATCGCGTCGTCGTTGCGGCCCTCGCCGGACTTGTCCTTGGCGAAGCCGGCGAGTTGGGCCTCCCGGGCGCAGGCGTCGATGCCGCTCTGATCCCCGGCGGCATGGGCGGTGAAGGTGATCGAAGTGAGCGTGAGCGCCAGGGTGACGGCCGTACCGGTCAGCAGTGCGCGGGTCTTGCGGAGCACGAGTGTTCTCCCTTCGGCGCCGGCCCGGGTCGGGCCGGGTTCGAGGAGGGACGCTAGGCGGCACGGGAAGACAAACGGTCAACGCGGGCGACGGAGGGTGCGGTCCCGGTGCGCCAGAGGGGCCGGCGGGTCCGGCAGGTCCGGCAGGTCCGGCAGGTCCGGCAGGTCCGGCGGGTGGGTGCCCCACGAAAGGCCTTGCCCTCGACGCTCCGGCTCCATATGCTCGGATCCGAGTAATCGATACCTAGTAGTCCACGCGTCGACCCACGGAGCCCCATGGCCAGCCGCCAGCACCCCACCACCGGCCAGCAGTCCCCGAAACGCCCCGCCAACGCCCTCGCCCTCGCGCTCCTCGGGCTGCTGCTGGAGCAGCCGATGCACCCCCACGCGATGGCCGGCGCGCTGCGTGAGCGCGGCATGGAGCGCGCGTTCAAGCTCACCACCGGCTCGCTCTACGACACCGTCCGCGCGCTCGCCCGGGACGGCTGGATCGAGGCGGACGGCACCGAGCAGGTCGGCAACCGCCCGGCCCGCACCGTCTACCGCCACACCCCCGCCGGACGGGCCGGCTTCACCGACTGGCTCGACGAGCTGATCCGGCAGCCCTCCCCCGAGTACCCGCGGTTCCTCTCCGCCGTCGGCTACCTCGGCGCGCTGGGCCGCGACCGGGCTGCGGAGGCGCTGCGCGAGCGGGCCGCCGCCCTGCGGGAGAGCATCGCGCGGGACGCCGAGGGCTACCGCGCGGCCCGCGAGGAGCACGGCGCGCCGCGGCTGTTCGTCATCGAGGCCGAGTACGCCACCGCCATGGCGCAGTCCGAGCTGGCCTGGGTGGAGCGCACCGCCGAGGAGATCGAGCGCGGAACGCTGACCTGGCCGGACCAGGAGTCCCGGGGCGGGCGGACGGGGGCGGACGATGAGTGACCACGCCACGGAGCCCGAGACCGTCGACGTCCTGGTGGTCGGCGCCGGGCCCGCCGGACTGACCGTCGCCGGGGAGCTCGGGCGCGCCGGGGTACGGGCGCTGGTCCTGGAGCGGGAGCCCGAACCTCCCGGCCACTGCCGCGGGTTCAACCTCAACGCCCGGAGCCTGGAGCTGCTCGACCGCCGGGGCCTGGCCGACCGCTTCCTCGCTGAGGGGCCGACCGTACCGACGGCCGTGTTCGTCGGAGCCTCCCGGCTCGACCTCGCCGCCATGCGCGCGAAGCACCGCTACGTCCTGGGCATCCCCCAGACCCGGGTCGAGGAACTGCTCGCCGAGTGGGCCGTCGAATCGGGTGCCCGCCTGCTCCGCGGCCGACGCCTCGCCGGGCTGCGGCAGGACGGTGCCGGCGCGACGGTCGAGGTCGACGGCGCGGACGGCCCGTCGACCGTGCGCTGCCGGTGGCTGGTCGGCTGCGACGGGGGCCGCAGCACCGTGCGCAGGGCGGCCGGGATCGGCTTCCCCGGGACGCCCGCCCGGAACTTCAGCCTGCTCGGGGACGTCGTGCTCGCCGACCCTTCGGCCGTCCCGTTCGGCCCCAACACCGGTCCCGGCGGCCGCTCGGTGTTCGCGATCCCGCGCCCCGGCTACGTCCGCCTCCTCACCGCCGACCCGGCGCCGCCCGCGGACCCGTACGAGCCGGTGTCGCTCGACTCCTTCCAGCGCGCGGTCGACGCCGCGCTGGGCCGCCCGGCCGAGATCGCCCAGGCCCGGTGGCTGACCCGGTTCGGCGACGCGGCCCGGCTCGCCGAGCGGTTCCGGGCCGGCCGGGTCCTGCTCGCCGGGGACGCCGCGCACATCCACCCCCCGGCCGGCGCCATCGGCGTCAACGCGGCCCTCGACGACGCCGTCAACCTCGGCTGGAAACTCGCCCTGGTGGCGCGCGGGCAGGCCCCGGACACGCTGCTCGACACCTACCACGACGAACGCCACGCGGCCGGCACCCGGCTGCTCCGCAACACCTGCGCCCAGGCCGTACTCGCCCGGGCGGACGGGAACGACCACGACCGGCTGGCGCCCGTCCGCGAACTCCTCGCCGAGCTCGCCGAATCCGCCGACACGGCAGGGCCGTTGGCCGAGGTGATCACCGGTGTCGCCACCCGCTACCCCGCCTCCGGCGACCCCGGACACCCCTGGGCAGGACGGCTGGTGCCGGACCTCCCCCTCGGCCCGACCGGCCGGGACCGCCTCACCGCACTGCTGACCCGCACCCCCGGCGGCGCCCTGCTGCTCGACGGCGCCACCCCGTACTCCGCCGCCCTCGCAACCGCCGCGCACCCCTGGGCGGACCGGGTCACCACCGCCCGCACCCACCCGCGCACCCCGCACCGCGCCGACGCGATCCTGGTCCGCCCGGACGGGCACGCGGCCTGGATCGGCACGCCGACCACACCCGCCGACGTGGCGGCGGAGGAGCTACGGGCAAGCCTCACCCACTGGTTCGGGCCACCGGCGGCAACCGGCTGACGCGCGGCGCCGACTGCCGTCAACTACCGCCCCAGAGCGGAAGAACGGGCCGAGACAGCCCGCATCGCCCACGACGTCTTCGCCTACGCCGGCCAGCTCGCCGCCCGGCCCAGGGCGAGTACCTGCCCGAGGGCGCCTTCTCCTACGTAGCGGGTGAGCCGGCAGACGGCGAACAGGTCAAGCCGATGCGTCTGCGCCAACCCGGCACCGCCAGCAGGCGGGGCTTCGCCCTCGACTGCGCCTGTAGCCTGACCGACGTCACCGACGGCTGTACAGACGAGACGGGCTTTCTGCGTTGACGAGGACGGACACCGGAACGGGCGCACGGATCCGGGTGCGCAAGGGCAAGTGGCCACTGCCGGGCTCGGCCTCGCCTCGGCCGGTGGCGGAGTGGGACGCGCGGGTCCTGGGCACCGATGAGTTCGGAACCTGGCTGTTCTGCGCAGAGGGTGAAGTCCACCACAAAGCCAATGGCGAGTCGCTGGCGGTTCCCAGCGACGGCGTGCAACTTCTTCCCAGCTCCGGCTGGTGGGCCGCATGGTGGTGGCGCAAAGGGCAATGGATCAGCGTGGACGTCTGCACGCCACCCGCCCTCGGCGAATCGGGCTGGAGCTATGTCGACCTCGAACTGGACCTGGCGCGCCTGACGGACGGCACGGTCCTGCTGGTCGACGAGGACGAGTTCGAGCAGGCCGTGGTCGAGTGCCTGATACCCGTGGACGTCGTCGGCGCAGCCCGAGCTGCGGCGGCGTCCCTGCAGACCATGCTGGCCGACGCGACGGAGCCCGTCGTAGCCGCTGGCTGGCAGTGGCTCGACCAGGCCTGACGGCCGGTCCGCCAGCAGCTACACCTACGAGAACACCATCCTGCCCACCGGCTCACTCACTGGTGCCCCCGAAGGCGCTCTCGGCTGCGCCTGCGGCCTTCACTCCACCTGGCCATACAACTGACCGAGCAACACACGGCACCGGATCCGAAGGCAACCCCCGAAGAACTCCGGAGCCGACCACTAGGCCCGAGTCGGCCCCTGGCCCGCCAGGATGTCGGCGAAGACGACCACGGTCGCGCTCTCGCCGTACTTCGCCGACTTCTCCTGCCGGAAATCGCCGCTCCGCACGAGGATCTGGCGGATGTGGATCTCGGTGCCGATGGGGAAGGTCATCTCCTCCTCGGACTGGTTGTTCCTGCCGAGCGCCCTTCCCCGGTGGTCCTCCGGGAGGCCGAACTCCCAGACGATCTCCTTGCCGGCCACGTACGTGTGGGTCAACGGATCGCCGTACGTGGTCGACAGGATGGCCGGCCACTCGATCGTCTGGTCGACCGGGACGTAGCCACCGTCCGGGTGGTTCTCCTGCTGCTTGAGGATGCCGCCGAACGAATCGAACATGTGCTTGCTGTCGCCCCGCATCACGTTGCCTTCCTCGTTCGCGCGGGGCGTCGCGAAGTCGTCCCACACGCCGTTGATCCGGGCGAAGATGTCGAAGGTGTCCGCGAGGTGCTTCTCGTCCCACGCCTCTGTGCTCTGCTCGTCCGCGTACCCCCGTGCCACGGCGATACTGCGCCACACGTCGAGCACCTCCCTCTCCTTCGACTTGTAGGAGAAGCCGGGGGCGGCGATCTCGCCCGGGGCGAAGCCCACCTGCCCGAGGGCCGCGAGGAGCGGGTTGATCCGCCGGTAGTCGGCACTGAGGTAGTTCTCGCCGAGATCGAGGTCCTTCTGCTTCTGCTTGGCCGCGAGGACCGCCGGGTCCAACTCCGCGGCGCGAGCCGCTTCGTACTCCGCGCGGGACGCCTCCTGCCCCTCGACCGTCCCCCACGACTTGTCCTTGAGGGACGCCCGGGGCTTCTTGCCGTCCGCGCCCGCAGAGATCAGATAGGACCCGAAGGAGAAACCGAGGATCGTCTGCCCCCCGATGTCCTTCTCGTCCGTGTGCTTGACGACCTGGGTGCCCTTGGGGAGGCCCGCCGCGAGGGTGCGCTGCACGGGCTCCGCTGCCGCACCGGCCGTCCCGGTCTCGGGGCCGTCCGAACGCTGCAGGCCGGCGGTCGCCCGCGGGGCCGGACGGCTCATCACCGCGCGGGCGTTGGCCTCGGCCTCGCGCTCGAAGCGGTCGGAGGGGTCGGAGACCTTCAGCCCGTTGCCGTGGTCGGTACCGCTGACCGGTCCCCGGCGCTGCTGGATGACGTGGGTGAGCTCGTGGGCGAGGGTGTGCGCGTCGCCCCCGCCCGCGGCGATGACGACGTGGTTGCCGGAGGTGTAGGCACGTGCGCCGACCTCGGCGGCGGAGGCGTTCGCGGCGCTGCCGGTGTGGATGCGTACGTCGGAGAAGTCGGCGCCGAGGCGGGACTCCATGTCCGTACGGGTGGCCTGGTCCAGGGGCCGGCCGGGGCTGCGCAGGACGTCGTGGACGGAGGAGCGCTGGACGGCTGCAGCCGCAGCGCGCGGGACGGCGGGGTCCTTGAAGCCCCCGTGGCCGCAGCCGTCCCCGTGCCGGTGCTCCTCCTCGTCCAGTCCGTGCCCTGCCCTGCGAAGCATCTGGACGACCGCCGCGTTGCCCACGGTGCCCTGCAGGGCGAGGAGTCCGGGCCGTGGGTGCCCGGCCGTGGCGGGCGCGTGCCTCGCCTCCCGGCCGGCCCTGGCCCCGGTGGCTTTCTCGTTCTCCCGCTCACGCATCGGGCTCCGCCCCTCCTGGGATCGTCGGCAACGTTCCATTCAACCCAACGGCCGGGGCGCGGCGGAAGGTACTTGAGGGCAGAGCACGGGTGCCCTGCGACGGTTTCCTGTGGCACTTCCGTGCAGGTGGCCGATGACAGGGTGTGGACGAACCGTTCCGGCGCGGTCGGCTGGAACCACCGCGCCGAGGCATCGCCGCCACCCGCTACGAGAAGACCGCCGCCATCCACCTGGCCGGACTCCACATCGCAGGCACCTTCCTCAGGTCCGCCTGGTGGTCCAGACGAAAGCGCCTTGGTCCTGCCCGGCCCGCTCAGCCCCTCCCGGCCGCTGCCGCCTGTGCCCGGAGGGCGTCGACGGCGAGGCGGGCGGTGGTTCCGATGGCGGCGTCGGCGGCGGGCAGGGTGATGGTGGTGGCGGCGGCCCGGGTGAAGACGGCGACGGCGTAGCGGCCGCCATCGGGGTACTCGACGACGCCGACCTCGTGGCGCAGCGTGGGGAGGGTGCCGGTCTTGCCGTGGACGCGGACGTCGTCGAAGGGGAAGCCGGAGGCCAGGCGGTGCGGCCAGACCTGGAGGCCGAGGAGGCGTCGCAGGGCGGCGCCGTGCTCGCCGGGGCAGGCGTCGCCGTGCCAGAGGGCGGCGAGCAGGGTGGTCATGTCGCGGGGGGTGCTGTAGTTGGTGAAGGCGGGGTCGAGAACCCTGAGGCGGGCGACCACGGCCGGGTCCACCGGGGAGTCCGGGCCGGTGTCCTCGGCGAGGGCGGCGACGAGGTCGCGGAGCTTGTGGACGGCGAGGGTGCGGCTCAGGCCGAGGTCGGCCATGGTCCGGTTGACGGTGTCGAGACCGATCTCGTCCCACAGGACGTCGGCGGCGGTGTTGTCGCTGACGGCCACGGTGAGGTAGGCGAGGTCGCGCAGGGAGAGGCGGGCGGCGTCGAGCATGGCGGCGAGGCCGGTCCTTCCGGGGGTGCGACCGGTGGCGGGGACGTCGACCTGCCGGGTCAGGTCGATCCGTCCGGCGGCGGCCTCGCGGTACAGCGTCACGAGCAGGCAGACCTTGTGGACGCTGGCGGTGCTGGCGGCGGTGTCGGCGCCGAGGCCGATCTCGGCGCCGGTGTCGAGGTCGCGCGCGTGCAGCTGGCCGGTGACGCCCGCGTCGGCGAAGGCCGCGGCGATGCGGGTGCGCGCGGCCCGGCCCTGCGGGGTCCGGGCAGCAGCCGTGCGGTCGTTGACCGTGCGGTCGGCTCGCGTGCGGTCGGCTCTCGTGCGGTCGCTGGTCACAGCGGGAACTCCATTGCGGGCCGGGGGTAGAGCGGGCGGTTGGGCGGCTGGGGCAGCAGGCCGCCCGGTCCGGTCAGCGCCGCGTGGGCGGCCTCCGCGAACAGCCTGACGGCGGGCCCGCCCCGCCCGGCCGGCCAGGCCGTGGAGGTCCGCCAGGCCAGCGGGGAGCCGGTGAGCGGACGCCAGACTGTACCCGGCGGTGGCGCGGTCCGCGGCACCAGGGCGACGGCGCTGCCGGTGAGCACGAGCGCGCCCGCGACGTCCGGTCCCGGCGGGTCGACGACGGCCTCGGGAGTGCATCCGTGCCTGGTCAGCGTGGTGAGCACCTCGTCGTACAGGGCCGGGGCGTTGGCGCGCGGGGGGAGGACCAGGCGCAGGCCGGTCAGTTCGGCTACCGCCAGCTCCGGGCTGTCGGCGTACGGGCCGCGGGCGGCGAGCAGGACGCCGAGCGGCTGGTGCAGGACGGGGCCGAAGGCCAGTCCGTCGGCCGGGCAGGGGTGGCGGACGACGGCGACGTCGACGGTGTGCTGGGCGAGTTCGCGCACCACGGCCGCGACCGGCAACTCCCGCAGTTCGAGCCGGGTACCCGGGGAGGCGGTCTCGAAGCCGGTGAGCAGCGCGGCCAGGGCGGCCGGCCCGAGCTCGGGCGGGACGGCCGCGCGCAGGGTGCCGGCCCGTCCGGTGCGCAGGTCGGCGGCGGTGGCGAGGAGCCGGGCGGCGCTGTCCAGCGTCTCCTCCGCCTCGGCGAGCAGCAGCCGGCCCGCCGGGGTGAGATCGACCCCGCGCGGGCCGCGGTCGAACAGGGTCACCCCGAGTTCGCGTTCGAGGCGCTGGATCCGCTGGGAGAGCGAGGGCTGGGCGATCCTCAGGCGCTCGGCGGCGCGGCCGAAGTGCCGCTCCTCGGCGACGGCGCGGAAGTGGCGGAGATGCCCCAGCAGGTCCATGGCCAGCAATCATAGGCGTTTTCTTATCGTCCACTTCACGATTGCGGTCTTGGACTGGGAAGGCGGCGGCCTGTTTAGCTGAGCGCGACGGCGCGACCACGCCGACACGAACACGACGGCAACGAACAAGACCGCACCGCGGACGACCGCACCGCGGACGACGGCAACGAACACCTGGGAGACCACCGATGACGCCCCACCTGGACCGACCCCGCACCGCGCTGCCCGCCGTGGCTCTGCTGGTGGCCGCACTGATCGGCGGGTGCGGCCAAGCGGGCAACGCCTCGACGGCGTCGGCGACCGGCACGACCGCGACGACCGCGACCGGCTCGGCGGACACCTCGGCGGACGCCTCCTTCGCGGCACTGGAGCAGCAGTTCGGTGCCCGGCTCGGCGTGTTCGCCGTGGACACCGGTAGCGGCCGGGAGGTCAGCCACCGGGCCGACGAGCGGTTCGCGTTCGCGTCCACGATCAAGTCGCTCGCCGCCGGCTACCTGCTGCGCAAGGCGTCCGACGCGGACCTGGACAAGGTCGTCCCCTATGGCCAGGAGGACGTGCTGGCGTGGGCACCGATCACCTCCCAGCACGTGGCCACCGGCATGACGCTGCGGGACCTGGCCGCCGCCTCCATCCAGTACAGCGACAACACCGCGGCCAACCTGGTCACCGCCCAACTCGGCGGCCCGGCGGCCGTCCAGCAGTCCCTGCGCGACCTGGGCGACTCGACCACCAGCGTCGACCGCACCGAACCCACCCTCAACGAGGCCACCCCGGGCGACACCCGCGACACCAGCACACCGCACGCCCTGGGCGCCGACCTGCGTCGCTACGTGCTCGGCGACGTCCTCGCGGAGAACCGGCGCGGGCTGCTGACGGACTGGCTGGTCGGCAACACGACCGGCGGCCCGTACATCCGCGCGGGTGTGCCCGCCGACTGGAGGATCGGCGACAAGACCGGCAACGCGGGCTACGGCACCCGCAACGACGTCGCCGTGGCGTGGCCGGGCGGCGGGCGCAGCCCGATCGTGATCGTCCTCCTGTCCGACCGCGGCAAGGCGGACGCCAAGTCCGACGACGCCCTGCTCGCCCAGGCCACGAAGACCGTCGTCAAAACCCTCGGCTGAGCCTCCCCGACCAACCGACCGATCAACCGACCGATGAACCGATGAACCGATCAACCGCCGCCCGCCACACGCCGCCCGCCGATCGACCAGGAGCCCCGACCGCGATGATCCGCCCCACCCGCCGGACCGCCACGGACGCCGACTTCACCCGGCGCCGCCTCGCCCAGCTCGCCCTCCTCGGTCTCACCGCCGGAGCCGCGCCGACCGCCCTGGCCGGCCCGGCCTCGGCCGCCGTCCCCGCTTCGGCGAGGACACCGTCCGCCTCCCGCGCCCACTACGACCGCGCCCGCCGCCTCGCCGGTGACGACCCCGTGCTGGGGGCCCTGGTGACGGCGCTGACACCCGGTTCCGACCTACCCCGGCTGCCCGCGCCCGCGCCCGTCAAGCTGTTCGACAACCTCGTGCTGCTGAGCGTGGGCTGGGTCTCGGCGATGGCGGTGCTGACCGACGACGGCATCGTGCTGATCGACGCGCTCACCTCTCCCGCCGATGCCGAGGGCGTCATCGTCCCCGGACTGCGGGCGGTCGGCGCCGACCCGGCGGGGATCCGGCACGTCGTCGTGACCCACGGCCACGCGGACCACTTCGGCGGCGCGCGGACCCTCGCCGACCGCTACGGCGCCCGCGTGCACATGTCCCCGGCCGACTGGGACCTCCTCGCCCGCACCCGCCCCGCCGACGCCCCCGTCCGCGACCTCGACATCGCGGACGGCACGCAGCTCACGCTCGGCGGCACCACGATCGAACTGCACCACACCCCGGGCCACACCCCCGGCACCGTGTCGCCGGTCATCCCGGTCCGAGCGGGCCGCCGACACCACAGCGCGATGCTCTGGGGCGGCCTCAACCCGCCCTCGACGGTGGCGGAACTCCGCACCTTCCTCGCGTCCGTCCACTCCTTCCGGGCCGTCATGCGCCGGGCGAACGTGGAGGTAGAACTCTCCAACCACCCGAACGACCACGGCCTCGAACGAGCCGAACAGCTCCGGCACCAACCGCCCGGCACCGCGAACCCCTTCCTCCTGGGCGGCCCTCGCACCCAGCGGTACATGGCGGTCATGGACGCGATGCTGCGCGGCCGCATCACCGACGCGGAGGCGGTGGAGGCAGCGGCGGAGGGAGCGGAGGCAGCGGCCAAGGAAGCCGGGACGTCCAAATGCGATTGACGCCGGGTCGGCCTGCTGACAAAGTGCTCCCGCCACACGATCGAACATGATCGAAGAGGGGGGAAACCGCATGTCAACCACCGTCAGCGGGCGCCTGGCCGCCACGCTCGGTGCCGCCGCCGTCGTCCTGATGACCATCGGCGCGCCCACGGCCACGGCCGAGAACGGGCAGTCGGCCGTGACCGACCCCAAGGCCGCCCCGAGCCCGCGCTCGCTCGCCGCCGGGGCGTCCACCGACGCCTGCGACGACACCACGACGCCGGGCTGGATCACCACCACCGAGCCCGCGCTCACCGCGCGCACCACCGCGCCCGGGGCCCGCTTCAAGGTGTGGAACGCCGCTGGCGTCAAGGTCTTCGACCAGACCGCGCAGACGGCTGCCGACGGCACCGTCCAGGTCCGGCCCACGGGCCTCGCCGAGGGCGCCGGCTACTCCTGGCAGGTCTGGCCCGACTACGGCCCGGGCGGCGGGAAGCCGACCGCGGCCTGCCACTTCGGGATCGACGCCACAGCCCCGCAGTTCACCGTCGAGTCCGCCGACTTCCCGGCGTCCGCCGGCGGGGCGACCCCGTCGAAGTACGCCGGCCAGACCGGAACCTTCACCGTCAAGGGCACCGACCGGGGCTCGGGCGTGGCCTGCTACCGGTACGTCCTGAACGGCACGCTGAGCGCCGGCGCACCGTGCCAGGGCTCGGGCACCGTGACGGCCGGCGCCGACGGCACCGCGACCTTCCAGCTGAAGCCGACCCAGTGGGGCACCAACGTCCTCACCGTGCAGGCCGTCGACAACGCGGGCAACACCACCCCGCCGGTCACCTACACCTTCTACGCACCCTCGAACCCGAACCCGCCGTCCACCCCGGGCGACGTCAACGGCGACGGCGTGCCGGACATCCTGCTGCCCGACGCCGCCGGCAACCTCCAGATCATCAGCGCGGACGCCACCAGCACCGTGCCGACGTCGACGGTCGGCGCCGTCCGCGCGCCGGGCGGCGCGGGGTGGAACGGCGTACAGCTGCTGCACCGCGGCTGGGACCAGGCGCACGCGCCGGTGGACGACCTGATGGCCCACCGGCCGGGCGGTGCCGGCATGTCCCTCTACCGCAACTTCGACATGGGCGCCTTCGCCCGTGGCGTGATCTCGTTCGGGCGGGACGTGGACCCGTTCAACCCGCCGCCGGTCCCGGCGGGCTTCACCTCCGACTGGTCGAAGGCCACTCAGCTGGTGCCCGTGGGCGCGCTCGGAACGGACCAGCGGACCTCGATCCTCACGGTGGAGGACGGCGACCTCTGGCTCTCCACCGACCCGGCTCCGCTGTACGACTACAACACCTTCGTGCGGATCTCCACCACGGGCGCCTGGGCCGGCTACGACCTGATCGCCCCGGGCAAGGCGGCCGACGGCTCGCTCGCGCTCTGGTCCCGCAACCAGGCCACCGGCGAGCTGCGGACCTACCCGATCGCCAAGGGCGCCGACGGCACGTACGACTTCACCGCGCTGGCCGACCCTGCGGCGGGCACGGTGATCGGCACCTTCCCGGTCGCCGAGTACCCCACGCTCGGTAGCGTGGGCGACGGCAACGGTGACGGGCGGCCCGACCTGTACGCCGTCACCGCCGACCGGCACCTGCTGACCTTCAACGGCGTCACCGACCCGAAGGACCTGGGCGTCCTGCGCTGATGCCGATGACCGAGGACCCGTCCGACCGGACGGGCCCTCGGTCTTGCCGTCCTTGCCGCCCCTGCCGCCCCTGTCGCCCCTGTCGCCCTCGGGAACGGGGCCGCCGAACGGTCGGTCCCGGGACCTCACACACCGACCGTCACGGTGTCACCCGGGGTCACGGGCGCCGGGCTCAGGTGCGCGGCCGGGCCCGGGGCGATCCCGTCAGGCGGACGGCGGGGTGAGGACGGTGCGGTCGAACGCGCCGCCGTGGGCGGCGGCGTGGGCGACGGCTTCGTTGACGGCGCCGAGGCAGAAGGTCCGGACCCGCTCGGGGCGGAGGTCCAGGGTGCCGGCGGCGACCAGCCGGATGATGCCGACGTTCGCCGTGCGCGGGTACATCCACTGCCCGCGCACGGTGACCGAGTTGCGCATGATCCACGGGTACGGGAGGGCGAGGTCGTCCCCGCCGAGCATGCCGACGCCGCCCATCAGGACGACCCGGCCGTACTCGCGGACGGTCATGGCCGCCGCGCGGGTGGCCGAACTGGGGGCGCTCGGCGGGAGCAGGTCGATGACCAGATCGATCGGGCCGTCGGCCGCGGCCGTCATGGCAGCACGGTCGGCGCGCTCCTCGCCGGTCAGCACGACCGGGCGCACCCGCGGCCCGAACCGGTCGGTGAGGAGGTCGAGGACGGCCCGGTTGCGGCCCGGGGCGACGACGCGGCCGGCCCCCATGGCGAGTGCGACGGCGACGGCGCTGCTGCCGAGGTTGCCGGTGGCCCCGCTGACCAACAGCGTCTCGCCGGCGGCGAGTTCGCCCGCCAGCAGTCCGCCGTGGGAGATGGCGTGCACGGCGAGGGCGGCCCAGCGGGCCGGGTCGTCGGCGGCCGCGGCGGGCAGCGGGTGGACGTTCTCGGTCGGGACCCTCATCAGCTCGGCGAACGATCCGTCGTGCAGGTGCCGGGCGAGCCGCGCGCCGCCCTCGCCGCGTGAACTCCAGCCCTGGAGCGTGATGTCGGGCGTCAGGGCGTCGTCCCGCGCGCGCACCGTCGAATCGCACCACACCAGGTCGCCGGGGCGCAGCCGGGTGGCGTCCGGGCCGACCTGGACGACCCGCCCCACGCCGCCGATCCCGGGGACGACGGGCGGGACCAGGGGGTACTTCCGGGCCCCGCTGAACACCTCGCCCGCGTACGGGGCCACCGCGGCGGCGAGGACCTCGACCAGCACCTCGCCGCCGCCCGCCTCGGGATCGGGCACCTCCCGCACCGTGAGCGGGGCGCCGAACCGCGTCAGAACTGCTGCGCGCACGTGATTGACCTCCAGGTCCGTCGGAATCGTCAGGCATCCCTCGGGAATCGTCGGGATCGCCGAGGTCCGGCGGGATCCGTCGGGATCCACCGAGACCCCTCGGGATCGAGGCTAGGAACGCCGAGCGCATGCGGGAAGCGACGATCCTTCATCCCTGGTATGCGTAGGACGCATGGACATCTCCAGCACGGGACTGCGGGTCCTGCGACAGATCGCCGAGTCCGGCAGCTTCACCGCGGCGGCCGGCCAGCTCGGCTACACCCAGTCGGCGGTCTCGCGACAGGCCGCCTCCCTCGAACGAAGCGTCGGCACCGCCCTGTTCGAACGGCGCACGGACGGGGTGCGGCTCACCCCCGCGGGCCTGACCCTGCTGCGGCACGCCCACGCGATCCTCGACTCCTTCGCGGCGGCCGAACGCGACCTCACCGGCGCCCGTCCCCGGACGCCACCGGTACGTCTCGGGGTGTTCCTGAGCGCCGGCGCGGCGATCCTGCCCGCCGCGCTCGCCCACCTCGCGGTGGCCGATCCCCAGATCACGGTGACCACCAGCGAGGGCACCACCCCCACCCTGATCCGGAGGCTGCGGGCGGGCTCGCTCGACCTCGCCGTGCTCACCTCCCGGCCTCCCCACCGGCCCCTGGACGGCGAGTCGCCGCGCCTGCACGTCGACACCGTCGCGGACACCGAGCTGGTCGTCGCGGCGCCGGTGACCGGACGGTTCGCCGGCCGCACGACGGTGCACGTCGACGAACTCGCCGACGCCGCGTGGATCGCCACCCCGTCATCGGCCGCCGAGCCGCTGCTCGGTGTCTGGCCCGGCCTGCCCGCCCGGCCGCGCATCGCCCACGCGGCCCGGGACTGGCTGACCAAACTCCACCTGGTCGCCGGCGGGTTCGGCGTCACGACCGTCCCGTCCCGGCTGTCGCCGCTGCTGCCGCCCGGGGTGAGCCTGCTGCACGTCGAAGGCACGCCGCCGGAGATCCGCCGGGTCCTGGTGGCGCGCCTTCCCGGCCGTACCACCCCGGCGGTCGAGGCCGTCACCCGGGCACTCACCTCGGCCGCCTGACCGGCGTTGCCGCCCCCGTGCCCCCTGCTCCCCCGACCGCCGGCCACCCCGGCGGCACCGCCCGCGGCCGGGCACTCGTCGACTCCCGGTGCCCGGGTGCTAGAAATCCCCCGTGGACGATCACCCAGAACCCCCGACCCGGCGCGTCTTCGTGGCCCTGGCTCCGCCCGACGACGCCAAGGACGAACTGGCCCACGCCCTGGGGCCCGCGTACGAGGAGTACCCGAGGCTGCGCTGGAACCGGATCGAGGACTGGCACATCACCCTGGCCTTCCTCGGCGAACAGCCCTCCACGGTGGTGCCGCTGCTTCAGGCGGCGCTGGCCGGTCCGGTCGCATCGCGCCCCGCCCTGCAGCTGAGCCTGCGCGGCGGCGGCCACTTCGACGAGCGGCTGCTGTGGAGCGGCATCGACGGGGACCTGGACGGACTGCAACTGCTCGCCGCCGACGTCCGGGGCCTGGTCAGGTCCTGCGGGATCCAGTTCAGGGACCGGCCGTTGCACCCCCACCTGACACTGGCACGCTCCCGCCGCGACGATCCCGTCAGCGTGCCGCGGGCCGCGGCCGGGCTCACCGGGTTCACCGGCCGACCCTGGCGGACCGAGCGCCTGCACCTCGTCGCCAGCAACATCGGCCGTGGCCCCGGGCCGATCCGCTACCGCGACATCGCCTCCTGGCCGCTCGGCACCTCCCTGACCGAGCCGTAGCCCGCCCGCCCGAACGTCCGAACGTCCGAACGCCACACCGACACACGGCCGTTACCCTGGGCCGGACGCGAAAGGGGCGGGCATGGCACAGGTCAGCGTGTGGCGGCTCATGGCGATGTTCCGGGATCTGAACAGGCCGTTCGCCCCGGACCGCCGGAACCCCCGGTACCGGCAAGCCGACCGGACGGACGTGGCCAAGGCCCGGCTGGAGGGCGTGTTCCAGCTGCTGGACCTCCCCGGGCGTCGGCGCGCCTGGCTGCTGCCCCTGGTGCGCGAGCAGTGGCTGAGGGCGGTCGAGGACGATCCGCACGTGGCGCTGCCACCCCTGGCCGAGGCGGCGGCCGACGGACTGGACTTCGCGACCGACGAGTTCGTCCACCAGGCGCTGGAGCGCTGGATCCGCGCCGGCCGGCCGTACCGGCTGGAGCGGCAGGTCTACGACCGGCTGGGCGAGACCCTGGCCACGACCGGCCGGTCCCTGGTCGAGCGGCTGACCGAGGTGTACCGCACCGTCGAGCCCGTCGACGAGGAGAGCAACCACCGGATCCGGCGGATGCTGATGGACTACCACCCGGAGCAGCCGCCGATGGAACTGCTGGTGGCCATCGGCCCGTTGCGCTCCGCGGCGGACTGGTGGTGCGACCTCGGGTACGACGCCGTCATGATGGGAGACCTGGAGCGGGCCGGGCGGCACTTCGCCCGGGCCAATGAGCTCGGCTGCCCGCACGTGCGCGAGCGGGTCGCCTACCTCGCGGTGCTGCGGGTGGCGGAGCACGCCCACCGGGCCCAGGTGCGCGAGGCCCTGATGACCGTCCGCGAAGTGCACCCGTCCCTGAACCCGGAGCAGTTGTTCTACCTGGGCTGCCGGGCCATCCTCGCCGGCCTGGAACCGGACCTGCCGGACGGGCCGCCGTTCGCGGGGCTTCCCGTGGACCGACCGGACCTCCTCCAGCTCTGGCTGGCCCAGCTCGCCCTGCGCGCCGGAGCCCGCACCGAGGCCCGCGGCAGGCTGCGCGCGTGCGTGCGCCAGGCCAGGAAGCTGACCGCACTCGCGTCCCGGCCACCGGCCGTCGGACGGGTGGGCGACCCCTCGCCCGCCGACGTCCGCATCCTGGCCGGGGCCCAACAGACCCGCCTGAAGGGCGAACCCGCACCCCACCGCCCCGGCCACGCCTCCGCCGATC
Source organism: Kitasatospora sp. NPDC036934 (assembly GCF_055608425.1). NCBI lineage: Bacteria > Bacillati > Actinomycetota > Actinomycetes > Kitasatosporales > Streptomycetaceae > Kitasatospora > Kitasatospora sp. NPDC036934. The sequence continues at coordinate 36,516 of NZ_JBVJQR010000001.1, read as the reverse complement.
CGGACGAGCGCTTCCTGCCGTCCGTACTCCGCCTGGACCCGGGCTGGCTGCACACGACACCGCCGAACCCGTGACGCACCCCGCGAACCCGTAGCGCGACCGCAGCCCAGCCCGCGGCACCCCGGGCGGGCCGGTCAGCAGCGAGACCACGGGCCGCTCGGTCGACGGGTCCGGCCGTCGACTGCGATCATGAGCCGCATGCTGTCGCTGACCATGAACGACGCCGCGGCCGAGACGCTGGGGCTGCTCGCCGGTCGGGCCACCCTGATGCCGCCCGGCGGTCTCACCCCCGGCCTGCGGAGTCGGCTTGCGAGCGGGATCACTCGCCGAGGAGAGGTACTCACCTGGGCGAACTCGACGGGCGACGCCGACAACGCTCCCTCGTTCTTCGGCGATCTCACGGCTTGGGAGTGCGCCGACAGCTCCTTCCACCTGGAGGACTGCGTTCCCGTCGATGTTCGGATCGTCGACGACGCCCCTCAGCTCTCGGAGGACGATCAGCGGGTCCTTCTCCTCCACGGGATCGCGTTCGCCCTGGAGTTCCGCCGGCTCGTCACGGAGCAGGGCCACCCGGGCCCGGTGCGGTGCATCGTCGGAGCCAATGCGACCAACGCGACGTTCAGGTTCCACCGGATCCGTGCAGGCGAGTCGTGGCACAACCTGGATCTCGACCGCTACCGCATGGACAAGATGGTCGTGATCGACCTCGACCCGGCCGACGGCTGACTTCCCTTCACCTGCCTCCGGGCGTTCGATCACTGATGCGCGGGACGCCTCGAGGTCGTCCTCGCCGGGCCGGCGACCGTCCATGTGCAGGTGGACGAGCGCGGCGTGGGAGAGCGGGGTGGTTGGGTCGGTGACGTCCCCGTTGGCGGTGTAGTCCAGGAGCACGATGTCGTCCGTGTTCCTGAACAGCTCGACCAGGTCGGCGGCTCGGTGCTCGGGGATCCAGCGGTAGCCGGACGGCCGTGGGGGCGCGGGAGGGGCCCGGATAGGCTGTTACGGCACGTCAGAGGGCCGGGAGCGGCCGGGGAGGGTCCTGGAGCATGGGGAAGAAGAGCGAGCTGGACGACCTGCGGGCTCGGCTGGCGACCCTGGAGGCAGAGGTCGACCGCCTGCGCGGTGAGGCTGCGGCGGTGGCGGCGGGTACGGCGTCGGCGGTGGCCGCCGGGCAGCCCCAGTCGATGACCCGCATCGCGGACGCCGTCGGGGTGATGGTCTCCGGACGGGCGGAGACCATGGCACTGTCCGGGCGGGAGGAGACCGTGATGATCTCCGGTCGGGCGGAGGAGGCGACCCAGGTCCTGCGGGCGCGCGCCGGGGCCCCGGAGGGCCGGAGCGCGGAGGCCGTGGAGAGTGGGAGCGTCCCGGTCCCCGTCCCGGAGCACGGCCAGTTCCTGGAGAGCCTCCTGTCGGGTCGGCCGGCCCTCCAGCAGTAGCCGGGGCCCGCGCCCGGTCGGCGGGCCGCCGTGGGCGGGGCCCCCTCGGCCGTGCTCCCGGCGGTCCTGCGCGTCGATCGGCAACAGGCCTCGGTCGGCGACTCGCGTCGCCCTCCAGCAATGCCGTCCGCGGGGGCGGTCCACCGACACCGTCGACGGACCGCCCCCGCGAGCATGACCGACCGGTCAGACGCGGATCTCGTTGGTGCAGTCGGTCCACCACGGGCTCGCGGGGGGAGTCCAGCCGAGCCACTTGGTGCCGCAGATCTTGATGCTGCCGACCTGGACGACCTTGTCCGCGATGGCCTTGCCCCGGTCCGCCTTCAGACTCTCCTTGTCTCCGTTGCCGGAGCCCTCCGTGATCTCGACGCTGCCCGTGAAATAGGTGCCGCCACCGGTGTAGATCCAGACCCAGCCACCCGAGCAGTTGTCGACCTGGACCTGAATGTTGTCAAGCTTGTAGTACTTTGTGCAGCCAGCCGTGGCGGAGGTGCTCGCCGTGGCCGGGGAGGCCGACACGGAGGTCAATGCGGCTACGGCGAGGCCGAGGACGCCCGCCGTCTTCGCCAGTCGGCCCGTCAGCTTCTTCAAAGTGACAACTCCCATGGTGTGATGCCGACATGTCTGCTTGCCGGATGCCTCCACTGTGCGGTCGCGGTCACCTGTGTCGCATCGGTCATTTGACTGCTCGGCAGTCCGACGGAGCTCTGCCGCTTGACCCATCGGGTGACGGCAGTCGGCTGGACTGCCGCCACCCGGGCGAGGGACGGTCGGGAGGGCTGCTTCCAGAGGGTGGCCGGCCCGGTGGAGGCGGGCGGGTCCGCAGGTGTTCCGGTCTGCCGCACGTCGGTGATCTCCGGCATGGCGAGGTTGCCCTTCGAGGTGACGGTGCACAGCACGTCGCCCTTCACGACCGGACGGCGCTCGGGCACCCCCACGGCCGGATCGGGACGCCGGCGGCGATGCGATGAATCACACGTCCGCGAATTGCTCCGCGTTCCCCCTGGTCTGACGTCACATCGACCGGGTGCCCCGGATTGGTCCCCGCTTGATCGGCACGGCGGGCACTCCTATGCTGATGGCGATTTAAATCGTCGCGCCACCGGGGGGTATGCGCACATGCTGAACATGTTCGGCCTGGACCACGTGTCCGAGTCCGTCTACCGGACGATGCTCTCCAGTCCGGAGGGGAGCCTGCAAGAGCTCTGCAGCCGGCTGAGCCTGTCCGGGGAGGCGGTCCGCGAGGCCCTGGACCGGCTCGCGGATCTGCAACTCCTGCGCCCGTCGATGGAGTTGTGCGGCGGTCTGCGACCGGTCAGCCCCGAGGTCGGCCTGGATCTCCTGCTGCGGCGCCAGGAGGAGGAACTGCTGCGCCGCCAGCAGCGGCTCGAACTGAGCAAGGCCGCCGCCGCCCGGGCGATCGCCGAGTACGGCGGCCTGCGGCCGGAAGCCCCGGCCGGGTCCGCCACCGAGCGGCTGACCGGACTGGACGCCATTCAGTCCAAGTTGGAGCTCCTCGCCCGAGAGGTGTCCCAGGAGTGCCTGTCGGTGATGCCCGGCGGCGCCCAGTCCCCGGCCAGCCTCGCCGCCTCCAAGCCGTTGGACGACGCCGCCCTGCACCGGGGGGTCGCGCTGCTGACGCTCTACCAGGACAGCGCGCGCCACGACTCCGCGACCCTCGGTTACGCCCGCTGGATGACCGGAGCCGGCGGCCTGGTGCGCACCCGTCCGACCCTGCCGCCGCGGATGCTGATCTTCGACCGCAGGATCGCCGTCCTGCCGATCGACCCGGCCGACACCCGGCTCGGCGCGCTGTGCACCCGCGAGCCCGGGATCGTCGCCTCACTGGTGGCGCTGTTCGAACAGACCTGGCACGCGGCCGTGCCGCTCGGCGCCGACCGGTCCAGGGACACCGGCACCGGCCTCAACGCCTCCGAGCGGGAACTGCTGAGGCTGCTCGCGGCCGGCCTCACCGACGAGGTCGCGGGCCGCCGCCTGGGCATCTCGGCCCGCAGCGTGCGCCGCCAGATGGCCGCGCTGATGGACCGCCTGGACGCCTCCAGCCGCTTCGAGGCCGGCCTCAAGGCGGCGCGCCGCGGCTGGCTCGACTGACCGTACGGGCGGAGCGGTTCGCGGCGCCCGCCGGGCGGCGGGAGCGGGAGGCGCCGGCCGGGGCCCGGGCGGGGTGGCGGCACCACCGAGAACCGGCCGGTACGCCCGGCGGATAATGGCCGGGCCACCGGCCGAACGCGCCCGCGGCACCGATCGAGCGAAAGGCAGTGGACGGATGACCTTGGAGGAAGGCCGGCGCGTCAGGCTGACGGAGGACCTCGGCCTCGGCGACGCCGTCGCCGGGGAGTCCGGGGCCGTGGTCGGGTTGCTGTCGCTGGGCGCCGGGACCGAGGGCACCGTCGAGCGGGTGGACGGCGAACTCCCGGAGAGCGAGGCGGTCCGCGAGTACCAGCGGCTCAAGGCGCTCTTCGAGGACTACGGGCACACCATGCCGACCGCGAGCCGGGAGCGGCTGGAGAGCCGGCTCGCGGCGCTGGAACCGGAGTGGGCCGCCCACCGGGAGCGGGGCCGGCAGGTGACGGTCCGGGTCCGCCTGGACAACGGCTTCGTCCTCGACGGACTGCACCAGGACGTCCTCGCCGCGCTCTGACCGCGGGCGCCGCGCCTCCGCCGACGTGCGCGTTGAGCGGGCGTTCACGGCGCCCGGGCACCGGGGGCCGGCCACGGAGACCAAGCACCCCGAGCAGCTGAGGCGCGGCTGACCTGCGGCGGCCGGCCCCGGCCGCCGCAGTGTCGTGCCGACCCGGTGTCAGCCCGGCGGGAGGTCGCCGCCCCGGGCCCGCTCGGCGAGGAGTTCGGCGAGCAGTTCGGCGAAGGCCACGGTGAGCGGGTCGGGGCGGGTGCGGGTGTACGCGGTGAGGGTGCGCCGGATCGGCGGGTCGGGGCGGAGCAGGATCCCGTCGAAGCGCGGCGGGACGATGTCGGCGGGCACCAGGGCCGGGCCGAGTCCTGCCGCGGCGAGCAGCGGTGCCGCAGAGGTCTGTTCCGCGCGGACGGCCGCCCGGGGGCGGAACCCGGCCCGGGCGCAAGCCTGGTCGAGCAGGTCGGCGAGGCCGTTGTCGGGGGCGTAGTGGACCCATGCGCGGTCGGCGAGCTCACCGAGGGCGACCGAGCCGGTGGGGCGGCCGACTCGCAGATCGTCGCCGGCCGCTTCGTCCGCCAGCGGGTCGTCCACCGCCGCGCCGTCCGCCAGCGGGTCGTCCGCAGGCAGGACGACCGTGAACTCCTCGACGCCCAGCTCCCGGATCGGCCCCTCCCACCCCTCCGGCGCGGGCCCGATGGCGAGATCGGCCCGGCCGGCGGCCATGGCCTCCTGGAGTCGGTCGGCGTGCGGGTACTCGCGCAACCGGATCCGCACGCCGGGGTGCAGACGGCGCCAGGCCCGCAGCACGGGCGGCAGGATGCCGAGGCTGATCGAGTAGACCGCGGCGACCTCCAGCTCCCCCGCGTCCAGGCCGGCCGCGCGCCGGGCCACCGCCTGCAGCCGGTCGGCCTCGGCCAGCGCGGCGCGGGCGTGCGGCAGCACCGCCCGGCCCGTCGGGGTGAGCCGCACCGAGCGCGGCAGGCGTTCCAGCAGCGGGCCGCCGAGCGCCGCCTCCAGGGCCCGGACCTGGTGGGAGAGCGCGGGCTGGGTGACGTGCAGCTGCTCGGCGGCGCGGGTGAACGAGCCGGTGTCGACCACGGTGACCAGGTACTCGAGCTGGCGGAGCGTCGGCGTTGCCATGAAGGGATTCTATGGCAGCGCTAGAAAACAAGCCTTGGACTCATCGCAGGGGGTCGGGAGAAGGTCGTGGTGTGGCCGCCCGCCGCGGAGCAGCGGGCGCCCGGATCCCCTGATGACTCGAAGGAGTACTCCCATGTCCATTGGCATCTCCCTGCAGGGACGGCGACTGATCGTGGTGGGCGCGGGTTCGCGCACCGGACGGGCCGTGGCCACCGCCGCCTCCGCGGCCGGCGCCACGGTCGTACTGGCCGGTCCGGACCCGCGCAAGCTGGAGTGGACGGCCGGTGAGCTGGCCGGGCCGTCGGAGGTGGTCGCGCTCGACCTCGCCGACGAGGGCTCGATCGCCGACCTGGCCCGGCGGGCCGGTCGGTTCGACCACCTGGTCTCGACCGCCGCGATGCCGGCCAACGGCCCGCTGAAGGAGCTCGAACTCGCTGATGTGCGGCTGGCGTTCGCGGCCAAGGTGTTCGGCCCGCTGCTGCTGGCCAAGCACCTGTCCGGCCAGGTGTCCGAGCGCGGCTCGTTCACCTTCTTCTCCGGCGTGGCCGCCTGGCGCCCGGCCCCCGCCCGTACGGTGATGGCCACCACCAACGGTGCGCTGGCATTCCTGGTGAAGGCACTGGCCGTGGAGATCGCCCCGGTCCGGGTCAACGCGGTCTCGCCCGGCATCGTCGACACCGGATCCTGGGACGGACTGGGCGGCGACAAGGAGGCGTTCCTGCGCGGCGTGGCCGAACGCAACCCGGCACGGCGCGTGGGCAGCCCCGAGGACTTGGTCAAGGCCGTGTTCTACGCCATCGACAACCCGTACGTCACCGGCACCGTGCTGCACGTCGACGGCGGCGGCCGACTCGCCTGACCGCCCGCCCCGCCCCCCTGTCCGTACGTCCCGAGGAGCGACCCCCATGCCCTGGCACACCCTGACCCGTACCGCCGCCGTCGTCGCGACGGTGGTGAGCCTGGCGGCCGGCACCGCCGCGGCCGCCCCGTCCCCTTCGCACCAGGAGGGACGGCACCGGCCCGCACACGGCTGGCCGCAGAACCTGATCGACCGCTCACCCGACCTGGTCCAGCCGAAGGCGCTCACCGTGGACCGCTCGATCGGCACCCGGCGTGCGACCCAGGAGGTCCGTCTGGCGCAGCAGTTGTACACCTTCTGGAACACCGGGCAGCAGCGCTACCTGGACGCGTCGGTCGACCCGCGGTTCAAGGACGACACGCTGCCGCCCGGCCGCCCCCAGGGCCCGGCCGGCCTGCTGTTCGCCTCCCGGAACTTCCGCGCGGCGGTCCCGGATCTGAGTTGCGAGCTGTCCGACGTACTGGTGACCGGGGATGAGATCACCGCCCGGCTGGTCTTCCGCGGCCACTTCACCGGCACCTTCGAAGGCGTCCGGGGGCAGGGCCGGCGCATCGAATTCAACGCCATCGACATCCAGCACGTCGGCACCGACCGAATCGTCGAGGACTGGCACATCGAGGACAACGAGGCGCTGCTGACCCAGCTCGGCGTCCACGGCTGAGGCCCGGGGCCCGATCGGAACCTGGCCCGATCGGGCCCTGGCCGAGTCCGCGCCGAGCTGGGACCATGACCTGATGCGGATACTGATCATGGGCGGCACCCGGTTCGTCGGCCTCCACTTCGCCCGGGCGGCACTCGCCGCCGGCCACGACGTCACCGTGCTGCACCGGGGCCGGTCCGGCGCCCACCTACTGCCCGAGGCCACCCACCTGATCGCCGACCGCGATGCGGACCTGTCGGTGCTGCGCGGCCGCACCTGGGACGCCACCGTGGACGTCAGCGCCTACTTCCCGCGCCAGGTACGGCAGTTGGCCGCCGCCCTGGACCCCGGCGCCGCCGGGCGGTACCTGCTGGTCTCCTCCATGGCCGTCTACGACACCCCCTCCGCCCCCGGGTTCACCGAGGACTCCCCGCTGCTGCCCGCAGACGGCCCGGAGGCCGAGGAGATCACCGTCGCCTCCTACGGCGTGCTCAAGGTCCAGTGCGAGCGGGCGGCGCGGGAGTGCTTCGGCCCGGACGTGCTGCTGGTGCGTCCCACGTACGTGATCGGCCCCGAGGACTACACCCACCGCTTCGACCACTGGGTGCAACGGCTCGCCCGGGGCGGCGAGGTGCTGGCGCCGGGCCGTCCGGACGCCCCGCTCCAGGTCGTCGACGCCCGCGACCTCGCCGACTGGATGCTCGCCCTGCTGGCGCCCGGCGCCTCCGGCGCCTTCCACGCCGCGACGCCCCCGCCCTTCACGATGGGCGATCTGCTCGACGCCGTCGCCTCCGCCGTCGCCCCGCCCGGCACCACGCTCACCTGGGTGGGCGACGACTTCCTCCGGGCGTCCGACGTCCAGGACGGCGCGCTGCCGCTGTGGCACGCCGACCCGCAGCGCCGGGCCACCAACACCGCCGACCCCGCCGCCGCCCTCGCCACCGGGCTGCACCTGCGCCCGGTGGCGGACACCGCCCGCGACATCCGGCAGTTCGAGCCGTTGCCGCGCGCCCTGACGCCGGACCAGGAGTCCGCCCTGCTCACCGCGTGGCACCAGAGCTGACCCCGGGGGTCAGTCGGTGAGCCCCAGCCGCAGGTGCTCGATGTGGTAGACGGCCTGGTCGAGCAGGGCGGCCACGTGGTTGTCGTAGAGCGCGTACACGACCGAGCGGCCCTCCCGCCGGCCGACGACCAGGCCGAGGTTGCGCAGCAGCCGGAGCTGGTGGGAGCAGGCGGACTGCTCCAGGCCGACCTCGGCGGCGAGTTCGGTGGCCGCGCAGGGGCCCTCCCGAAGCCGGGAGAGGATCAGCAGGCGGGACGGGGTGGCCAGGGCCTGCAGGGTGGTGGCCACCCGGGCGGCGCTGGCTTCGTCCAGGCGGGTGTGCGGGACGGCGGTGGCGGGGGCGGCTCCATGACCCATGCGGGCAATAGTACAACTCACACATGAAGGAGCGTTCATATGTTCATGTATGGTGAGTGAGTCACCGGCCCCACCCTGCCCCGAAGGGTCCCGTTCGCATGCCCACCACCCTGACCGAGCGCCCCGCGCACTCCCCCGCGCAGCGCCCCGACACCGCCCCGCGCCGCCGAACCCGGGTGTTCGCCCTGCCCGAGGCCCGCTGGGCCGCCGCCGCGACCGTGCTCTTCCTCGTCGCGCTACCGCTCCAGCTCACCGGCGCCCCGGCCTGGGCCTGGGCCCCGCTGTACGCCTTCGCGTACGCCACCGGCGGCTGGGAGCCCGCCTGGGCCGGGTTGCAGGCGCTGCGCGAGAAGACCCTCGACGTCGACCTGCTGATGATCGTCGCCGCCCTCGGCGCCGCCGCCGTCGGCCAGGTGATGGACGGCGCGCTGCTGATCGTCATCTTCGCCACCTCCGGCGCCCTGGAGGCCCTGGCCACCGCCCGCACCGCCGACTCCGTACGCGGACTGCTCGACCTCGCCCCGGCCACCGCCACCCGGCTGCTCCCCGACGGCACCGAGGAGGGCGTGCCGACCGAACACCTGGCCGTCGGCGACACCGTCCTGGTGCGGCCCGGCGAACGGATCGGCGCCGACGGACGGGTGCTGGACGGCGCGAGCGAGGTCGACCAGGCCACCATCACCGGCGAGCCGCTGCCCGTCGCCAAGGAGTCCGGCGACGAGGTCTTCGCCGGCACCCTCAACGGCACCGGCGCGCTGCGGGTGCGGGTCGAGCGGGACGCCGCCGACTCGGTGATCGCCCGGATCGTCGCCCTGGTCGAGGAGGCCTCCGAGACCAAGGCCCCGACCCAACTGTTCATCGAGAAGGTCGAACAGCGCTACTCGATCGGCATGGTGGCCGCCACCCTGGCCGTCTTCGCGGTGCCGCTCGCCCTCGGCGCGGCCTTCACCGGCTCGCTGCTGCGCGCCATGACCTTCATGATCGTGGCCTCGCCGTGCGCCGTGGTGCTCGCCACCATGCCCCCGCTGCTGTCCGCCATCGCCAACGCCGGCCGGCACGGGGTGCTGGTGAAGTCCGCGGTGGTGATGGAGCGGCTCGGGCAGGCCGACGCCGTAGCCCTGGACAAGACCGGCACCCTGACCGAGGGCACTCCCCGGGTCACCGACATCCGCCCCCTGCCCGGCTCCGGCCCGGGTGAGGAGGAACTGCTGGCACTGGCGGCCGCGGCCGAGCACCCCAGTGAGCACCCGCTCGCCCGCGCTGTCGTCGACGCCGCCCGCGCCCGCGGCCTGGTGCTCGCCGACGCCGAGGGCTTCTCCTCGACCCCCGGCATCGGGGTCACCGCGACCGTCGACGGTCGCACCGTCGCGGTCGGCACCCCGGCCAGGCTGCTGGACCGCGCCCACCGGGAAGTCTCCGCCGTCGCCGCCGAGTTGGAGGACGGCGGCCGCACCGCCGTCCTGGTCGTGGTGGACGGCGCCCCGGTCGGCCTGCTCGGCATCGCCGACCGGCTGCGCCCGGACGCCGCCGCCACCGTCACCGCGCTGACCACCCTGACCGGCTCCGCACCGGTGCTGCTCACCGGCGACAACCCGCGCGCCGCCGCCCGGCTGGCCGCCGAGGTCGGCATCACCGACGTCCGCGCCGGGCTGCTCCCCCAGGACAAGGTCAGCGCGGTCAAGGAACGGGAGGCCGCCGGGCGCAAGGTCCTGGTGGTCGGCGACGGCGTCAACGACGCGCCCGCCCTGGCCGCCGCCCACACCGGCATCGCGATGGGCCGGACCGGCTCCGACCTCGCCCTGGAGACCGCCGACGCAGTGATCGTACGGGACGAACTCGCCACCGTCCCCGCCGTGGTGGCGCTCTCCCGCCGGGCCCGCTCCCTCGTGGTGCAGAACCTGGTGATCGCCTCGGCGTTCATCTCCGTGCTGGTGGTCTGGGACCTGGTCGCCACCCTCCCGCTGCCGCTGGGCGTCCTCGGCCACGAGGGCTCCACCGTCGTCGTCGGCCTCAACGGACTGCGGCTGCTGCGCGAGTCCGCATGGACGAAGGCCCGGACCGAAAACTGAGCCGTCTCCGCCGGAAGGCCGCCGCTCCCGGACCGGGGGCGGCGGCCAGCTGCGTGTCAGGAGTCTCAAGGGGGTGTGACAATCCGCCCGGTGTCGGCGCTGAACAGTCACGACAGGTGCACCACCCCGATCCACCGGGGATCGGCGCACGCCGTCGTGGCAGCACGCGAACCGACAACACCTGGACCCGACACCGTGACCGTCAAGTCGTACGACCCATGGCTCACCGCCGAGCAACAGCCCCACCTCGCGGAGGCGCCGCGGCACCCTCCCGGTCCGGCGCAGGGCGAACCGGTCGCCGAGGCAGCGATCGAGCACTTCGCCGTTCCCGCGTACGTCGCCGAGCACTTCGCCGCTCCGATCCACCCCGGCGGGCCCCTGCTCCTCCCCGGAGCCGACGAAGCGGATCCGCCCACCGCCGAACTGTCGCCGGTAGCCCCCGCCATGGACCCCCAGCCGGAACCCGCACCCCCGCCGGTGTTCGTGGACTCCTCCGGCCGCAGGCAGCGCCGGATCCGACGGCTCGGCGCGGTCCTGGCCGTCCCGGCCGGAGGGTACCTGGCCCTGCTGGCCAGCGCCCTGCTCGGCGGCCCCACGGTGAACGCGCCCTTCCTTCCCCTGCCCCAGCCGCCCGCGCCCAGCGCACCCGCTCCGGAGGCCACGCCGTCCGAGGCGCCGTCCGCCGCCCCGCAGGCCGAAGCGCCACCCGCGGCCGCGGGGACGCAGGCGCCCGCCCACCGGGGCAGCGCCACCGCGGTCGGTCTCCAGCGCCCGACGACCGCCGCCACGGCGGCCCCGGCCGGGTCCGTCCCCGTGCCCACGGCCGGCAGCTCGCCTGCTCCGACCACCACCCCGGCACCTCCGGGCACCACACCGACCGGCCCGGCCACCCCCACCCCCGGGCACGGCCGCCCGACCACCGCACCCGGCAAGGGGCCCGGCAAGCCCTGACGCCGACGCCCCTCGAACCGTCCCCGTCCCAGAAAGCAGCACCATGAGCGCCACCCGCCGACGACGAACCCCAGCCCCCGACCGCACCCGCCGAGGCCGACGCGGCGTCGTCCGTCAGCGACCGCTACGCACCCACTGGCTCCTGCTGACCGCCCTGCTGCTCACGCTCACCGGTGCCCTGGTGCTCCAGGGTTACGCCCAGCACAGCTTCGACGACCGCCCCGACCAGGCGGCCAAGCCGGCCGCCGCGGACGCCGTACCGCCGGCCATCCTCAACGGCGGCCCGGTGATCGACGCCGCCGCCCCGCAGCCGCGCAGCGCCTCCCCCGCGCCCGGCACCATCGCCCTCACCTTCGACGACGGCCCCGACCCGACCTGGACGCCGAAGATCCTGGACGCCCTGCACCGGGCGGGCGTGCACGCGACCTTCTTCGTGGTCGGCACCCAGGCCGCCGCCCACCCCGACCTGATCCGCCGGATCGTCGCCGAGGGACACCAGCTCGGCATCCACACCTTCACCCACACCGACCTCGGCGCCGCCCCCTCCTGGCGCCGCACGCTGGAACTGCGCGAGGCCCAGCTGACCGTGGCCGGGGCGGCCGGGGTCACCAGCTCGCTGCTGCGCCCGCCGTACTCCTCGACGCCCGAAGCCGTGGACGACCCCGGCTGGTCCGCCATCCAGCAGGCCGGCCGCGAGGGCTACCTGACCGTGCTCACCACCCAGGACAGCGAGGACTGGCGGCGCCCCGGTGTGCCCTCGATCGTCAAGGCGGCGACCGCGGGCGCCGGCGACCAGGGCCAGGTCCTCCTGATGCACGACGCCGGCGGCGACCGCTCGCAGACCGTCGCCGCCCTCGACGGGGTGCTGAGCACGCTGAAGGCCCGCGGCTTCCGGTTCACCACCGTGAGCGACGCCGTCGGCCTGCCCGACCCGGTCCGTCCGTCCGGCACCGGTGACCACTGGCTCGGCCTGGCCCTGATCTGGCTGCTGACCGGCGGCAACCAGGTGCTCACCGCGCTGGACTGGCTGCTCTGGGCGGCGGGCGCGATCAGCGTGCTGCGCGCGGTCGTCGTGCTGTACGCGGCCCGCCGGCACAAGCGGATGCGCCGCCGCGGCTGGGGTGCGCCGGTCACCGAGCCGGTCAGCGTGATCGTCCCGGCGTACAACGAGATCGCCGGGATCGAGCCCGCCGTCCGCTCGCTGCTGGCCTCCGACCACCCGGTGGAGGTGATCGTGGTCGACGACGGTTCCACGGACGGCACCGCCGACCTGGTGGAGTCGCTGAACCTGCCGTACGTCCGGGTGATCCGACAGGAGAACGCCGGCAAGCCGGCCGCCCTCAACACCGGCATCGCCGCGGCCCGCGCCGAACTGCTGGTGATGGTCGACGGCGACACCGTCTTCGAGCCGGACGCCGTCCGGATGCTGGTGCAGCCGTTCGCCGACCCTACCGTGGGAGCCGTCTCCGGCAACGCCAAGGTGGTCAACCGCGGTGGTCTGCTGGGCCGTTGGCAGCACATCGAGTACGTGGTCGGCTTCAACCTGGACCGGCGGCTGTTCGACCTCGCCGAGTGCATGCCCACCGTGCCCGGCGCGGTCGGCGCCTTCCGCCGCTCCGCACTGCTGGCCGTCGGCGGCGTGGGCGAGGAGACCCTCGCCGAGGACACCGACCTCACCATGGCGATGTGCCGGACCGGCTGGCGGGTGGTGTACGAGGAGCGGGCCAAGGCCTGGACGGAGGCCCCCGCCTCGCTGAGCGCCCTGTGGCGGCAGCGCTACCGCTGGTGCTACGGCACCCTCCAGGCGATGTGGAAGCACCGCGGCGCCCTCGTCCAGGGCGGCCAGGCCGGCAAGCTGGGCCGGCGCGGGCTGCTCTACCTGCTGATGTTCCAGGTGCTGCTGCCCCTGCTCGCCCCGGTCGTGGACGTCTTCGCGCTCTACGGGCTGGTCTTCCTCGACCCGGTCCGGATCATCGGCCTGTGGGCGGCATTCCTGCTGGTGCAGATGCTGATGGGCGCGTACGCGTTCCGGCTGGACAAGGAGAAGCTCGGGCCGCTGTGGAGCCTGCCGCTCCAGCAGTTCGTCTACCGGCAGTTGATGTACCTGGTGGTGATCCAGTCGGTCTTCACCGCGCTCGCCGGCTCCCGGCTCCGCTGGCAGCGCATGCAGCGCTACGGCACGCTCCGGGTGCCTGCGGGCGGCTGAGCCGGACGACCGACCGGTGGGCGGGGCCGCACCCACGGCGCGGCCCCACCCACCGACCCTCAGCTGTGCTTCCAGGTGACCGAGAAGGAACTGCCGCCGCTCAGCCCGGAGGTGGTGGCCTTGGTGGTGCCGCCGGAGGCCATGGTGATGTTGTCCGGACTGAAGGCGCCGAGGGCCTGCCCGTTGACGGTGGAGCCGCTGAACGAGACCGAGCCGAAGTCGGAGAGCGGGAGCACCCCCGAGGAACTGGAGGGGGCCTCGGCGATCACCTCGGCGGAGGCCAGCGCCGCGCTCTTCAGGGACTTGTTGACGGTGTGGCTCCAACCGGCGGTGGTGTCGGAGAGGGTGAGGGTGAAGGAGCCGCTGCCGCTGGTGGTGACGCTCGCCGTGAAGTGGTCCCCCGGCCGTACGGTGTTGCCGAAGTTGACCGGGTAGGCCGGGTACATCTCGTACCAGGCGGAGTAGACCGGGGAGCCGCCGGAGCAGTCGGCCTCGGTGCCGGTCTGTTCGACGCTGTTGCTGCCGTCGCCGTCCAGGCCGACCCAGAAGCTGGACCAGGTGTTGGTGCCGGTGCAGGACACGGCGGGCTGGACCCAGCTGGCCTTGACGCTGGTGAACCGGCTGCCGGTGGCGGCGTAGCCGGACCAGTTGCCGCTGGTGCTGTTCAGCAGACCGCCGCCGTGGTGGGCGAGCGGGGCCTGGACGAGGGTGGGGGCGGCAGCGGCGACGGCCGGTGCGGCGGTGCCCAGGAGGGTCAGCAGGGCGGTGGACACGGCGAGGGTGCGCCGACGGGCTTCGGACATGACTACTCCCTTGTGGGGGCGTGGAGTTGGCCGAGCGTCGACAAAGGTAGACCCGCCGGAGCAGTGCCGGATGTCACAGGGACATAACGAACCGTCACCCCGTCCGCGGGGAACGCGGCCGGAGCGACGGAGGGAGTACGCCGGATTGCGGACGGAGGGACGGGAGGACGGACGGGACGGGGAGCTGGAGAGCCAGAAGGACAGAGGGAACGGGCCGTTACGGAGGGTCAGCCCGCCCCGGACCGCGACCGCCCTCAGTCTCCTCCCCCGGCCACCGGGGCCGGTGCGTCGTACTCGGCGAGCAGCTCCCGGGTGAAGCCGAAGAAGTAGGTGGCCAGGAAGCCCACCAGGTAGCCGGTCAGCAGCCCGCCACCGTAGACGGCCGCGCTCGCGACCACGCCGTGCGGCCCGGCCAGCAGTGGGAACAGCGCCCAGCCGGACGGGCCGACGGCCGTCGAGCCGACCGAGTGGCCGAGTTGGCCCGCCACCCCGACGAAGGCACCCCCGGCCGCACCACCCACGCAGGCCGTGACGAACGGACGGCCGAGCGGCAGCGTCACCCCGTAGACCAGCGGCTCGCCGACGCCGAGCAGGCCCGCCGGGAGGGCGGAGCGGATGGTCGCCCGGATCGAGGCGTTGCCGCGCAGCCGCAGGTAGACGGCCGCGGCGCAGCCGACCTGCCCGGCTCCGGCCATGGCGAGGATCGGCAGCAGCACGGTGGAGCCCTGCTGCTGGATCAGGGTGGTGTGGATCGGGATCAGCGCCTGGTGCAGGCCGAGCATCACCAGCGGCAGGAAGAGCCCGCCGAGCACCAGCCCGGCGAGCAGTCCGCCGTGGGCGAGCAGCCAGGTGGCGGCACGGCCGATGCCGGTGGAAACCTCCCCGGCGAGGAACATCAGGCCGAACAACGCGGCCAGCCCGCCGACCAGGACGGTGACCGTCGGGGTGACCAGGACGTCCAGCGCGGCGGGCACCAGTCGCCTGGTCCACCGTTCCACCTGGACGGCGAGCAGCGCGGCGAGCAGCGCCCCGACCACGCCGCCCTGCCCGGGGGTGAGATGGTGCCCGAAGGCCTCCACCTTGGCGACCCCGGAGTAGACGATCACGCCCGCGACCGCCCCGCCCAGCACGGGCGTTCCACCGAACTCCTTCGCCGTGTTGTAGCCGACGAAGACGGCGAGCAGCGACATGAACCCGGAGGAGACCGCCGTCAGCGCGGGGACCAGCCCGGTCGCCCAGCCCAGGTTGGCGAGCGCCCCGGAGAGGGCGGCGACGATCCCGCAGCCGATCAGGGCGGGGATCAGCGGGACGAAGATGTCGGCGACCCGGCGCAGCGCCCGTTTCACGGGGGTGGCGTTGCGGACCCGGGCCTCCTCCCGGATCCGGGCACCGCGCCCGGCGAGGTCCTCGGCGCCGGGAGGCGTCGGGGCGGCGGTGGCCCCGTCGGCGGCGGCCAGCAGCCGGCGCAGCTGGGCGGTTACCCCGGCGACGGCGCCGGGGCCGAGGACGATCTGGTAGGTGTCGTCCTCGACCGTGCCCAGGACGGCCGGCAGCGCCCCGAGCGCCTCCCGGTCGACCAGGGAGAGGTCCGCCAGGCCCAGCCGCAGCCGGGTCATGCAGTGGGCGACCGAGCGGATGTTGGCGGCGCCGCCGACCAGCGGGAGGATCGCCTCGGCCACGGTGCGGTGCTTCTCGTCGGACATGCCAGGGGAGGTACCCGGGCGGGCCCGGACCTCAACCCGGCCGACGCTCAACCCGGTGAACGGTCAAGCCGGGGAACGTTCAAGCCGGCCAGGACTCACCCCCAGGGGGGTGCTCCGGACGGCCTACCACCGGAACGACCATCGGACTATCGTTAGTTGGCGGAAGCTATCGAAATCCACACTCGATCCGGCGACCGCCCCCGGCCCGGCCGGCCGGCGGGAGGCAGCGGTGGCGACAAGACTCTCCGGCAGCGGCAGGACCGGGCGGCAGCGCCCGGCCCGTACCGGAATGGACCCGGGCCACCCCCGGTACAAGTGGGTGGCCCTGTCCAACACCACGCTCGGCACCCTGCTCGCCACCGTCAACGCCTCGATCGTGCTGATCTCGCTGCCGGCGATCTTCAACGGGATCGGCCTGGACCCGCTGCAGCCCGGCAACGTCAGCTACCTGCTGTGGATGCTGATGGGCTACATGCTGGTCACCGCCGTCCTGGTGGTCACCCTCGGCAGGCTGGGCGACATCCACGGCCGGGTCAGGATCTACAACGCCGGGTTCCTGATCTTCACCCTCACCTCGGTGGCCCTCTCCCTCGATCCGCTGCACGGCGGCCCGGGCGCGCTGTGGCTGATCGGCTGGCGGGTGGTGCAGGCGGTCGGCGGCTCGATGCTGATGGCCAACTCGGCGGCGATCATCACCGACGCGTTCCCGGCCCGCCAGCGCGGTACGGCCCTCGGGATCAACATCGTCGCGGGCATCGCCGGGTCGTTCATCGGACTGGTGCTGGGCGGGCTGCTGGCCGAGTGGAACTGGCGGTCGATCTTCTGGGTGAACGTGCCGATCGGCGTGCTCGGCACGGTCTGGGCCTACCGCTCGCTGCGCGAGACCGGGGTGCGCAGGCCCGCCCGGATCGACTGGTGGGGCAACATCACCTTCGGCGTCGGCCTGACCGCCCTGCTCGCCGGGATCACCTACGGCATCCAGCCCTACGGCGGCCACACCATGGGCTGGACCAACCCCTGGGTGCTGGCCGGGCTGTTCGGCGGGGTGGCGCTGCTCGCCGCGTTCTGCCTGGTCGAGGCCAGGACGGCGGAGCCGATGTTCCCGCTCTCGCTGTTCCGCGACCCGGTCTTCACAGGCGGCAACGCGGCCACCCTGCTGGGCTCGATCGCGCGCGGCGGGCTGCAGTTCATGCTGATCATCTGGCTCCAGGGCATCTGGCTGCCGCTGCACGGCTACGACTACGCCGACACCCCGCTGTGGGCAGGCATCTACCTCGTCCCGCTGACCGTCGGCTTCCTCGCCGCCGGGCCGATCTCGGGCTACCTCTCGGACCGCGCCGGGGCCCGGCTGTTCGCCGCCGGCGGGCTGGTGGTGATGGCGTTCTCGTTCGCCGGGCTGCTCCTGCTGCCCACCGACTTCGGCTACCCCTGGTTCGCCCTGCTGGTGTTCCTCAACGGCCTGGGCGGCGGCCTGTTCGCGGCCCCGAACACCTCGCTGATCATGTCCAGCGTGCCGGCGACGGCCCGCGGCGCCGCCTCCGGCATGCGGGCCACCTTCCAGAACGCCGGCATGGTGCTGTCGATCGGGGTGTTCTTCTCCCTGATGGTGGCCGGTCTGGCCGGCTCGCTGCCGCACACCCTCACCACCGGGCTGACCGCCCAGGGCGTGCCCGCCGCCGACGCCCGCGCCATCGCCTCGCTGCCGCCGGTGGGCACGCTGTTCGCCGCGTTCCTCGGCTACAACCCCGTCCAGCAGCTGCTGGGCCCGCACATGCTGAGCCGGCTCCCGCCGGGCAGCGCCCGGACGCTCACCGGCCGGGAGTTCTTCCCCCAGCTGATCTCGGGTCCGTTCCACGACGGGCTGGTGGTGGTGTTCTGGCTGGCGATCGCGATGTCGCTGGTCGCCGCCGCGGCCTCGCTGATCCGCGAGCGGTCGCGGCCCGCCGCCGGACCGCGGCACCCGGAGGACGGCCGGTGAGCCCGGACGGCGGCGGGCTGTCCGCCGAGGCGGTGGTCCGGCTCCGGCTGGCGATCGGCCGGCTCAACCGCCAGTTGGTCCGCGCCTCCGGCGACCAGGACCTCACCGCCGCCCAGCTCTCCGCCCTGGCCCGGGTGGACCAGTACGGCCCGCTGCGGCTCGGCGAACTCGCCGCACGCGAGGGCGTGGCCGTCCCGTCCATGGTCCGTACGGTGGCGCCGCTGGTCGCCGACGGCCTGATCACCAAGACCCCCGACCCGCAGGACGGCCGCTCCCAGCTGCTCACCCCCACCCCGCACGGGCGGGACACCCTCGACCGGATCCGCCGCGAGCGCACCGCCCTGCTGGCCCGCCGCAGCGCCCACCTGACCCCGGAGCAGTGCCGCGCCCTGGAGGCGGCCCTGCCCGTACTGGAACTGCTCCTGGAGGAGCCCGACACGCCCGGCCCTAGCTGACGGGCGGCACGAATCCCCCGTAGTGGCAGGGCCATTGACGAAGCGATGGTCCGAAAGCGGCCCGTCCGCCCCAGCACCCGAATGACAATGGACATGTCGAGAACGCTCGAACCATCCGGCCCGGGCCGGGGTCGAGCGGCGGGTCCACTGAGGTCGGGAAGGGAACGGGCATGGCGTTTCTCCGGGACGGGCAGGGCCGGGAGTCCGGCCAACGGGGCGCCGACCGGCTGGAGTCCGGCCAACCGGGCGTCGACCGGTTGGAGTTGAGTCGGCGCGGGCTCATCGGCGCGGCGGCGCTGGCGGGCGCGAGCGCCGCGCTCGGGCCGATCGCCACGGCCACCGCGGCCCCCGCGGCCTCCGCCGAAGGGGCGCAGGATCCGGCCCACCGTCCCAGCCGGGTGCTGGAGTTCACTGCCGGCACCAACGCCGGTGTCGCCGTCTCCCCGGACGGCGGGCGGCTGGTCGTCGAAGTCCAGGGCGTGCTGTGGGGCCTGCCCCGGCAGGGCGGACCGGCGACCGCGCTGACCGCCCCCGGACTGGAGCCGACCCGCCCGGTGTGGTCACCGGACGGATCGACGGTGGCGTTCTGCGCCTACCGGGACGGCGGGTTCCACCTGTGGGCGATGGCCCCGGACGGATCGGACCTGCGCCGACTGACCACCGGGCCCTGGGACGACCGCGGGGTGTCCTGGTCGCCGGACGGACGCCGACTGGCCTTCTCCTCCGAGCGCGCCGGCGACGCGGTGGCCGGCGGCTCGTACGACATCTGGACGGTGGAGCTCGCCACCGGCCGGCTCACCCGCCTCACCGACCGGCCCGGGGTCGAGGACTACGACCCGTCCTGGCACCCGGACGGCGACCGGGTGGTCTTCGTCCGGGCGGACGCCTCCGGCGGCCGGACCGTCGCCTGCGTTCCGGCCGCCGGCGGGCCGGTGAGCGTCCTGCGCACCGTGGACAGCGGCACGGTGGTCGGCCCGGTGGTCTCCCGGGACGGCCGACTGGCCTACGTGCTGGTCGGCGACGCCTCCGCCGCCTCCTCCTACCAGTCGGCCACCGCCTCCCTCGCCGTCGACGGCACCGTGGTCTCCGGCGACGAGGACGTCTCACCGCTGCCGCCGTGCTGGACGCCCGACGGCGGGATCGTCTACTTCGCGGACGGCCGGATCACCGACCGTTCCCCCGCCCTGGACAGCGCGCGGGAAGTCCCGTTCCGCGCACGGCTGGAAGTGCCGCGCACCGAGTACCGGCGCAAGGTGCGCGACCTCGACTCCACCGCCGAGCGCGAGGTGCGGGGGATCCACCTGCCCGCGCTCTCCCCGGACGGCCGCTCCGTCGCCTTCTGCTCGCTCAACGCGCTGTGGCTGCTGCCGATCGGCGGACAGCCGCGCAAGCTCCGCCAGGCCGACCCCGCCCACTACGTGCAGATGCCCTCGTGGAGCCGGGACGGGCGCAGCATCCTGTACGTCCACGACGGGAACGAAGGCGGGACCGAGAGCGCGAACGGAGGCGGGAACGGCGATCGGGACGGCCTGGGCGCCGTCCACCGCCTGACCCTGGACGACGGCACCGACACCGTCCTCGCCCGGGGCGGCCGGTTCAACCCGGCGCTCTCCCCCGACGGGACCACGCTGGCCTGCCAGGACGTCCTGGGCAACCTCCTCCTGGTCGACCCCGCCACCGGCGCGGAGCACCGGCTCGCGACCCCGCTCGGCGGCAACGGCCTGCCGGGACGGCCGAGTTGGTCCCCGGACGGCCGCTACCTCGCCTACTGCGACCGCAACCGCCTCAACCACCGCTTCCGTGAGGGCTACAACGTGATCCGGGTGGTCGACACCCGGGACGGCTCCGCGAGGTCCTACCTGCCGCTGCCGGACACCTCGGTGGCCGACCGCTGCGACAGCGGCCCGGTCTGGTCGCCCGACGGCAAGTGGATGGCGCTCGTCGTGGAGTCCGCGCTCTGGGTGCTGCCGGTCGCCCCGGACGGAACGCCCACGGGCGAGGCCCGGCGGATCACCGAGGACTCCGCCGACCACCCGTCCTGGTCCGGCGACTCCGCCCGGCTGCTCCACCTCTCCGACGGGCGGCTGCGGCTGATCGGCCGCGACGGCGGCGACCCGCGCACCGTCGCCGTCCCGCTGCGCACCTCCCGCGCCCTGCCGCCACGCTCCGACGTCACCCGCATCCACGCCGCCCGGCTGTGGGACGGCACCGCGGAGAACGTCCGCGAGGACGTCGACATCGTGGTCACCGGCTACCGCGTCTCCGCCGTCGAACCGCACCGCTCGGGCGCGCGCCGCGCCGGAGAGCGGCTGGTCGACGCCACCGGCTGCACCGTCCTGCCGGGCCTGTGGGACGCCCACACCCACCCGTACCAGAACACCTACGGCGGCCGGCAGACCCGCACCATGCTGGCCTACGGCATCACCGGCACCGCCTCGCTGGGCGGCTTCGCGTACGAGCAGGCCCGGATCCGCGAGTCGGTCGACGCCGGGGTGCTGGCCGGGCCCCGCTTCCTGACCACCGGCGAACTGCTCGACGGCAGCCGGGTGGCGTACAGCATGGGCCGCGCCCACCGGACCACCGACGGCCTGCGGCGCAGCCTGGACCGCCTGGTGGCGCTGGACTGCGACTTCGTCAAGACCTATGTGCGGGCGCCCGGTTGGATCATGGCGGAGGCCGCGCGGACGGCCCACGAGCGCCTCGGGGTGCCGGCCGGCAGCCACCTGCTGACGCCCGGGGTGCAGCTCGGGCAGGACCTCACCACCCACCTGTCGGCCACCCAGCGGCAGGAGTACGGCCGGGCGTCCTCACCCACCGGGCGCGCCTACCAGGACGTCCACGAGATCTACCGGGGCGGGGAGTTCGCGATCGTCATCACCCCGTTCTCGGCGTTCTACCTGCTCGGGGACGATCCGTCGCTGGCCGACGACACCCGGGTGACCGCGCTGATGCCGCCGTGGGACGCGGCCGGCGTGCAGGCCCAGGCCCGGACGGCCGTCACCGCCGAGCAGCGGCGCGCCGTCCGGCGGGAGATGGAGGTCTACCGGACGATCATCGCGGACGGCGGCGCACTGGCCCTCGGCACGGACGCCCCGCTCACCCCGGTCGGCCTCCAGGTGCACCTCGGCCTGCGCGCCCTGCACCAGTACGCGGGCCTGTCCCCCGCCCAGGCGCTGCGCACGGCCACGGCGGCACCGGCCCGGCTGTTCGGGCTGGCGGACGAGCTCGGGACGGTGGAACCGGGCAAGCTCGCCGACCTGACGGTGGTCGAGGGGAACCCGTTCCACGACTTCGCGGACCTGGCGCGGACGTCCTGGGTGATGCGCGACGGCATCGTGTTCCGGCGCGCCGACCTGGTGGCCGCCCCGACCCCGACGGCCGCCCGCCCGTCCGCTCCGGAGCAGCAGTCCGGTCCGGAGCAGGACTGGCTCGCGATCGGCCAGGCGCTGCGGAGCGACGGCTGCTGCGCGCCGTGACGCCTGCCGTGCCGCCGCCGGCGGCGGTACGGGCCCGGGCGGAGCAGTACATCAACGACATCGAGTCCGCCCGGCTGCTCCACGACACCGGCAACGACACCGGCACGGGCACCGACGGCTGAGGGCTGAGGGCTGAGGGCTGAGCCAGTCCGGGTTCCGGTTCAGTCCAGGTCGCGGGCCGAGCGCAGCCGGGCCGACAGGGTGTCGGGGGCGATCAGCGGCTCCGGGTAGTCGGGGGCGAGCAGCCAGGGGCGGTGCACGGCCGGGCCCGGCAGGTGGGCCAACTCCGGTACCCAGCGCCGTACGTAGTCCCCGGCGGGGTCGTAGCGGTCGGCCTGGCGCAGCGGGTTGAGCACCCGGTTGGGCCGGGTGTCGGTGCCGGTTCCGGCCACCCACTGCCAGTTGAGCTGGTTGTTCGCCACGTCGCCGTCCACCAGCAGGGACAGGAAGTGGGCGGCGCCGATCCGCCAGTCCAGGTGGAGCGACTTGGCGAGGAAGCTCGCCGTCAGCAGTCGGGCCCGGTTGTGCATCCAGCCCTCGTGGGCGAGTTGGCGCATCCCGGCGTCGACGATCGGGTAGCCGGTGCGGCCCTGGCGCCAGGCCTCGGCCTCCCGCTCGTCCCGGTGCCAGTGGTCGTCCCGGGTGCGGTAGTCGCGGTGCGCGGCGTCGGGCCGGGCGGCGAGGACCTGGTGGTGGAAGTCGCGCCAGGCGAGCTGGCGGACGAAGGCCTCGGCGCCGGGGCCGCCGCGCTGGAGGGCGCGGGCGGTCAGCTCGGTGGGCGACAGACAGCCGAAGTGCAGGTACGGGGAGAGCCGGGAGGTGTCGTCGGCCGCCAGGTCGTCGTGGACGTCGGCGTAGGAGTCGACGTCCCAGCGCCTCCACCGTTCCCGGGCCGCGGTCTCGCCGCCGGCCGGCAGGCCCGGCGAGACCTGGCCTGAGACCACGAGGTTCTCGCTGCCGATGCCGCCCGGCGTGCGGATCACCCGGGGCGCGCCCAGCACGGTGCGGTGCGGCACCTGCTGCCAGGCGCGGTGGTACGGGGTGAAGACGGCGTAGTGGTCGCGGCCGGCCGGGGTGATCCGCCCGGCCGGGACGACGGTCACCGAGCCGTCGTGGACGTGCAGCCGGTCGCCGAACCGGGCGAGCAGTCGGGCCTCGCGCCGCCGGGCGAAGGCGCTGCCCCCGGCGGCGAGGTGCACCGTCCCGGCGCCGGCCTCGGCGGCCACCCGGGCCGTCTGCTCGTCGGTCGCGCCCCGGCGCACGATCAGCCGGGAGCCGGTGCGGCGCAGCGAGGCGTCCAGGTCGGTGAGGCAGTCGGCCAGGAAGGCCAGCCGGTTGGGGGCGGCGAAGCCGGCCGCCTCGACGGCGGGGTCGAGGACGAACAGCGGCACCACCTGCTCGGCGGCGGCGCGGGCGGCGTGCAGCACGGGGTTGTCGTGCAGGCGGAGGTCCTGGGTGAACAGGGCGATCGAGACGGTCATCGGCGGGGCCTCGGAACGGGTGCGGGTGTGATTGGCTTTTTCGGGGGGTGCGAGGTGGGTCAGGGGTGCGGCCCGGCCCGGCGGGCGCGTTCGGTGATGTTGCGCGCCATCGCGTCGAACACCAGGGAGTGGAACGGCGCCACCGACCACCAGTAGGCGTGGCCGGCCAGTCCGTGCGGGTGGAACAGCGCGCGCTGGCGGTAGAGCGCCCCGCCGGCGCCGTCCGGGCCGACCCGCAGCTCCAGCCAGGCCAGGCCCGGCAGGCGCATCTCGGCCCGCAGCCGCAGCAGGCGTCCGGGCTCGATCTCCTCGACCCGCCAGAAGTCGAGGGCGTCGCCGACCCGCAGGCGGTCCGGGTCGCGCCGGCCGCGGCGCAGTCCGACGCCGCCGGCCAGCCGGTCGACAGTGCCGCGCAGCGCCCAGGCGAACGGGACGGAGTACCAGCCGTTCTCGCCACCGACGCCTTCCACGACCCGCCACAGGGCGGCCGGGTCGGCAGCCACCCGCCGTTCCCGCAGATCCTGGTAGAGGCTGCCGCCGGCCCAGTCGGGGTCGGTGGGCAACGGGTCGCTGGGGGCGCCGGGGAGCGAGGCGGAGGACCAGCGGGTGGTGACCCCGGCCTCGCGGATGCGGCGCAGCGCGAGTTCCACGGCGCGGTCGAAGCCGGTGAGGCCCTGCGGGGGGTCGGGGATCCAGCGGGCGATGTCGTGCTCGTGGCAGACCACCTCGTGCCGCAGCGACTCCACCAGCGGGCGGGCCAGCGGGCCGGGGACCGGGGTGACCAGGCCGACCCAGAGGCTGGAGAGCGCCGGGGTCAGCACCGGCACCGGCACGATCAGCCGGGGCGGCAGGCCGGCGGCCCGGGCGTAGCGCTGCATCATCAGCCGGTAGGTGAGCACCTCCGGCCCGCCGATGTCGAAGGCCCGGTCCACCTCCGGCGGCAGCCCGGCGGCGGCCACCAGGTAGCGCAGCACGTCCCTGACGGCGATGGGCTGGATCCGGGTGTTGACCCAGCGCGGGGTGACCATCGCGGGCAGCCGTTCGGTCAGGTAGCGGAGCATCTCGAAGGAGGCCGAGCCGGAGCCGATGATGACGGCGGCCCGCAGTTCGGCGGTGGGCACCCCGGCGGACCGCAGCACCCGGCCGACCTCGGCGCGCGAGCGCAGGTGCGGGGACAGCCCGGCCTCCGGCACCCCGGCGGGCAGCAGCCCGCTGAGGTAGACGATCCGGCCCACTCCGGCCCGGGCGGCCGCGTGGGCGAAGGCGCGGGCGGCGCGCCGGTCGGTGGCCTCGAAGTCCGACCCGGTGCCGAGCGAGTGGACGAGGTAGTAGGCGACCTCCACGCCGTCGAAGGCGCCGTCCAGGGTCTCGGGCCGGGTGACGTCGCCGGTGGCCGCCTCGACCCGGTCGCGCCACGGCTGGTCGCGCAGCCGTCCGGGGTCGCGGGCCAGGCAGCGCACCCGGTGGCCGGCCGCGAGCAGCTCGGGGACGAGCCGCCCGCCGATGTAGCCGGTGGCGCCGGTGACCAGGCAGTGACGTCCGGTCGGGATTGGCTGGTCCACTGTCCGCTCCTTCCGTTCTCTTCGTTCCGTCCGTGGTACGCCTACCCGGCCCCGGTCAGCGCAGCAGGCCCTCCAGCAGGTCGAGAGCGCCGGCGAGGTCGCGGGGCCGCAGGGTGCCCGGCGGGCGGCGGGGGCCGGTCCAGCCGGGGCCGGCGACCAGCACCACCGGTCGGGTGCGCGCGCCCTGCGGGCCCCAGGCCGTCCGGACCACCCGCTCCACCAGGGCCCGGTCGGCGGTGCGGGTGACCTGGGACCACAGCAGGACGGCCGGCGGACCGGTCCGGCGCACCGCCTCCAGCAGCGCCTCGGCCGGCAGGGCGGGGCCGAACATCCGGAACGGCAGGCCGCGCTCGGCCAGGGCCGCGGCGAGCGCCTCCAGCGCGAGGGCGTGCAGCTCGGTGGGCATCCCGGCGAGCAGCGCGGCCGGTCCCGGGGGCGACTCGGCCCCGTCGGCGGCCCGGCGCAGGGCGGCGGAGACGTGCCAGGACAGCAGGTGCTCCACCTCGACGTAGCGCTCGCCCTCGGTGGACCACTTGCGCCCGACCGCCCGCAGCGCGGGGGTCATCACCTCCGTCCAGGCGGTGACCGGGCCGAGCGCGTCCACGCTGCGGCGCAGGATCAACGCCATCTCGGGGGCGTCCAGCCGTACGGCGGCGCGGGCCAGGCCCCGGCACTCGGGGCGTACGGTGCCCACGGGCAGGGTGTTGCCGCCGGAGGCCGTACCGGTCCCCCGCTCCGGCCGGGCGGAGGCGGCGCCCACCAGGGCGGCCCGGGCGGCCTCGGCGGGGTTGACGCCCCGGGCGGTGAGCCGGCACATCTCCTCCAGCACGGCCACGTCGTCCGGCTCCCACCGCCGGTGCCGCCCGGGCGCGCGGTGGGCCGGGCCGACTCCGTAGCGGCGCTCCCAGGAGCGGATGGTGGTGGGCGAGACGCCGAGCCGTCGGGCCAGTGCCCCGGTTGTCAGTCCGGCCGGGGCGGGAGCGGGCGGGGCGGTCACGGCCGCGAGCCTACGTCGAGGGGCCGGAGCCCGCTCGGCCGACGTGCCGTCGGTGTCTGCGGCGCCGGTGGACGGCCGGTCGGTGATTGCCTGCACTCTCCAACCGTCGCGCGGTCGCGAGCTGCCCGGGTAGTCGCAGCGTTTTCGCAGCGTTCCGGCGGGCCGCGCGCGGGCGCCGAGCTCGCCCGCGCGGCGCGGGCGTCGGTGGCCGTGGGGGCGCGGACGCCCTGGTGTCCACGCTCGCGATGCACGGCGCCTGGCTCGTGCCGCTGGTGGGCTTCACCGCGCTGTTCGCGGTGGCCCTGTGGGTCGGCGGCCGGATGCGGTCGCGCCTGAACACCTACCGCCCCTCACCGCGCTCGGCTCCCGGGTGCTCGGCGACGTCCGCACGGCCGAGCACCCCGAGCCGCCCCGGCGGCTGAAGGGGCCCGGCGGGCGGGCCCCTTCAGCCGCCGGTCGTCAGCCGACGGTGACGGTGAACGGGCCGGCCAGGACGGAGTAGCCGTCGTTGGCCAGGAGGTACGCGTCGTAGCGGCCCGGGCCGCCGAGCTTGCCGGTGGCGAAGGTGAGGGCGCCACTCTGGTTCGGGGCGTAGGACCAGGTCAGCGAGGAGCGGGAGCCCGGGGTGACGCCCGCCGGGTAGAAGCCGACCCAGTTCTTGGCGCCGGCCTGGGCGGCGGTCGGCAGGGCGTAGCGCAGGGTGAGGTTGCCGCCGTTGGCCACCGCGCCGAGGTCGCCGGTCAGAGTCGGGCCGGTCGCGGTTGACGGCGCGAAGGCGGCGTTGAGCGGCGTGGCGTAGGTGTCGTTGGCGGTGAGGCCGGGCAGTCCGAGGGCGGACTCGATGGTACGGCCGATGCCGTAGTGGTCGTAGTGCAGCGGGCTGCTGGTGCCGGCCGGGACGGTGCCCTGGGAGCCGACGGCGATGGTGGCGAGGTGGTTGTAGGCCTCGCCGGCGCTCTCGTCCCAGGTCAGCAGGAGCAGGGAGCGGTCCTGGGTCCAGGCGGGCGAGGACAGCACCGGGGCGAGGGTCTGCTGCAGCCAGCCGTCCTGGGTCTTGAGGCTGGTGGCGTTGCCGTTGCCGGAGGCCTCGCCGTCGTAGTAGTCGTCGGCGGCGATCCAGGAGAAGTTCGGGGTGGTGGCGGCCGACTTGAGGTCGGTGGTCAGCTGGGTGGTGTCGAACAGGTGGGCCGCGCAGCGGGCCGGGTTGCCGCTGATGTCGGTGTAGTTGATGAACGGCGCGTCGTCGGGCTCGTACTTGGCGTCGTACTGGGTGGTGGTGTTGCAGGGCGTGCCCATGCCCTGCTCGTAGGCCTTCCAGGTCTTGCCGGCGCCCTCGATGGTGTCGCCGAGGTTGCGCTGCGGGGAGTTGATGTTGGGCCAGTAGGTGGCGCCCTTGGTGTAGGTGTCGCCGCCCGCGATGGCCAGGTAGTTCTCGTCGCTGGGGTGGTAGACGCCGTGCGAGTCGGTGAGGGTGGCGCCCTGGGCCATCAGGCCGTGGATGAACGGGGTGTCCGCCGGGTCGTTCATGATCTGGGCGTAGTCGGTGTTCTCCATCATGACGGTGAACACGTGGTCGTAGCCCGGCACCCGGGAGGCCGGCGGGGCGACCGGCGCGGGCGCGGCGACCGGGGTGTCGAGGGTGAGCGAGAGGTTGTCCAGGTAGCCGGTCTCGTTCGTGGTGGAGAGGAACTGCACCTCGACCTGGATCGAGCGGGTGCCGGCCGGGACGGCTCCGGTGGCGCTGCGGGAGAGGAACTTGGTGCCCAGACCCCGGTCGGTGGCGGAGACGGTGGGCAGCTTGGCGGTCGCGCCGCGCGGGCTGCCGTCGGCACCCTGGAAGTGCAGGCTCACCGCGGCGTAGCCGCCGTAGGTGGTCCAACCGCCCAGCCAGCCCGCGAGGTCGTAGTGCACGCCGCCGCCGTCGATCGCGCCGGCCGCCGAGGAGACGTCGACGGTCTGGCTCATCGAGCCGTCCCCGAAGTTGCCCGGTCCGAAGAAGGCCTTGCCGGGAGCCTGTCCGTCGGTCGGCAGGCCGAAGGAGCCGACCGTGGAGCACATCACGTCGACGCCGCCGGCCTGGACGGTCCAGCCGGGGACGGTGGTGGCCGCGCTCCAGTCGTTGGTGCAGTATCCGCCGGCCTCCGCGTCGCCGTTGACGATCAGGTTGCCGCTGCCGCCCGCCGCCTGGGCGGTGCCGGGGGCGGCGACGACCAGGGCGCCGACGAGCGGGAGGGTGGCGAGCATTCCGCCGATGGGGCTCCAGCGCAGTCGCATGGGGTACCTCGTCCCGTTGGTTGCATGAGGGTGGGTGCCGTGGCGGTGCACCACGGGCGGGACATAGGTACCGGTTCCACGCCGCCCGGGGAAGGGCGCGCGGGCGAACACAGGCCGAACTTGGTCAGACAAGTTTGCGCGGAGGGCGCCCCACCACCCGTCGGACGCCCGCCGAACGGGGCTACGCCGCAGCTCCGGGGGGCGGTGGAGCGACCTCCGCTCCGCGCGGGGCGGTCAGGAGCCGGCGGGCACGTTCGGGTACGGCGCGAATCCGGAGTTGGACTTGCAGCCGAGGTTCTCGAAGGTGCTGATCTTGGTGTTCGGGTCGGTGGAGAGCAGGTGGTACTTGCAGGCGCCCTTGATGTACCGGCCCTCGACCCCGCCGGGGAAGTCGATCTCCTTGTTCCAGAGGTACGGCGACTGGTAGCCGTTCAGCCGGGCGGTGGCGTTGACGTCGATCCCTCCGGGGGCGTACATCTCGTACACCCAGCCGGTCTTGGTGTCCCCGTAGGTGGCGAACTTCTGGGCCACCCACTGCGTGCAACTGGTGCTCAGGTGCGCGCTGTTCTGCCCGCCGCCCTTGACGATGTACTCGGCGAGCGGGGTCACCTGCTCGCCGCGCGGCGTGAAGCCGCCGCGGAAGATGTCCTCGACGTTCTCCCGGGTGTCGCCGCGCCAGAGCGTGTTGACGTCGTTGCGCCACTGCCAGCGCTCCGCCGTCGCCTGGCCCGCGACGGTCTGGGCGATCTGCGGCTCGGTCGTGGTGCTCCACCAGTCCGAGGCCCGGTAGTCGCGGACCGGCCCGCAGGGGGTGGTCAGGTCGTCGTCGTCGGCCGCGCGCGGGGCGGGCACGGACGGCCCGGCCGGGGCGGCGACGGCCGGGGCGACGGCGACGGTGGACAGGGCGGAGGCGAGGGAGACGGCGGTGAGCACCCGCAGAGCTGCCTGCAACATGGTGAGAACCCATCAGTCGATCAACATGACCGGCCCTTTATAGGCGTGCCGACCGGAGCGCAGCGGGAGCACTACGCCGGCACCACTCGCACGGGTGGATTATTCGTATCGATACTGACGGGGCGCCGGCCCCGCGGCGGGGGGGCGACCCTGCGGCGGGGGTCCGGCCCCGCGGCGGAGCGCCAGCCCTGGGGTGGGCCGGCGCTCGCAGCGTCCGGGTCAGCCGCGGGTGAAGGTTCCCAGGCCGTCCACGTCGAGCTGCTCGACCACCACCTTCCCGGCCCTCCCGTCCGACCCCACGCTGAAGGTCACCCCGGACAGGCCGACCGCGTTCTCACCCTTGCTCAGGAAGCTGAACACATCGCCGTCGAAGTGCTGGAGCGGGTACTGGAGCTTGGCCGGCCCCACCGTCATCACCAGGCCGCCGTCCTGCTCGGTCACGGTCAACGGCCCGTAGTAGCCGCTGGCGTACGTCCCGGTGTACGCGGAGTTCGGCTCGGCCGGGGCGGCGCTCGCCGGCGGCTTGCCGTAGTCGGTCTTCGAGACCGGGCTCGCCGCGGCGGCGGGCACCACCTTGCCGAAGAAGCCCAGCCAGTCCACCGTCTCCCGGCCCTCCTGGGCGACGTCGAAGAACTCCTCGGCCACCGCCTCCGGGAGGCCGGTCGGCTGGCCGTTGGTGAGCACCACGATCCCCAGCTGCTCGGAGGGCAGCAGGGTCACCGTGGTCGCCGCGCCCAGCTCGAAGCCGCCCGAGTGGTTCAGCCGCAGCCGGCCCTGGGGGTCGGTGCCGACGTTCCAGCCCAGGCCGTAGAACCCGGCGGTGCCGGCGGCCGCCCTCGGCGGGCTGTTGACGTACTGCGGGGTGCGGGTCTCGTTCAGGGCGACCGGGTCGATCACCGACCGGCCCTCGAACTTCCCGTCGGAGAGCTGCAGCCGCATCCACCGGGCGAGGTCCTGCACCGTGGAGCTCACCCCGCCGGCCGGCGACTGGGAGTCGGCGTTCTCGGTGGTACTGACCTGCCAGCCGCCGGCCGTCTTGACGTGCGCCGCCGCCTTGTCCGTCGCGTTGTCGTAGTCGGAGCGGCGCGAGCTGGTCGAGTTCATCCCCAGCGGCCGGTAGAGGACGTCCGCCGCGAGGTCCTCCCAGGCCACCCCCTTGGCCTTGGCGACGGCCGCGGCCGCCTCGGTCAGGCCGTAGTTGGTGTAGGCGTAGCTCGCCCGGAACGGGCCGAGCGGCTGGTCGCGCAGGTGCTGGACGATGTAGTCGCGCTGGTAGCCGAGGTCCTCCAGCAGGTCCCCGGCGTGGTCCGGCAGGCCGCTGCGGTGCGAGAACAGGTCGGCGATCGTCACGTGGCTCGTCACGTACGGGTCGGCCAGGGCGAAGCCCGGGTCATGGGCGGTGACCGGGTCGTCCCACTTCGCGACCTTCTGGCCCACCACCCCGGCGACCACCGTCGAGGAGATCGGTTTGGAGACCGACGCCAGCTGGAACACGGTGTCCGGATCCACCTGGTCCGGCTTGCCCAGCTCACGGACCCCGAAGCCCTTCGCGTGGATCACCTTGTCCTGGTACACCACCGCGATCGCCACCCCGGGGACACCGGTCTTGGCCATCGCGTCCCGCACGTAGCCGTCGATCCGGTCCACGGAGGCGTTCACCTGCTGCTCCGTCAGCTGCGGCGCCGGCTGGGCGGGCGGCGCGGTCGCCGGGGCGGTCGCCGGGGCGGAGGAGGGGTCCGGGGTGGGGGCG
Source organism: Kitasatospora sp. NPDC036934 (assembly GCF_055608425.1). NCBI lineage: Bacteria > Bacillati > Actinomycetota > Actinomycetes > Kitasatosporales > Streptomycetaceae > Kitasatospora > Kitasatospora sp. NPDC036934. The sequence goes on along the minus strand of NZ_JBVJQR010000001.1, from coordinate 5,703 downwards.
GCCTCTGGGTCGGTGGCGGCCGCGGAGGTGCATCCGGCGAGCAGCGGGCCGCTCAGCAGCAGGCCCGCCAGCGCGGGCGCGGCGACGGCCCGGCCGGGGCCGTGGGCGGTGCGACTGGCTGCGCCGTGACGATGCATCGAGGTCCTCCCTCGTCCGGGCGGCGCGGCCCCGGTTCCTCGGTGCCGCCGTCCGCCGTACGGCGGGAGTGTGAACGGCGGGGCGCGCCCCAGGCCGCCGCCGCGCGCCGTCAGCCACGCAATCCACCCGTCCGGCGGCCGGTCAGCGGGACGGCGGGGCGGCGACCCGTCAGCGGAACGGCGGCCGGTCGGCGGGGACGGCAGCCAGGCGGGCCGGAGCGTTCACCAGCTGATGCCGGCCGCGACCGGCAGGTGGTCGCTGCCGGTGTCCGGCAGGACCCGGGAGTTCGTCGCCGTCACGCCGCGGACCAGGATCTGGTCGATCCGCACCACCGGGAAGGAGGCCGGATAGCTGAAGCCGAAGCCGTCCCCGGCCGTCTCCTGGGCCGAGCGCATCCGTGCGGTGAGGCCGGCGAACCCGCGGTCGTCCAGGCTGCCGTTCAGGTCCCCGAGCAGCAGCGTCCGCTCGCTCGGGTCGGCGGCCAGGGCCCTGCCGAGCGCCTGCACGCCGATGTCGCGCGAGGCCGTCGCGAAGCCCGCCCCGGGGTACACCCGGACGGACCCCAGGTGTGCCACGTACACCGCCAGCGGCCCGCGCTCGGTGACCACCGTGGTGCGCAGCGCCCGGTTCCCGGCCGTCTTGTCGTTCGCCGGCTTGCGGTCGGCCAGCGGCCCGTAGTTCACGACGTCGATCGTCTGGGCCTCGCCCAGCGGCAGCCTGCTCCAGAGGCCGACGGTGCCCCGCACCACGTGGTAGGGGTACTCCGCCGCCAACCCCGTCTCGTACGTGCCCACGGCCTGCGGGGCCAGCTCCACCAGGGCCAGTAGGTCCGCGCCGGACCCGGCCAGGTGGCGGGCGGTGCCGGCCGGGTCGGGGTTGTCGGCGTTCACGTTCTGCTCGACCACGGTGAGGTCACCGCCGGGGCGGGACTTGTCGGTCAGCAGGCCACCGAACAGGTTGAGCCACGCCACGACGGGCAGCAGCAGCGCCAGCACCGCGGCGGCGGAGCGGCGCCAGAGCGCGGCGGCCAGCAGCAGCGGGACGAACAGGCCGAACCACGGCAGGAAGGTCTCCACCAGACTGCCGAGGTGCCAGCCGGCGTTCGGGATCTCCGCGTGCAGCAGCAGGACCAGGCCGAGCAGCAGCGCGAGCGCCGTCAGGAGCGGCCCGCGCCGCCACGGCTCGGGCCGGGAGAGGGCGCGGGCCGCCCGGCGCAGCGCCGCGCGCCGGCCGCTCCCCCGACCACCGCCCGGCTCCCCCGTTCCCGTTCCCGCCCCTGTTCCCGCCCCTGTTCCCGCCCCTGATCCAGCCCCCGTCATCGGCGCCGGGCGCTCCCCCGCGGTCATCGTCGCGTCCTGCTCGTGGTTCATGCCGCCAGTCAACGCGGCACGGTGTTGCCGGGCCGTATGCGATTTCCGATACGCGGACGATAGGCACCGGCTCGTAGCATCGGGGGATGCGCGTGTTGATCGTCGAGGACGAGTTCTACCTGGCCGAGGCCATCCGGGACGGCCTGCGACTGGAGGCGATCGCGGCCGACATCGCCGGTGACGGGGACACCGCGCTGGAGCTGCTCGCCGTCAACACCTACGACATCGCCGTCCTCGACCGCGACGTCCCCGGGCCGTCCGGTGACGAGATCGCCAGGCGCATCGTCGCCTCCGGCAGCGGCCTGCCGATCCTCATGCTCACCGCGGCCGACCGTCTCGACGACAAGGCCTCCGGGTTCGAACTCGGCGCCGACGACTACCTCACCAAGCCCTTCGAGCTCCGTGAACTCGCCCTCAGACTCCGGGCGTTGGACCGCAGACGCGGCCACAGCCGGCCCCCGGTGCGGGAACTCGCGGGCCTGCGGGTGGATCCGTTCCGACGCGAGGTCTACCGGGACGGCCGCTTCGTCGCGCTGACCAGGAAGCAGTTCGCCGTGCTCGACGTCCTCGTCGCCGCGGAGGGCGGCGTGGTCAGCGCCGAGGAACTGCTGGAACGGGCCTGGGACGAGAACGCCGACCCGTTGACGAACGCCGTGCGGATCACCGTCTCGGCGCTGCGCAAGCGCCTCGGTGAACCCTGGATCATCGCCACCGTGCCGGGCGTCGGCTACCGCATCGACACGGCGCCGGACGGGCCGGGGGCGGCATCCGGGTCGACGTCAGGCGAAGGCGGGCGGCGTGGCTAGGTCCTGTCCGGAGCCCAGGTCACCGGGGCCGAGCGTCCGGCTGAAACTCGCCCTCAGCTACGCCGGGTTCCTGATGGTCGCCGCCGTCCTGCTGCTCGCCGCGGTGTGGCTGTTCCTGCTGCGCTACGTCCCCGACCGGGCGTTCCTGATCGCCGGCGCCACCGACACCCCGACCCACGGGGTGTTCCCCGTCCGGTCGAACCTCCTGCGCGTCTTCGCCCCCAGGGCGGCCGTGGTGCTGGCGTTCCTGCTGGTGTTCGGCCTGGTCGGCGGGTGGGTCCTGGCCGGCCGGGTGCTGGCCCCGCTGACCCGCATCACCGAGGCCGCCCGGAAGGCCTCCACCGGGTCACTCGCGCACCGGATCCGACTACCCGGCCGCGCGGACGAGTTCCGGGAACTCGCCGATGCCTTCGACACGATGCTGGCCCGGCTCGAAGCGCACGTGGGCGAACAGCAGCGGTTCGCCGCCAATGCCTCGCACGAGCTGCGCACCCCGCTGGCCACCTCCAAGGCACTCCTCGACGTCGCCCGCACCGATCCCGACCGGGACGCCCGCGAGATCATCGACCGCCTCCACGTCGTCAACACCCGGGCGATCGAACTCACCGAGGCGCTGCTCCTGCTCAGCCGGGCCGACCGGCGCTCCTTCGCCCGGGAGCGCGTCGACCTGTCCCTGCTGGCGGAGGAGGCCACCGAGACCCTCCTGCCGCTCGCGGAACGGCACGGCGTCACCCTGGAGACCTCCGGCACCGTCGCCCCCACGAGCGGATCGCCGGCGCTCCTGCTCCAGCTCACCGTGAACCTCGTGCACAACGCGATCGTCCACAACCTGCCCGCCGGCGGCACGGTACGGGTCGACACCCGGGTCCGTCCCGGGGCCGCGCTGCTGACCGTCGACAACACGGGCGAGCCGCTCGCCCCGGTACTGGTCGCGACGCTCACCGAACCGTTCCAGCGCGGCACCGGCCGGATCCGCACCGACCACGCGGGTGTCGGGCTCGGCCTGGCGATCGTCCGCTCCATCACCCGGGCGCACGACGGGACCCTCACCCTCGCCCCACGGCCCGGCGGCGGCCTGCGCGTCACGGTGGAACTGCCCGCACCACCCCCCTGACCGCGCCCGCCCGGCCGTCCGCCAGTCCATCCGCCCGCCCGGCCGGCCGGCCGGCCATCTGTCCGCCCGTCCGGCCGTCCGTCACCTGAGCGCGGGTACCCGGTCGTCGGCGCCGAAGGTGCGGCGGTAGGAGGCGGGTGAGATGCCGAACGAGGCCCGCATGTGGGCGCGCAGGGAGTTCGCGGTGCCGAAGCCGGCCCGGTGGGCGACCAGGTCGATGGACAGGTCCGTGGTCTCCAGGAGCTGTTTGGCCAGTTCGAGCCGCTGGGCGGTGAGCCACTGGACCGGGGTCATGCCGACCTCGTCGCGGAAGCGCCGGGTGAAGGAGCGCAGGCTCATCCGGGCGTGCTCGGCGAGCCGGGTGAGGGGCAGCGGTTCGCCGAGGTGGTCGAGGGCCCAGGCCCGGGTGGCGGTGGTGGCGGCGACGGTGGGGTCCGGGACGGGACGGTCGATGTACTGGGCCTGCCCGCCGTCCCGCCACGGCGGCACGACGCACATCCGGGCGGCCCGGTTGGCGATGGCCGCGCCGTGGTCGCGGCGGATGATGTACAGGCAGAGGTCGACGCCCGCGGCCACTCCCGCTGAGGTGAGCACGTCGCCGTCGTCGACGAAGAGGACCTCCTCGTCGAGCTTGACCGCCGGATAGGCCCGGCGGAACTCGGGGGCGAGGTTCCAGTGGGTGGTCGCCGGCCGGCCGTCGAGCAGTCCGGCCGCGGCGAGCACGTAGGAGCCGGAGCAGATGGACACCAGCCGGGTGCCGGGGCGGATGCGGGCGACGGCCGCGGTGACCTCGGGCGGCAGCGGGCCGCCGCGGGCCAGCTCCGGCATCGCGTGGGTGGGCGGGATGATCACGGTGTCCGCCGCGGCCATGGCCTCGGGGCCGGCGGCCGGCTGCACGGTGAAGCCGGCGTCGCTGAGGACGGCGGTTCCGTCGGCCGTGCAGACGGTGACCTCGTAGAGCGGGCGGCCCTCGGCGTCCTGGGCGCTGCCGAACACCCTTGAGGGGATGCCCAGTTCGAACGGCGGGACCCCGGGCAGGGCCAGCACGGCGATCCGGTGCGGACCGGGGGCCGCCGGCGCCCGGTCCGAGGTGTTCTGCGGTGTTACCGACCGAATCCTGCCCATGGCCAGATCCTGTCACATAGTGGCCGGACGGCCAACCCCGCGAGCGGCCCGGATTCCGGATCGTTGACCGCGTCGCCGCCGGGGAGCCCCGGCGGCGACGCGAACCAACCGGATCCGAAGAGAACGAGGCACACGGTCATGCGTGCAGTGGTGGTGGAGCAGTGGGGCGGTCCCGAGCAGCTGGTCGAGCGGGAGCTGGCGCGGCCCGAGCCCGGGCTGAACGAAGTCCTGGTGCGGGTGCACGCGGCCGGGGTGAACCCGGTGGACTGGAAGACCCGGGCCAGCGGGGGCCTCATCGAGTGGGGTGACGTGCCCGCCGTCGGCTGGGACGTGTCCGGCACGGTCGAGGCCGTCGGCCCCGGGGTGGGCATCCACCGCCCCGGTGACGAGGTCTACGGGATGCCGCTCTTCCCGCGCCAGGCGGGCGCCTACGCCGAGTACGTGGTGGCACCGGCCCGGCACCTCGCTCCGAAGCCGGCCGGCCTGACCCACGTGGAGGCGGCGGCGCTGCCGCTGGCCGGGCTGACCGCCTGGCAGGCCCTGGTCGACGCGGCGGACGTGCGCCCCGGCGAGCGGGTGCTGGTGCACGCGGCGGCCGGCGGGGTCGGCCACCTGGCCGTCCAGATCGCCAAGGCCCGCGGCGCCCACGTCATCGGCACCGCCAGCGCGGGCAAGCACGGGCTGCTGCGCGAACTGGGCGCGGACGAGGTGATCGACTACCGCGCGGTCCGCTTCGAGGAGGCCGTGTCCGACGTGGACGTGGTGCTCGACGGCCTCGGCGGCGAGACCGCCGAGCGCTCGCTGCTGGTCCTGCGGCCCGGCGGCCGCCTGATCACCCTGCCCGGCCCGGGCGACGTCCCCACGGCCCGCGACGGCGTACGGGCGACCTGGGTCCTCGTCGAGCCCGACCACCGGGGCCTGCGCGAGCTCACCGCCCTGGCCGACCGGGGCGCGTTGCGGCCCGTGGTCGAGACCGTCCTCCCGCTCGACCAGGCCGCCAAGGCCCACGAACTCGGCGAGCGGGGCCGCACCACCGGCAAGATCGTCCTGACCGTCGCCTGACAGTGAGGATGTGACGTGATGATGTTGCCGGTGGGTCTGACCCTCCGCCTGACTGACGTCTCGACTGTCCTGTTTGGGATTTGTCGGC